>NZ_CP083760.1:0-653217 GCF_020149915.1 Candidatus Sulfidibacterium hydrothermale
AAAAAAGCAATGAAAAAACTGCATAATCTGATGATTCGGTTTTTCTTGTTCATGGTATTGTTTTTAATGATCATTTTCTTGCATTTTGTTTATTTACAGTGATTTAAAACATATCCGGATACTTAAACATAATTTATCAGGGATGCTGTAACATTTCAAAATCATTGAGTTTCCAGGTTTTGTTAAACCACGGTTCCAGCGGTCCGTACAATCGGAATAAAACGAACCATCCTTTTCCGGGAACGGTTTGCAGCCAGTTAGATTCGTGTCCTTTAGGCGCTTTGGGGCCGAAATAAAGATCTGTTGAACCATCGGGATTTACTTTTAGGTGACTGCGTTTGTTGTTCACCGCCGGATATTTCTGACCAGTGAGCAACATGCCGCGCGTTTGCGGGTCGTACAGCACAACAGACCAAAAATCTTTGGCAGGAACATGCGGCGGAATGGTCAGTTTGTAGGTTTTGCTTCCGTCGAAATAATTTCCGTTTTTGTCTTTGCTGCAAAAAGCATATTGCGAACCCAGTCCCACCATTTTTATGGCCATGGCTGGTGTTACGGCAATAGCGCCCCAGAAAAACAGAATACGGGCATCCAGATTCATACCACCGCGTCCGTTATCTTTCAGCCACTGGTAATTATTACCGACAAAACCGGTGTACCAATGGCGGTTTTTATAAAGATATGCTTCCGGGTCGCGGGGCGAAAACAGGATAGAGCGTCCTACGGCATCGCCAATTTTGGCAGCATCGTCGTAAACATTTTTCCAATAGTTATCCGGATGAAACGGATTTCCTTTTTCAATGCCGATGGCCGATAAAACGCCGCGCGATTCGGCATCAAGAGCGGCCAGTGGTTCACGCTGTATCACATCGTTCAGCATTTTAAAATAACGAAAGCCGGCCGGGAAAACAGCCACCGTGTTTTTTCCCGACATGTTCACAAATTTCATTTTCGGCGGATGCGTTGCTTCTTTTAACGGATAAATTTTAAGTTTTTTCTTGAAAAGATTTACTGAGAAGTCGGGTTTCCCGTTCACCAGGAATCCGCGCAAAGCCATCCAGTTGTGATAAGTGGGTGATTTTACCACAAAAACATTGCGCAGGGTGCCGGCTATCTTCATTTGGGCTTTGGCACCGCCAAGGGGAGCTTTGATGTTTCCTTTGTAATCGGGCGGAAGAACAACATACGTACCGCCTTTGCCACGGTCGGGACCGGTGGGGCCGAGATCGGTTACCCAACGCATCCAGCCGTCGTCAACAAAACCGGGACCGGCTTTTCCGGGCATCTCAATAACCAGCGGTCCCGTTTTCTTCAGATCGAAAAAGCCAAAAACATACACGGTTCCCGTATTGCCTGTAGGCCAAACCTGATGGGCGTCAATTAACTGTTCCGAAATAAGTACGTCGTTGGCTTCGGTGGCCCCCATGCCGGCAAAAGCTTTTTGCAGTACTTCGGTGGCTATGGCGGGCGCATTATTCAGAAAAGCTTCCGTGGCACGCGAAACATCAATGTAATGATAAGCCTTTTTTACGGTAGCAGCCGTAGGCCGGCCATCGTTGTAACGCAAAATACCTATGCTGGTTTTTACCTGACCGGGAGTGAGGATATCAGCCGGGACCGTCAAACCATGCTTTTTATAAAAAGCGGTAATATCCTGTTGCCTGACCGGTTTTTTACTTTTTCGTGAACCCGTATTACACGAAAAAAGCAAAAGGATGCCTGCCGTTGTAAAAAAAAGAATTTTTGTAAGGTAAATAATCTGTTTCATGGTTTTGTATTTGTACTTTGTTAATTATCCGTTTTTATATGCAATCTGTTGAAAAACAATATTCTATAATAGAATATTTACCAATATCTAAACATGTACAATATGGTATTTTGAAATAGACTAAATAAATGCAATGATACGCAAAATGCATTTATTCGTTTGACATCCCTGTCAAAGAAAGCAACGGAAAACGAAAAGCAAGCGAGGGAAACGGAGCCTTTCAGCTGGTGAAAAGAATTTTAAAATCATCGACTGTTTCAAGAAAAATATCCGAATATTTTAAGTCCGACTGCGGTTCTCTTTCCAGAATATTATACCGGGTGTTCAGCACATCGGTAAAGATGTAATACACTTTTTTTGCTTTTTCGTGGGGCAGATGCAGGCCGAAAATTTTCATCACCCACTCAAGCAGGCCGTATTCGATATTGATTTCGTGCCCTTTGATGTAGGCACGGTTAAATCGATCCAGTTTACGATGGTTAAAAAGCTTTTGATGAAAACGAACGCCCGTGGAATATTCATCGAGATAAACAGCAAAATCTTCCGGACGAAGATTTTTATGATTTTTTACTTCGAAGTTAAAACGGATAACATTTTCGAAATGATAATCCAGTAAGACATCAAAATATTCTTCTTTTGAATTAAAATAATAATGAAACGAAGTGCGCGAAAAACCGGTTCGCTTGCTTAGTTCTTTCACGCTAAACTGAATCGGCCCAACCTCGGCAAAATATTCGTAACCTTTCGTAATCCAGCCGTTGTAGGTATCGCTGACTTCCATCTGTACGATTTAAAAAATATCCCTTCAAATGTAGCCCAAAAAACTTTAATCACAAATGAGTATTCGGGGGTAATTGCCGTCGCAGGTTTAACCCGTCAATGTAGAAAAAGAAAAAAACGCAAAATTTATACTTATAAAAATCAAAACGCGAAAATTTTTTGTATTGTTGTAGAACAACTAACCGCCAGACCAAAAACCGGGAAGCGCCAAAATCTCCATGAAAAAGAAAAAACACATCCGATATTGGAAATTGCTGATGATTATTCTTTTTTTCATCGTCATCATTCCGCTTACCGGACGTCTTTTTTTACCGGATCCGTTGTTTCATGCCCCCTATTCCACCGTTTTGTTCGACCGCCACGGAAATCTTCTTGGCGCACGAATTGCCAAAGACGGGCAATGGCGTTTTCCGGAAACCGACTCACTACCTTCGAAATATATTACGGCCGTATTACAATTTGAAGATCGCCATTTTTATCAGCATTTCGGGTTTAATCCTGTTTCGGCAGCAGAAGCACTAATCGCCGACATCAAAGCCGGAAAAATCGTCCGTGGCGGAAGTACCATCACCATGCAGGTTATCCGTATGTCACGCCACGGGAAACCCAGGACAATCACTGAAAAACTCTGGGAAATTTATCTTGCTATAGCGCTCGAAACCAAATATTCCAAAAAAGAAATTCTGAACCTGTATGCCTCACATGCACCATTTGGCGGCAATGTAACCGGGCTGGATGCTGCCGTATGGCGTTATTTTGGACATAACCGTTTTGAGCTGACCTGGGCCGAAGCCGCGCTTCTGGCTGTATTACCTAATGCTCCCTCGCTTATCCGCCCCGGCAAAAACAGTCACCTGCTGCTGCAAAAACGAAACCGGTTACTAAAATCTCTTTTTAGAAATAAAAAAATCGACAGCATCACTTACCGGCTGGCTTTGCGGGAAAAAATTCCTGACAAGCCACACCCGTTGCCCGACGAAGCACCACACCTGTTGGAATATTTCCGGCGGCAACACGACGGGACAAAAATATACAGTACCCTTGATGCCCATCTTCAGCATGAAATCAACCGGATCGTATCGCAATACCAAAAAAAATTCAGCCAAAACGAAATATACAACCTGGCTGTTTTGGTTATCCGGCCTTCTGCCAAAGAAGTGTTGGCTTATGTAGGCAATGCCCCGGGGAAAAGTCACGGAGAAGACAATGACATGATTCGTGCCCGGCGAAGTACAGGCAGTATTCTGAAACCTTTTCTTTATGCTGCGGCCATCAACGACGGACAAATTTTGCTAAACAGTCTTATCCCTGACATTCCCAGTTATTTCAAGAATTACCACCCCCAAAATTACGACAGGGTTTTCGAAGGTGCCGTTCCGGCTTCGCAGGCTTTGTCACGGTCACGCAATGTCCCGGCCATTTACCTGTTACGCGATTACGGTATCGGACGTTTTATGGATCTGATGAAACAAATGGGCATCACTACTTTTAACCAACCGGCCGACCATTACGGTTTATCTTTGATTCTTGGCGGAGGAGAAGCTACCTTATGGCAGTTGACTTCGGCATATGCCGGCATGGCGCAAACCGTTTTGAATTACGACCGGTTTTACGGAAAATACACCGGACAGGAATATGCCCCGCCAGTACTTCTCATGCACAAAGTAAAAAATCCCAAAGAGCCGGCTGTTTCCGCTTCCGTTCCGTTGCATGCCGGAGCAATATGGGAAACCTATCAGGCAATGTACCAGGTTCATCGGCCCCATTCTGAAGAGGGCTGGGAATATTTTAATACGACAGCTCCCGTTGCATGGAAAACAGGGACAAGTTTCGGTTTTAAAGATGCCTGGGCTATCGGTTCCACTCCCGATTACATTGTGGGAGTATGGGTAGGCAACGCCGATGGGGAAGGACGGGAAGGACTTACCGGAACTGATTATGCTGCTCCTGTTCTTTTTGATGTGTTTCATCTTCTAAAACCCCAAAAAATCTTCCCACGTCCTGAAGACGAGATGACCAGGATTGTTGTTTGCCGGAAAAGTGGTTACCAGGCTTCCCGGTTTTGCCCGGAAACAGATACTATTTTGACTTACAAAGCCGGAACACGAGTAAAAATCTGCCCGTATCATCACCTGATCTTCACAGATAAAAATGAAAAATACCGTCTCAGCGGACGATGCGCCTCTGTACAACAGATGAAAAAAGTATCGTGGTTTATTTTGCCTCCGGTCGAAGAATGGTATTATCATCAAACCCATCCCGGCTACAAAATGTTACCTCCTTACAAACCGGGATGTGCTCCTCCGGATGCCCGCCATGTCATTGCTTTTATTTATCCCCATCCCGGAACACGCATTTTCATTCCGCGCGGGATCAACGGGGAAAAGAAAAAAATTGTCTTTGAAGTGTCATTACAAAATCCACACACTACCCTTTACTGGAACATGGATAATCTTTACCTTGGTGCTACACACAATGTTCACCGGTTTGCTTTTATTCCGTCTCCCGGTCGCCATCAACTTACCGTTACCGACCAAAACGGCAACAGCCGAAGTATCTGGTTTACTGTTGTGGATAAGTAAAACATTCTACACACACCATTCATCGTTTCCCTGTAACCAACAATCCTTTCCACCATTAAATCACAAAAAAAAGGCAAAGAAGAACGAAGAAACCGGAGCACGTACAATTTTTCTATTTTTGTAACATCTTTTGTTCGGCAAGCCGGCAATCAAAACAGGAAACTATGAAAGTGATTGACCTTTTCCAGAAACAGAAAAAACAGTTGGCCGTGTTGGTCGATCCGGACAAACAGTCGGATGACGAACACCAGAAAATTGCCCGGCTGGGCCAGGATGCCGGTGTTGACTTTTTCTTTGTCGGGGGGAGTTTACTCACCAGCGACAGCCTGTACCATTGCATCCGCATCTTAAAAGAAAACAGCAATATCCCTGTCGTTTTATTTCCGGGAAATACTTATCAGGTAAGCCGGAATGCGGACGCCATGTTGTTTCTTTCGCTCATTTCCGGCCGAAACCCGGACATGCTCATCGGCATGCACGTTATTGCAGCACCTTATATCAAACTCAGCGGTATTGAAACCGTACCCACCGGATACATGCTTATTGACAGTGGAAAACCTACGTCGGTAAGCTATATGAGCAATTCTTTTCCCATCCCTAACGACAAAAAAGACATTGCTGCCTGTACGGCGATGGCTGGTGAAATGCTGGGACTCCGGTTAATTTTTATGGATGCCGGGAGCGGAGCCAAGATCCCGGTTCCTCTGGATATGATCCGTTTTGTCAAAGACTCCATCGGCGTACCCTTACTGGTAGGCGGTGGTTTACGTACCCCCGAAGATGTCAGGCAAACCCTTCGTGCCGGGGCTGATATTGTCGTTGTTGGAAATCGTTTTGAAGAAAACCCTGAATTGATTACCCAGTTTGCCGAAGTCTTAAAAAAAGAAAACCGTTAACATCCAAAAGTGGATTCTGTTTCCAGGATTGCTCTTCCCATCTGCTATCCGGCTTTGGTTAATCAACATAGGTTTCTTTCATTATGGATTTAACTTCTTTAATTTCTCGTTTTGAAAGTCGGCCTAAAATCTTTACAATCCGCTTTTTGTCAATCGTCCGGATTTGGTCTATTACAATCCAACCTGTTTTATTATCGTGTTTTATTTCTATTCGTGTTGGGTATTTTCTTGATTTTGTTGTCATGGGTGCAACAACTATTGTCCGAAGATACTTATTCATTTCATCAGGCGAAATGATAACACAGGGACGGGTCTTTTTGATTTCACTTCCTATTGTTGGGTCAAGATTTACAAGAACTATTTTGTATTGCGTTAATTCCATTCTTCCAGATTTTCATCTTCAAAAACATCATCAAATAACAGTTGATCATCACCTTTTTCACTCATTTCCTTGAAGGCTTCTTCCCAGCCTTTTCTTGGTTGTGAAATGGGTTTCAACACAAGATATCCTTTTTCCAGAATAAGTTCAACCTTGTCCTTAATATTATATTTCTCAATAAGTGTTTTGCTCAAGCGAAAACCTTTTGAATTCCCGATTCGTATGATGGGCAGTTCCATGGTCTTAATCCTTTTAAATGTAATTACAAAGTTAATACTTTTTTGTGGGATTTCAAAATCTTTTTTTAATTTCTTCCTAAACCTAGGATTAAAAAAACAGCAATAATCATTTTGATTTTCAATCAGTATTATCCTGCAAAAGAAACATTCTTATCCTTCTGGGACCACTCAATTAAATCAGCTTCAGTCTCAACATATTTAAAGCAGCCAGTGCCGAACGACGAATATTCCGTCCGCGGTGCTCTCCGAAATGAAACAATTGAGCTTCGCTGCCTTCCGGTCCTGAAACAGCAATCCATACCGTACCCACCGGCTTTTCCGGTGTACCGCCTGTAGGACCGGCAATTCCCGATACGGCGATACTGTAATCGGTTTTCAATTTCCGGCGAACTCCTTCAGCCATTTCCAACACCACTTCACGACTCACTGCCCCATACTTTTCGAGTGTTTGCGGCTTTACTCCCAATACTTCTGTTTTAATCCGGTTTGAATAGGAAACCACACTTCCTTCAAAATAATCGGAACTGCCGGCAATACTGGTAATCAAATGAGCAATGTAACCACCGGTACAACTTTCGGCTGTCGAAACGGTTTTCCCTTTTGAACGCAGCAGGTTGCCGGTTACTTCTTCCAACAGCACATCATTATAGCCATAAATAATTTCCGGGATAATCTTTTTTAACTTGGCTACCTCCGCATTGATTTCCGCAGTCAGTTTTTCTTTATCCTCTCCCTTAGCCGTCAGCCGCAAACGTACAATGCCCGGCTGGGGCAAGTATGCCAGATGAATATGGTCCGGCAGATTTTCTTCCCACGTTTTAATTTTCTCAGCCAGCATCGACTCAGGCATCCCCGTAGTCATCACGGTTTGAAAAACAATGTGCCCCAATTGGAAATGTTGCAACAGTTTTGGAATGACCTGTTCTTCCATCATGGCTTTCATTTCAAAAGGAACACCCGGCATCGAAACCGCCACTTTTCCATTTTTTTCGAACCACATTCCCGGAGCGGTACCATTTTTATTAAACAACGGCGTACAATTATCCGGAATCAGTGCCTGCTGTCGGTTGATTTCGGTAACCGGGAAATTCCGGGCAGCAAAAATCTTTTTCACCTGTTCAAAAGTTGGTTCATGAAAAACCATCTTGGCGTTAAAATATTCTGCCAGGGTTTTTTTGGTAATATCATCTTTTGTAGGCCCCAGGCCACCCGAAATGAGAACCGCATCTGCCCGTTGAAAAGCTCCGTCAATGGCAGTTTTAATGGCGGTGGCATCATCGGCAATGGTTGTAATCTGCACTACTGAAAAACCAGCTTTTGTAAGCTGTTCGGCCATCCATGATGCGTTGGTATTAACTACCTGTCCGATGAGTAATTCATCTCCTATGTTTATGATTTCTGCTTTCATTTGCTTTAAAATTGTAACTTTGCAAAGGTAAATGATAAAAATAAGACGATGGAATTAAAAAATGCAGAATTAGTATTGAATACGGATGGCAGTATTTACCACCTGAAACTCAATCCCGGTGATGTTGCCGAAACCATTTTTTTAGTAGGTGACCCCGGCCGGGCTAAAATGATCTCCGAATATTTCGATAACATTGAATATTCCGGACAGAACCGCGAAATCAACACGTTTACCGGAACCTATAAAGGAAAACGGCTCACTGTGATGTCCACCGGAATGGGTCCCGATAATGTTGAAATTGTTGTAAACGAACTGGATGCGCTTTTTAATATTGATTTTAAAACCCGCAGCCCAAAAGAAGATAAAACCTCATTAAACCTGATTCGTATTGGCACCACCGGTGCTTTACAGGCCGATATCGGTGTGGTGCAGTCATACATTGTTTCGGAATATGCCCTTGGACTGGACGGACTGGCTTATTTTTATGAAGACGGCCCTCATGTTATCGATCAGGAGCTGACCGACAGCTTTATCAGCTATATGAAATGGGATGAAAGGCTTCCGAGACCTTACGGAATTAAAGGCTCTGAACACCTGATTTCCAAGCTGACAGAAGGATGGCGCAAAGGAATCACGCTAACTGCTCCGGGATTTTATGCTCCGCAAGGCCGTGAACTTCGTCTGAAAGTACACGACAAAAGCATTATTGAAAGAGCCGGTCATTTTGCCTTTGGCGGAAAACCCATTACCAATTTCGAAATGGAGACATCGGCACTTTATTCTCTCTCGGCCATGCTGGGACACGAAGCCATGACGGTATGCGATGTCATTGCCAACCGCGTGACCGATGACTTTAATCCGGATTACAAAAACAGTATGCGTAATCTGATACAAAACATGCTCGATCGCGTTTTGGATCTCTAAAACAACTTTTTAACATGCCAAACAGATTAATGGAACCTATCGGCCGGCTGATGGGATTGCGATATAAATCGCATCCCTGGCACGGCGTAGATATTGGCGATAACGCTCCCGAACTGATTACCTGCTACATTGAAATGGTTCCTACCGATACCGTAAAGTATGAAGTAGATAAAAAATCGGGATATCTGCGGATTGACCGGCCGCAAAAATATTCAAATGTGGTTCCTGCACTTTACGGTTTTATTCCGCAAACTTACAGCGCTTCCCAGGTAGCTGATTTTTGCAAACAGAAAACCGGGCGAAAAGACATTATTGGCGACGGTGACCCCATGGACATTTGCGTACTGACAGAAAAAACCATTTCGCACGGAGATATTCTGGTGCGGGCCCGCCCTATTGGTGGCTTCCGGATGATCGACAGTAATGAAGCCGATGATAAAATTGTAGCCGTTTTGAACAATGATGCTTTTTACAGCCAGTTTAATGACATTTCAGAACTTCCCGGACTGGTTGTTGATCGCCTTCGTCATTATTTCTTAACATACAAAGACTTACCCGGGAAGAAAATTGATGTGGAAATTACCGATGTTTACGGACGCGAAGAGGCTTATGAAGTCATCAGGCGATCTGTGCAAGACTATCACGAAAAGTTTGAAAACCTGCAAAAAGCGCTTTTCGACGTTTAATTGACTGCCGGGAAAGGCTAAACTAAACAGATGTAGGAATAAACTTGTGTGCCGACACCGCAAAGCATCTCTTTTAACTACGGTGATTATTTTTTGAAATCCTTCGCTACGCTCCGTTCTCCGAAGTCACGAAGTGATGCTTTTGGCATAGTTCTGCGGACAGGAGGATAAAACCATCCACTCAGCAACCCAATTTCCCAAGTGACTAATAACCAATCGCCAGCGTTTCAAGCGCTTAACGTGGGAAATCACAAAAGACAAAAAGACAAATTCAAAAAATCAACTTCTTTTGTCATGCTGAGCAGCGCGAAGCATCTCTTTGAACAGTCGTGGTTATTTTTTAGATCCTTCACTACGCTGCACTCCGTTCGGGATGACAATGGAAATGCAAATAAAATATTGAAAATCAACCAATCACCAATGACTTTTTCCGGTCATCACTCTACATTTATCGTTCACCCTTCCCAATAATGACCAGTGACCAATAACAAAAGTTGGAAATCACAAAAAACAAAAAAGCAAACCACAAAAAAACCTAAACGCGAAACACAGAACGCAAAACCCTAAATAACTTAAAAACAACCAATCACCAATCACCAATGACTTTTTTTCCGGTCATCACTCTACATTTATCGTTCATCCTTCCCAATGACCAGTGACCAATAACAAAAGTTGGAAATCCCAAAAAATAAAAAAGCAAACCACAAAAAAAGCCTAAACGCGAAACGCAGAACGCAAAACCCTAAATAACTTAAAAACAACCAATCACCAATGACTAATGACTTTTTTCCGGTCATCATTCTACATTTATCGTTCAATACTCATCGTTGACATCAAACATCCCCATCTTCACATCGCACATCCAAACATCCTTCCATCCCAACATCCAACCATCCTCCCATCCATTCATTTTCCCACGAAAAAAGTGCCGGTTGCAAACAGTGTAATTTAATTGTATTACTTTTGCAGCGCAAATTTTGCATGCGCATGCATTAAAAACTGTAAGTATGGCCAAAAACCTGGTAATTGTTGAGTCGCCCGCCAAGGCAAAAACCATTGAAGGATTTCTTGGAAAAGATTACACCGTTAAATCAAGTCTCGGACATGTGATGGATTTGGATTCCAAAAAACTGAGTGTGGATGTGGAACACGATTTTGAACCGCAATACCAAATCAGTCCGGACAAGAAAAAACTGGTAAGTGAATTGAAAAAGATGGCCAAATCAGCCGAAACCGTTTGGCTGGCTTCCGATGAAGACCGGGAAGGAGAGGCTATTTCGTGGCATCTGATCAAAGCATTAAAATTAGACGAAGAGAAAAGCAAACGTATTGTTTTTCACGAAATTACCAAAAGTGCCATTCTGAACGCCATTGAAAATCCACGGGGAATCGACCACAATCTGGTAATGGCCCAACAAGCCCGCCGGGTATTAGACCGCTTGGTAGGTTACGAACTTTCCCCTTTGTTGTGGCGAAAGGTGAAACCATCACTTTCTGCCGGTCGTGTGCAATCGGTGGCCGTACGACTGATTGTTGAACGCGAAGAAGAAATTAAAAAATTTAAATCCGTTTCGTCTTTCCGCACACTGGCTGAGTTTCGGTTGTCAGACGAAAAAGATACTACCGTTTTCACCGCTGAATATGCCGAACGCTTCAAGACCTATGAAGAAGCCAAGGCATTTATTGAAAAACAGGCTGAGGCGGTTTTTCAGGTACTGTCCGTAGAGAAAAAACCCGGTAAAAAATCACCGGCGCCACCTTTTACAACTTCTACTTTACAGCAGGAAGCATCAAGAAAACTGGGAATGTCGGTGGCCAACACCATGCGGGTAGCCCAACGGCTGTACGAGTCAGGGAAAATTACCTATATGCGTACCGACTCCGTTAACCTGTCGAAACAGGCTATTGCTGCCGCCAAAGCAGAAATTACTTCCCGTTTTGGAGAAGAATATGTAAAAACACGCCGTTATACTACCAAAAGCAAAGGCGCCCAGGAAGCACACGAAGCCATCCGGCCTACTTATCTGGACCAGCAAACCATCAGCGGCACACCGGAAGAACAACGTCTGTATGAGTTGATATGGAAACGCACAGTGGCTTCGCAAATGAGCGATGCCGTCCTGGAAAAAACCCAGGTAAAAATTCAATCTTCGGCAGCCGAAAAAAACTTTTTGGCTACCGGCGAAGTAGTAAAGTTTGACGGATTTCTGAAGGTCTATCGTCCCACAACGGATGAAACTACCGAAGAAAAACAGGAAGCATCGTTGCTTCCGGCCATGACTCCGGGTGATGCGCTGACACTCATCGAGATGCGTTCCACAGAAACATTTACCAAACATCCGCCCCGCTATACAGAAGCCAGTCTTGTCCGTAAAATGGAAGAGCTGGGTATTGGTCGGCCTTCTACTTATGCCCCTACCATTTCCACCATCCAAAAACGGGAATATGTAGTAAAAGAAAGCCGTCCGGGCGAAAAACGAAACATCCGGAATATTCTGCTGAAAAACGGCAAAGTAGAAGAAAAGATTACCAAAGAAAATACCGGAACCGAAAAAGCCAAACTTTTTCCAACAGACATTGGCGTATTGGTAAACCGCTTTTTACAACAGTATTTCGATGATATTATCGACTACAATTTCACTTCTAATGTAGAAAAAGAGTTCGATGAAATTGCCGAAGGAAAAAAAGTGTGGAACCACATTATCAAAGAATTTTACGGACCATTTCACGAAAAAGTACAAGAAACGCTGAAAAACTCAGGGAAGTTTAGCGGAGAAAGGCTGCTTGGGAAAGATCCTAAAACCGGAAAAAACGTTTATGCCAAGATCGGGCGCTACGGTGCAATTGTGCAAATTGGGGATACCGAATCGGATGATAAACCCCGTTTTGCCGGATTACAAAAAGGACAAAGCGTAGAAACCATTACGCTGGAAGAAGCGCTCAAACTATTTGAATACCCGCGCCATCTCGGAGAGTATGAAGGCGAAGAAGTTACCGTGGCAATCGGTCGTTTTGGTCCTTATGTTAAACACAACAAACTTTTTTATTCCATTAAAAAAGAATACAACCCGGCTTCGCTCACCCTGGAAGAAGCCATTCAGATTATCGAAGCCAAACGAAAAGCCGAACGGGAAAAAATAATAAAAACTTTCCCCGAAGATCCGGATGTTCAGGTACTCAATGGCCGGTGGGGACCTTACCTTGTCATCAAAAAACAAAACTATAAAATTCCGAAGGGTACTGATGCCGCATCGCTCACTCTCGAAGATTGTTACGCTATTGCCAAAGACCCGAAAAACATGCCGAAAAAACGGTATACCCGAAAGAAAAAATAGCACCACTTAAAATCAAGAGGCCGCAAGCGGTCTCTTGAACCTGAATTTTTTATCAAAAAAGTAATCGCTTTTAAGCAGATCCAGCATCTGTTGTTTTGATCAGAAAACGGCAAAAATTTTGGGCCGTAGGTACTCTTTTTTTGCCAATCTAACTGCAATTTATTTCCGAATGAATTTGTCCTTTTTGCTTTTCTAATTCCAGGACAAAATCAGGCTACAAGCCGGTTATCTTTTTGGTCGCTTCCGAAAATGGTATGTCATTTGTGGAGAAAAAAACTAATAACAACAGAAAATAAAATTCGAATTAAAGAAATAAAAATTTGAATTATGAAAAGCGTTAAAAAAATTATCTTCAAAGAAGCCGTCAATCAGGTAATTTCCAATAAAACATTACGGGGTATGGCGGTTAAACAATTAGATAAATACCTGTATAACAACTTGATGAATATCGGCAAAACGCATCTCAAACAAGAAAAACTCGATCAGTATGCCTTTATGACCTCTATTGTTCAGCAGGTAAGAAAAAACCTCGATAAAGGATTCATCCAACCGGCTGTCATGAGAAAAATGGCAAGCGTTTTTGTGGGTGACAATTATTCACCCGACCGTCATAAAAAGTTAAATCCTGTTAAAGAATCTTACAAAGAAAAATATGGTGATTATCCGCCGCAGTTTATTACCCTGTCGCCCGGAAAAGGATGTAACCTGCATTGTGTAGGATGTTATGCTTCATCCGATGCTGCCAAGGCTGAAAAACTTGATTTTGAAACCACCCGCCGGATCGTCCGCGAAGCCCACGATATTTTCGGCAGCCGTTTTATGGTCATCAGCGGTGGAGAACCGTTTATGTACCGTGCCGACGGAAAAACCATTCTTGATCTTTTTGAAGAATTTAATGACATGTTCTTCCTGGTTTATACCAATGGCACCCTGATCACCGAAGGACTGGCGAAAAAATTGGCCGAACTGGGCAACGTCACTCCGGCTATTTCAGTGGAAGGCTGGGAAGAACAAACCGACGAACGACGGGGAAAAGGCGTTTATCACCGCATCATGAAAGCCATGGAAAATCTGCGTAAAGCCGGTGTTCCGTTTGGCATTTCCGTGACCGCTACCAGCAAAAATGTGGACATCCTGTTACAGGATGAATTCTATGAACATTTCTTTAACGATTTAGGAGTCACTTATATGTGGCAGTTCCAGCTGATGCCTATCGGACGCGGAAAAGATGTAACCGAGCTCATGATCACGCCGGAACAAAGGGTAAAACTTTATCATCAGTGGACCCATTTGCTCGAAGACAAACGATTCCCCATTGCCGATTTCTGGAATTCAGCTTCGCTCTCCAGCGGATGTATTGCTTACGGACGGTGGAACGGCTATTTTTACATCGACTGGAACGGAAACATGATGCCTTGTGTATTTGTTCCGTACTACGTGGATAATGTAAAAGACCTTTTCGCACAAGGGAAAACCCTCGCCGACGGATTGCAGTCGAAGCTGTTTAAAAACGGTCGCCAATGGCAAAAAGATTACGGATTCGAGAATCCGGACCATCGTGGCAACGTCCTGATGCCCTGCTCTATCCGCGACCATTATAAAAACTTTAAAGAAAACATCCTTACTCCGGATGTAAAAGGAGAAGACGAAGAAGCGGAAGCGGTTTTGCACGATCCGGAATATGAAAAAATGCTGATTGCTTTTGATGAAGAACTGCAAAAACTTACCCAAAGCATTTTTGAAGAAAAATATCTGGAAAAACAACCCGAACCCTCTTTGGCTTAACAATAAACTTAACAGGAATATAGATTTCCTGAAAAACCAAAAACAGACAATGCGGGAGAGTATCCCGCATTTTTTTTCTAAATTTTTTTAAAACTTTTTTGCCGGAATAAAATTTTATTACTTTTGCAAGTGAATATTTACTTATAAACTGATGGATCTTTTAATTTTTGGTATTTCTCTTGTCGGAGCGTTCATTTTTGCGCTGGGAGGCGTAGGAGCCGCCATCATTCTTATTCCCATTATGGTTTCTATGGGAATTCCTATCACAACTGCCAAGCCGGTAGGATTGTTTTACAATACCGTAAGCTTAGCAGGAGCCAGTATATCCAATATCAAAAACAAACTATTGGATTTTAAAACCGGGATTCCGATTATTATTTTTTCTTTTTTGTTTGCCGCCGTAGGAGCATACGCATCCAAATTTGTTTCACAACGTATCGTACTGTTCATATTTATTGCTTTTCTGATTTTTTCCGGTCTGATGTTTCTCTTTTTTAAAACCCAGTCAGATGGAAACTACAGAGAAGACCGGCCATTGGTACGCCTTTCTCTCATCGGTATTGTTGCCGGATTTTTATCCGGATTATTAGGTATCGGCGGCGGCGGAATTATTTCGCCACTGATGCTCATGATGGGTTTTAATCCAAAAAAAATCGCTGCCATTACCGCTTTTGTCGTTCCTTTTTCTGCTTTCTCCGGGTTTATAACTTACTGGATGATGGGCGCCATAAACTGGAAGCTTTTGTTTATTGTTTCTGCCGGCGGAATTATCGGAGCCACCCTTGGGACCATTTTTATGCAAAAAAAACTGAATCCGAAAGCGGTAAAAAAGATCCTTGCCGTAATTTTGTTGCTTATGGCAATAAAAATGATCTGGATGATGATGATAAAATAACAGAATCAATCATGAAAATGGCAACTTCATACCAAAGAAAAATAAGCATCCTGCTGTTTGCTACGGTTTTGTTCTTTTTCGGGGCTTTACCGGCCAAAGCCCAAACAGCGGCTCAACCAACCGACCAGATAACCTGGCACGGCTATGCCCAATTTTGGACAAATACCGATTTTGATAACAGCTACACTTTATCGCTCAGGCGATTAAAGTTCTGGATAGGCTCAGGCCCGGCTTTTTCAGAACACTGGTCTTTTAAAGTACAGGCTCTGTTTACTTCGCTGGGAAGCGAAAAATTTTTCCTGCAAGATGTGTACGGCGAATACCGCAACTTATCCGGAAATTCGTCTATCCGGTTCGGACAATTTGTTCCGAAATACAGTTTACAGCGCTTTCAGCACGATTATCAGGATATTCCGCTGGAACGGGCTGCAGCTATTAACATTACCATTCCTGACGGAACGCTGGGAGTAAGAGACATCGGCGCACAATACACCCTGCGCGCAGATCATAAACGGCTTGAAATGAACGTCGGTTTTTTTAACGGCTACGGCATAAAAGAGTACCGGGCAAACTATACCGGATATATGTTTACCCATAACCTCTCGTACACCCTACAAAGTGCAAAATGGCAATGGAAACTGGGTTATTCGGTGATGTACCGTAAAGCCGAAGATTTATCGTTAAAGTATCTTTTACCCGATTCTGTTCTTTTTTCCGGTAATGATTTCCGCTGCGATATTTATGCCCTTTTAAAAGGGAATTCCTTCAGTATTCAGGCAGAATATCTGAATACCTGGCTAAACGGCAACAGGGCATACGGCTACTATGCATTAACCAGTATAAAAATCAATAAAAAAAATGAAGTTTACCTTTCTTACGATAAGTATAACGACCTGATAAGCACCACGGAAAACAATCCATGGTATATTGCCGGTTATAATTTCCGGTTTAAAGGAGATAACAATCTGGTACTGACGCTGGACACCCGTTTTCGAAAAGAGAACGGGTCGTTGAAGAACCTTACCAGTGTACAATTTCAAATATTTTTTCATTAAAAACTTTAAAAAAATGGTAAATCCAAAAGAATGGCTCGAGTTCGGGCAGAAATTTCACGGGCACAAATGTCCGGCCATGCCAAACGGGTTGCGTGCGGCAGCAGCAGCTATGAATAAACTGGGAGTAACACGCACAGGCGACAGTAATCTGCACGCAATTCTTGAGCTGGGAAACCACCATTGTGCCCATTGTTTTGCCGATGGTGTACAAGTTATTACCGGATGTACTTTTGGCAAAGAAAACATCGAGAAAAAAATCATGGGAAAATGGGGGCTGACTCTCATTGACAAAAAAACAAACCGTGCCGTTCGTGTTGTTCCGAAGGCCGAACCGATGATGGCCACAAAAAAAACCGATTTCTTTACCCAATATCGCATGAAAGGGGTTCCGCCCACACAGGTACCGGATGAGGTAGTTGAACCTTTAATTAATAAAGTCATGAACACTCCGGACGAAGAACTCCTGAACATATCAGAAGTTTTTCATTACGACTGGCATGAAGCCAAAGGATCTTTTGCCGCCTTCATTTGCGAAGAATGTGGTGAAATGGTGGTCGAAAAATACGGCCGCATCAAAAACGGGAAAAAAGTCTGTATTGCCTGTGCCGAAAAATAAATACGGCTAACACCAATTCAGAAAAAAGGTTGCCTCAAAAGGAAAATACAATAGCTTTTTGGGCAACCTTTTTTCGCAAAAACACCGTCTTTTCTTAATGGATAACAACAATGTGTTTTTTTGTCGAATATTTACTTACTTATCTCTTAACCCCTTATTTTTGCAACATCTTTTGATTTAAAACGGATGTCATGAACCGACTGACAAAAAACATCCTGAAATGGAAATGGCCAATTATTATTTTCTCTCTTCTGTTAACTGCTTTTTTCGGTTATCAGCTAACGAAAATCAAAATCAACTCCAATGTTATTGACTCGTTACCGGCCAACGACTCCGTAGTATCCCTGTTCAAATCCATTGGTCATCAGTTTGGTGGCAACGAAGTAGGTGTAGTAATCATCGAGGCAAAGAATGTTTTTCAGCCGGCTGTTTTAAAAGACATCCAAAAAATTACGGATACACTGGCTAAAGTTAAAGGAGTAGCTTCTGTAACCAGCCTGACCAACATTTTAAACTTTGACGGAATAGGTAATGATTTTCAGGTAAAGCCGCTGATTAACATGCAGCATTTACCCGCTACAAAACAACAAATCGACAGCCTGAAGCAACAGATCACGACCAATAAAATGTACCGGAACAATTTGGTTTCGGACGATGGAACAGCCAGTTTGGTTATTTTTAAATTTTCGGCCGGAGGAAATGATCTGGCGGTGGTAAAACGGGTAAAAAAAGCCGTAGCACAACTTTCGTTAAACGAAAAAGTGTATTATGCCGGAGGCCCTTTTGTGACGGCCATGGTGTCCAAAATCATTTCGGAAGATCTTATTTTCCTGATTCCGATTACCTTTTTGGTCATTTCTCTTATTCTTTATCTCAGCTTCCATTCGCTGCAAGGCGTTTTCCTCCCCATGCTTTCGGCCGGAATGGCTATTATCTGGGCTTTGGGTTGCATGCCGCTGATGGGAATAAACATGTCGATGGTTTCCAACAACATCCCCATCATCCTGATGGCGGTAGGCAGCGCTTACACCATTCATGTACTAAACCGGGTAAACCAGTGCCGCGAAAAAGATTACCGGAAAGCTTTACGAAAAGCGCTTTCTCTCATTTTCGTTCCGGTGAGTCTGGCAGCCCTTACTACCATGATCGGGTTTGTATCTTTCATTTTCGGTGCTTACCTGAAAATGATTCGTGATTTCGGACTCATCACCGCTTTGGGAACCTTTTTTGCGGCTGTAATCTCCCTGTTCTTTATTCCGGCATTGCTTGATGTTTTTCCGGTAAAAAAACAGGAAAAAGTAAAAACCAAAACCCAAAACCATCGCTCTTTTCTTGACCATTACATCATACAACCATTAACAAAAAGTGTATTGAACCATTCGGGAACGATCATTCTCATTTGGTTTATTCTTATTGCCCTGAGCATTACCGGTATTTTTTCTATCCGGCGCAGCGTGGATACCAGCGAATATTTCCGGAAAAACAACCCGGAACATATTGCCGAAAAGATCATGACCCAAAAGTTTGGCGGAACCAAACCGGTTTTTTTACAGTTTACCGGAAATATGCAAAGCCACGACGTGCTGGAAACCATGAAAAAGGCCGAAGATTATCTTGAAAAAAGCCCTTACATTGTCTCAACACAATCAATCGCCGACATCATCATCAAACTCAACAAAGCTTTAAGTGGAAAAAAAGAAATTCCGGATGATGCCGCCATCGGTCAGCTTTGGTTTTTGCTTAGCGGGAACGAAAATATCTCGCAACTTGTTTCGGAAGACATGGACAAGGGCATTGTGATTGCTAAATTTAATGCCGAAGGAACCCATGCCGCCGCTGATTTTGCAAAATACATGCAGCCTTTTTTGAAAAAATACAACCGGCCGGGATGCAAAATTCAAATGACCGGTTTACCTTTTATCAACGCCGAAATGGATCAAAGTCTGCTGGAAAGCCAGATTGCCAGCCTGATTATTGCTACCATTTTTGTTATCGGCATTGTCAGTTTAATTCTTTGGTCTTTTTCCAGAGGGCTCATTGCCAGTATTCCTATCGCCGTTACCGTTATTATTTTGTTTGGCACCATGGGGCTTACCAATATTCCGCTTAACATGGGAACCGTTTTGGTAGCCAGCATTGCCATGGGAATTGGTATCGATTATTCCATCCATTTCATCACCCATTTTCATGACGGCGTAAAAAACGGGCTTCCGGTACCGGAAGCTATTCGCGAAACCATGCGAATAAGCGGGAAAGCCATTTTAATTAATTTCAGCTCGGTGGCCGGTGGTTTTTTGGTCCTGGTTTTCTCCAAATTGGTTCCGATGCAATATTTTGGTATATTAGTTGCACTAAGTATGCTAAGTTCCAGCTTGGGTGCACTAACCCTGCTGCCGGTTATTTTAAAATGGAAAAACAAATAAACACACCATGAAAGCAACGGTTTTAAAATTAAGTCTTTTGTTCCTTTTTCTGGGGGGACAACTCTTTTCTTTCTCTGCTTCAGCACAATCGCTACCGGTAAAGACCATTCTGCAAAAAATGGATGCACAGGCTGCTTCGCTCAAAGACAAAACGGCCAAAGTCGTAATGGAAATGATTAACAACCAAACCGGAAAAGTAAAAACCCGGAAAGCCATCATTAAACAAAAACCACCTTACAGAACGCTCTTTCGCTTTACCTATCCGCCATCACAAGCCGGAATTGCCACCCTCTCATTGCCGGGCGACGTAGTTTATCTTTACATGCCGGCTTTTGGTAAACCCAAGAAAATTTCAAATATAGCCAATGGCGGCGCTTTTTCTCAATCTGACTTCACCACCAAGGATATGGGGCCAAAAAACTGGGCGAAAAATTATACCGGAAAACTGTTAAAAACCAATGATACCGCTTACATTCTTCAACTAATCCCCAAAAACAAAAGTGAATATTCCAAACTGATCGTTACCGTAAACAAAAAACATTTTTTCCCGGAAAGAATTGTTTATTACAACCTCCAGGGAAAAATCATGAAAGAAGCAGATAACCAATACGTAAAAGTGGGAAATATCTGGGTAGCCAAAGTGTCTTCCATGACCAATTATCAAAAAATGCATACCACCCGGATTATCAATTCAGATATTCGGGTAAACCAAGGACTCAAAGACAGTGAATTTACCGTAGAAAAATTAGTTCCTGCCGATAAAAGAAACAAATAAATCCAAATCATGGAAACTGCAAAACGTCAACCGGGAAATATTCGAAGAAACCAAATCAAAGAAGCCGTAAAAGACATTTTGTTTTATGAAGGGCTGCAAAAACTCACCACAAAAAATATTGCCCGGAAAGTAGGGATCAGCGAAGGAACCGTTTTCAAACACTATGTTTCCAAAAAAGCCATCATTAATGACATCCTGGATGATGTTCATTCCGAACTGGTGAAACCGCTGGCAGCTATTGCTTCTGCCAAAGAAGACGCCAGTATCCGGCTCGAAAAATACGTTTGTTTTCATCTTGATTATCTGGCCCAGAACAAAGGAATCACCATTTTACTCTTTACCGAAGCATCTTATCAAAATGATACCGCATTAAAAGAAATGCTGGATAAAACCTATAAGATGCTGGAAAACAGTTTTGGAGATATTATCCGCGACGGAATCAAAGAAAAAATCTGGGATGAAAAAGTTTCTGTGGAAAATTTAGCCAGCCTGTACATGGGCATTCCGCTGGGCATGAATATCGAACTCCTGTTGCACAACAAGAATATGAAAGAACTGGGATACTGCAGAAATATGCTGCAGCTGATTGAACGTATTTTGAGAAAACAAACAGAATAATCCGGTTTGTTTTCCTGCCGGATTTGTACCTTTGCCTTTTTAATACCACTGCTATGTTGATTATCGGAATTACCGGAACCCTGGGAGCCGGAAAAGGAACCATTGTAGAATACCTGAAACAAAAGAAAAACTTCAATCATTATTCGGTACGTGCTTTTTTGATAAAGGAAATCGAAAAGCAGGGACTTCCCGTAAATCGCGACAGCATGACTTCCACAGCCAACCGTTTGCGTAAAGAACATCACCCGGCTTACATCGTGGAGATGTTGTATCAGCAAGCTGTAAAAGATGGTGGTAACGCAATCATTGAAAGTATTCGTACACCGGGCGAAGTGGAATTTCTACGAAAACAAGGAAATTTCTACCTCTTTGCCGTGGATGCCGATCCTAAAATTCGTTATGAACGCATTCGACAACGCGGTTCCGAAACTGATCACATCGATTTTGAAACTTTTCTTGCCAACGAAGCCCGCGAAATGACCACCACCGATCCCAACAAACAAAACCTTGCCAAATGCATTGAGATGGCCGATTTTCGATTTGATAATAATGGAGACCGGGCCTCATTATATGCTGAAGTAGATAAGGTTTTGGAAAAAATCTCGCTCTAACCTTTTATTCCAATTGTATTTTAAAATGCGCCAAAAGTGCATTTTAAATCTACAAGGGTAAATCCCGCCATCTCTTTCTGCAACGGGAAATTCCTTATATTTGTTTTTCTTCTAAAAGAAAAACTATGGATACAAAAGAAAACAATTACATACAATTTCTCGGCGCAGCCGGAACCGTTACCGGTTCAAAATACCTTCTGCACATTGACGGATATCATTTACTGATTGACAGTGGATTATTTCAGGGTTACCGCGAGTTAAGACGGCGCAACTGGATGGATTTTCATTTTCCGCCAAAAGATATTGATGCTATTATTCTCACCCACGGTCATCTTGATCATACCGGTTATTTACCCCGACTCGTCAAACAGGGTTTTCATAATCCGATTTATTGTACCGAACCCACCGCTGATCTGACAGAAATTATTTTAAAAGACAGTGCCAAATTACAGGAAGAGGATGCTGAACATGCCAATCAGCAAGGTTATACCAAACACAAACCTGCGGTACCGCTTTATGATTTAAAAGATGTGGAAAAAACATTGCCGCATCTTCGCCCGCAACCGGCAGAAAAATTCATTGAACTCAATCAAAATATCCGCTTCCGGTTTCGTAAAAATGCCCACATCCCCGGGGCGGCTTTTATTGAAATGGATATCAAGGGGAAACGTTTTGTCTTTTCGGGAGATATTGGCCGGCCTGACGACCCGATGCTGGCACACCGCGAGATGCCTGAAAAAGCAGACATCTTGTTTACCGAATCTACTTACGGTGACCGGTTTCATCCTTCAGAAAAAACCGAAGATGTTCTTAAACGCATTATTGACGAAACACTTAAAAAAGGAGGACCGCTGTTTGTTTCCAGCTTTGCCGTAGACCGTGCCCAGGATTTTATGTATGCCATCTGGAAAATGAAAAAAGAGGGGAAAATTCCTGATATCCCGGTTTACCTCGACAGCCCCATGGGAACGAATGTCAGTCTTTTGTTTTTAAAATATCCGCAATGGCTCAGCATGAAACCGGAAGTCTTCGGCGAAGTATTTCAGGATACCCGTTTGGTGACTTCCATCAAAGAAACTTTCCGGCTGGCAAGAGACAAAAAGCCTAAAATTGTCATTGCCGGAAGCGGCATGATGAATGGCGGACGAATTTTGCATTATCTTGAAATGCAACTGGGCAATCCGGCAGCCACGTTTATTCTGCCAGGTTATCAGGCCGCCGGTACCCGTGGGCGACAGTTGAGTGAAGGAATTCCGGAAATTAAATTACACGGGAAATATTTTCAGGTACGGGCAGGAATTGAACATATCAAAACCATGTCGTCGCATGCCGATCAAAAAGAGCTGCTTTCATGGATGTCGAAAATCGAAAATAAACCGGAAAAAGTTTTTATCGTCCATGGCGAACCACAGTCGGCAGACGCCTTGCGCGTAAAAATCAGTCATGAAAAAGGATGGCCGTGTTATATTCCGGCTTTCCTGGAAAAAGTACCGTTGGATTTGTAAATCTGTAAACCACCATTAAGTGGTAGCAATAGTGGGTGCAACAGCATAAAATAAAAAAAGGGACAGCCTGTAACTTAACAAGTTGTCCCTTTTGGTTGTCGGGGTGAGAGGATTCGAACCTCCGGCCTCTTCGTCCCGAACGAAGCGCGCTAACCGGGCTGCGCCACACCCCGAAATCTTATTGAATGGAAAAAAACAAAGCCGAACGAAGCGCGCTAATCCCGAAAAACAGAAAATCTTTGATTTTCGTCGTTTTTCGTGGATCCTCGATTTTGTAACGAAACGTACGTTTCGGCAAAATCGGGACCGGGCTGCGCCACACCCCGAGTTTGTTTATCTATCCAGTCGAAAACCGCTTTTCGCTTTTTCAGACTTTTTAGATGTTTTTCCAATTTTACAGCCTCAGACCGACTATTACAAGGTTTTGCATATAACAGCTTCCACGGCCTTTTGGCTGAAGTCGATCGATTTCTACCTGTATTATGTCGTTTCAGACGTTTTTCAACATCCTGTGTTTGACCAATGTACAGGCTTCCATCGACTTCCGATATCAATATATACGTAAAGAACTGCACTTTTTTCTTTTTTTGTTCCGAGTGATGGGCGCTAATCCCGAAAAACAGAAAATCTTCGATTTTCGTTGTTTTTCGTGGATCCTCGATTTTGTAACGAAACATACGTTTCGACAAAATCGGGACCGGGCTGCGCCACACCCCGAAAACAGGCGGCAAAATTAATAAACATTCTGATTTCTCAAAAGTTTTTTTTACCGGATTTTATTCTGCCTGATATTGTTTATCCGGAAATCCATCTTCTCATCCGCGTTTGCAACGCGGATGGTTTTCTACACAACGTTATTGCAACACAAAACAAACCATGTTTGCATTACAAATGCACAGTTAAACATGTCCGCGTTACAAGCGCGGACAATATATATTCTTTAAATTTGTACTATGTCTGGCGACCAATATATTATTTCAGACCAAAACGGCCTTTATTTTTTAACTTTTACCGTTATTGACTGGGTTGATGTTTTTAGCCGAAAAGAATACAAGATAGTTTTAACCGAATCCATGAATTATTGTGTTAATAAAAAAGGCTTGATTATTTACGCATGGGTTATCATGAGTAACCACGTACATGTTATATGGCAAGCTAAGGAAGGATTCCGGCTTTCGGATATCATTCGCGATTTTAAAAAATTTACAGCGAAAAAAATATTGCATTTGATAGAAACAGAACCTGAAAGTAGAAAAATATGGATGTTGAGAAAATTTGAATTTGCAGGAAAACGAATAAAACGCAATACTAAATATAAATTTTGGAAAGACAGCAGCCATGCTATCCTTCTTGAATCCAACCAGATAACTATGATTAACCAGAAACTCAATTATATTCATGATAATCCTGTTCGGGCTATGATTGTCAATTATCCAGAAGATTATATTTTTAGCTCCGCAAGGGATTATGGTGGCGAAAAAGGTTTTGTGAACATAGAATTATTAGATTAAAAGTGTGAACGAAAACACATCCGCATTGCAAATGCACTGTTAAATACGTCCGCGTTACAAGCGCGGACGATATAAGTTTCTCAAAAGTTTTTTTTACCGGATTTTATTCTGCCTGATATTGTTTACCCGGAAGACTTCTTACCAACCCGTTAAATTCCAGATTAAGCAAAGCCGTTGAAACAGAAGACGGAGAAAAACCGGTCTCTACAATTACCTTGTCAATCCCCATAATTCCATTTTCACAAAGAAGATCATAAATCGCTTTTTCCCGTTCATTCATTTCAGGAAACAAATTTATTTGTTTTACCGTTTTCTTTTTTCTGTCTTCCCACCCCATCAGATAACCAATATCCCCGGCATCGTGCACCAAAGCCGCCCGATTGGTTTTAATCAGCTGATTACAACCGGAAGAAAACGGGTCTGTCACCCGACCCGGAACAGCAAAGACATCGCGGTTATAACTATTGGCCAGTTCCGCTGTAATCAATGCGCCCCCCTTCATTCCCGATTCAACCACCACTACGGCGTCAACCATTCCGGCAACAATTCGGTTGCGCCGGGGAAAATTTTCGCGATCAGGAACCGTTTCCGACAAAAATTCCGTCAGCAAACCGCCGCCTGAGATCAACATCTCTTCAGCCAGTTTCCGGTGAGATGCCGGATAAATCCGGTCAAGTCCGTGACCCAAAACAGCTACGGTAGAAATATCGAGATCCACCGCATGGCGATGAGCACAACCATCAATTCCATAAGCCAGACCACTGACAATCAAAACATCTTTTTCACGTAGTCCGTCAATCAATTGACGACATTGTTCTTTACCGTATCCGGTGGCCCGGCGTGTTCCCACAAAAGCAATCATGCGTTTATGATTCAAATCGGCTTTCCCTTTGTAGTAAAGCATCAGCGGATGATCATAACAATTGAGTAACCGTTGTGGAAAATCATCATCCAGAAAGAAAAGAGGACGAATCTGATTTTTTTCAATATACCGGACTTCTTTCTCGGCCCGCCGGAGTACTTTCTGATGTAAAATATTCTGCACCATTTTCCGGCCAATGCCCGGGATCATCAGCAAATCTTTTTCTTTTGCTTTAAAAACCGCTTCGGCACTACCAAACCAATGCACCAGTTTTTTCCCATTGACATCACCAATACCCGGAATAAGTGTAATCCCGATTTGATATAACAGGCGGGTTTCCATAAGACACAAATTTAATGGTTTTTCAAAAAACAAGAAAGCGCTTTTGCTACTTTTGTCCCGGATATGCAAAAAACAAAACATTATACCATTCCTGTTTTTACACCTGAAATGGCGTGTCCTTTTCGTTGTGTTTTTTGCAATCAGCAAAAAATATCTGGACATTTTAAAAGCCCTGATTTTAATGAAGTAACGCGAACCATCCGAACTTATCTTAACACTTTTAAAGCCCCAAACAAACAAGTGGAAGTTGGTTTTTTTGGGGGTACCTTTACCGGAATTCCGGAAACCATCCAGGAAAAATATTTGGAAACGGTACAACCTTTTCTTCAGGCAGGAGAAATCCAGGGTATCCGGCTCTCCACCCGTCCGGATTATATTGATAAAAACATTTTGGAAAGGTTAAAACATTACGGCGTCACGACCATCGAACTGGGAGCCCAGTCGCTGGATGATGCCGTTCTGAAAAAATCACGCCGCGGACATACGGCAAAACAGGTAGAAGAAGCGGCCACTCAAATTAAAGCAGCCGGATTTGACTTGGGTTTGCAAATGATGATCGGTCTGCCTGGCGACACCCTGGAAAAATCATTGGCCACTGCCGATAAAATTATTGCATGGGGAGCCTCCAATACCCGAATCTATCCCACACTGGTTATTAAAGATACGGTATTACACCACTGGTATAAAGAAGGAAAATACCAACCGCTTTCATTGGATGAAGCGGTGAACTGGTCTAAATCATTACTCATCAAATTTGAAAACGCCGGAGTTCAGGTCATCCGGATGGGACTCCATCCGTCCGAAGGATTACTAAACGGAGAAGAGTGGATTGCCGGACCGTTTCATCCCTCATTCAGAGAACTGGTTTTAACCGAAATCTGGTATGATCTCCTGACAAAACATTTTGATAGCCAGGATAAAAGCTTCACAGCAAAACAATTAAACCTGGAGGTTTCTCCAAAAGAAATCAATTATGCCATCGGTTATTCCGGCAAAAACCGGAAAATGCTCCAATCATTTTTCAGAGAAGTCCGGTTTTATTCCAATGAAAAGCTGGATGGCCGCGAGTTTCGGTTCCATTTGACATAAAAAAGGTTGATCACCGGTTCTTTTTCTCCACAAAGAAATCGTCCACAAAACGGGCAACCTGCTGTCCTTCGGCAATGGCGTGTACCACAAGACTGGCGCCACGGGTAACATCACCGGCAGCAAAAATTTTCGGAACTGAGGTTTGTTTTCTTTCGTTTGTTTTCACATTTCCACGTTCGTCAAAAGCAACACCCAGCTGTTGCAACAAACCTTCGTGTACCGGTTGAGTAAATCCCATGGCCAGTAGCACCAAATCCGTTTTTATCTTTCCTGGTTCTCCTTTTTCTTTCATCTGCCAATTCCCTTTATCATCTGTAGTCCATTTTACCGGGACAACTTCAGCAGCTTTAACCCGTCCGTTTTCACCAATAAACTTTTTCGTCAGCAAACTCCAGCGACGGGTACATCCTTCCTGATGCGAACTGGAAGTACGCAACACCTGGGGCCAGTAAGGCCATGGATTGTTTTCGGTACGTTTTTCGGGCGGTTTGGGTAAGATCTCTATTTGGGTAACCGAAGCTGCTCTTTGCCGGATGGCCGTTCCCACGCAGTCCGAACCGGTATCCCCACCGCCGATCACAAGCACATGTTTTCCGCCAGCAAGAATTTCTTCACCCCGGATTGGTTTTCCAGCCACCCGCCGATTGCTTTGGGTTAAGTAATCCATGGCAAAATAAATACCGTTCAGTTCTCTTCCTTCCACAGGCAAATCGCGGGGTTTTTCCACGCCAAGTGCCAGCACCACGGCATCAAAATCTGTCAATAATTTTTCTGTCGGAAAGTCTTTTCCAACCAAAACACCGGTTTCAAACCGGATTCCTTCTTTTCTGAAAAGTTCCAGCCGGCGGTCGATAATGGCTTTGTTGAGTTTAAAATCGGGGATACCATAACGCAGTAGCCCTCCAATGGCATCATTTTTTTCAAAAACCGTTACCTGGTGTCCGGCCTGATTTAACCGGTCAGCAGCCGACAACCCGGCAGGCCCCGACCCGATAACCGCAACTTTTTTACCCGTACGAAAAGCAGGAATTGACGGTTTTACCAAATCTTTTTCAAAAGCAATTTCCACCACGGCACTTTCATTTTCGCGGGTAGTTACTGCCTCATCATGAACGGAAAGAACGCACGACTTTTCGCAGAGTGCCGGACAAACCCGGCCGGTAATCTCCGGAAAACTGTTGGTGCTGGTTAAAATGGCGTAAGCTTCTTCCCAAAAACCGCGGTAAAGGGCATCCTGCCATTCCGGAATTCTGCTGCCCACCGGGCAGGCCCAGTGGCAGAAAGGAACCCCGCATTCCATGCATCGCGAAGCCTGCAACTGCCAGTCGTCCCGGTTCAATGTCTGCTCTACTTCACCAAAATCAAATATTCGCTCTTTCACCGGCCGGTAACCGCTTTCTTTTCTTTTTATCGTTAAAAAACCTTTAGGATCTCCCATGTTCTTTTGTATTTCTCTGTTAAACTTTAAGTTATTCGTGCCGGGCAGGATTATCTTCCGCCTGTTTCAGTTTTTCTTCCAGCTGCTTTAACTTTTCCTCTTCAAGGATTTTCCGGTACTCAAACGACACCACTTTGACAAATTTGGGCAGATACTCATCCCACCGGGTTAGAATCCGGGCAGCAAGAGAACTTTGTGTATAAAGCAGATGCTTGTTGATCATATCTTGCAATTCTTTCACATCTTGCATGTTATCAATCTTCAACAAATCTACCAGCCCTTTATTACAGTAATAGGCAAAATCATGATTTTCATCAAGAACATAAGCCACACCTCCACTCATTCCGGCAGCAAAATTTCGACCTGTTTTTCCTAAAACAACCACTCTTCCCCCGGTCATGTATTCGCAACAATGGTCACCGGTACCTTCAATAACAGCCCGTACACCGGAATTCCGGACACAAAAACGTTCGCCTGCTACACCTTCGATATAAGCTTCGCCAGCAGTAGCTCCATAAAAAACAGAGTTTCCGATAATGATATTTTTCTCGGGTTTAAAAACCGATTTGCGGGGTGGCACCACAATGATCTTTCCACCCGATAAACCTTTTCCGAGATAATCGTTGGCATCCCCTTCAAGCCTGAACGTGATTCCTTTAGCCAGAAAAGCGCCGAAACTCTGTCCTGCTGAACCCGAAAAAGCAACATGAATGGTATCTTCCGGCAGGCCTTTTTCACCGTATTTTTTTGAAATTTCTCCCGACAACATAGCGCCCACAGCCCGGTCAGTATTTTTTATGTGATGAAAAAGCCACACTTTTTCTTTGCTTCTTAACGCTTTTTCTGTTTCCTCTATCAACCGTAAATCAAGATGATGCAAAAGGATTTGTTCTTGTGAGGAACTGTTATATTTTCGATCGTTATCATCAACAGAGGTCAACAACGAAGAAAAATCGAGTCTTTTTATCTTTCCGGTAAGCACATCAGGATCAGGCTCCAGCAAATCTGTACGCCCGATGATATCATCAAAACGGGTAAAACCCATTTCGGCCAGTTGTTCACGAATTTCTTCGGCCAGAAAACGGAAGAAATTAACAACATGTTCCGGTTTTCCGGAAAAATTCTTTCTCAATTTTTCATCCTGCGTGGCAATTCCCATCGGACAGGTATTCAAATGGCATTTACGCATCATCACGCATCCCAGCACAATGAGAACAGAAGTGGCAAAGCCAAACTCTTCGGCACCGAGCAAAGCCATTTTCACCACATCTTTTGCATTTTTCAGTTGTCCGTCCACCTGCAATTTAACCCGTCCGCGCAAGCGGTTAAGCACAAGGGTTTGCTGGGTTTCGGCAATACCCATCTCCACAGGAAGACCGGCATAACGGATGGAACTTACCGGACTGGCACCGGTACCACCTTCACCTCCCGACAGAATGATCAGATCGGCACGGGCTTTAGCCACACCGGCAGCAATGGTTCCCACACCATTTTCCGAAACCAGTTTTACCGAGATTTTAGCCTGCGGATTGGTTACCCGCAAATCGTAAATGAGCTGGGCCAAGTCTTCAATAGAATAAATATCATGATGTGGAGGTGGCGAAATTAAAGTAATGCCCGGAGTGGAATGTCTTGTTTTGGCAATAATCTGGTTGACTTTATATCCCGGCAATTGTCCACCTTCGCCCGGTTTGGCTCCCTGCGCCACTTTAATTTGTATTTCAGCGGCATGAACCAGATAATTCGCCGTTACACCAAAACGTCCGGAAGCTACTTGTTTTACAGCACTTTGTTTGTCGGTACCGAAACGTTCGGTTTCTTCGCCCCCTTCGCCGGTATTGCTTCGTCCGCCAATGGTGTTCATAGCCACGGCAATGGCTTCGTGTGCCTCTTTGCTGATAGAACCGTACGACATGGCTCCGGTAACAAAGCGTTTCATGATGTTTTCAACCGGTTCAACCTGTTCGAGGGGAATCGGATTTTTTTTCACCTGCCAGCAGCCACGGATAAATGCCGGGCGCCGGTTATATTCGTCCACTTTCCGGCTGTATGCTTTGTATTTTTCGTAGTTATTCGTACGGGCAGCCCACTGCAGCAAAGCAATGGTTTCCGGATTCCAGGCATGTCCCTCACCGTCTTTGCGCCAGGCATATTTTCCGGTATTTTCTAACAACCACCGTTTATCGGGATGCTTTTCTTCATACGCACGGACATGAAACCGGTTATATTCTTCATATATTTCTTCCATTCCTATCCCGCCAAGAGGCGATGCCGTTCCTGTAAAATATTTATCGGCCAATTCTTTACTTATTCCAAGCGCTTCGAATATTTGGGCTCCATGATAACTGCGAATGGTAGAAATTCCCATTTTTGAAAAGATCTTTAACAGACCTTTGTCAACAGCATGGATATAATTCCGGCGGGCTTCGGCATACTCCAAAGGAATTTTCCCGGCCTTTACAAGATGATCAATGGCACCAAAAGCAAGATACGGGTTAACCACGCTGGCACCATAGCCCAGCAACAGGGCAAAATGATTTACTTCACAAACTTCGCCGGTTTCGACAATAATACCCACCTGCATCCTTTTTTTCTTTTTTATCAGGTGATGATGTACGGCTGCCACTGCCAGAAGCGAAGGAAAAGGAGCCTGTGTTTTGCTGACACCCCTGTCTGACAGAATGATAAAGTTCTTTTTATCATCCACTGCTTTTTCTGCTGCCGATAACATGGCGTCAAAAGCTTTACGAAAACCTTCCGGTCCACTTCCGGCAGGAAACAACATCGGAATAACAGCATGGCTAAAAAGCTGATCTTTCAAATCTTTGATTTTTCCCAAATCGGTGTTGGTAATAACCGGACCAGTAAACTTAATAAGCCGGCAATGGTCAGGACTCTCGGATAAAATATTAGAATTAACCGAACCGATATAGTTTGTCAACGACATAACCAGTCCTTCGCGAATAGGATCAATGGCCGGATTGGTTACCTGGGCAAAGATTTGTTTAAAATAGTTGAACAGACGTTGTGGACGTTGCGAAAAAACAGCCGGCGGCGTATCATTTCCCATGGAGCTTACCGGTTCTGAAGCCGTTTCGGCCATGGATTTAATTATCCATTCTGTTTCTTCTTTGGTATAAGAAAAAAGCCGGGCCAGTCGCGGAAAATCATCGATGGCCGAAGGAACTCTTTTTTTTACAAGAATATCACTCATCAACAACCGGTTATCTTTTAACCACATAGAATATGGATTGCGATGACTCAGCTGTTCTTTTACCTCTTCGTCTGGAATAATAATACCGAAACGGGTATCCACCAACAGGATTTTTCCGGGACGCAAACGACCTTTTTCAACAATTTCTTCCGGAGCAAATTCCTGTACTCCGGTCTCGGAAGCCATTATTATCAAATCATCTTTGGTAATAACATAACGGGCCGGGCGCAAACCGTTGCGGTCGAGTGTTCCGCCAATATACCGGCCATCGGAAAAAATCATGGCAGCCGGGCCATCCCAGGGCTCCATGATGGTAGAATGGTATTCGTAAAAAGCTTTCAGACTTTCCGGAATAGGATTTTTCTTATTGAATGACTCAGGAATCATCATACACAATGCATGTTCGAGCGAGCGCCCGGTCATGTGTAAAAATTCCAGCACATTGTCAAACGAGGCCGAATCGGATTTTTCCTCTTCTAAAATCGGCAAAATTTTCTCCAGCTCATCCCCGAAAATCTCCGATTTTAAAAGTCCTTCACGGGCCTGTGTCCACAACCGGTTCCCTTTGATGGTATTGATTTCGCCATTGTGGGCAATTAACCGGAAAGGCTGTGCCAACGCCCAGGTAGGAAAAGTATTGGTACTAAAACGCGAATGAACCAGGGCTATGGCCGATTGAAAAAGCGGATGCTGCAAATCCTGAAAATACGCCCGCAATTGGTCTGGCGTAAACATTCCTTTGTAAACCATGGTTTTCGACGAAAGACTGACGATATAAAAAGCCTCTTTTTCAGGAATTTCAGCATGGCGAATCTTCTTTTCGGTCATTTTCCGGATAATGTACAGCCGGCGTTCCAACTCATCCGGTTCCAGATTTTTTCCTTCTATAAAAATCTGTTTTATCAAAGGCTCGGTACTACGGGCAATTTCTCCCAAAACAGAAGAATTAACCGGCACATCACGAACTCCGGACAACGAGAGACCTTCTTCTGTAACCGTTTCTTTTAAAAGACGAAGACAAGCCTCGGCCACTGTCTTTTCCTTTGGCATAAAAAGCAATCCCGTACCGTAAGTTCCGGCTTCCAAAACATTCACCTTCAATACTTCCCGAATAAAATCATGCGGAACCTGTACCAGTATTCCGGCTCCATCGCCGCTGACATTGTCCGCTCCTCTTGCCCCGCGGTGATCAAGATTACGTAAAACTTCAAATCCCCTTTCTACGATGTCGCGTGAAGCCTTTCCTTTGATATGGGCAACAAACCCAATGCCGCAGTTTTCATGTTCGTTTTGTGAATGATACAATCCGGTAGGTTGTGGAAATTCTTTCAGCATATTTTTTTTGTTGAATGATGATCAAAAAATGGTTTAAAATCATCCGGAAGTTGTCCGTTGCCGGAAAAAAGTTTTTCCGTTAATGATTTATCGAGATAGAGAAAAGCTGAAAAAATCCACCCAAAGGTAAAGAAACAACAGGGTTTTAGCATGCAAAAAGAATTTAACTCCCCGGTACCCCAAAATGCTGAAAAAAGCAACCGCACCCTAAAAACAACTGGCTTATAATTATTTAGGCCTGATTATTTGTCCTGTTGTACCCTAAATGAAAATCACCCGCATCTCATTCTCCAGGCGGTTTCTGCAAACGATTTACACAGGAACACCGGATACAGCGGAAAAAAGAAAAATTCTTTTTTAAAAAAATTCCGGCAGGACTTTTCTGAAAAAAACATTCGTTCATAACATGGAAATTTTACTTTTGTTCCTCAAAAGAGTACGGTAATGGCAGAAAACAATAACGAAATTATTCTTCTGAATATTTCAGGAAAAGACAAGCCCGGACTAACCGCTTCGCTGATGGAAGTGCTTTCGCAGTACAATGTCAACATCCTCGACATGGGGCAGTCGGTGATTCATCAGGATCTCGGGCTGGGTATTTTGTTTGAAGTACCGAAAGAATCCAAATCGTCCAGCATTTTAAAAGATTTGCTTTTTAAAGCCTATGAACTGAACACCCACATTTCGTTTACTCCTATTCCGCTGGAACAGTATGAAGAATGGGTAAGCAATCAGGGAAAAGAACGCTACCTGATTACGGTGCTGGCACCGCGTCTTACGGCTTCCGATATTGCCCAGGTAGCCCGTGTTATTGTGGATCAAAACCTGAATATCGATACCATTTCGCGTTTATCCGGCCGGAAATCGCTGAAAAAGAAAAACAAAGTGACCAAAGCCGTAGTGGAGTTTTCGGTTCGCGGCACACCCGTTGATGTAAAAGCCATGAAACAGGCCCTGCTAACCATTGCTTCAAAAAGTGATTTTGATATTGCTTTCCAGGAAGACAATGTTTTTCGCCGGACACGAAGGCTGGTTTGTTTCGATATGGACTCCACACTTATTCAAACAGAAGTGATAGACGAACTGGCCGTGCGTGCCGGGGTGGGCGACAAAGTGAAAGAAATAACCGCCAGTGCCATGCGGGGCGAAATTGATTTTAAAGAAAGTTTCCGGAAACGGGTAGCTTTGTTAAAAGGGCTGGACGAATCGGTACTGAAAGAAATTGCTGAAAACCTCCCCATTACCGAAGGAGCCGAACGCTTGCTGCGCACGCTGAAACAATATGGTTACCGGACAGCCATCCTCTCGGGTGGATTTACCTATTTCGGCAATTACCTGAAAAACAAGCTGGGCATCGATTATGTTTTTGCCAACGAACTGGAAATTAAGAACGGAAAACTTACCGGCCGCCATCTGAACGAAATTGTGGACGGACAACGAAAAGCACAACTGCTGGAATTACTTGCTTTTAAAGAAGACATCCATCTTGAACAAGTCATTGCCGTAGGCGACGGTGCCAACGATCTGCCCATGCTCGAGAAAGCCGGCATGGGAATTGCTTTTCACGCCAAACCTACCGTAAAGGCTTCGGCACAACATGCCATCTCGGTCAACGGACTGGATACGATTTTATATCTGCTGGGTTTTCGTGATCGGGAGATCAATGAATAATACCGATATTAAATCAGTAACGATATTGAGGCAAATCCCGGCCCGGTTTGGTTAAAATAACCTGCCATAACTGATTAAACCGTGAACGGAAACTACCGGCGCTGCTCAACAGAAAATAACGCCACATCCGGTAAAAACGTTCATGGTATTTGTCTTTTAACTGTGGCCAGGCTTTTTCAAAATTAGCATACCAGGCCATGAGCGTTTTGTCGTAATCCGGACCGAAGTTGTGTACATCTTCCACCACAAACAATCCTTCTGCTGCTTTGGCTATCTGTGCCAACGAGGGGATCATCCCGTTAGGAAAAATATATTTGTGGGTCCATTCGTTAACATAAGTCACACTCACATTGCTGCCAATGGTATGTATCAGCGATATGCCGTCATTTTTTAAACAACGGTTTACCACTTCCATGTAAGTACGATAATTTTTGTAGCCCACATGCTCAAAAAAACCGATGGACAGCACCGCATCAAACTGACCGGTTACTTCCCGGTAATCCTGAAAACGGAGCTCTACCGGCAACCCTTTACACAATACTTTTCCCAGCTCAATTTGTTTTTTTGAGATACTGACACCCAATACTTCCACGCCATATTTTTCGGCAGCAAACCGGGCAAAACTCCCCCATCCACAACCAATATCCAATACTTTCATCCCCGGTTTCAGTTCCAATTTTTTACAAATCAAATCCAGCTTAACTTCCTGTGCCTCATCCAGATCTTTAGCCTTTTTCCAGTAAGCACTGGAGTAAACCATCCGCTTGTCGAGCATCATCCGGAAAAGGTCATTTCCCAAATCGTAATGTTCCTCTCCCACTTGTTTCGAGCGGGAAACGGTCTGGTAATTAAAAATCCGGGTGGAAAGAATAAAAAGCGCCGTTTTCAGGCTGTGTTTTATTTTCTGTTCAAGGTTGGCTCGTAAAATTTTATTAAAGAATTCATCCAGGGCTTCCACATCCCACCATCCGTCCATATAGGACTCACCAAGTCCCAATTCGGTTTCGGAAATCCAGCGTTTGAAGGTATTTTCGTTATGTACCTGCACATCCCACGGACGGCTGCCGTTGAGGGTAATTCCCGCCTCTTCCAAAAGAGAAATAACCACATCTTTTGCATCCATGATATTCGTTTTTAAAAGCTTACCCTACAAAGTTACAAAACGAGAACAGGAATTTCAACTTTTAATCCGGTAGAATAATGGTAAACCCAGATGAGAAATGTTTTTTTACTCTATTTTTCATCCGCGTTTACAAACACGGACGAGATATGATAAGCGATATAAAATTGAATCCTTTCAGGATTCTACGGGAACTTTATTTCTGACCAACCGGTAATTCAGATTCAATCCCTTGGGAATTATTTTGATCCGGTTTTCACCCGCATCGGTAAACAGATAAGATCTATTTCCTACTTATGGTATTTTTCCAAACCGCTGATCAACACCATTTCACCAAAATAAAGCCGGTGGGTATTGCGGCTTTCGTGCTTGCGAAAAATGGACGCATCCGTAAAATTTTCGGGTATCAAATCGTTCCAATAGGTCTTACGGCATTCGATAATTAATTCGGCTTCGGCAAATGCCGGTGACTGCACTTTCTGAGCGGCTACTGCATGAAGCGATGTTTCGGCCAGTTTATCCCCGTCACGTCCTGACCGGGTTCCCAGCAAGGTCAGATCATCGTTGTATTTCTCCGGAAAAGCCGTCAAGGTAAAGTCGGGATAGCGATTCAAAAACTCAAAGGTATACCGCGAAGGCCGTACCACCACCATGGCATACGGTTTATTCCACATAATACCAAAAGTTCCCCAGGCTACCGTCATGGTATTAAAATGGCCCGTTTTAAAATCACCCACCGCAAGCAACATATATTGCCGGTTCCACAACGCATTGATTTGGGGTTTAAAATCGTAAGGATCGATTATTTTCAGATCGGTCATAAAAAAATTTTTAAATAAGCTCCTGATTTTTCAGAAATTACAACCAGCCAAGCAACACTCCGAAAATCAAAATAGCAATAATATCCACCGCATAAATCACGCCGGTAGTGATTATCTTTTTTCGGACGGTTTTCATATCGAAAACCCAAAAAGAGACCACAAAGAAAGTTAAATACCCAAAAATAACAATGAGCACCGGAGCGGAGGCATTCCACCACGAATAATCCCAGGTTAATGCACCCACAGCATGTAACAACATTTCAATCAATACACAAAAGATGGAATCCAACACGGCGAAAAACCATCGATTGGGAATGCCAAGGATTTTTAATTTTTTATCTGATGGCAAAAGTTTGGCAAAAGTAATACCGGCAATGGCAAACATAAAGCTGATTTCAATGTTTAACCCGATAAGAATCTCATACGCTGATTTTCCGGGAGCGCCCCAAACCGGAGCATATTGGGTAAAATGAAAAACCAGTGCATTCCAGATTTCGTTAAACCAGTCCATTCCCCAAAAGGCCAGGCCGGCAAAAACCAGATTCCAGTTTTTTCGTTCAATTTCAACGGCATAAACATAAACCACAAAAGCAAAAAGCGGAATGACATACCACTGAAACGTACCGGGGTCGCGTAAATGTTGTAAAGCTTCAAGTGCAGATTTTGTAGGCATAATTATTGACTTTGGTAAAGAAAAAGCGAATATAAAAATTATACTGGTTATTTTCAAAAATGATTATATTTGATTTTTTAAATATGAACTTATGAAAAGCCGCTTTACCCTACTGACCGTATTTTTCTTTTTAATGATCCCGACCACTACTATTTTCGGACAAGCCAAAGAGGGAGTCATTGACAAACAGGAAAAACCTTACCTGAATATCTGGGGCATGGTTCACACCGATGTAATTTATGATTTAAAACAAATGGATCCGGACTGGATTGGTGGTTTCCGGCCATCGAAAATACCGATCTATCCCACCGACCCGGGATGGGGAACTAACGGACATCTTTACTTCAGTGTACGTCAGTCTACTTTTAAATTTGAAGGCGTATTACCCACTCAACACAAATGGGGCCCCATCCGTTTACGCTTCGAATTTGATCTTTTCGGTTTAGGCATTCAGGCGGGAGAAACAACACTGCGGTTTCGCATGGTTTACGGCGATTGGGGACCTTTCCGTGTGGGAAAAGATTGGTCGACGTTTATCGATTTGGAGGCTTTTCCCAACAATTACGACTGGTGGGGACCGTCAGGCATGGCGCTGCTTGTTACCGAAATGTTCCGTTACACACAAAAATTAAGTCCTAAAAGTAAAATGGAATTTTCCCTTGAGATTCCGGGTTCGGGAGTTGACCCGGGCCAGCTTCGGCAAATTGACCCGAACCTTTGGTATGCTAAAACCAAAGAAATGCTGCCCGATTTTATTACCCGTTATACTTTCCGCGGAAAAGGAGGCTATTTTAAAAGTGCTTTGCTGTTACGACAACTCTCTTATGAATTGGTGAGTGTTCAATATGAAAAAGCCCAAACAAAGAACAAATTCGGCTGGGCTTTAAACCTTACTTCAGCCATTTACACCTTCCATCACACCGGAGCACTTCGTCTGCAAACCGTTTTCGGGCACGGATACGCCGGTTATAACAACGACGGCGGAGTAGAAATAACACCGGATGCAAATTTTCAGGCTACTGTTCCTTTCCAGTTTGGTTTTACCGCTTTTTACGATCAAAAATTCGGGGAAAAATGGTCAGCATCGACCGGCTTTAGCGAAACCAATGAAAACAATACGGCCGGACAATCCGGAGATGCTTTTCATAAATCGTACTACTCGGTAACCCAGCTTATTTACGAGATATTAAAAAACCGTATATTTGCTGGGCTGAATTACCAATACGGAAAGCGCTTTAATAAAGATGGCGCTTCAGCCGACGATCAACGCATCATGTTTTCCGTGCGATTTATAATGGATCGCTGGCGATAAAAACAATCCTGACAATATCAGCAAAAACACAGGAAGTACTAAAACAAAAAATAAAGCGAATGAACAGAGTTTTACGCCATATTTTTCTTCTTCTCATCCTTTTCACCACGCTTACAGCACAATCGCAGGTTCTGATTTCCCTCATTCTGGGAGATAAACTAAATTCTGAAAAGCTGGAGTTTGGCGTAGAAGGAGGTGGTAATTTCTCGCATATTACCAACATGGATTCCAAAAAATATATGTCTGACTGGAATTTGGGGTTCTACTTTGTTTTTCAATTGAAAGGCCCGTGGTACATAAACACCGGGGTACTGGTAAAAGCCAAAACAGGAAGCGGTAACCTAACCCATGATGATTTAAAAACGATCGGATCGGCTTTTGCCGATACCGCTATGGGCCAGGGCGATTACTACCAAAAAGTAAATACCTTTATTGTCCCCATGATGATGCGGTATATGTTTCAAAACCGGTTTTATGTGGAAGGCGGTATTCAGGCCAGTCTTCGTTACAATGCCTGGGTAGAATATAAATATACAGACGAAGACAAAACGGTTCTCTTAAAAGAATACAACAAAGACAAAATCAACCCCATTGATGTTGGACCAACCGCCGGTTTGGGCTACCGGTTTCCCGGAAGAACCGGAATGACGGTGGGATTTAAATATTATTACGGATTGGTAAACGTTTACAAAGGAATATCCGGAACAAAAAACAGCGTTTTTTATCTCAAAGCCAATATTCCTATCGGAGCCGGAGAAAAAGCACAACTGAAAAGAGAAAAAAAAGCGAAAGAACGCGCTGCCAAAAAAGCAGCCCAATAAGAAAAACAAGTAAATAAAAGTTGTTTTTAAAAGAATAAAAGATGATGAAACTAAAAAACAAACTACTTATTTTGCCTGTATTGATTCTATTTTTGGGGATTCCGCAAAAAAGCCAGGCACAGTACACAACCAAAAGAGTTCGAAGCAAATATGAAGCTTATACCGACAGCTTGAAAAACGTAAAATACAACTATGTCTTTCCCTTTTTGGGACAAGGTGCTTACAAAAAGGGATTTGATATTCAGTATCCCATTGGGTTTATGCTGAACTATTTTTATGGCGAACAAGGCATTACCATTGACAATTTTCGTTTAGGATACGAAAATGCTTATGGTGGTCCGGTGGATTTTCCATTAACCCCGACATCAGATAGTTTGATTTCTTTTGGGGACAGCAGAAATACAACTTATTCTTTTAATATCCGACCGGATATTTGGGTATTCCCGTTTTTGGATGTTTACGGAATCTTTGGTTACGGAAATTCCAAAACCGATGTGGCGGTAAACCTGTTGCCCTATTCTGATAATTCCATCAGTTTTAATTCTGTTGTTGACCAGGATGTTTCCACCTACGGTTTTGGAATGTTATTTGCCGGCGGAATCGGCCCGGTATGGGTTTCGGTGGATGCTAATATGACATGGAATAAGCCGGCACTGCTTGATAAGCCCACTGTGGTGAATATCGTTGGGATTCGTATGGGAAAAGTCTTTACTTTCAAAAACAGACCATACAGCAATATTTCCGTATGGGTGGGTGCCATGTACCTCACCATGCAGTCAGAAACCGTGGGAGCTATCAAACTACAGGATGCCTTACCCCAGGATGTTTGGGACAGAAAAGATGAAATTGTCGGAAACTATTGGGACTGGTATCATAACGAAGCCACCCCGCTGCAACAGGCACTGGCCGACAAAACCATTACGCCGCTGATGGATGCACTCGATAAAAGAGAAGGCGAATCGGTAGTAAAATACGGCATGGATAAACAAACCAAAGAACACTGGAATCTCCTGATTGGGATGCAATACCAAATCAATAAACACTGGCAAATCCGCAGCGAAGGCGGAATTATCGGTGACCGAAAATCAATTCTTGTTTCATTGAACTACCGTATGCTCGGCTTCAAGAAAAAGCCCAAAGGGTTTTAATTAAATAAACAAAAGCCGCTCCTGAAGGAGCGGCTTTTTTCTTCTTTGGGAAAAACCAAAACCTAATTCTGGTTCTTTTGTTGTCCGTAAAATGACCGGGCTCCTTTTAAGAGAATAAATAGTTCAGCAGCGTCTTTTGTTGAAACAACAAAATCGTCTTTATCTTTTATTTCTACTGCTATCACCCGGAAATTACCCGGATTCAGTTCTATCAAAAAGCTCTTGCTCTCAAAGACAATCCGGTTATCTTTTTCATATAAAAAGACCTTTTGTCCTTGTAAGAAAGTTTCCATCCGGTTCTTTTCCCGGTCAAAGAAATAGCCATCGGTATTGGCTTCAAAACTTTCACGTTTCAGGTAAAGATGCGGTTTATCCCGATAAGGTTTTCCGGCCGAAGGACAAAACGTAGCACAGTTTCCACATTGATTACACCAATCGGCTAAATGCAGGATTTGCCGGTTTTGTTTAATTTCAAAAACAGCATCATCCGAAACATCATAAACCCCTGCACTGCCGGTAATCTTTTGTAATGAATAATGGCATTGTTCCGTTTCGTAAGAATGAAAAGCCAGGTTAGGACAAACGGTGGTACAAATATTACACACTTCATCACACTGTAAACAACGTGAAGCCTCCTGTATGGCTTCCTCCCGGGTAAGCGTAGAAGTAACCAGTTTAAAGTTCTTCCGGTCGTTAAGCGGGATTTCCTGTACCGGCACCGGTTCTTTTTTCAAACTGCGTTTGACCATGTGATCCGACAAACTTTGGGGCTCTCTTTCCGGTTTTTTATCTTCCAAAGAAGCGACCCCGGCTTTCCGGATCATCTCGGCAGCAGCTTTCCGGCCATCACCAATGGCTTTAATCACCGTAGCTGCCCCATGCAAAGCATCTCCGCCGATAAAAACATTTTTCAGTTTTGTTTCATAGCTTCCCGGTTTGGTTTTCAACTGTTTGATATCCACAAAATCCAAAGCCAGATCCTGACCAATGGCAGGAATAATCGTATCAAAGGCTATTTCAAATTCCGACCCCGGAATTTCCACCGGCCGACGACGGCCGCCGGCATCTTTTTCCCCGAGTTTCATGCGAATACAGGTCAGCGAAACGACCTTTCCGTTTTGGGTATTGACCTTTAATGGCGAAACCAGTTCCATTACCTGGATTCCTTCTGCCAGTACCGCTTCCACCTCATCCGGATCAGCAGGCATTTGATTTTTTGTACGGCGGTAAACAATGGTTACTTTTCCACGGTCACCTACCAGACGATAAGCAGTACGGGCAGCATCCATCGCCGTATTTCCACCACCAATAACCGCTATATTTTCACCCAAATGAACCGGAATATTTTCTTTTACCCGGAATAAAAAGTCAAGCGGATCAAGCACGCCTTCGGCATTCGCTCCTTCAATCGAAAGCGGAAGCGCTTTTTGTGCTCCCACAGCAAGATAAACAAAATCATTGTCTTTCCGTAATTTCTCAAAAAGCGGAGCATCCACCCGGGTAGAAAAATAAACCTGTACTCCCAAAGCTTCAATACGCTGAATATCAATATTCACCGATTCATCCGTCAACCGGAAAGAAGGAATCGCTCCCGACACCATTCCCCCCGGACGGGGTTTCGATTCATAAAGCGTTACTTCAAATCCGGCTTTTTTCAAAAACCAGGCACAGGATAAGCCCGAAGGACCGGCACCGACTACCGCTGCTTTTTTTCCGGAAGTTATCTCCGGTTTCTTGAAAGAATAACCATTTTTTACCGCTTCCTCGGCTACAAACCGTTTGATTTCACGAATCAGCACCGGACTGTCGTAATTCATGCGCGTACACTTGGTCTGACACTGATGGTCACACACCATTCCTGTGGTATTAGGAAAAGGATTGGTACGCATAATTACCTCAAACGCTTTCTGAAAATCGCCATGTGCCGTATGATACATGTAATCCGGAATATCCTGGTTCGTCGGACAGGTATCCACACACGGCGCGTGAATACAGTCGAAATAACCCAACGGACGGGCAGTTTTAATGCTTGGTGTATGCAGGGAATTTCTTTTATAACGACGGCTTTCCAATACGCTATCCGCATAATCATTAAGGTTATGCAGGATTTGCTCCTGCAGCGTTCCGTTTATTCCGCTTTTGGCTGCAATAAACGAAACGGTATCTTCAGCACCGGCTTCTTCAAAAGCCTCCTGTAATTTTTCGATATACTGATGCAACCGGCCATAACCACCGGGTTTCAACACATCTGAACTCACCGTTACCGGCGACAATCCGGAAGCAATCAAATCAGGCGTATTAAAAGCATCGGCACCGCCGGAAAAAGAAATATCCAGCCTTCCGTGAAATTCATTTTGCAGTTTCCGGGCTAAATTCACCGAAATAGGATGCAAGGCCCGGCCGCTCATGTACATCATCTCTTCATCGGAAGAAAAGACCTCTTTGTGATTGCGGCTCTCTAATGTATTGGTTAGTTTCAGTCCAAAAAACAGCTGTTTTTCATCCGCCAGTTTTTCCAGCCTGGAAATAATTTTCAGCGCTTCTTCATATTTTAAATCGTGTTCAAAAGCAAGATCCGGCACATCGGTATCAAATCCTGAATTCTTTAAAATACCACGTAAGTCTTCTTTTCCCAGCAAAGTAGGATTTAGTTTGATGGTTGTATGAAGATCCTTTTCACGTAAAAGATATTCTCCGATTTTTTCAATCTCATCCGGCGGACAGCCGTGCATGGTCGAAAGCGTAATATTATCGGTAATTTGAGACGAGATTTGAAGTTCGCGAACCCGCGGGTAAATATCCTGAATTGTTTCCAGCTTTTCGGCCAGCTCTTGCGAAGCATCCGTCATCTTGCTGAAAAACCACTGCACATTGTCCTGCATCATTCCGGCAAAATCATAACCGGCACTCATGTTGAAAATCACTCCCGGTTTTTCTCCTTCAAATCCCAGTTTATCATGCAAAACATGAATCAGAATCCAGGCATTCAGGTATTGTTCAAACGACTGGTTAATTTTCAGCTCCTGCGACCATTCGCAATTATATCCTTCATCCTGCATGTCAATACAGGGTTTTGAAACTTCCAGTTCATCCAGTGTTTGAATTGTTTTCAACTCCATATACCGCGCACCGGTAAGCCAGGCCGCTACAATATTCTGAGCCATTTGGGTATGTGGACCCGCCGCTACGCCCACCGGCGTTTCCAGCAACTGACCAAAACGTTGAATACGAAACGGATCATCTTTCCGCGGCCTAAAAAACAGAGCCGCCGGGATACCAAAAATGGAATTTGTATTTTCTAATTGATAGAGAATGATTTGCAATAATTCCCGCAAAGGAATAGTCTCAAATTTATCGGTCATAATGATTTGTTTTCAATGGAATAATGAGAGAACAAAAATAAGAAAAGGTTGCCATTATTATTTAAAACATTGGAAATGCACCAGAAAAGCAGAAAAAAGAACTGTATTATTCGCTATACTTATGAAAATCTTCTGTTAACCCCATTAAAGTGAATACAGCATTGTACAATCCATCTACGAAAAAAACAATTGCTCAGGTTTTTATTTTAACAAATTACCGGTCGGTTCGCCGGAATCACCCTATCAGCCACCAATTATTTAGATAGGTTTTAAATTAAATTAGCTTTAGAAAACTTTTAAAAATAAGTATACATTTGAGCGTTTGTTAATTTCTCACAAATACTTTCTCCCGTGAAAAACGACATTTCAAATAATGAAAAAAGAACTTCCCTACCGTTTTTCATGGATAAAACAATACTCTTTGCCCCCCTTTTTATTCTGTTTTCCATTTCTCGTTTCAAATTATTTTTCCGGACAGGTCCTTCTTCACTACGATGGCTTTTTCAAAATTCACACATAATTTATTCATTGTTTCATCTCAATTTTAAATATCATGGTAAACAAGATTACAAGTTTGGCGGAGTACTTTCAAAAGTACAAAGAGAGCGTAGCCGATCCGGAAACTTTCTGGGCGGGAATAGCCGAAACCCATTATTGGCATAAAAAATGGGATCAGGTTGTTGAATGGAAGTTTGACGGGCCCGGCGCTCCGGATGTAAAATGGTTTGTCAATGCAAAATTGAATATTACCGAAAACATTTTTGAACGCAACCTGTTCATGCGTAAAGATCAGGTAGCCCTGATCTGGGAACCCAACGATCCCAACGAAAAAGAAATCAGACTAACGTATGGTGAATTATTTGATAAAGTAAAACAATTTGCAAACGCCCTGTTAAAAATGGGCGTAAAAAAGGGTGACCGTGTGGCGCTTTATCTTCCGATGGTTCCCGAACTGGCCATTGCCATGCTGGCTTGTGCCCGTATCGGAGCCATTCATTCCATCATTTTTGCCGGATTTTCCGCCACCGCACTGGCCGACCGTATTATCGACGCAGAAGCTAAAATGGTAATTACCTCCGATGGTGGTTTCCGGGGCAACAAAACCATTCCGTTAAAAGAAATTACCGACGAAGCGCTGAAAAAATGTCCCACGGTGGAGCATGTGATTGTTCTGAAACGTACCGGAGAAAAAATTAACTGGACGGAAGGGCGTGATGTATGGTGGCACGATGCCATTGAAGGTGTTAGTAGCGAAAACAAAGCCGAAATAATGGATGCTGAAGATGTGCTGTTCATTCTTTATACTTCCGGTTCTACCGGAAAACCCAAAGGAGTGGTGCACACTACAGCCGGCTACATGATTTACACCGAATACACCTTTAAAAATGTATTTCAATACAGCGATGGCGACATGTACTGGTGTACCGCTGATATTGGCTGGGTTACCGGACACTCATACATTGTTTACGGTCCTTTGCTGGCCGGGGCAACTTCCATCATGTTCGAGGGAATCCCCACCTTTCCGGATGCCGGGCGTTTTTGGGACGTAGTGGATAAATACAAAGTCAATCAAATTTACACTGCTCCAACCGCGATCCGTGCACTGATGGCTCAGGGCGACGAATGGGTAACCAAACATGACTTAAGCTCTCTGAAAGTTTTAGGAACCGTAGGAGAACCTATTAACGAAGAAGCCTGGCGCTGGTATCATGATTTGGTAGGAAAAGGTCGCTGCCCCATTGTAGATACCTGGTGGCAAACGGAAACCGGCGGAATTCTAATTTCACCTTTGGCCGGATTAACCCCTACAAAACCCTCCTTTGCCACCCTTCCGCTGCCAGGAGTACAACCCATCTTGGTGGATGCCGAAGGCAATGAACTGAAAGGAAACGGCGTAGAAGGAATTCTTTGTATCAAATATCCCTGGCCGGGAATGATCCGTACCACCTGGGGCGATCATGACCGCTGTCATCAGGTTTATTTTTCCACCTTCAAAGGCCTGTACCTTACCGGAGACGGAGCTAAACGCGACGAGGAAGGATACTACCGGATTATCGGGCGTATTGATGACGTCATCAATGTTTCCGGACACCGTATCGGAACGGCTGAAGTGGAAGACGCCATCAATCAGCACCCCAAAGTGATTGAATCGGCCGTGGTGGGTTATCCGCACGAAATCAAAGGTTCGGGAATTTATGCTTACGTCATTTGTTCCGAACTTACCGATGAGGAAAAAGAGACCATTGAAGATGAAATCAGGGCAACCGTTACAAAATTTATCGGGCCCATTGCCAAACCGGATAAAATCCAAATTGTCAACGGATTACCAAAAACACGATCGGGAAAAATCATGCGCCGGATCTTACGTAAAATCGGAGAAGGCGATGCCACCAATCTGGGGGATACGTCCACATTATTGGATCCGGGCGTCGTTGAAGAGATCATTGCCGGTGCCAAAGTTGATGTCAAACGATAACATTTTCTCTTTTTACACTAAAAAGACACTCTTTTTTCAAGCTTTAACCACGAAGTCCCGGAACATCCCGTTTCGGGACTTTTTATTTCCACCGCTTTTTTTTGTTACATTTGTTTAGACTTGAAACGGTTGCGAAACAAAATAATTTTTTAAACTCCTTAGCATGGCTGTTCGTAAACTTGACTACATTTTCCGTCCCGGACGTATTGCCCTGATCGGTGTGAACCACAACCCGAAAAGTATTGGAGGAATCACACTCCGGAATCTCATTGAAGCCGGATATCCGGGAGTTATTTATCCTGTGAATCCCCGTCGCGAGGCTGTCTTGGGTATCCCCTGTTATCCTTGTGTAAAAGATCTTCCCAAAACACCCGACCTGGCCGTTATCATGTCACCGGCAAAAGAAGTTCCGGATATCATTGACCAGTGCGGGAAAAAAGGTATTCACGGAATCATCATTATGTCGGCCGGATTTAAAGAGGCCGGCGAAGAGGGGAAAAAACTAGAAGAAGAATTAAAAAAACGGGCTTCCCGGTATCCTGAAATGCGAATTCTTGGCCCGAACAGCATGGGAGTGATTGTCCCCGGTTTTAATCTGAACATAAGTTTCTCCCGCAGCATGCCCCAAAAGGGCCGGATGGCTTTTATTTCGCAATCAGGAGCATTGGGAGCCGCTTTGCTCGACTGGGCTTCTGAAAACCATGTAGGATTCTCCTTTTTTGTTTCCATCGGCAATGCCATGGATGTTACTTTTGGCGACTTGATTGACTATTTCGGACAGGATATCAATACGTATTCCATCATTCTTTACGTAGAAACACTGGGTAATGCCCGCCGGTTTCTGTCGGCTGCCCGGGCTTTTGCCCGTAAAAAGCCCATCATTGTTTACAAATCGGGACGATTTCCCGAATCGGCTCAGGCCGCCACTTCGCATACCGGAGCCATGGCTACAAAAGACACGGTTTGTGACGCTTTACTGCGCCGGGCCGGACTGGCACGGGTATATAACATGGAGAGTATTTTTGATTTCAGCGATCTCGTCGGGAAAAAGAAAATCCCCAAAGGTTCCGGACTGGCCATCATCACCAATGCCGGCGGTCCCGGAGTGATGGCTACCGATGCATTAATTATGCAAGGAGGCCGTTTGGCCAGGCTTTCCGAAACAACCATCGAAAAGCTGAACAAACAACTTCCGCCCAACTGGTCACATAACAATCCGGTGGATGTGCTGGGCGATGCCTCTCCCCTGCGTATTGCCAAAACGGTAGAAACCGTACTGGAAGATGAAAATGTTCATGCTATCCTGGTGATTATCACCCCGCAAGCTTTGACGGATCCTGATGCCACAGCCCGCAAGCTTATTGAAATTGCCGGAAAAACCACCAAACTCATCATGACCTCCTGGATGGGAGGAAAAATCATGCGCGACAGCCGTAATTTCCTGCGTGCTTCACAGCTTCCTTCTTACTTTACTCCCGAAAGGGCTATTCAGGCTTACATGACCCTGATACACTATGCCAACAATTTGGAGATGCTGTTTGAAACCCCCAAAGAAGTTCCTGTTTCGTTCAGTTACGACCGTAACGCTCTCCGGGAAAAATATGCCCGCGAGATTTTTCCTAAAAACCGGGTTTTATCGGAAAACGATTCAAAAATGTTGATTGCCGATTATGGCATCCCGGCTACCCATCCTCAACTGGCAAAAACCAAAGAAGAAGCCGTTGCCATTGCCCGCGAAAAAGGCTATCCGGTGGTGCTAAAAATTCAATCGCCCGATGTAACCCACAAGTCGGATGTCGGCGGGGTTTTGCTCAATATCACCAGCGATGAGATGTTGAAACTCGGGTTTAAACAGCTTCTTGAAAATGTCCGGAAAAAGCAACCTCATGCACGTATCGATGGCGTTACCGTTCAAAAAATGGCAGACATTCAAAATGCCGTGGAACTCATTGTAGGTTTCAAAAAAGAAAAAATGTTCGGCACTGTAATGCTGGTCGGCTCCGGTGGTATTACAGCCGAATTGTTAAAAGACCAGCGACTTGATTTTCCACCGCTCAATGAACGCCTGGCCCGGCAAATGATTGAGTCATTAAAAATTTATCCGTTACTGAAAGGTTACCGCGGCAGCCCGCCGAAAAATATCGATAAATTGGTCGAAGTGCTTATCCGGCTTTCGTATCTCGCTGCCGATTACCCCGAGATCGAAGAACTGGATATCAACCCGTTGTTGGTTACGCCACAGGATGTCATTGCTTTGGACGCCCGCATCATCATCGACCCGGAAGAACAGGGAAAAGAAACCATCGATTACCGCCACCTGCTTATGCGCCCGTATCCTGAAAGGCTGATCAAAAAAGCCCGGTTACGCGATGGAACAGAAGTCACACTCCGTCCCATAAAACCCGAAGATGAACCGTTATGGTTAGAAATGCTCGGGAACTGTTCCAAAGACTCTATTTATCACCGGTTCCGTTACGATTTTCAATACCAGTCGCATGAAATAGCCACGGAGTTTTGCTATATCGATTACGACCGCGAAATGGCTATCGTAGCCGAAGTGGAAGAAAACGGAAAACGGATGATGATCGGAGAAGGCCGGCTGCTGGCTGATCCTGACCTGGAAATGGCAGAGTATGCCATTATCATTGCCGACCAGTGGCAACGAAAAGACCTTGGATTTCTTTTAACCGAATATTGCTTAAAAATCGCCAAAGTTGCCGGCGTAAAACGGGTTGCCGCCGAAACCACTACCGACAACAAAGGCATGTTACGACTTTTCAAAAAACTGGGGTTCACCCTCATTTACAACGAAGATTCCACGGTGACCATTTCAAAAGTATTACAACCGTAACCATCCGGCATTGAAGATATTAAAAAACATACGAGCGGCTGCCGAAGCATTAAAAAAAGCAAAATATACGGTAGTTTTTACCGGAGCCGGCATTTCGGCCGAAAGCGGATTACCCACTTTTCGCGGCGAAGGCGGCATCTGGAAAGAAGTAGACCCTAACTATTTCAACATCGACTTTTTTCTTAAAAAACCGGGGCTTACCTGGGAAATCATCAAAAAAGTTTTCTACGACCAGCTTATCAACGTAAAACCCAATCTGGCCCATCATATTCTTTCGATAATGGGACAACAGGGCATCATCCAGTCGGTAATCACCCAAAACATTGATCATTTACACCAGGAAGCCGGATGTAAAAAAGTAATTGAACTGCACGGCACCTACCGCCGGCTGATTTGTACGCGCTGTTCTACCGAATACGATTATACTTTTGCCGATTTAAACTACCTGCCGCCTACCTGCTTTGTTTGCCGGGGAGTACTAAAACCCGATTTTGTTTTTTTCAATGAGAAGCTTTCTCCAGAGGTAAAACGCCGGGCTTTTGACGAAGTAAAAAAAGCCGATGTCTTGTTGGTGATCGGCACCCGTGCCGAGGTGTATCCGGCCAATACCCTGCCACAACTGGCCAAGGAACAAGGCGCCACCATCATCGAAATCAATTTAAACCCATCTCCTTTTACCGATCATTATACCGATATCTTTTTAAATATTGGTGCTGCGGAGGGGATGAAACAACTTTGCCGGTTGCTGATGTGTCAGGAAGAAACCCCGGCCGGAAAATAACCGCTACAACGGCTCTGCTTCGGAAGCCACCTTTTTTTCAAATGTTTCACGATCTAAAAATTCCGTATTCCCGCATATCGGACAATGACACAAATAGCTAGTTTTCAAAGGAAGAACCGGCAGAAAAAACAAACTCAGAAACTGCTGTTGTTTTTCCAGAATCCAATAACTGTTGTTGTGGCACCGGAAACAGTATTTTTGTTGGGTGCAGCGGTATTGCGTTATTTTCGGATGACTGCCTGCAATGAAAATCATGCCATAAAAATAAAAAATATTGCACGAACATTAGGCAAAAGTATACGCTTGTGCTCCCTAACTTTCAATATAAAAATGCCAACCACAATACCATTCATCCGGATGTTTGTCCGGCGGACAGGCAATGACTTTGGTTTTTATCCGCGGGTCGATGGTTTCGGCAAAGGTGGTATATTCGATGATCCCGCCACTTTTGCAGGGATAATCCTGTAAACCTTTCCGCTTACGGGCTGCCTGCACCCGGCATTCATTCATGTAAAAATCAATGCTGGTTGCTGTTTCGTTGGCAAACGACTGCACATTAACCGTACCGTACAGGCGGTAGGCCATGGCTTTTTTCAGTCCGGCAATACCGGCTTTTTCAGGGAGATTGAGTATCTTTTTGATCCGCAAAGCCTCATAAGGCGAAAAATGACTCCATGCGGCATCATTACATTTTTTGGCTAACGCCATGCCTTCCGAAAATTCCACCGCCTGAAACCACACGCCGTCGTTAGCCAGCCAGTTGACCGCCACTGCTTCTCGCAAAGCATCCACCTGTTCTTCACTCATGTCAAGCAATGCTTTCGGTAATCCGTCTTCCAACGCAAAACCGGCAGTTTTGGCCAGTCGTTTCATCTGGATGGCAAAACTCTTTTGCCAAGCCTCTTCCATAATATCCGCGGCCCGTTCTTTTCCAAAAGTTTCTACAACTTCATGATACCACATGCCGTAATGCACAAACATTCGCTGCAGAAAATCAAATGTCAGTTTAATTTTCTCTTTTTTGTCAAGGTTTAACTTTTCCATGTTCCCTTCAAATTTTGTTCTTCCGGCTTTTAAAAAAGCCGGAAATACGATTTTTGCAAAGCTACAATATTCGATGGGTTTCCGGTTTCCACATTTAGTAATACATTCGTACTGTATATAAAAAAAAGCCTCTTCTTTCAGGCCGGAAAAAACCTGAAAAAAGAGGCTTTTTTTGGTTTTTACAACCGGTTATTTTGTTTTTTTAGTCGTTTCTTTCAGCATCTCTTTCACCGCGGCTTTCAGTTGCGGATCGTAACCGTTCAGAATCTGATTGTACGGAGAGGGAACTTTGATATCGGGTTCCAGCTCATGATTTTCCGTAAAATGTTTTTCGTTTACTCCCATGCTGGCTATCATCGGAATACCGAAAACCAGCGTCGGGTCAATCTGACGTTCCCACCAGACAACCGTACCGGTACCCGGAACGGGCATACCGATGAGTTTCCCTATTTTCAACTCTTTGTAAACATACGGGAAAATAAACGCATCAGAATAGTTGCCCTGGTTGATCAGTACACAACTCGGTTTATCCCACCGGTTCATGGACTCGCCACCCGGAACCACATGACCCTGCGGGGCAAATTTCAAATAAAACTTCCCGGTAAGAAAAGTTACCAACTGATCGTGCAGCCAACCACCACCGTTAAAACGGGTATCCACAATCAGTGCTTTTTTGTTAAAGTTTTTCCCCAGCACTTTGCCAAATACCGTACGGTAGCTTTGTTCGTCCATCGAATGTATGTGAACATATCCGATTTGTCCGTGCGACAGGCTGTCGGTCATTTTTTGCATGATATGATCCCACCGTTTGTATATAAGTGTATTCTCTTCCTGTGAAGAAATCGGTTGTATCACTTCGTCCCACGACTTTTTCGTAGCCGGGTCATAAAACGTCAGGCGTGTAAATTTCCCTGCTTTGTGGTTAAGCAGTTTGGCCCAGTCAAAATCATTGGTGATTTGTACCCCATCAATCTTTTCTAGAATATCATTCGGTTTCACTTTGGCTTTGGCATTGTCCATGGGACCGCCGGTAATGATTACTTTCACAATGAGGCCTTTCCCCCCTTTGGTTTCATCATAAAGCATGCCCAATGAAGCCGTACGGTCAGCATTTTCAAAATGCGGATCATAACGGCATCCGGTATGTGAAACGTTCAGTTCGCCAAGCAGTTCGCTCATCAAATCGGCAAAGTCGTAGTTATTATTGATGTTGGGCAAAAACTGTTTGTAAAATTTACCGTAGTAATTCCAGTCAACCCCCTGCAAGTTGGGATCGAAAAGCTTGTCTTTCACCTGACGCCAGGCATGATCGAAAATGTAAGCCCGGACGGCTACCGGATCCCATGTCATATTAGTGTTAAAGTTTAATAACGAAAGGTTTCCACTCATAAGAGAGACTTTGCCGATCCGATTGCCGGCCAGAATAAAAATGTTTTCCCCGGCCCTGTCCATGGCCAGAGTTCCGCCACTGGGTGCACCGAGGTGTGCCAGTATTCTGGTTTTATGAGTTCGGGGGTCAGTTTCCCACAAATCATACCCTTTATCATATTTGGCAAGGTAATACAGTTTTTCGCCGTCTTTCGACAAAACAAAATCGCTGAGTAATGATGAATTAATGGTCAACCGTTTGGTGCGGCTGTCCAGGTTTTTCAAATTCAGTTTCAGCGGTGTGTTTTTCGCTTTTTTGGCGGCATCTTGCTTTTGTTCTTCTTTCAGCAGGTCATAATCGTCTTTACTCAGGTTGTATCTGTCGAAAGCTTTTTGATCGAAAAACATGGCATACACATCGCTTTGTCCTTCATCGGTAAGGTTTCGCAAGCCTTCACGATCCGAGATCCAAACCATCATTTTTCCGCCCATACCCCATTGGGGCTGCTTATCTGAAAATCCGCTTTGTGTAAGATCGATACGTTTGCCGCTTCCATCGGCTTTTACCAAATCAATGTCATTATGGAGAACAATTCCTTCGTTAGACTGGGCTAAAAGCCATTTACTGTCAGGCGACCAGGTAAAATACTGGTCTCCGTCAGAATAAGAATAATTCACCCCTTTGGGAATCACCGTAACGGATTTTTTCGTTTTCAGATCATAAACCTTCAGAATATTCCGGTTCTCGAGATAGGCAATTTTTTTGCCGTCCGGCGAATAAAGCGGTTGGAAATCATTTTGGGCGGTAGCAATAACCGGAATGTTTTTCACCACGGTAGAAGCATAAAAATAAGGTTCTTTTTTGTTGGCAATCTCCAATTTGTCAATGTTCCACGAACCATGATCTTCTACCGAATAAACAATCGAACGCCCATCCGGACTAAAATCAATCATCCGTTCCTGATAAGGGGTGTTGGTGAGCTGCTTGGTGGTATGACCATCGGCAGAAGTCACAAAAATATCGCCACGATATACAAAGGCTACCTCTTTTCCGTTGGGCGACACGCTCATCTCGCTGATCTGTTTATTGGAAACCGGAAGGGGTTTGGGTGTTTTCTCGGCAAAATCAGCCTGGATGTTAATGGCTACTTTCTGTGGCTGCTGACCGGGAACAAACGTATAAATATTTCCGTCGTGGGTAAAACACAAAACGCCGGTTTGGGCACGGCTCAGTCCGCGAACCGGATTCTTTTTGTAAAAGGTCAACTGTTTCGGCTGGCTGGGATGGGCAAGCGAAGCTTTAAAAACGTTTAAATCATTGCTGTTCTGCTCGCTCAGGTAATAATAATTCCCGTCTTTTCCCCAAACCGGCTCAAGATCATTCCCGTTAAAATGCGTCAGTTTAGTGTATTTGTTGGTTTTGAAATTGTAGGTCCAGATATCACGGGTTACTGAAGCACGTTCGTGTTTACGCTGTGCATTTTCATAACTTTTCCGGTCCTGGAAAATAATTTCGTTGCCGTTTTTGTTGAACCGGGCATATTCAGTTCCGGCCGAATTAATCATCACAGAACGCCCGCCTTTCACAGGAACACGATACAACTTCATAAATAATCCGGGAACCGGAAACCGAACAGAAGTATAAATATCATTCCGGGCGGTACCGAAAACAATGTATTTGTCATCAGGCGTAAAATCCGACGGAATATCCGGCGCCGAATTACAGGTCAATCTTGTAGCAGCACCTCCCCGCGAAGGCATTACGTACACATCAAAATTACCCCGTCTGTCAGAAGCAAAAGCAAGATATTTCCCGTTGTGGCTCCACACCGGATAGCTTTCATAATCGGGGGTGATGGTCATGGGAATAGCTGTTCCGCCGGTGGTCGGAACTTTAAAAATATCGCCTTTGTATTCAAAAGCAATCCATTCTCCATTTGGAGAAATAGCTGGATGCATAAACCATTTTGGTTGTACATGAGATTGGCTAAAAACAAAAAATGGCCAGATAAAAATAAAAAATAGAGATAAACGTTTCATAATACTTTTTTTGGTCAGAATTTAAGTTAAAATAGTCTTCCTGAATGCTGCCGGGAATAACTGTAAAAAACAAAAATACAATTTATTTCAATATGTTACAAAAGGCCGCCAGAGAGGAAACCAACCCGGATAATCTTTTGAGCATCTACCGGCGACTCTCTTTTTTTGTAAAAAATCCGGTTTCCCCTTTAAAAATTATTGATGTTGAAATTGTACTTTCACAATTGAATTTCCCTATCGGAATCTTCGAGCAAAACAAAGCCAAAATCATTGCCCATATTCACAATGCGAAAAAACCGGAGCCGGCCTGATGAGCCCAAGAAGGATAGCATAATCACGGTTTTTCCAAAGTTTATCATTTGTATTGCATTTTATTTGTTTTCCTGCATATTCAAGTTCTTTTAGCAACCCTATTCTTCTGTTTTCCAGTTTGGTTTTTATCTGGTAAAGGATTCTTTTTGCTGTAAATTTTTTAAATACCCAACAACCATTTACTTCCATAAAACATGCCTGTGATTGCTCATAATTACCCACACATAAACAATAATCCCCTTTTCCTGTGCAATAAATTATTACATCGGTTAGCCCTGATTTATACTCTTTTCCTGTAAAAATATCTACCCTGTAAATATTAAGAAATACAACCCGTTTTTGGTCTGAAACAATATCCGATCTTTCAAAATAAAAACCCGTTTTTCAGATTCGGATAAACCTGAAAAACGGGTAATCTTTTCTTACGATTCACCTTTCGAAAAGTCCGAAAAAGTGAACGGTTTTTTACAACCGGTTATTTCGTCTTTTTGGTAGTTTCTTTCAGCATCTCTTTCACCGCTGCTTTCAGTTGCGGGTCATAGCCGTTCAGAATCTGATTGTACGGAGTGGGAACTTTGATATCGGGTTCCAGCTCATGATTTTCCGTAAAATGTTTTTCGCCAACTCCCATGGTGGCCACCATCGGAATACCGAAAACCAGCGTCGGGTCAATCTGACGTTCCCACCAAACGGCCGTACCGGTACCCGGCACCGGCATGCCAATAAGTTTGCCTATGCCAAGTTCTTTGTAAACATACGGGAAAATAAACGCATCAGAATAGTTGCTCTGGCTGATCAGTACACAACTCGGTTTATCCCACCGGTTCATGGACTCGCCACCCGGAACCACATGACCCTGCGGGGCAAATTTCAGATAAAACTTCCCGGTAAGAAAAGTTACCAAATGATCGTGCAGCCAACCACCACCATTAAAACGGGTATCCACAATCAGTGCTTTTTTGTTAAAGTTTTTCCCCAGCACTTTGCCAAATACCGTACGGTAGCTTTGTTCGTTCATCGAACGCACATGCACATACCCGATTTGTCCGTGCGACAGGCTGTCGGTCATTTTTTGCATGATATGATCCCACCGTTTGTACATAAGAGAATTTTCTTCCCGTGAAGAAATCGGTTTTATCACTTCGTCCCATGACTTTTTCGTAGCCGGGTCATAAAAAGTCAGGCGTGTAAATTTCCCTGCTTTGTGGTTAAGCAGTTTGGCCCAGTCAAAATCATTGGTGATTTGTACCCCATCAATCTTTTCAAGAATATCATTCGGTTTCACCTTGGTTTTGGCATTGTCCATGGGGCCGCCGGTAATAATTACTTTCACAACAAGGCCTTTCCCCCCTTTGGTTTCATCATAAAGCATGCCCAATGAAGCCGTACGATCGGCATTTTCAGAATGTGGATAATAACGGCATCCGGTATGTGAAACGTTCAGTTCGCCAAGCAGTTCGCTCATTAAATCGGCAAAGTCGTAGTTATTATTGATGTTGGGCAAAAACTGTTTGTAAAATTTACCGTAGTAACTCCAGTCAACCCCCTGCAGATTGGGATCGAAAAGCTTGTCTTTCACCTGACGCCAGGCATGATCAAAAATGTAAGCCCGGACAGCCGCCGGATCCCATGTCATGTTTGTATGAATAGATAATGGCGAAACTTTTCCGTTGGCCACCGATATTTTACTGATCCGGCCGTCGGCCAGAACAAAAATGTTTTTCCCGGCTTTGTCCATAGACAGACTTCCGCCGCGATGGGCATCAAGATGTGCCAACACTTTGGTTTTGCGGGTTCGGGGTTCGGTTTCCCACAAATCGTACCCTTTTTCATACTTGGCAAGGTAATACAGTTTTTCGCCGTCTTTCGACAAAACAAAATCGCTGAGTAATGATGAATTAATGGTCAGCCGTTTGGTACGACTGTCCAGATTCTTCAGGTTGAGTGTTAACGGTGTTTCTTTAGCTTTCTCCGGCTTTTTCGTTTTGGTGGTATCCTTCTTTTGTTCTTCTTTCAGCAGGTCATAATCGTCTTTACTCAGGTTATATCTGTCGAAAGCTTTTTGATCGAAAAACATGGCATACACATCGCTTTGTCCGCCACGGGTAAGATTTCTCAGGCCTTCACGACTGGTAGCCCAGATCATCATTTTTCCGCCCATGCCCCATTTCGGGTGCCAGTCTGAAAATCCGCTTTGTGTAAGATCGATACGCTTGCCGCTTCCATCAGCTTTTACCAAATCAATGTCATTACGGACAAAAGTTCCTTCGTTAGACTGGGCTAAAAGCCATTTACTGTCAGGCGACCAGGTAAAATACTGGTCTCCGTCAGAATAAGAATAATTCACCCCTTTGGGAATCACCGTAACCGTTTTCTTCGTTTTCAGATCATAAACCTTCAGAATATTCCGGTTCTCGAGATAGGCAATTTTTTTACCGTCCGGCGAATAAAGCGGTTGGAAATCATTTTGAGCGGTAGCTATAACCGGGATGTTTTTCACCACGGTAGAAGCATAAAAATAAGGTTCTTTTTTGTTGGCAATCTCCAATTTGTCAATGTTCCACGAACCATGATCTTCTACCGAATAAACAATCGAACGCCCATCCGGACTAAAATCAATCATCCGTTCCTGATAAGGGGTGTTGGTGAGCTGCTTGGTGGTATGACCATCTGCAGAAGTCACAAAAATATCGCCACGATATACAAAAGCTACCTCTTTTCCGTTGGGCGACACGCTCATTTCGCTGATCTGTTTATTGGAAACCGGAAGGGTTTTGGATGTTTTCTCGGCAAAATCAGCCCGGATGTTAATGGCTACTTTCTGTGGCTGCTGACCGGGAACAAACGTATAAATATTTCCGTCGTGGGTAAAACACAAAACACCGGTTTGGGCACGGCTCAGTCCGCGAACCGGATTCTTTTTGTAAAAGGTCAACTGTTTCGGCTGGCTGGGATGAGTCAGCGAAGCTTTAAAAACGTTTAAATCATTGCTGTTCTGCTCGCTCAGGTAATAATAATTCCCGTCTTTTCCCCAAACCGGCTCAAGGTCGTTACCGTTAAAATGGGTTAGTTTGGTGTATTTTTTTGTTTTGAAATTGTAGGTCCAGATATCACGAGTTACTGAGGCCCGCTCGTGTTTACGCTGTGCACTTTCATAACCTTTCCGGTCCTGGAAAATAATTTCGTTGCCGTTTTTGTTGAACCGGGCATATTCGGTTCCGGCCGAATTAATCATCACAGAACGCCCGCCTTTCACGGGGACACGATACAATTTCATAAATAATCCGGGAATCGGAAACCGGACAGAAGTATAAATATCATTCCGGGCGGTACCGAAAACAATGTATTTGTCATCAGGCGTAAAATCCGACGGAATGTCCGGCGCCGAATTATAGGTCAATCTCGTAGCAGCACCTCCCTGCGAAGGCATTACGTACACATCAAAATTGCCATGTCTGTCAGAAGCAAAAGCAAGATATTTCCCATTGTGGCTCCACACCGGATAGCTTTCATAATCGGGGGTGATGGTCATGGGAATAGCTGTTCCGCCGGTGGCCGGAACTTTAAAAATATCGCCTTTGTATTCAAAAGCAATCCATTTTCCATCAGGCGAAATAGCCGGATGCATAAACCATTTCGGGGTTTGTCCGACTGCCAAAAGAGGAAAATAAATCAGAAGGAAAAATAAAACACGTTTCATTGCGGTAAGGTTTAATTTGTAATTGTTCATTTATGCTTTTCTGATTTTATCTTTCCCGCCGTCGGCAGGAAAACAAACAGCAGCTTCTGCGTGCTACAAAAACAGAAAAACCGGACAAAGGTATAATTATTTTTCGCAGCTTTCCGCCAAAAACGCAAGGATATTATTCGAGCGGCCCTGCCCAAACCTGCAAAGGACGGGTTTACCCGAATCCGTCGGGAGACGGAGACAGAGACGAAGATAAGGGCGGGCTTGCCCACAAGCGGTCACAGGCCGTCCGCTTTAGTCCCGCCACGGCAGCCTGTGTTTCGCCATGGCGGCTCACGAGCTTCCGGTGGTCGCTGTCAGCCGCCGCAACCCCACCGGCATGCCCCCGGCGCTACATCATACTGCCGTGGCGGGCGCTGCCGCTCCCGTCCTTGCCGCATTTAAATCTTTAACCGTAAAGAAACCTTTCGTAAATTCAACGATTGCCTATTTTTGTAAAAAATTCAGGTTTCATCTTAAAAACTGTTGACGTTGAAAATTGCACTTTCACAATTGAATTTCCATATCGGGAACTTTGAGCAAAACAAAGCCAAAATCATTGCCGATATTCACAAAGCCGAAAAAGCCGGTGCCGACCTGGTGGTTTTTTCCGAGCTGGCCATTTCGGGCTATCCGCCCCGCGATTTTCTGGAATTCCGCGATTTTGTAAACAAAGGTCTCCAGGCGGTGGACGAAATAGCTACCCACTGTACAAAAATTGCTGCCATCGTAGGCGTTCCCACGTATAATCCCCATAAAAAAGGAAAACCGTTGTACAACTCGGCAGCATTTTTATGGCAGGGAAAAGTGCAACAAACGGTGCACAAAACCCTCTTGCCCAACTACGACATTTTTGATGAATACCGTTATTTTGAACCCAACAACCGCTTTGAAGTGGTGGAGTTTAAAGGCAAAAAAATAGCCCTGACCATTTGCGAAGACATCTGGGATGTGGATGAAAATCCGCTTTATACCATCAACCCGATGGACGAGCTGATGGTGCATCATCCCGACATCATGATTAATATTGCCGCTTCGCCGTTTAACTACCAGCAGGCCGTTATCCGCGAAGGCGTTTTGCGACGCAATACCGAAAAATATCACTTGCCGCTGTTTTATGTGAACCACGTGGGTGCCCAAACCGAGCTGCTGTTCGACGGCGGCTCGCTGGTAATGAACTCGCAAAGCAAAACAGTGGACGTGATGCACTATTTTGAGGAAGACTTCCGGATTTACGACCTTGACGAGGTGGAAAAAGCCGAAAATACCACCATCGAAAGACCGCCGGAAGTGGCTTTGATACACGATGCGCTGGTGATGGGCATCCGCAATTATTTTCAGAAACTGGGATTTACCCGGGCTATTCTTGGCTTATCGGGAGGCATCGATTCGGCAGTAACTTCCGTGCTGGCCGCCGAAGCACTCGGCAACGAAAATGTGTATAACGTGCTGCTGCCGTCGGAATTTTCGTCAGAACACTCCGTCAGCGACTCGCTGCAACTGGTCAAAAACCTGGGCATGCCGCACGACACCATTCCCATCAAAAAAGCATTCGACACGTTTAACGATATCTTACAACCCTATTTTAAAGGGTTACCTTTCAATATTGCCGAAGAAAACCTGCAGGCCCGCATCCGTGGAGTCATCCTGATGGCTTTATCCAATAAATTCGGATACATCTTGTTGAATACAAGCAACAAAAGCGAAGCGGCTGTAGGATACGGCACACTTTACGGCGACATGAACGGCGGCCTTTCGGTATTGGGCGATGTGTACAAAACCCGCGTATATGAACTGGCGCGTTACATCAACCGCGAAAAAGAAATCATTCCCGAAAACATCATCACCAAACCGCCGTCAGCCGAGCTGCGGCCCGGCCAAAAAGACTCCGACTCGCTGCCTGATTACGATATTCTCGACAAAATTCTGTTGGAATACATCGAAAACCGGCGGGGACCGGCGGAAATTGTGGCACTGGGCTACGACGAAAAGCTGGTAAAACGCATCCTGCGGCTGGTCAATATCAATGAGTATAAGCGGTACCAAACGCCACCCATGCTGCGTGTTACACCCAAAGCCTTCGGCATGGGACGCCGTATGCCCATCGTTGCAAAATATTTGGCGTAAATTATTCTCGCCTGCATTGAAAATACTTCTCTCGTCCGTGTTTGTAACACGGACGCATTTACCGCTGCATTTTTAATGCAAAAACACTATTTTTAGACTTAATGGACAAAATTGATGCTAAAATCGTTATATCTCAATAACCGTAATATTAGGAAATATAATCCATTTTGATCTGAAATAATACATTGACCACCAGACACAAAGCAACTATAACTGTTTTCAAAAAATATTGCAATTGTTTTATAGAAATCCATCCGCGTTATAAACGCGGATGAGTTCCAGAGTTCCGGGAATTGCCGGATATAATTGTAACATAAATACGTTTCTCGTCCGTGTTTGTAACGCGGACGCATTTACCACTGCATTTTTAATGTAAAAACTCTATTCCTACATAACCTCTTTCTCCACCATAATCCCTTGCCGAGCTAAAAATATAATCTTCCGGCCTGTCAACAATCATTGCACGAACCGGATTTTCATGAATATAATTCAGTTTTTGATCAATGATATTTACCTGATGGGGTTCAAGAAGAATGGCATGATTACTGTCTTTCCAAAGTTTATAGTTTGTATTGCGCTTTATTCGTTTTCCTGCATATTCGAATTTTCTTAACAACCAAATTCTTCTGCTTTCCGGTTCAGTTTTTATCAGGTAAAGGATTCTTTTTGCTGTAAATTTTTTAAAATCCCGGATAATATCAGAAAGCCTGAACCCTTCTTTTGCCTGCCATAAAACATGCATGTGATTGCTCATAATTACCCATGCATAAACAATAAGCCCTTTTTTCTCAATACAATAATTCATAGAATCAGTTAGCACTGACTTATACTCTTTTCTTGTAAAAACATCTACCCAGTCAACAACCGTAAATGTTAGGAAATATAATCCGTTTTGGTCTGAAATAATATACCGATCACCAGACATAAAGCAAATGTAACTGTTTTCAAAAAACATTGCAACTGTTTTATAGAAATCCATCCGCGTTATAAACGCGGATGAGTTCCGGGTTCCGTTTAATGGTGTTCCACTTTTATTGTATTTTTGCTTCGCTTTTCCCGCTTTTGGGATAAAATGAGAATAAACCTTCACCAATGGATATCAGAGAATTCCTTGACCAGGACCAGAAAAAAGATTTATTACGATTGCTTACTGCCGGTTCGGTGGACGACGGCAAATCAACCCTTATCGGACGGTTGTTGTTCGACAGTAAAAAGCTGTACGAAGACCAGCTTTCGGCTTTAAAACGCGACAGCAAACGGGTAGGCCATGCCGGCGAAGAAATCGACTATGCCCTGCTGCTCGACGGCCTGAAAGCCGAACGCGAACAAGGTATCACCATCGATGTGGCTTACCGCTATTTTTCCACCGCCAAGCGGAAATTTATCATTGCCGACACCCCCGGCCACGAGCAATATACCCGCAACATGATTACCGGTGGTTCCACAGCCAACCTCGCTATTTTGCTGGCCGATGCCCGCAAAGGAGTGATCACCCAGACCAAACGGCATACTTTTCTGGTTTCGCTGTTGGGTATTAAACACGTGGTACTGGCTGTGAACAAAATGGACCTGGTGGATTACAAACAGGAAGTTTTCGACCGTATTGTGGAAGATTACAAACGGTTTATCACCCAGCTGGATGTGCCGGATGTAACCTTTATTCCGCTTTCGGCCCTGAAAGGCGATAACGTGGTGGAGGTGTCAGACAAAATGCCCTGGTATCACGGCCAAAGCATGCTCGAATTTTTGGAAACCGTGCATGTGAGCAGCGACCGCAATTTTGAAGATTTTCGTTATCCGGTGCAGTATGTTATCCGTCCCGACCTGAAATACCGCGGATTTGCCGGGAAAATGGCTTCGGGTGTGGTACGTAAAGGTGATGAGGTGATGGTACTGCCTTCCGGGAAAAAATCTAAGGTAAAAACCATTACCACGTACGACGGCGATCTGGACTATGCTTTTCCGCCGCAGAGTATCAGCCTGACACTCGAGGACGAAATTGATATTTCGCGCGGCAACATGCTGGTACATCCGGATAACCTGCCCCAGGTGAGCCGTCACTTTGAAGCCATGCTGGTGTGGATGGACGAAAAGCCCATGAATCCATTTACCCAATTTTACATCAAACACAACACGCACAGCACCAAAGCCAAGATTGATCAAATCCGTTACCGGGTAGATGTCAACACGCTGGAGCACCAGACTATTGACCATTTTGAGCTGAACGAAATCGGCCGGGTAGTCATCACCACGGTGGAACCGCTTTATTTTGATGCTTACAAAAAGAACCGGCAAACCGGTGCTTTTATTCTGATTGATCCGATTACGCACAACACAGTAGCTGTGGGCATGATGCTGGATAAACTCAGTAGTGATGCGTTACCTACCCGCATTACCGATGACGAAAAAAGCATGATTGCTGCCGGTCGTAGTCTGGTAAGCCGTGAAGAACGCGAAAAACACTACAACCAGAAAGGCGCTACGCTTTGGATTACCGGTCTTTACGGAAGCGGTAAAAACGAGCTGGCTTTTGTACTGGAAAAAGAACTGATCGGGTCGGGCGCCACAGTGGTAGTACTTGACGGCAAATCGTTGCGGTCGGGACTGTCGCGTGAGCTGGATTTTGATCCGGCCGACCGTGCCGAGCATCTGCGGCGGGTGGCCCACATTGCCCGTATTCTGAACGACCAGGGGATACTCACCATTTGTTCTTTTACCTCACCGGATGAAAACGTCCGCCGCCAGGTGGCCGAAATCATCGGCCCCGATCGCTTCCATCTGATTTATATGGATGCCGACGTGGAATATTGCAAAAAACACGCTGACGGCGATTTATACGAACGGTACGAAAAAGGGGAAGTACGCCATTTGCCGGGTGTGGACATGCCTTACGAGATTCCTGAAAAGCCGCAGCTTGTTTTCCGTCCCGAAGAACAGGAAACCAATACAGAAAAAGTACTGGAATATCTGAAAGAAAATAAAATTTTCCCACTGGAATAGCTGTGTGAGGCGAAGTTTCTTTTGGACGTGGACCTGCAAAACGGGTAGTTTCCGCATTTTTCATTCACCAAGGGGAGTGGATGCTTGAACGATTGTAGAAATTGCGAAGTGGCGAAACATCAAACATCCCACATTTTTACATCTACATCCAAACATCTCCACGTCTCACATCCAAGCATCCCCCACATCTCCCATCCAAACATCCTCATGTCCTCACGTCCTTCTGCGGCAGGGATGGTGCGGATAGCCCGCAGGGCCGGGGCCGACGGAAGGCTTGCGGAGGCGGGGCGACAGGCGAAGCCCCCGCAAACGCTTAGCCGACGCGGCGCCGGAACGAGGACTATGAGCAACCAGCCCGTGATGGCCTGTGCGTGGGCCCGCCCATATCAAAATATATCGGACAAGTCTGCCCGGTTTAAAAAGAAAAAAGCCGTTTGTTTCTGTTTGATTTCTCAGTACTTTTGCGTTTTCATTTGAACTTAACGACTTGAACAATATGGAATCGGCTGAAAACAGCGCGCGGTCGCTCAATTTTATAGAGACAATTATCGAGGAAGACCTGCGCAACCATAAAAACGGCGGGAAGGTACATTTCCGGTTTCCGCCCGAACCGAACGGTTATCTGCATATCGGTCATGCCAAATCGATTTGCCTGAATTTCGGGCTGGCAGAAAAGTATCACGGGCCGTGTAACCTGCGCTTTGACGATACCAATCCAACCAAAGAGGATACGGAATATGTGGATTCGATTAAAGAGGATATCCGGTGGCTGGGGTTCCGCTGGGAAGGGGAACCGAAATATGCTTCGGATTATTTTGACCAGCTGTATGCGTGGGCGGTGATGCTGATAAAAAAAGGCCTGGCGTATGTAGATGAGCAGACGCAGGAAGAAATCAGTCGCCAGAAAGGGGTTCCGACACGGCCGGGTATTGAGAGTCCGTACCGGAATCGTCCGGCGGAAGAGAGCCTGGCACTGTTTGAGCAGATGAAAAACGGCGAAGTGCCCGACGGCGCCATGGTGCTGCGGGCCAAAATCGACATGAGCTCGCCCAACATGCACCTGCGCGACCCCATCATGTACCGTGTGTTGCATGCCGAACATCACCGTACCGGCAAAAAATGGTGTATTTATCCTATGTACGACTTCGCCCACGGGCAGTCGGATTACATAGAAGGGATTACGCACTCGCTGTGTACGCTGGAATTTGAGATTCACCGGCCGTTGTACGACTGGTTTCTGGACCAGATTGCCGAAGAGGGACGGCCACGGCCGCGACAGATTGAGTTTGCCCGGCTGAACCTGAGCTATACGGTGATGAGTAAACGAAAACTGCTGGAACTGGTGGAAAAAAAGATTGTATCGGGCTGGGACGACCCGCGGATGCCAACCCTTTCGGGAATGCGGCGGCGGGGCTTTACGCCGGAAGCTATCCGCGATTTTTCGGACCGTGTGGGCATTGCCAAACGGAACAACGTGATTGACGTGGGACTGCTGGAATTTAGCGTGCGTGAGCATCTGAACAAAATCACCCCGCGGGTTTTCGGCGTGCTCGACCCGGTGAAAGTCATCATCACCAACTACCCGGAAGACCAAACGGAAATGCTGACGCTGATTAACAATCCGGAAGATGAAAGTGCCGGCACGCGCGAAGTACCGTTTACACGGGAACTGTATATCGAACGCAACGATTTTATGGAAGATCCGCCGCGGAAGTTTTTCCGCCTGGGACCGGGCCGCGAGGTACGCCTGAAAGGGGCTTACATCATCAAATGCGAAGATTATAAAAAAGATGAAAACGGCAACATCACCGAAATATACTGCACTTACGACCCCGAAACCAAAAGTGGCAGCGGCGTACAACGCAAAGTGAAAGGTACGTTGCACTGGGTATCGGTAAGGCATGCAGTGGATGCTGAAGTGCGGCTGTACGACCGGCTGTTTTCGGATGAAGATCCGGCCGGGCACAAAGACCGTGATTTTAAAGAGTTTCTGAACCCCGATTCGCTGAAAATTTTGGAACATTGCAAGCTGGAACCTTCGCTGAAAACGGTACAACCGGGCGACAAATTTCAGTTTCAGCGCATTGGCTATTTCTGCGTGGACAAAGAGAGTACGCCGGAACAGTTGATTTTTAACCGGACGGTGGCACTGCGCGACAGTTGGAAGAAGAGATAGCTTCTGCTTTTCATTGAAAATAACCCTGTTTCGGACTTCCCGGTCCGAAACAGGGTTATTTTTTAAAGAAGGTTTTTTATCAAAGAACCGTCCAAGCCAATGCTTGGACGTGTGGTTATTCCACCTAAACACCTGAATAATTATAGGTTATAAAATGCAAGTTTACCGACGTAAATCTTTCCCTATTTCCCAAATAATCGCTGCGGCCAACACAAAAGTCAATACGTTTTTAACCAATGAGGAATCGGAAAATCGATAAATAAGAACACCATAAACAAACTTATCGCACTAACGTATTTAATTGGCTTATTTTTCATGTATTTAAAATTATTTTAATTGTTGCCTGTTTCGGGAAACACCTGAAACAGGTTAGATATCCAATAGTTCAGGCAACTTCTTTGAGAATAATGTTTCAAAACCGGTATCCTATCCGCAAAAGAATATTTGCAATCATTTCATTGTCGGGAGTTAAATAATCTTTGTCTTTTAAATAAAAAATATACGCCAATCCTATCCCGGCTTCGTAATTAAAATGTTTACCGATATTTCGCCGTATACCCCACAGAGTACTAAGCCACAACTGTCTATATATCCGCTGATGTTTTTCATTGGATAGTACAAACCAGTCGGGGAAATAACTTGCCTGTATTGAAACAAAATTTCCGCTGTTCCCGTCAATTCTTCTGGATGCTGCTTTTCGTTTATTTAAATTGTAATACCAACGAGGCTCGATGGTAAACACCGGGGCCATAACAAAAACGGTTTTGGTATACGAATCGCCCGGATAAATATTGGTAACCTGCATGCCGACCTCACTACGCAGAGCAAACTGATTGGCGAGCCGAAACACGTAATGCATCCATATTCCGGGGAAACCGGTTTGTATACCAAAAAAAGATTTTTCCACGCTGGCGGCTGGGGGTGATTTCGAATTTTCTGTTTTTGAATTTTGGGCTGTGGCTACCTGGGATACAAAAAACAGAGCAAGGGTAAAGAATAAAAAATTTTTCATATAAAATTGGTTTTAAAACGATGCGACGTGAAATTCAGCAGCGTGGGTTGGGCGTTGTTGATTTCATTACAAAACAATAAAAATTAAACCAAAAAACAAAGCTTTGTTCAAATTTTAACATATGAAGATTCGAGAATATTTTATTGGAAAATCTCGTTCAACTTTGTGCTGAAAATAGGTGATTGGAATTATCTGAAATTTTACGCCCCCGATTTCTTCCTTTTCCGCTTTTCCTTGTAAAACGCTTTGTCGGCAATGTAAAGTGTTTTATGCATTTCCACATATTTTTTGCCGGCTTTGTTTTCGAACCACACGGGCAGCGTAAGCGTCATTTCTTTTTCACGGGCCACGGTTTCTTTTATTTTGGTGATCAGCGCATCATCCACCCGGAACCGCGCACACACTTTTTTGCTCACAGGCCGGATAAATTTAACAGAAGCCGCTTTGTCCCACACCACGTAATCCGGACCCAGCACTTTAATCAGCATAATCATGTACATGGGGTCCAGCGCGCCGAAACTGCTGCCGCCAAAAACCGTCCCGACGTAGTTGCGGGTTTTCAGTTTCAGCTTTACCGAAACGTGTATCTCTTTCCAGTCATCGGCAATAAACTGCACCTTTCCGCCCGAGCAGTGGTACGCCGGAAACAGGTTAAACCCTGCGCGGTAAAGGCGGGTGTAAGCAGATTCTTTCTTTTCGGTCGGGAAACATTTCACAGGCAGGACAATTTTTAACTATACAAGATAAATTTCCAACAATTTGGCTTTGCCCTGCGGACGAAGTTCAATATGATTGATCACATTGGGCAGCACTACGGCATCGCCCAGCGCAATCTCTTCCTCGCCGCCGTCCCATTTCAGCACGGACGAACCTTCCACGCCCATGTAAATCACAAACGAGTCGAGTTCTTCAAAATCTTTGCTCATGGGTTTGTCGTATTCCAGCAGGTTGGTGGTAAACTGCGGGCACTGCACCAACGGCACGGTTTCATTTTTCTTCGGCCGGTAATGGGTTTTATAATCGTCGTACACTTCAAAGTCAATGGCGTCAAGCGCTTCGCGGGTATGCAGTTCGCGTTTCATGCCGCTGGCGTCGATGCGGTCCCAGTCGTAAATACGGTAGGTCGTATCCGACGTTTCCTGAATTTCGGCCAGCAAAATACCGGGACCGAGGGCGTGCACCCGTCCGGCAGGAATAAAAAACACATCACCGTTTTCCACTTTTTCAAAATTCAGAATCTCTTTTAACCTTCCTTCGTTCAGGTATTTCTGATAGGTTTCTTTGTCCACTTTTTGGCTGAATCCGCTGATGAGCTCGGCTCCCTTTTCGGCCTCAATGATGTACCACATTTCGGTTTTTCCGCGACCGATTTTACGTTTGGCGGCCAACTCATCGTCAGGATGCACCTGTATCGAAAGCCAGTCGTTGGCATCAATGTATTTCACAAGCAGCGGAAACTCGTCGCCGTACTTTTCGTACACATCGTCGCCCACCAGGTCGCCCATATACACACTCACCAGCTCATTCAGTTCATTGCCGGCCAAAAAACCGTTTTTCACCAGCGTCGGGTTGCCTTCCACACCCGACACCACCCACACTTCACCGCAGTTGGGCAGTTTCCCGAAATCCATTCCGAGTACATCTTTTATTTTGCGCCCGCCCCAGATTTTATCTTTAAAAACGGGTTGAAATTTCAACGGATATAATGTGTTCATGGCATCAGTGTTTTTTGCAAAGTTAAGAAAACTGACGTTTGGAAAATGCAGGGTACATCAAGAATACGAGCAAAGATTCGTATTTTAGAATATTGCCCGGGGTTGTTTAATTTCATTCAATTTATCCTGAGTAATCATTCTCCATTTTTATCCACCGGTTTTGGGAAAGAGAAACCAATACTTGAAAGATCGGTTAAACCGCTTTCTTCTGTCGGTTTAAAATACAATTTCCTCCTGTAATTTTTATTTTGTAATGAGCGGACGCAAGATAATTGGAAAGAACCTTTCACACAATGCCGGAAGGCAAAAGTATACCAAAGGACGGCGACCTTGGGTCATCCATTACACCGAAACTTTCAAAACCCGTGCAGAAGCCATGCAACGTGAACAGTTTTTCAAAACCATTGACGGATACAACTTCCTTAAATCCAAGGAGATAATTTAATTTTAATATTTTTTACTTCCAAAACTATATTTTTCTAATTTTGCCCCCGGAGAGTTGCCGGAGTGGTCGAACGGGGCGGTCTCGAAAACCGTTGTCCGCTTTTTGCGGACCAAGGGTTCGAATCCCTTACTCTCCGCTTATTCTAAAATACCCTTTGCTTTCTGTAAGCGCTGATTCTTTTACAGGAACTCAAAGAAAAAAATGCTGACCACCCCGATTTAAACTTCCTAAATAATTTTATCGCTTAATTTTTTTAAACGCTTTCCTAAACGACTCTTTTATCATGGGTTCCGGAAAATAAAACAAAATAAAAGAACCGGTTATATTGTTAAATTTGGTTAAATCAGGCTTATTTTTATTATTTTTAAATACTAATTTGATTAACTTTGGCTTTTAAATCAGATCATGATGTTTTTTCTAAATGAACCATAAATCTGTTTTCCATGCCAACACAACAATTTTCCCTGATTTTTCTTCCTTTTTTATCATCTAAAAAAACATCGCTTTTGGGTGTAACCCAGTATTTAAACAAACAACAAAACCTTAATTCAGGATAAAGCTTTGTTCGTGTCCATCATCTTCAGAAAAACAGAAAAAGACAAACACATAAAAAATTAAAATATTTTTTCTTTTATCCAGATTTTAGAAATGGTCATGAGGTTCCGCCATTTTCTTTTATCAAATCCGTAAAAAAATTGAGAACCCCTTAAGATGAAAACCAATTTCTCATGAAAAAAATTCTTATTGCTCTTTTAGCGTTTTTCATTGTTTCTCCCATGATGGCCCATCAAACAGGAGTGCAGAAAAACGAAGAAACCGTATTACGCCACACCTTGAAAAACGGATTGCGTGTGGTAATTATCAGAAACCCACTTGCTCCAGTGGTCACCACAGAGATTAATTACCTTGTCGGTTCCAATGAAGCCCCTAAAGGTTTCCCAGGAATGGCACATGCCCAGGAACATATGATGTTTAGAGGCAGCCCGGAACTTTCAGCAGATCAGCTTGCCGACATCTCTGCTGCTATGGGCGGCGATTTCAATGCAGACACCCGGCAAATGGTAACGCAGTATTTTTTCACTGTTCCGACCGAAGACCTGGATATTGCTTTGCATATCGGAGCAATTCGTATGCGCGGCGTTTTAGACAGCGAAAAATTGTGGGAAAAAGAACGTGGAGCCATTGAACAGGAAGTATCCAGAGACTTGTCCAACCCTCAATATGTTTTTTACAAAAAACTGTTGGCAGCCATGTTCAAAGGCACTCCCTATGCACACGACGCATTAGGAACAAAAGCTTCGTTCGACAAAACTACCGGTACCATGCTGAAAAAGTTCCATGACTCCTGGTATGCTCCCAACAACGCTATTTTGGTCATTGTAGGCAGGGTAAACCCACAGAAAGCATTGACAATGGTGGAGAAATACTTTGGGGATATTCCGGCTAAAAAGCTGCCGCCGCGTCCGGTTATCCAATTGCAACCGGTAAAACCCGACACTTTGCATTTAAAAACGGACTTGCCTTACGGACTGGCTATTGTATCATTCAGAATGCCCGGAACCGACAGCCCGGATTATGCCGCTGCCCAGGTTTTATCCGATGTGTTGTCGAACCATCGTGGAAAATTATACGCTCTGGTTCCGGAGGGAAAAGCTTTGTACACAGGATTCTCCATGAGCGGACTGCGGAAAGCAGGAATCGGATTTGGCATTGCTGTATTCCCCAGAGGCGGAAATGCGGAAAAACTGCTTCAGGAAGTTACCTCGGTATTATCTTCTGAAGTAAAAAATGGTGTGAATCCTGATTTGGTAAAAGCAGCAAAACTCCATGAGATTTCTTCTTTCGAGTTTCAGAAAAATTCCGTATCCGGCCTGGCAAATGTATGGTCAGAAGCACTGGCCGTGGAAGGCCGACAGTCTCCGGAAGAAGACCTGCAAGCCATTGAAAGGGTTACGGTGGAAGATGTAAACCGCGTAGCCCGGAAATACCTGGATATGAATCATGCCATCGTAGCTATTTTGACACCACAGTCTTCAGGAAAGCCCATTTCCCGTAAAGGTTTCGGCGGAGCCGAATCGTTTGCTCCCAAAAATCCCAAACCGGTGAAACTGCCCGAATGGGCCGAAAAAGCCATGGGCCGGCTGGTGGTTCCCCAGTCCATCGTCAATCCTACGGTTACCACTTTACCCAACGGTATCCGGCTCATTGTCCAACCCGAACATATCAGCAATACCGTTACCATTTACGGAGGAATAAAAAACCAACCCGATTTGGAAACACCAAAAGGGAAAGAAGGAGTAGATGCTGTATTAGACCAACTGTTTAATTACGGTTCGACCACACTCAACCGGATTCAGTTTCAAAAAGCACTGGACGATATTGGCGCCAATGAATCTGCCGGAAGCAGTTTCTTGTTACAGGTTTTATCCAACCATTTTGAACGTGGCGTACAACTTTTGGCCGACAACGAAATTCATCCGGCATTGCCCAATCGTGCTTTTATGATCATTCAACGTCAAACAGCAGCTATGGTAGCCGGACAATTAAAAAGTCCTGATTATTTATTTAGCAAGGCCATCAAAACTTCTTTATTGCCTAAAGGAGACCCGGCACTGCGTCATGCTACACCAGCTTCGGTGATGTCTCTTAAGATGCAGGATGTAAAAGATTACTATCAAACCGTTTTCCGTCCAGACTTAGCCACGATAGTCGTCATCGGAAACATCACTCCCGAGAAAGCCAAAACCGTAATCGAAAAATATTTCGGTAACTGGAAAGCTACCGGTAAAAAACCCAATGTGGAATTTTCGCCGGTACCCATGAACAAAGCTTCTCAAACTCATGTTCCTGATGTCAGCAGAGTACAGGACAGAGTAGCTCTGGCCGAAAACCTTGAACTTACCCGTTCTAATCCTGACTATTATGCTCTTCAGGTAGGAAATCATGTACTGGGCGGGGCTTTTTATGCTACCCGTTTGTTCCGCGACCTCCGCGAGAATTCCGGCCTGGTTTATTATGTTTCTTCATCATTTAACATTGGAAAACACCGTTCCAATTACATGGTAAACTATGGTTGTAATCCGTCCAACGTGGTCAAAGCCAAAGATATCGTTGTGAAAGACCTGAAACAGATGCAAAAAGAAGAAGTAACGGAAAAAGAATTAAAAATGGCCAAATCCATCCTTCTCCGTCAAATTACTCTTTCTGAATCAAGTATCGACGATATCGCAGACGGACTGCTCAGCCGTTCGCTGAAAGATTTACCGCTAAATCAACCGGTCATTGCAGCAAAACATTACATTTCAATTTCTGCAGGACAGGTGAAAGATGCTTTTACTAAATGGGTTCATCCGGAAAATCTGATTCAGGTTACTTTGGGACCGAATCCAAAATAATCTTCTTTGCCGAAGATTATTGCTATAAAACCTCGTTTATATGAGATTTTATCAGAAAAGGGAGGCTCTTAAAATGAGTCTCCCTTTTCTATTATCTATCGAAACAGATCATTTTCCATAAAACTGCCGGACATCGCGTAATATTTGTTCCACTTCTTCGGCCGACGATGCCTGCATCAACCGGATACGAAATGGTTTAAACCCGGGAAAGCCTTTAAAATAAGAACCCCAGTGTTTCCTGATTTCCATTATACCGGTCCGTTCACCTTTCCAGGCAACAGACCGTTGCAAGTGCAATAAACTGATGCGTACCCTTTCGTCAATACTAACCGGTGGCAACAATTCGCCGGTAGCAAAATAATGCTTAATATCCCTGAAAATCCACGGATTGCCATAAACCGCCCGGCCAATCATCAAACCATCCACACCGTAAGTGTCTTTAAAATGTTTGGCAGAAAGCGGATCAACAATATCGCCATTGCCAATAACCGGAATATGCATCCGCGGATTATTTTTCACTTCGCCGATTAGTGTCCAGTCGGCAGGAGTTGAATAACGGGTGGTGCGGGTACGCCCGTGGATAGTAATCGCCCGGATACCGACATCCTGCAAGCGTTCGGCGATATCTACAATCTCTTTGTGCTCTTCGTCATAACCCAGGCGGGTTTTTACCGTCACCGGAAGTTTCACTGCTTTTACAATAGCAGCCGTCATTTTTACCATCTTAGGAATATCATTCAAAATACCGGCTCCGGCTCCTTTACGAACCACTTTTTTTACCGAACAACCAAAATTAATATCAATCAGGTCGGGATGAGCACTTTCAGCATAACGGGCCGCCTCAACCATAGAATCAATATCATGACCAAAAATCTGGATTCCTACCGGCCGCTCCGACTCATCAAAATCCAGCTTCTTCACACTCTTGGCTGCTTCACGAATCAACCCTTCGGAAGAGATAAACTCGGTGTACATCATATCTGCACCAAAAAGTTTACAAACATGACGAAAAGGAGGATCGGTTACATCCTCCATCGGAGCAAGAAACAGCGGCATCTCACCCAAATCAATATTTCCGATTTTCACTTTGGACATGAATACATTAGCAAAAGGTGGGACAAAAGTATTAATTTTGCTGTTGATTGTAATTTTCAGCAATGGAACGAAAGGTTTTTTTTAGCAATACCAGTCCCGCCGTAAAGCTTTTTATTTTGCTGGTGGCATTTCTGATGGCCATGTTCATTTTCTCCGCAGCGGGGATTCTTTCCGGAGTTCTTTTTTACGGCAAAGACCTTTCTTCTATTCTGGCTACCGTTTCGCATCCACAAAGCGAAGCAGACCGGTCATTTCTTTATCTTTTTCAGCTAATTAATCAGATTGGCGTCTTTTTTCTCCTGCCTTTTTTATTTGCCTATCTCTTTAGCAACAACAGCAAATTGTATTTGCGATTAAATAACCCCTCATTACCGTTTATTATTGCAGCCGGAATAATCATATTTACTATTCTTCCTTTCATCAACTGGATTGGTGATATCAATCAGCAGATGTCTTTTCCCGACTGGCTTTCCGGCGTGGGCGAATGGATGAAAGCCAAAGAAAACCAAGCCGATAAACTTACCTTGTTTTTTTTAAGTGTTTCGAATGTCAAAGGCCTGTTTTTGAACATTCTCATCATTGGCCTTATTCCGGCTTTGGGAGAGGAATTGTTATTCAGAGGATTATTGCAGCGACTGTTCAACGAATGGACACGTCATGTTCCTTTGGGAGTCATCCTGACTGCATTCGTTTTTAGCGCCATACATCTGCAGTTTTTTGGGTTTCTTCCGCGTTTTGTTTTAGGTCTTATTTTAGGAACCCTTCTTGAAATAACCCAAAGTCTTTGGGTTCCTGTCTTTTCTCATTTTGTAAACAACACGACCCTGGTTGTTCTTTATTACCTCCACAATAAAGGGCTTATCACTATAGAACCCGAGCACTTCGGATCAATGCATCATTTCTTTCCTGTTTTACTCAGCCTGCTTTTTACCCTTGCCCTGCTTGTTTGGATGGCTCAAAAACAGAAAAAAAGGAAAACAACTTTTTGATTCAACACACTACAATCTCTCTCTTGCCTAAAAATAGATTCGATAAGCCGTCCCTGCAGAACTCTCTATTTCATATTGATTTCGATGGATTTCTAACACAACATTTTTACCGTTACTACACCGTTACCAAAAAATTTTCGGCATCAACAATCATTCATCCTTCCCAATGACAAAAGGTTGAAATACTTAAAGTTTAAAGTGCCTAAAGGGGGAAATCACAAAAGACAAAAAAGCAAATCACAAATGAAATTCCAGGGTCCAAAAAACAAATCACAAGAAAAACCACAAACACCCAAACGCCAAACAATTGACAATTAGCTCTTTTCATCGCTTGAACGGCCTCTTGTACGATGAACTTCCCGATTTCGTTTGCGTCAAATACGGAAGATGTGATACTTGGAGTCCCGGAGGGACGACTTATTCCCATTGACGCTGAATTTATTCAGAGGCCTGTGTTCAATCTCTTCGGGATTAAAATATGAATCCAACTACTTTAAGTACTTCACACTTCAAATTTTAAGTACTTCAAATACTTCAAGTGCCTAAAGGGGGAAATCCTAAAAAGCAAAAAACCAAATGACAAATGAAGTTCCAAAAAACAAAAGACAAATTCCAGAAATCAACTTCTTTTATCCTTCTGAGCGTAGCGAAGAATCTATTTTAACCACTGCCAGTTTTTTGAGCTCCTTCACTACGCTCCGTTCAGGACGACAACGAAAATATGGTAAAATACTGAAAATCAATGGATCACCATTCCTATTCACCATTCATCACTCAACATTTATCGTTCATCCTTTCCCAGTGACCCGTCACCAAAATTTAACGTGCAGAAAATCACCACAAAACATCAAAAATCCCACATCGCACATCGAAAATCCTCCATCCTCCCATCTCACATCCTCACATCCAAACTTTATTGTTGTTGCACCCATTCTCCGTAATAATCCACCGCCACGTTGGTTTTGGGTTGTGCTTTGTAATATTCGTTGGAATTATAATTCCATCCCATGGTAGATGAGCCTCCGGCACTCTGGGTAGTAATCACAAAACGATTGGCAACAAAACCGATATGTGCAGCCTGTGCTGCCGGCGAAGACTGGTCGCCGCCACTCGGATCAACAGGAATCCAGCCATAATGCGGCAGATAAACCTCCACCCAACGATGAAAAACATCATCTATCGACCGTTTATCTCCTCTGTTGGCAATGGTTCCTACATACCGGGCAGGAATGCCGGCAGCCCGGCACATGGCAATAAAAACAAACGAATATTCCGAACAAGAGCCGTTTCCCCTGGACAAAACTGTTGGGGCTGTGTTCCACCCTCCTACCCGCTGATAATACAAATGGGCTATCACATAATTAAAAATCTTCCGCATTTTCCAATATAAGTTGGTTTCATTGCCTACCGCCCGCTTCACAGCATGGGTGATCACCGTATCATGAATATCATATTTTGCCGCATCACGCAGATAGTTTTGCTTGATCTTTTGAGGGATTTCGGCTTCTGTACCCACATCTTCGGGATAAATAAACCAACGAACATCATACGTTGTTATCTGATAAGTAACCGTAGCCACCTTTTTTTCACCCGGGGCAAGGTTTGTCCAGACAAAATGAGCTGTTTTTTGTCCAAACTGGTCCGTAGCAATATCTTTTAAACCCGGAGAATATTTAAACGGCCCATCCAGTTGCTGGCTGACCCTGTTTTCCGGAAGCGCAATTTGCACATCCATGCGCAAAAGTTTATCCGGACCGAAGTTCAGGGTTTGATGATGATAAATTATTTTTTCGCGTGACGGATGAAACCGGATATATTTTTCATGATCAACTTTTAAGTGATAAACCTTTTGGGTTTCGAAATCCACATTCCACAGACTTTTTCCGTCCCAGCACAAATCGCGGGCATAAGGCCCCGGAGCATCCGTAATTAAAATAACCATTCCGTCAGAAGGATCGACACGATAAATTTGATCGGTCCTGCGATCGGCAACCCAAAGATATTTCCCGTCAAAGGTAAGGCCGGTAGGAGAAAAAGCCGGAGAACGAAATTCTTTAATTGTTGTTCCGTCTTCCGGGTCAAATTGAATCAATTTATGATGCAGATTATCCACGCACCACAAATAATGCCCGTCCCAGGCAAGTCCTGACGGCGAAGGAGTTGGCGCATCCAGCGTTTTTAAAATATTTCCCGTTTTCGGATCTATTTTAAATATTTTACCCCGATGATATTCGTCACCTTGCGGAATCAGCCCTTTGCTGTCTGCATTCCATAAATATTTTCCGTCAAAAGCAAGGCCTACCGGATAATAAGCCGGCGAAGCAATTGTCCGCAAAACTTTTCCCTGCGTATCCATTTCATAGATCTTATCCGATTGAAAATCGGAAATCCACAGATGTTGTCCGTCCCAGGTAAGTCCGGCAGGATAATTACCGGGTGTTTTAAACGATTGTAAAATTTGTCCGGTATATGCCAACAAGCTTACCGGGAAAAGTAACAATAAAAACAGGGAAATCTTTTTCATGGGTATCGTGTTTTAGAATGATCGTTTTGCAAAATGACTTCGAAAATTTAATCTTTCTTCCTCTCCGGGTTCTTCTGCTTTTTACACCTAAAAACAACCCGGTCCTTTCTGCGTAACAAAGTTACAATGAAAGCATCGAAAGAAGAAACAATCCTTCGAAAAACACGAAAATTATTTTTGCTTATTGGATTCTTTGGGTTTTAATTTTTTCCCACCCGGCTATTTACATATTCACGCAAATCCGATCGGAGAATTTTACGGATTTCCGGGGAATTCTCGTCGGTTGCTTTACAAAAGAGCATGCCGAAAAGCGGATATTTCTTAAAGTCGGTTTTCCGGATGTCCAGCGGGTGACTGAAATCAGACAACAGCTTACGGTAATCAAAAGCTGCAATATCTTCGCCGTCAATACCGGTAGAATTATCCAAAATAACAATGGCAAAAACCTCTTCTTCTCTGTTTTTCAAAATGGTTTCCCAGTCGGGCTTTTGCTGATTAAAGAAAAATTCATACTCATTTATTCCAAAAGCATACCATGCCATATCGGGCGAAGAACACCAACCGCCAAAGCGCATGGGGTTTACCTCGATGGGAATAACTTCGCCGGCAGGAGTTACACGGACTTCAATATGTGCCGGAAAATTTCTCACACCGGTACGTTGGTTCAATTCCCCCAAAAATGTCGTCATTTTCTCCAGATAATGCTGCATGATTTTCTTGGAAGTAAAATACAAACGGTCGCTCACATCTTTTCCTGAAGCAAAAACATGCTGCATAATATTCAATATCACTGGGTTCCCTTGTTGGTCAAAATAACAGTCAATAGCAAATTCATCCCCGTCGATAACTTCTTCAATAATAAAATCGGAAAGGTTGATTACCTCCTGAGGATAAACCTTGCGGTAATCGTTTATCTCTTTTTGGATACGGCGAAGGATTTCAGGCCATTCTTCACGGTTCTCAACCTTATAAACACCCATGCTAAAAAAGCCTACTGCCGGCTTAATCACAAAAGGAACCGGAATGGTTTCTATATCCAGCGATTCCAAATCGGAAAACGGAATCCCCTTAAAAAAATATCCGGGATACATTTCCTGAATCTTCTGCCGGAAAACAATTTTATTTTTAAATCCTCTGATTTGCTCCGGAAGAGAAGAAAAGGGCAAGTGTTTTTCTATCCAGGCAATTGCATTTTCCGAATTGGAATAAATCAAAACATTATCATCCTGTTTTTTCATCAACACCGCATCTTCTTCAGAAATCAAACGAAAAGAACCGGATGATACCAATTCTTTCCAGGCATTGGTGTTAATTACAGGATACCCATTCTTCTCCAGGGTCTTTTGTAAAAAATCCGAAACGAAAGGTTTATCAAGAAGGACCATTGCTGTATATTTATTTTTCCGGCAAAATTAATATCTAAGGTTTAAATAACTTAAGACCGTTTTCATTTAAGAAATTTTTCCTTATATAAGAATATTAACAGGAATAATTCCTATATTTGGAATATATTATTTTATCAAAAGGAAAATCGTCTTATGTCTGTTCACATTGATCAGGTCGACCGCAAAATTCTGAAGCTTTTACAGGAAGATGCCCGGATGGGAATCAAAACCATTGCGGCTCAGTTAAATATGACCAAAACACCGGTTTACGAACGAATTAAACGGCTTGAAAAAGCCGGGGTTATTACCAAATATGTGGCATTGATCGACCGGAAAAAGATTTCGCCATCAATGATCGTCTTTTTATCCGGCGCTCTCAAAGTCAGTGCTTTTGAGCAAATTCAGGAATTTTACGATGCCGTGGAAAAAATACCGGAAATAACAGCCTGCTATCTGATGGGGGGCGAAAATGATTTTTTACTTAAAGTTATCGTAAAAGACCTGGACGCTTACAACCTGTTTTATGCTCAAAAAATTGCCACCTTACCGCGGGTGGGATATATCCGAAGCTCTTTTGTATTAAACGAAACAAAAAATTCCACCGCATTGCCATTTTTTGATGAATAGGATTTTTTGCCGGATAATTATTTCTTTGGTATCGGATGTCAAAAAAAGACCATACCGGAAGCTTTTTTACTCAAAAATCATTTCTCCCGCATCAATGATAATTCCCTTCCGGTTCTATTACCGTTTTGAGCGGAAAAAATCCGATAAGATTTTACTGCAGGCATCCGCCAGAACCCCATTTTCCACTTTTGTTGCCGGATGTAAAACTGGTTTTCCTAGCTGTGTAAATCCACGTTTTTCATCTTTTGCACCATATACAATTTTTCCTATTTGAGACCAAAAAGCCCCACCGGCACACATCACACAAGGCTCCAGCGTAACATACAACGTACAATCGTTCAGATATTTACTTCCAAGAAAATTTGCAGCCGCAGTAAAAGCCTGCATTTCAGCATGGGCCGTTACATCATGCAGGGTCTCCGTTAAATTATGTGTCCGGGCCACAATACGCTGGCTACAAACCACAACAGCACCGACAGGAACCTCACCGGCATCATACGCCTTTTGTGCTTCTTTCAGCGCTTCATTCATAAAATACTCATCCGAAAAAACCGTTAGTTCCATTCCGTTTATTTTTAGTCAAAAGTAGAAAAAGCTGGTGAACAAGATTTGCTTTTTTGTTTTTCAAAGAACGGAACACATTTTTTCTGTTGAGGGAATAAAAATTTTTAAAATTAACCGTGAAGTTGTAAATTTGCGCCACTTTTTAACCGTTCTGCAAAATCCGGGCCTATAGCTCAGTTGGTTAGAGCACCTGACTCATAATCAGGTGGTCCCAGGTTCAAGTCCTGGTGGGCCCACATTTTTCCCGATAAAAATATTCCGGAAAAACCGGTTATCCTTTAAAAAAAGTTTTGACAATAAAAAAAGGCGCATTGTTTAATGCGCCTTTTTAATACAACTTGATTCTTTTTCTAATACCGATAATGATCGGGTTTATACGGCCCTTCCGGTTTTACACCGATATAAGCCGCCTGCTCCGGAGTCAGTTTGGTAAGTTTTACTCCCAGCTGGTCCAGATGTAAACGGGCCACCTCTTCATCCAGATATTTAGGCAACCTGTACACGTCCACGGCATAATCGTCACGGTGTTTCCACAAATCCATTTGTGCCAGTGTTTGATTGGTAAACGAGTTACTCATCACAAACGACGGATGACCGGTAGCACAACCCAGATTAACCAGCCGGCCTTCGGCCAGCAGATAAATAGAATGTCCGTCGGGGAACACATACTTATCCACCTGCGGCTTAACATTAATTTTTTTGATGCCGGGATACGTTTCCAGTTTATGTACCTGAATTTCATTATCAAAATGGCCGATGTTACAAACGATCGACTCGTCTTTCATTGCAGCCATGTGCTCAATGGTAATGATATCGCGGTTTCCGGTCGTTGTCACAAAAATATTTCCTTCTTTCACCGCTTCTTCCATGGTCGTCACTTCAAAGCCTTCCATGGCAGCCTGTAAAGCACAAATCGGATCGATCTCGGTAACGATTACGCGGGCGCCATACGAACGCATCGACTTGGCAGAACCTTTTCCCACATCGCCATAGCCGGCTACCACGACCACTTTTCCGGCAATCATCACATCGGTAGCCCGTTTAATTCCGTCGGCCAGCGACTCACGACAACCATAAAGATTATCAAATTTCGATTTGGTTACCGAATCGTTTACATTAATTGCCGGAACCAACAGCTCCCCGGCCTCTTTCATCTGATACAAACGATGAACTCCGGTAGTGGTTTCTTCCGAAACCCCTTTCCATTCTTTCACCATGTTGTGCCATTTTTGCGGTTCTTCGGCCAACGTGGTTTTCAAGAGTTTTAAAATTTCTTCTTCCTCTTCACTGCCGGGAACAACATCCAGGGTATCCGGATTTTCCTCTGCAGCATATCCTTTATGAATCAACAAGGTGGCATCGCCGCCATCGTCCACTACAAGGTTCGGTCCTTTTCCACCGGGAAACGAGAGGGCTTGTTTGGTGCACCACCAATATTCTTCCAGGGTTTCTCCTTTCCAGGCAAACACCGGTACTCCCTGCGGATTTTCCGGCGTTCCGTTTCCTACCACCACCGCTGCTGCCGCATGATCCTGGGTAGAAAAAATATTACAACTGGCCCAACGCACATCCGCACCCAGTTCCACCAGCGTTTCTATCAATACAGCCGTTTGAATGGTCATGTGCAACGAACCGGTAATCCGCGCCCCTTTCAACGGTTTTTCTTTTCCGTATTTTTTCCGCAATGCCATCAGCCCGGGCATCTCTTTCTCGGCAATTTCAATTTCTTTCCGTCCCCATTCATTCAAATGAAGATCGGCTACTTTATATTCCAATTCTGTTTTGGTTTTGATTTCAGACATTTTCAAAAAATTTTTCGCCGCAAAAATAGCGATTTTTTGGGTTGTGGTTAGAAGAATTCTTTTTAGGGCCTGCGGGCGGGCTATTCACTATAGTCCTCGCCGGCAGGGCTGTTCGCCGGTATGGCGGGCGGGTGCTTCGTTGTCGCACCGCCCGCCATCGGCTCACAAGCGCTCCCGGCTGCGGGCTGCCGTTACTATCCCTCAGGCAAAACAACCGATTCATCCGGTTTTTCTTTTAATTTTGTCCGTTACAATCCTTTACCGTTTTATGAAATCTCCTTTTCGCTCTCATATCCGGCCGTTTATTCAAAAACACAAACTGCAGCCTTTGGTCGATGTGTTGTTGTTTTCAGTAATTATCTATTTCTTCCACTGGCTCTGGTGGAGTGGCGGACTCAAACATTTCCTGAAAGAATTTGCTTTTTTTACAGAAACCGAAGAGTTTCTGGCTCATCAGGTAGCTGTCCCGGCAGCCTGGATTATGGAACATCTCTTAAACTACCCCCTCAAAATGCTGAACAATACGCTTTATCTGCCTAATCATAGTTCTGTGGCGGTGGAAGGAGCCTGCTCAGGACTAAAACAATTTTACGAATGGACATTGTTGATGATCTTATTCCCCGGACCCTGGAAAAAGAAAATCTGGTATATTCCGTTGGGACTGCTTATTATTCATCTCGATAACATTATCCGGATTGTAATTTTATCCGTAATTGCCGTTCATTGGCCGGCCCATTGGGATTTTATCCACATGTGGATCTTACGTCCTTTCTTTTACGTGGTGATTTTTATTTTGTGGGTCATTTGGGTCGAAAAAATAAAAAACCCGGAAAAGATATCGCCGCCTTCTTCGGGATAAAAAATTATCTTACAATTACCCGGTAACTCATCATATACGGTGTATTTACCATCAGAACCAACCCCATCCCTATCAATAAAAAATTAACCGGATAGAAAAAATGATTTCCGGAGAAAAAATAAATGCATCCGGCCCATATTCCAAAAGGCAAATACCAAAGAAACAAAAGTTGCAATAACTTTTTCCCGGGGGATAGATCTGCAAAAGACGGTAACAAAGGACTAAACACCGCAGAAACAGCAAAAATATTGATCAAAAAAATCATCATGGCCATTATCACAATGCCATATTGAAAAGGACGGGAAAAACCGGACCAGGATAATGCAAAAAACAGGTTTCTATGGTAGAAAACATCCGCAAAAGGAATAAAAAAAGTTTTCACAAGAAGGATCAGCCCCGTCCATCCGAGAAACAATTGTAATATTTCGGGCGTTTTAACCGGAAACTTTGGTCGCCATGGGAAAAAAATAAACAACAAAACAAAAAACAACTCCGGAAATAGATACAAAGCCATCACCTGATAAAAATTCCAATGCCGGGCAGTAATGTGAAAATCAAATCCGTTCCATTGTATTTGCCCCTGAAAGTGGGAAACCGTTTTTCCGGTCAAGAGCAAAAGCCACTGCAAAAGCAAAACAAAAGCAAAAGCCAGCAGCAACCCAAAAGTGCTGTTAAGTAACCATTTCAACCTCTGCTTATCAAACATGACGATTTAACGATGATAAATACGATTCGGCAGCTGTTCCCATAGAAACAGCCGGATACGCTTGCAGCATCCCGGATAACCGGCTCATACATCTTTTTGTGTTGATTCGGTTTAGCTGATTGCGAAAAAAAGAAAACAAATTCGTAACCGGAAGATCTGGATCAAAATCTCTGGGATGAAAATAAAACAAATGATATTGTTCCTGACGAAAAAGATATTGAACAAAAGAAAAAGGCAACGCCCTGAAATATCCCCCTCCCGAATACGGAAGCCCGTAAAAAGTTGTCACTAACGGAAATTCCAACACCTCATGATGAACCGTTTTAATAGCAAAAGGGATTTCTCCCGGACTTTTTGACAACTGAACCGAACTATCGGTTTTGATCCCGTATTTTGCAAGAATATCAAAAGCCCATTTGTCTTTTAACTTCAGATTAAACCCCGGCGCACGATAGGCCATCACTTTTTCTCCCGTAATATCCTGCAAAACATCCAAACACTGTTTCAAATCTTTTTCAAAATATTCAGCTGAAATAAAATGCGGATTATGGTGCCAAAAAGAATGGGCTCCGATTTCATGGCCTTTACTGTGAATTTTTTTTACCAATGCCGGATAATATTTTGCCACCCACCCCAAAACAAAAAAGGTAGCTTTTAGGTCAGATGCTTCCAACCACGCTAAAACCCGGTCTGTATTTTTCTCTATCCTCGACGGAAGTTCACGCCAGATATGACCGCTGTACCGGTGACGGTTTTCGTGGGTATGAAACCAGTCTTCGATGTCAAACGTAAGAATATTCAAAAGAGTAATTGGTTTTACAATCTTCCGCTATGTTATCGGTTAATACAAATGATCTATCACACGCGGCCCCAAAAAAACTTTTATCCTTTGAGGAATTACTTTCCAAAGTTTCCCTAAAAGCGATTTTTGATGCAAAAGGTCAAAATTCGAAAAGACATATAACGGCACTTTCTTAACTGGCCAATGGTCTTTATAATTTTGTACCGATGAGTTTTCCGTACTTCTGCCAAAAGAATAAATCAACGGACACTCATCCGCTTTCCCCAGATCAATAAAAAAACGGCACATCTGCCAGTGTAATGCATCCGACACATAAAACTGCCTATACCGGGGAAGAGTGGCAAAATAGACATTCTCTATAAAACCATGGTATGAAACAGTCAGGGCACTGCCAACCGGTTTACCGGCAAGATAAGCCACAAAAAAACGGGCTTGTCCGTACTGATACGATTGGATGAAATCATGAAAATATCCTTTTCCATAATTCACCGACCGAAGATGACGGATATTTTCAGAATAAACAGAATAGAAATCATTCAAAAGCTCCGTTCCGCCATTTTTAAATATCAATCCGTTTTCAGAAGCTTTTCTTATTTTTCTTCTCAGATTCGACGACAAATGATGAAATGTTTCCCGCTTTCCGTTTTTTAAATAAAAAAGTCCGGTTACTTTTTCCGATTTTTGAAATGAACTGTCGTTTTGCTCACCCAAAGAGCGAATAAAAATTTTTTGATGGTCCGGTAATCCAGCGGCCAACCGATTCACTTCCGATTTATAAAAACCCGGGGGGAGTTGTTGGAAAAGTATTTCAGTGATCATTTGACCAATAATTTTGCTTTTAACCAACGACGAATCATCGGTTAAAACTCCGCCATACGAAAAATGCGGAAGGCTCACCCAGGCTTTTCCGGTATTCACCAAAGGCAACAAACCGGTTATCCGGTTATTGTCATACAAAAGCAAATAATACGGTTTCCAGTGAAAATGTTTCCGGTAAAAAGAAAAAAGGGAAGGATTGAAAGAAAAAGGGACCAGAGATGACTGGGAGGATGTATATTTATTCCAAAGAGAAATGGCGCTGGAGTCCGGTAAGCAGGAAAGAGAAAGCACGGAATATTATTTTCTGTCCTATCACACAGTGTTCAGGAAAGAACAACGCTGTCATGTCGAACGAAGAGAGACATCTCCTGAGCATTGGAGAGGGAACCCAGACAAAAGATTGCCAAAGGGGTAGATTCTTACTGAGGAGATTTCTCGTCGCTGTGCTTCCCTCGAAATGACAGAATGGTGCCGGGGAGATTTCTCACACTCGTCCTCCTAACGTCGGGCTCCGTTCGAAAGGGCAGTTCTTTTTTTAGCGTTATCGAACCCTTTGGACCGGAATACAGGGTGACGGTGAGAAATCTCTTGATGAACAAAAGCCAAAATCCCGGAAAAGGACTGCTGAAGAGGTTGTGTCTTTTAAGGAGATTTCTCGCTCATTCCTCACTCGAAAAGACAATTAAATATCATGAATCTTATCATTCAAAAAATCCCATGTAGGATTAAATGCTGATATCAGCTTATTCTTTTTTTCTCTTCGCCACTTTTTTATTTCTTTTTCCCTGTCAATAGCATGGTCTATTCTCGTAAAATGTTCGTAATAAATCAGAAAATGGCAATTATATTTTTTTGTAAACCCTTCATATTTTCCTGTTTCGTGTTCTTCTACTCTTCGTTCTAAGTCATTTGTCACGCCAATATACAGGACATTTTTGTATTTATTAGTCATGATGTAAACGAAGTAGTTGTGAAAAAGGGCCATTGTTTAGAAGGCGGGAATTTTTACGTAATGTTATACGGGGACTCGCCATCCTATTGTCGCGGGCCCGATTCGACATGACAGATAAGAACAACGCTGTCATGTCGAACGAAGAGAGACATCTCCTGAGCATTGGAGAGGGAACCCGGACAAACGGTTGCCTGATGGACAGGTTTTTTCCGGGGAGATTCCCGCCCGCCTGATGTCGTTCGGGCGGGTCTTGTCACTATGCTTCATCGAAAGGACAAGTGGAATGCGAGGGGGATTTCTCACACTCGCCCTCCTATCGTCGGGCTCAGTTCGAAAGGACAGCAAGAACTTTTATCAGAAATCATAATACAAATTCCGGAGAGAAGTGCGCAGACCGATGTAAAAATAGTGTGTATTTTCGTCGGTAACGTCGGAATGCAGATTACGCCATACAATTCCTATAGTAAAGTTTAAATTGTAAGCAGGATTAATTAAGAACGAAGTACTAAAGTTTTGGTACCATAGCCGCGTACGAATACCCTGTCCTACATAATTACCATAATCGCTGACCCTTGTGTTATACGATTTATAAATATCACCGCCGTAATTCATCCCCGGAGGGTCCTGTCCTTTAATTGAATAAAGAAATTCATAGTTAAAAAAGAATCTTTTAAAATTATAACGGATAAAGTTTACCGATTCCCAAAAATTAGCACCAAAAGGATGCGCAATTGGCTGGTTATAATTTCCGTAATTAATGCGTTCAATTCGTTCAGAATATGTATAGGGAGGTACGTAGTTGAATTCTGTCTGGAAATACAGGTTTTTAATTTTAAAAGAGTCGTAGCTTTTAAATCCCAACTGAAAAGCTTGTTTATTAGCCCAATAACCGTTACCAGCAAAGACTTCATGCAGTGTAAATTCGTCAATGGCCAATTGTCCGTAAAAAACATTGTGTTTCCCCACGATTACACTCAGATTGAGTCCCAACAGGGCATTGTCAGGTGAGCCGATACTAAATTCCACCGGACGGAGAAAAATAACCGGATTTAAATACTGTAAATCAAATCCACGATAATTTCCTAACGTGTCGGTAGCTTGCCAGATTACAGCATCGAAGAAACTAAGGTTCACTCGTTTGGAAACGGACCAGCTCAGGTAATGAACCGTAGAGTATTTTCGTGGATAACCGATTTCTGGGATGTTGCTGCGGATATCAATGTATTGATTATACAACACCATGTATTTGATATGCCATACATTCACCATAAGTTTAAAAAAAGCATTGGGAAAAGAGACATCCGAAAGCAACAAAGAACGGTAACCATCGCCCAGAAAATTACGGCCATGGCCTAACTGAAAGGTAAAATGTTTTCCTGCCTGTACATTGATATAACCGGTCACATTGGAATAATCGAATCCGCCATCTCCATAGCTTCGGGGAATCCCCTGCCCCGGCACCACATGATTTTTCCGAATCCAACTATCCACATAAGTTGGAAAAACCGCCTGATTTTCATAAAAACTGGTGTAAAAAGTAACGTTGTTTCCTATGCGGCCGAAAGCCTCAATTCCACGTGTATTCACCCAGGTGTTTTTATCATCTGCAAAATCGTGACCAAAAGAAAAATTCATTAAGGGATTCACCAATAAATCCAAATGTTCTGTACGGAAGATAACCACATCATCGTTGAAAAGTTTATCCCAGGCTTTTTGTTTCCATTTCTTATCTGGAGTTTTCTTTTTGTGTAACCAAAGCTCTTTTCTTATAGAGTCGTACCGGACCGCCCGTTGCACTTCCGGAAAATAGTAAGGCCGGATGGAAGTATGGAAACGCAGGGTATTACTGTATAATGCTTTTTGCAGGTTTTGGTTAAATTCCTGGTTTAAAGGCAAAAACGTTCTTTGGGCAAGAGCTTGATGCAAGATAATAAAATAAAAGAAGATAATAAAACAATAGGTTCTTTTCAAAGTATGAACGATTTAGATTATCAAAGTTAATCAGCATCAGCGATAAAACTACTGACAGGTCTTTTTTTATTACGTCGCTTTTTTAATAAATAATAAGGAATAGAGGTGAGGAAAGTGGCTATTAATACCAAAATAACGGTAAGTTCCAATACGCGTAATGAACTCAACCAGAAAGAGATTCCAATAAAAAAGAGATTTACCAATAGAAGAATAGAAGTGGCTTTCCGGTGACTACCGGTCAGTTCGTATAAATAATGATGTATGTGTCTTTTATCCGGTTTAAAAGGGGATATCCCTTTGGCCATACGAATTACCATCACACGCACTGTATCAAAAATAGGAATAATCAGAATACCGATAGAAACTGCAGGTGAGGCCTTGATAAAATATGAACTTCCTTTAGCTATGGCAGCATTTAATTCATTAAACTTAATAGCAAAAATAGCAAGAATAAAGCCCACCAGTAAAGAACCAATATCTCCCATAAAAATTTTATATCTTTTAGAGAAAAAGTTGAACCGGAAAAAAGCCAGCAATCCTCCAATAAGAGCTACCGCCAGTAAGGCAAGCTGCATTTTCCCTATCAGGAGAAACCATCCGCCGAAAGCCAGCGAAGCCAAAATACCCACTCCCGACGATAAACCATCAATGCCGTCAATCAGGTTAAAAGCATTGATAATGGCCACAATAACAAAAAGACTCAGAAAATCACTGGAAACATAATTTAACGCACCAATACCGGCAAAGCCGTGCAGACTGGAAAGACGAACCCCTCCAAGATCAATAATAATCGCAGCAGCGATAATTTGTCCAACAAATTTTTTCAATGGACTTAAACCGATAATGTCGTCTTTTAAGCCGACAAAAAAGATAACCAGGCTTCCAGCAATAATATACTGAATATATGGTATTTTCGCAATATTTATAAATATCATGGAAGCAATAACAAAGCCGGAAAAAATGGCTATTCCACCCAGTGTAGGGGTAATTTTCTCATGAGAAGTCCGTCCATTGGGCACATCATACAGGTTTTTGGCCTTGGCGACCTCAATAAGTGGTGGAATAGAGACATAAGTAATCATAAAGGAGAGTATTAAAGTCTCCCACATGATCAGGTGTTCATTGGCAAATAATATTTCCATGGTTGTATTTACTCTTGCAAAGATAAGGTAAAAGAAATGATTTACGACACCCCTTTTTTGTTTTATACTGGTCTTTCCTTATCTGTTTGATCAGATAGCAAATGAAAATAAACGGTACTAATGAAGAGACTTGTACGGGCAGCCTGTAAAAGTGTCCTCAGCGTTGAACGAATGGTGGAGTATGTAATCCGTTATAAATCCTACATTGCTTCCGAACGTTTAATGCTGAGCCGTTCCAAAGGCCGGAATGTGCGTAAGCAACGGCGTGAGCATCTAACGAACCAATGATGGAATTTCTCAAGAAATGAGACTCTCGCGTCCGCCAGGGCGGACTCAGAGTTAAACAATGGTATTGTACTCATTAATTGTAAATCCAGCTTTTCTTTTCTCGTTTAATGCTGAACTCGCCTTTGGCGGGTGTGAGCATCTAATAAATCAAAGCCGTCAATCTTCAATCTCATCATACAAATCTTTCCAACCCGGATTAAAATGATTGATAAGCGCTATTTTCTTATCCCTTTTCCAAGATTTTATTTGTTTCTCCCTTTCGTAAGCTTCACTCAGGTGAGGAAAGTATTCGTAATACACCAATTTATCCACATTATATCTTGCTGTAAATGAATTGGGGAAAAATTTTGTCTTGTGTTGATATATCCTGTTTTTTAGCGCTGATGTTACACCTGTATATAAAACAGTATTCTTTTTTGTCGTTGTAATGTATGTGAAGCCGCCTCTTACCATACCGTATTTATGAGGTTAGACTCTCACGTCCGCCAGAGGCGGACTCAGAGTTGAACGAGTGGTGGAGTATGTAATTCGTATAAACCCAATATTGCTTCCGAACGTTTAATGCTGAGCCGTTCTTCAGGGAGGCTGTGGGCAGCAACGGCGTGAGCATCTCGTATATCAGAGACGAAATAAAACCGCTCTGATAAAAATGAGTCTCTCACGCTGCTCTTCCACTTTTGCCCGCCTAATGGCAACTTAGAGATAAACGTATGGTGGTAGTTAGTGTCATCTGTTTTAAATACCATCTTTCTCTCCTGCGTTCAATTCCGAGACACCTTTAGGGCAGGACAATGCGTTAGCGTGGCCACGTCTCCGCCGACTGACGGATCCGGGCAGGCGTGGGAATCTAATGAATCATAGATAGATGATGTAGTAACTTACCCAGACTCTCACGGGCACGCTAGCGCACAGCCTACAAAGTGGTGCCCTCAGAGTTAAACGAACGGTGGGGTACGTTGACCTGATTTGTTATGAATCCCACTCTTTCTCCCCCGCGTTTAATGCTGAGCCGTTCTTCGGGAAGGGGTGTGCGCTGGCAACGGCGTGAGCATCTCGTATATCAGAGACAAAATAAAACCGTTCTGATAAAAATGAGACTCTCACGCCTCCTCATGGCGGACTCAACATTGAATGAAAAAAAGGGTACTTTTTCTACTCAGTTTTAGGGCTAAAAAACTAGAATATAGTGTGTTATACAACAAATACTACACATAAAATCATGCCAAAAAAAATTTCCCGTAATTATTCACCCTATTATTCCCACACAACCCATTGAATATAAACATTTTATTTTTTATTCACGAATCCCTGTTAATAAATTATTGAAATAAAATATCACCATCTTACTTATCTTTGTTGACCGGTAATCCTCTTATAATAAGGGTTATGCGTTCTTAAACAAATTTGGATTAAATAAAAAGAAAGGAGGCAGCCTATGAAATAATTGCTTAAAAAAACGACAGGGTCTCTGTCCAACGGGTTGGTCTGGTTACCTTTAAAACCAGGATTATTCATTTTTTAAGAAAGGAGGGCGATATGATTAGTTATCGCTTAAACAAACGGGTGAACCCTCGATCACCGGAGGATACGCGTAAATATTATGCATTTCCCAAAGCTTCGGGGACCATTGAACTGAGAGAACTGGCCCGGCGCATTTCCCGCGAATCCACCGTAAGTATGATGGATACGGTAGCTGTGCTGGAAGGATTGCTCCAAGTTATTCCGGACATGTTGCTGGACGGCAACATTGTGAAACTGGGTGACTTTGGAACTTTCCGGCTGGGAATCTCTTCCGAAGGGGTAGAAAACCCTGATGAATTTAACGCTTCAAAAATCCGGAGAACCAACCTGATTTTCCGAGCCGGGAAGGTTTTTCAGGATCGCTTGAAGTGTAAGCTACCCTATTTTTCGGGCCATTCAAAATTAGAGTTTTTAAGTGAATTTTATCAACATATCCATAGGGGTTTTGTTTTTTAATGCTTCATGAGGTCTGTGGTAATTGTAATCTTCCATCCATTCACTTACTTGCTGTCGGACTTCGTTAATTGTTCTAAAAACATATGCGTTTAATAGTTCTCTGCGCAAAGAGCCATTTAGGCGTTCAATATAAGCGTTCTGTGTAGGTTTCCCCGGTTGTATAAAAACAAGCCGTATTTTATTTTTCTTACACCAACTATCCAGCTTATCAGATATAAATTCGGGTCCATTATCTACACGTATCATTTCGGGTTTTCCTCTGGTAATTAATAATCTTTTTAGCACTCTTATAACACGTAAAGCTGGTAAAGAAGTATCTACTTCAATAGCCAACACTTCCCGGTTAAAATCATCTATAACATTAAGAAGGCGATACTTCCGACCATCCCACAAACTATCATTCATAAAATCAACAGACCATACCTGATTGATTTTTTCAGGATGGAACAACGCATGCTTCACCCGGGCCGGTAGCCGCTTTTTAGCTCGTCTTCGAATGTTTAATTTCATTTGTGTATAAACTCTGTAAACTCGTTTGTGATTCCAATTGTATCCTTCTCTTCTAAGCCGGTGATAACATTTCCAAAAACCAATAGAAGGATGCTTATCAACCATTTTTCCCAGCAGTTGTATGATTTGTTCATCTCCTTTTTTCTTTTTGGGTTTATACTGGTATGTGCTTCTGGAAATATGAACCGCTCTGCATGCCTGACGAACACTTAGCTTTTGTTCCAAAACTAAATAATCGACCGCGGCTCTTTGCTCATCAGGCGTTACAACTTTTTTTCAATCAGTTCTTTCAACGCATAATTTTCCATACTTGTTTCAGCATACATCTTTTTTAGTTTGGCATTTTCTGCTTCCAGTTCTTTTAACCGTTTTACTTCTCTCACTTCCAATCCGCCATACTTTGCTTTCCAGTTGTAAAAGGTAGCCTGGCTAATGCCATACTCTCTGCAAAGGTCTGCTGTGGGAATGCCTGCTTCTTGTCGTTTCAAAATGGAAACAATTTTTGTTTCAGAAAATCTTGTCTTTTTCATCTTCTTCTTTTTTGACCGTTTAAAATTAATAATTTGTTCTGACGCGCCCGCTCTGGCGGGCTTGTCCAACTCTAATTTTAAATGGCCGAATTTCGGGGAAGCTGACAGAAGAACGTTAAATTCACCCGGGCGAAAGATGCCTCGTTGTCTTCCTAAGCCTCACGGCTTATTTTTTAAGGCAGTAACAAAATTACTGCCTTTTTTATTCCATGTAAAGACCTTTTCAAAAAAAATTAACAACGCATTATTCTACGGTAATCCCCAAACATCAAGGGAAATGACAAAGTTATTCACAATACCGGAATAAATCTTCTTTTTTTCGTAACTATTTTTCCTTCTGTATAAAAGATATACTTATCAATAAACCTTTTTATGCTGATCCATTTGCCGGTTTATGAGTATCATTTTTTATTTTGTCTTTATAAGATTAAAGGCTAAAGCTCAAAGGCTAAAATCTAAAGGCTAAAGTATTGGGAAAACTTATTTGGTTTTTTTTCTGTTTTAGAACAGATAGCCCCGAGAATGTTTTTTAATTCTTGGGATTCGGAAATTAGGATTTCACTTTTCCTGTAAGATCATTTTTTAAATTAATTCCACGAATTACTTTTAACCAGTAATTTGCTTCTCTGATTTCTTTTAATGATATTCTTACTTTATTGGTAAAATCACTTTGCTGGAAGCACCTTGTGATTCCTCATAGTTTGCACCAGCTGAAGTAGCTGCTTTTATTAGTTGATACTTTATGATTTTATACTCTTCGGTATTGGGGAGTTTTCTTAAAAAAAGAATAACATTTATCGAAAATATTAACAGCCTTTTACCTAAATCATATTCTTTCATTTTGGTTTTTTATACTTTAGCCTTTGTACTTTGAGCTTTAGCCTTTATACTTTACAATGGCTTCCACACACCGTTCAGCCGTCTTTCCATCCCATAATTCCGGGCGTTGGGGGTGGCGAGAGAGTTTTAACGTATCCTGATATTCTTTACGGATACGTTCCACATTGTTGCCTACCAACACCGAAGCCCCACCATTTTCGCGTAACGTTACCGGACGCTCGGTATTCCAACGCAAAGTAAGACAAGGAGTTCCCAATACACAACTTTCTTCCTGTAAACCACCACTGTCCGTCAAAATAATACGTGCTTCCATGTTGAGTTTTAACATTTCATGATAACCTACAGGATATAATAAGATTACTTTTTCATTAGCTCCCAATTCTTCCCATAAGCTAAATTCTTTCAACCGTTTTTGAGCTCTCGGATGAATAGGCCATATTAAATACATATCCCTCGCGACCTCATTGGACAAGAAATTAATGATCGGTTGAAGTATTTCTTTTCGATCCACGTTGGATGGGCGATGCAGGGTTAACAAAGCATAGCTTTGTAATGGCAAAAGTTTAAAGTTAAAAGGACAAAGTGAGTTTTCTTGGAGAATTTGGTTTATAGAAAGTTCTTCTGCTTTTGAACGATTAGTTTCAAGAGTATCAATCATGATGTTGCCAACGAAAGCTATTTTTTCGTCCGGGATCCCTTCTTTTTTGAGGTTTTCACCGGAGATACGGTCGGGGATAAGAAGAAGATCTGAAAGGCGATCGGTAACAAGGCGGTTAATCTCTTCCGGCATGGTCATGTCGCCGCTACGCAGTCCGGCTTCAATGTGGCAAACTTTAATGTTTAGTTTCTTGGCCGTAACGCTGCAGGCTAACGTGGCATTTACATCGCCTACCACTACCACCCAGTCTGGTTTTTCTTTTTCCAGTACTTTCTCAAATTCGATCATCGTGTAGCCCACCTGTTCAGCATGAGTACCTGAACCGACACCCAAATTGATATCTGCTTTCGGAATATTCAAGGCTTCAAAAAAAGCGTTGGACATACGGTCATCATAGTGTTGACCGGTGTGAACAAGTATATGATCTATTTTTTTGGTGTTTCCATTCGAATTATATTCATCAATAGCTTTAATAAATGGTGCTATTTTCATAAAATTGGGACGGGCACCGACTACGGAAATGACTTTCATTGAAATTTATTAAAATACAAATAATATATAAACTTTGTTAGCTGTAAATTTCTTTTTGTTCGGGCTAATGGTTGTTTATACCATCGGTATAACCATTCAAGATTAAATTGTTGCCAAACTTTCGGAGCTCTTTTTACTTTCCCAGCATAAACATCAAAACTACCTCCAAGTCCTTGGTAAATAGCTGGGTGAATTTTATACATTTCCTGCATAATTAATTCTTGTCTTGGAGAACCCATCGCTACAAAAACGATGTCTGGTTTTTTCTTTTTTATGTCATCCAGTAATTCTTTTTTTTCTTCTTTGTTTTTAATGAAACCGTCTCTAAAATTAAGAATGTTTATTCCAAAGAATTCATTTTTTAACTTATTAACTGTGATATTTATTACATCTTTTGTAGAGCCGACTAAATAAAAAGAATTTGTTTTATAATACTTTCTAATAATATGCAACCATAATTCAACACCAGGAATCCTTTTTACACTATTTATTCCCTTTTTTTTCAATGCCCAAACAGCACCAACACCATCTGGATAGCCTATATTGTTATTTATTACTTTTCTCGTTTGATCTGTTGCATGCAATATTTTTTCTGCATTAACAGCCACTAAAATACCTTTATTATTTTCAACATAACTTATGGCATCATTATAATCCTTAAAAGGATATATATGAACGTTATTTATGGAAACCGGTTTCATTTTTATTAGCTAAAAGATAAAAGCTTAGGGCATACATCATCCAAGCCTGAGACCAACGCATATAAGGAATCTTTGATGACAAACCTTGTTTTAACTGATAGTAAAAATACCCTTTTTTGTCTTGCATATTTCGAATTGTCCAGCTCAAAACTTTATCAATTAGAATTTTATGTTGATTAAATAATCCTAACTTATACATTGTGACAACGAATTGAGCCGGAGAATGTATATCAACAGGATAAACTTTATCGTGATAATATTTTGGTGTTCCGTCTCTTAAAAAAAAATTATTTAAATAAAAATTAATTCCCTTATTTATAGCATCATCAAATTCCTTAGAATCTGTATAGTTTTGATATTCACATATTGCCTCAAGATTATAACCTGTATGAAAACTATCTATCCAATTTTGCGTTGGTAATTCTCCATAAACCCAGCTTCCATCATTATTTTGCGCATGAACACATGCCAATATAGATTGTCTGGCCAATTCTTTATATTCCTCTTTTTTGGTATAATAGTAAATCCTTGCTAACAGCTTGCTACCTAAAAGAGAGGCATTATAAACCGTGTCGTTTCCCCGAAGAGGAGAATAGGAAAACAAAAAACCTTCTTTCTTGGGGGTTTTGTGCAAATCATTTTTTACAAATTCTGCACTTGACAATGCTAATTCCAGAAAACTATAATCTTTTGTTACTTCATACGCATCCATTAACCCGTAAGCTACAAAAGTGGTTGCTACTACAGTAGGCGTATATCTAGGAAATAAAAACAACCTTCTTGCCTGCCAATCGAAGTTATATCCCCAACAGCTTCCTGAATATCCGCTTGATTTTAATTCGTTTAGTTTATCTCTAAAAAATAACAACTTATCTAAATATTCTGTTTTTTTATCTATAAAATATAAATTTGAATAAGCTGTTAAAAAAAGCCCCAGTGCTTTAGGATTGTATTCTTTTGGAATCAGGAAAACCTTTCGGAGATTAACAGGATTTCGTTTAAAAGCTTGTATTTGAACTAAACGGAAAAGTGCTGAATGTTTAAACGGTAATACTTGGAAAAGTTTAGAATTCAACCCATCATAAGGATCCCATCCTTTAAAGTTTTCCTTTTCAATAAAATTTTTTAATTTTTCAAAGTTTTCAAATAAAATTAGGTTAATTAGTGTGTCCATTTAAAGTGTAAAAAAATATTTTTTTAATAATATTCGTTACTGTTAGAAATTGTACGTTCTGCTTTTTTAATAACCTTTTTAAAGTTTTATCATCATAAAAACTTTTTGAATGGCCTATTAATATAAATGGATGATATTTATATTTTGATGTTTTTTTAACCTGAAAAGCCTTTTTTAAAAAAAAATTCATTTTTTTTTGGTTAAACAGACAGAAATCCCACGTAACAAATTCCTTTTCAAAAAAGAATTTTATTTTCTCTATTTTACTTTTATTTAATGCCCTTGTTTGAATTTTTTGGAGAGACGATGTTTTATTTTTTAAAACTATTTTAATACGATGTAAATCATATTTAAAAATTCTCATTATGGGATAAGAAAAAATAGGTAATTCAATTATTGTCTCTTTGTGTACAAACTCTTGATCTTGATTTAAAACATTATAATCTTTAACAAACCAATAAGGAATATTATTTTTTATTATAGTAAAATCAACATTAGACAACTCATTTATCTCGTAACCTCCTGCAAAAACAGAAGAATCTGCAATAAATCCTAATTCTGTTAATATTCGGAAAACACTTTCAGAAGGCAATATGTTAAATCCTCCAGCCCTAAAAATGTTGCATTTATAATCTGAATTAATTGGCTTCAAAAGGTTTTCTAAAACTTTTTGTCCTGTTAAAAGAACAGTTTTTAAATCAGTATCAAACTCTTTAGTTTGATACAAAGGGATATTTTTCATACACCAATTATTATCAACTTGCCAATGATTGTTAACAAATTTTGCATTTAACCATTGTGGATGAATATGTAATTGAACATCATGCCCATTATTTAGGGCTTCTTTTATTTGTTTTTCCATAGCAAGTGCTGGATTCTCATTATACCCCATTTTATTCCCTTTTTCCCATTCTTGCTTTAATTTTAAATATTCTATAACCTCAAAAAAAATTGTAATTTTTGCATTATATTTTTTACATAAATTTAATACCTTTTGAGTCGGGAGAATTAAATTATTAAAAATATTTCCGGCCCCATTACCAAATAATTCATAATCTAAAGTCAATCCCAAGTCCATTTATAAAAATACTTTAAAGTTTTTTGAAGTAAAAAAATTAATCAACCAAATATCAAATTTACTTAATTTGTTTTTCCATTTATCCATACGGGTTTTATCAAAACCTTTTTTGAGCTCTCCTGTAGATGAATGGCTTGATGGTTTCCCAAATACTGAAAACATTGTTTGTTGTAAGTTTATTTCACAGTAGTTACATATCTTTTTAAGTTCATATTCCGGATTTAATATTAAATGATTGTAGTCAACAAAAAAGAAAAGTTCTTTATTGTTTTTATAATATTTTGCCAACCAAACGTAGTCTGTAATAAAAAGTAAAAGCGTGATATAATGAATAATGAATCCGAATTTCTTTTTTCTTTTTCTAGTAGCTTCATCATTCAATTTGGAAGCACAAACAGCTCTAATATCTCTGTGCAACAGGATAATCTTTGAGTCAGGATACCATTGTTTTAATATTTTTGTTTTACTAAAATGTAAAGGATATTTTACCCCTACTCTTTCTTTTTTCTCTTTTTTACGAAATTCATTTAGTAAAACAGAAATAAAACTTTTTAATGATCTGTCAGTTTTTAAGAATTCTTTTTTTATCAAGTTTTTGCTAATTCCCAAGTCCTTATAATCTTGCCAAAAAGTACCTCGAATTTTTTGTGTATAAACAAAATCTACTAACTTGTTTACATTTTCTTCTTTTTGCAAATTCCCGAATTTGTAAAATTGTTTCCCAAATGAGTTTAATAATGGTAAAAATAAATGCATTTCATCAGTAGCCATCGCAACTTGTGAATTGGCATTTAAAATATTTTTTAGCAACGTGGATCCTGTCCGGTGCATTGCTATAATAAAAATGGGTTTATTGAGCATCAAATACTTCTTGATAATGTTTTAGAAACCTTTTTGAGATAACATCCTTTGTAAATGTTTTTTTTGCTAATTCATGATTATTTCGTGAAATTTTTTCATACAATTTGGGATTGTTTAATAAACTTTCTATAAAAGGGACAAAATCATTCGGATTTATGCTAGATATAATAAATCCATTCTCACCATTTTTTACCCAATCAGGAATCCCTGCATTAATTCTTGATATTATCGGCATACCATAAAGCATTCCTTCAAGAATTGTGTTTGGGATACCTTCTCCGTACATTGTAGGAAATAATGTTATATCACAAAGTTTTAATACATTATGTTTTTCCTCATCCATTATATATCCTTTAAAAATTACATTGTTAATATTTTTTTGTTTTACATATTCTTTTGTTTCTTCTAGTTTATCACCATCTCCAGCTATTACTAATTCCATTTTCCTATTGTATTTGGTTTGTATTATATTGAAAATATCAATTGCTAACTGCATTCCTTTTCCTTTAGTAATTCTAGAAAGAAATAAAAATCTAATCATCCTACTACTTTCAGAAAAATTTCTTATTCTTTCTTCTAATGAGAAATCATTAATATATTTATCATCAGCTATCATTGTTTCCAAAAAAAATAATTTATTTTTATCTATTCCCATCCTTGTTAATTTAGTCTTAAAAATAGTGCCTGATATAAAGAATGCATCAACATTATTGTAAATAGAAAATATATTTTTATAAAGCCTTGAATTTATTATTATATTTTCTAAATTATAATCCCAACCGTGAATAAATACAACAACTTTTTTTTTCTTTAATTTTGCAATTAATAAAAACAATAAATCACGCCATATAGCAGTTTTAGTTAAAGAAGGATTTAGATGTACAATATCATAACTTTTTATTTTAATAAAAAATTCAAAATATTTTTTGAACAAGAAAAATATTTTTTTCTTTTTGGGTTTACTGTAATAAAAGTAATCAATGAAATCATAGGAATTTAAGTTTAGAACTTTATAAAAATTAACCACCCCACCTCTATAAACCAAATCCCTTGTGTTAATAATAACCTTCATCTATTGTGTTAAATAGAGTTAATACCGTCTTTTATATCGAGTTGTTAAATGTTTGAACATCTCATCTTTAGCACTAATAGTCAAACCAATAATAGAGTAATATAAAAACACCATTGAAGGTGTAGTTATTGTTACACTACTATAAGTAAAAAAATCAAGAAAATAGATAATTACAAATACTAATGCTGTTATCCCTAATTTTTTGAAGTTCTTATCTAACTGTGAAATTCTTTTTTTTATATGATTGAACAAACTCAACTGAATAAATATCCACACAATCATGCCAAATATTCCAGTTTGAAATAATACCCAAAACATACCTGTTCTAGATCCATATCCCAAATTAAATTTATATTGTAATACATTTGCATGACCTTTTATTAATTTTGTTTTTATTATAGAACCCGGGCCAATTCCAAATAAAAAATCTTTAATCTCTCTTTTCTCAAAAAAATCTATAACCAGAGGGAAAACACTAATCCTTCCCGTTCTTTGTATCTTATCCACTGAAACATTTCTAGTTTCGTAATCAAAAATATATTCCGCTACATAGCTAATATCAAAACTCCCTCCTACTTTATTCTGTTTATTTAGACTTGGATTAATAACCACTATCAGATAGATTGTTATTAAACCCAATACTAAGAATTGTAAAAAACGAACAATTCTTATTTTCTTGGATAATAAATAACGATTAAAAAAATAAACATTAACGATTAAAACACTTGGAATAAATACCAAGATCGCTCGTTTACTACCGGATAAACCAAAAAGAGTTAATAAAACAATATAAATGATTAGTTTATTATTCTTCTCGGGATAATATTTAGAAAAATACAATGTCAATGCAAATAAGGGAAAAATAGCAGAAACTGAACCGCTATCAACAGACATTGTACCTATGTAATTTTCAGTCATTCCCACCAAATAAACTTTTAGGAAAGCAGCAATTAATTGTACGATAATTAGTATTTGTAGATGTTTCCAAAATTTCTGAAAAAAACTATGAGAATTGTTAAGTTTTAGTAATGAAAAAAGTAATAAAAAGGGAATTAAGGTTCTTCTAAGAAACAATAAATATAATAAAAGAGACTCTCCAGATAAAATAAAAGAAATTAAAGAAATAAAGAAATAAAGAAAAACTAAAAATCTAAAATACTCAATTTTAACAGGCTTCTTTTTCAGGTTAATTAAAAATAAAATAATAATTAAGCCGTCTATAATTAATCTAACAACTCGATCATTAATCCCAAAAGATATTTGTAGTAAAAAGGGGGTCATACTAATATAAAGAAGCATTAATACAATATAATAATTAAGCTTGTTAAACAATTGACTCATTATTTATTATTTTTTACATTTGTTTCAATTGATTTTATTATTTTAGCAGGATTCCCAACAACAATTGAGTTGTCGGGAATATTTTTAGTAATAACTGACCCTGCACCAATAATAACATTATTTCCAACAGTAATTTCACCCAGTATAATAACACCACAACCAATATCCACATTATTACCAATTACAGGTGATGCACCTCCCTTTTTTTTATTACCAATAGTTATATTATGTCTTAGGGTAATATTGCTACCTAGAATTGCATTTTCATTAATAACTATACCATGCCCGTGAAAAATTTTAAGACCTCCCCCTATTTTTGTACCTTCTCTAACATCAAATGTCAATAGCCAATTAAAAAGAACTCTATATAAAATTCTTACGATGAGTTGCGGGATAAAAATGATAATGTTAATTATTATATTATTTGTTTTACTACACAAAAAAGATGTTGTTCGAAAAGAAGTTAATAATAACAAACTCTTTAAATTTGTCTTATTATTTATAATATCTTTTTTTAATTTCATTATTTTAGAAAAACTACTAAGAAAAAGAATTTAAGTATTTTTTTAAGTTTTTATTAATAATGTTTTCCCAAGAATAATCAGACAATGTTTTACTGATAGTCTGCGGCTTTATTTTGTCTAATCTCTTAAATGTGGAAACCAGTGCTTCGTAAAATGATTCTGGAGTATCTTCACATAAAATCCCATTATCATTATTAATTAACTTTTTATTTTCAAGTGTGGAGGTTGCTATACAAAATAAGCCAGAGTTAATATATTCAAACGTTTTTGTTGGAGGTTGGCATTCAAAGTATTCAGTTTTTGGTATAAAAGATACTCCAATATTGTTTTTCACAAAAAAAGACATCAGTTTATAATGAGGTATTTTACCATGGAGAGTAATAATATTTTCTAGCTTTGTAACATTAACAGCTTGCTTAATTTTTTGAATTTCTTTAGAATTACCGGGTCCAACAATATCATACGTAATTGAAATTTCCCCTCCATATTCAGTAAAGAATTTTTTTAACCCATAAACAGTTTTATAAATATGCCTTTGATTTAAAATGCCAACATATAATAAATTCATTGAATTTACATTTGAACCTTTCTTTTCCACAAATTTATCAGAACCAAGAGGTAATATATGTGTTTTTTTAGTTCTTAATCCTAATTTTTTAGATAAGCATTCAGATATTATTGTAACATTTTTAAAAAAAAATGTTTCTGTTTTCAATAAATAGAAAAAGAATACTCTTTTAAACACATTCTTATAAATAGGTCCTGTTCTCAAATCAAGTATATAATTACAATTTTTTTTATATGAGAATAACTTTATAAGTGAAGAAAATTGAAAATAAAAGATAAAAATTATATCAAACTTTTCTTTAGATAACAATGAGTTTGTTTTTTGAATTAGTTTAATAATTGTTTTTAACTTACCATAGTTATTATTTATAGTTACAATATTAATACTGGCTGACCTATATGGGTTATCAACCGAATTTAAACACAAATAGGTTATTTCAAAATCACTACTTAAATATTCACAATATTTTAGCCCGTCAATTAATGTCCCAAAGGACCTTTTATCGATGAATAAAATTTTCTTTTTTTTATTTACCATATTGATTATTGATCAAATTCCCACTTATCGGGAAAATACTTTTTTAAATAATATTTAACATTATGCTGATAATACCAAAGTTTTTTCTCTGGGTGCCCATTGTAATAGTCCCCCGTATTAATATTGTATTTATTTATTCTTGTTTGGATGTAATTAAGTTTATTATTATTATTATTTTTAATTTTTGCTTTAATCTTTGGGATTAATTCTAAATATTCTTGTGAATATTTGGTGGGCTTTATTTCTGATTTCTTTTTTTCAGTTTGTTTTCTAATTCCGTAACTTCCAAATGCAAAATGGTGCTGTTTCTCCCAAAACTTTTCTTTTCCATTGTAATATGGCAAACCTGTTAATTTTGATATCTTTATTAATAATAATTTGGGGTTTTGAACCAGCTCGTCATAATTAATAGAAATGAAAGATAAGTTTGCATCAAAAAATTTATAGTAATAATTAGTATATTTTTTTATAGCATCTTCTATTTTCCCACCTCGCTTCCAGATGGAAAAAATGTAATCATAAATATTCTTATATAGGAGTAAATTCCAAACTTTAATATCTGTATTTGATAACCATAAATTATTGTCAATTACCCAATTTATACTTTTTGATGAATCAATTAACCAATCAACTTGTAGTTTTTCAAAAGCTTCTTTATGAAAATTTGATTCATTACTATAAATTATTTTTGTTAATACTGGACATGGGTCCATTCCACAAGAACATTTAATTTTAAAATGGTGGTTTCGATATGGACGATACCAAGCGTGTATTTCTCCTAATGAAAAAGCATCCTTATCATTTCCCAACATTAAATCTAACATTGTGCTGCCACTTCTACCAGTCCCACATATATTTATTAATGTTTTCATAATGTCTGAAATTTTATTTCAATAATAACTTTTCAATAAGATCAATATTTTCCATTGAAAAGTACTTAATACAATATGACTTTGCAGACTTTCCCATTTCTTTTCGAAGAGTTTTGTTATTAATTAGTAAATCTAATTTTTGTGTCATTACATCAATAGTATTACAATAATAACCTACTTTATATTTATTGAAAACATTATCAGGATTCACATTCAAGCTCAACACAGGAACTTCATTAAGCCAAGCTTGAATAAATGTAACAGGAACACCCCCTTCCAACAAACTTGTATTTACAAAAATATGCGAATTTGCTAAAACGTTATTTACTTCATCTGGGTGTAGTTTCCCAAGAACGAATAAGTTTTTTGAACTACTTATTTTTTTTAAAATAAACTTACCATATTTAGTCTTTTTATCTGGTAATTTTCCAATAACTTTAAATAATATATCTTCCTGACTTTCATATTTCCTTGCTAGTTCAATAAATTTTTCCAACTGTTTAATAGGTTTTATATTTGCTATCCAAACTACTGATATCGGCTTATCTTTTTTTTTAATCTCGTAATTTGGAACAGGAAAAAATTTATTTATTAAAATAGTATTACTTTTATTATAGTTTAATAGTAATTGTTCATTATGATAGTTCTCTTGGGTGATGATCATATCAGTATTTAGTATTCCGAAATTTATTAGCTTTTTATTTAGATAATTTACAAGCAAGGAGGGGGTCAACTTTAAACTGTACTTTTCCACATCTGTTTTTGAAGCAATATGCCAGATAACTTTACATCTGTGTTTTTTGCAATATTTACAGGCTATTCCTAAAAATGGCATCAAGTTACGGTGGTATATAAAATCAGGGTTAATTAATTTTAATTTTTTATTAATTTGTTTTCTGTAAGAAAACAGAGGGTTCCCAAACCATTTGTTTTTCTTCAATAACTTTAAAGGATGTAATATAATCCCATCATCTTCATAAGGAACGTCGTCATTGGTGGAGTTAACAAAAATATAATGAACCTCATACCCTCTTTTTACCAAATTTTTTGCAAGTATAAATGCTTGGTGTTCAGAACCTCCAATCAAATACTTGTAATAACTGTAAATTAAGAAAACAATTTTCATTTTAATTTAAACAATTATCTTTTCTAATATTCGAAATCACGTACAAATGTTTACCTGACTCTGTTCTTGGAGTGTTTTCAACATACGTCCAGTTTAGTTTACAATCACTCCCAAACATTTTTTTAAAATTATCTTCAATTATTAGTTTCTTATCATTGCTAATTTTATTAAAATTAGTTGTTTTAATAAGAAACTCTATATTTTCATAATCATGTTGAATAATTTGAAACTGCTCAATATCTTCTATAGAATTAAAAATTGTGGTTAAAAAAGTTCCATCAATTATATCTCCATTTTTTTTATATAGATTACTAGCTGTTCTTCCTGTCAACTCTTGATAATGCAGATAATCGAAACAAACTTTATCATTAATTATTTTAGCTGTATCTCCAATATCGTATCGTATTAATGGCATTGCATAATTATTCAGGGTGGTCAAAAGCATTTTCCCATTTTTTCTTTTACATATCTTTCTTTTGTTATTACCCACAATCTCAACCAGATTATTATTAATAAGTACATTCCAAAATTGATGACTTTTATCTTCAAAAGATATAGCCCCTACTTCCCTGCTACCATAAAAATCATAAACCTCACAAGAAAAAGCTTTTTCAATTTCAAACCTCATTTCTTTTGTTAATAATGTTGCCGTAGAAATTATTTTGTTCTGTGGTTTTATTTTGATATTGTTTTTATTAATGTAAAGGGCAACATTATACAAGCTTTGTGAATAACCTCGAATATAATCAAACTTGATTTTATTTAATATGTAAACACATTCTTTCATTTCTTTTTTAGTCAAAGAGCTTGAATTCATGGTTATAGTATTATTTTTAATGAAATGCTTAAATAGATTTTTGGGTAAAGTTGGCCTGCCAATGTCTTGAGAAGCCCCCCAAATTAAAAACACATGCTTTTGCCATGGTTTTATACCAATTTGCCTTAAAAAAAATAAAAAATTTGCAGTATGATTTCTTTTAAACAATTCATGTTGTAAAAACATGGCTTTTTCACCTGTTGAACCTCCCGAACTGTTTATGTAAGAGTTTAACAGCTCTGATTCGTCTGAAGTAAGATCGTCAAAATTCTCTCTTATAATTGTTTTTGTTAAAATAGGTAAATTTTCAATCTCAGATAGACTTTTTAATTCTATTTTATCGTTTTTAGATTTAACCCAATTAGCTTTTTTAAATATATTGTAATAATAAACAGTATGTTTATTAGCATAGTTTAATATTTCATTAACATGTTTAAGCAGAGCATCTATTTGTTTCTTTTCACTTTGTTTTGATAACTTAATTATTGCACGATACTTTTTATAAACATACCTGTTTTGAGGTTTGAGTAAAACCCCTAAGTACAACGAAAAGAAGTGAAAGATAGATTTTATTTTTAAAAAGATGTTAATCATCTTTGTAAAGATTTAGTTTTATAATTTCTATAAGATTTTCTCTGTGAGATTCACATCTGATATTATTTAGTAAGGACATAAGAAAACTTTCATTGAAAATATAATTAATAAAACCTGTCCGCTTTAACAAAGCAAAAACATATTTATTGACAGGAAGTAATGATTTTAAATAGCTATTTTGTTTTTTGCGAATAAATTCTTTCCATTTTTTTTCATATTGATCTTTGTCCAAAATAATTTTAGAAATATAGTCAAAGAAATCAAGGAATTGTTTTTTTTCTTTATTAGATAAAATATTTATTCTATAGTTATTTTTATTTTGCTTATATGGTATCGTTTTATAATTCAATCCTCTTTCATTTATTTCTAATAACAAATAAAATCCAATATGTGCTTGCTCAAATCCTCTTGTAGAGGGAAAAAAGAAATTACCTAAACTATAAAAAATTGGCGATTCTTTATAGATTTCCATCCCTTGAATACAATGAGGATGATGCCCTACTACTAAATTAGCACCAATATCAATAAAAAAACGATATAATTGTTGTTTTTCAGGAGATGGGTAGTGAAAATGCTCATTGCCACCATGGGCAAAAATTATTATATAATCGACATTTTCTTCTTTTAATGATAGTATTTGACGCAGCACATGATAGGTATTACTCGTACCAACTTCATTAATGTTTTCATTAAACTCATTTTCAGCATAAGAAATTATTCCTATTTTTTTATTCCCACTTTCAATAGTGATATTGTTTCTTATTTTATTTCTAGATGTTCCTGCACCAAATGTTAAGATATTATTTTTACTACAAATATTAATGGTATCATCTATTCCTTGACCATCAAAATCTTTAATATGATTATTTGCTAAAGAAACAATATTTATTTTTGCTTTATTCAAAAGCCCTATAGATTCAAAATTAGCTTTTATAGAAGGGCCGATTTTCTTTATTTTTTTGTTTGAGTTTGTAAAAGGACATTCTAAGTTACCAATATTATAGTCAGACGACCTTAATTGTTCTAAAATATCTGATTTTAAAAAATCAGATAAAACATCATTTGAAAAAACAAAGTCTCCTTCAATTGATGCCGGGCAAATGTCACCAACAAAACCTAAGCGCATTATTTTTTATTATTTTTTTGATCGTATTTTTAATTAAAAGAGGATTAATCCCAAGTTTCCTTAAAAATATATTTATCAATTCTCTATATTCTCCTGATTTACGTTTTAATAGATCAAATGTTGTGAAATATTCTGGCCAAAAACTTTCACCAAAGTTTGGATTAATATTTTCTAAAATGTTTTCCCAAGATTTATCTGGTTCGTATCCAAACTTAATCAAATCGTCAGATATATTACCATGTAAAATAACTTGACCTACCACTCTTGATAAATCTGCTTTCCATACGCCAATCCCATTAGGTAATATCGGTCTAACTCCCTTTAAAGCAGATAAAGCTTTTTTATTAGGTTTTGCAACTAAATGATATTCACTAAATTTTGCTTTCCTTTTTAAAAATGGAATTTGTTTTTCAATTAATTCTTGTATTTCATCCGGTTTTGAAACCAAATCTTCATATTTTATTAAAATGAATCTCTTATGTTTTCTAAGCTTATCATAATACTTTACAAATAGTTTCCAATATCGTAACCCTGCCCAATAAATATCCTGTCTAGAACCATGTTTGCTAATAATAGCATCTCTAGGGTCTCTTATAATGCAAATTACATATAAATCCGGATTAAGCATTAATGGTAAATTAACTGCATAATAATCTGCTGGGTATTTTGTTAAAAAAATATTTCCAGTTAAAGGCTCATCTTTAAAAATTCTAGCTTCGTGTTCAACATAATTGTCAATTTCATAACATGCAACCATTGCTTCTGCAAGTAAAGTTGTACCTGTTCTTGGACCAGAGCCAATAATGTGTATCCTTTTCATTTTATTAAAATAGAAAAATACAAACAATAATAAATTTAATCCCAAATAGTTACGTAAAATTAACTAATATATGGTATTGCTACTATTCCTGTTTTTTTTCTTACAAATACTATATTGATTACATTTAGAATAGTAATAGTAAAAGCTGTTGCAATTGCAGCACCATATACACCATAAAATTTTGTCAGAATAAATAACAACAAAATGTTTAGTGCCAATGTAAAATATGATATTTTACTTCTGATAATTTCATTTCCTGTCATTACTAAAATTAATCCAACAGCTCCTGAGGCAATATTAATAAATTGAGCTATTCCTAAAATTATTAAAATTGCATAAGCATCTTCAAATTCTTTTCCCCATAATGATAAAATATTTCTCCCAAATAATAGAAATATTAATAAAGGTAATAAACCAATAATAAACAACCCTTTAGTTGTCTGCTGAATCATTTTTTCCAGTTCTTTAATTTTGTTTTTTTCATACAACGCTGCAATTTTTGGAGCTACTGCGGCATTGGTTATTTGCAAAATGAAACTCGTCATAAGTGCAAGTCTAGCAGCAACAGAAAATAAACCAACTTCTTTTACACTGCCAAAATACCCAAGAATTAAGATGTCGCCATTATTTTGAATAACACCAGTAATAGCAACAAAAAAGAGAGGTATTGAAGTTTTAGTTAATTTTCTTACAATAAGTCGTTTTTTCTTATTACACTCACAAACTTTATTCCAATATAACCCTATAGTTAATGTGACTACTAATCTACCTATTGCATAAACTATAGCAACTGTAATTATGTTAATTTTAAATTTTAGTAACCAAAACAGTAAAAGTAAAATGCCGGTTATTGTAATACTTAATGTCTGATCAACCAAGATGCTCTGCCATATTTTTCTAAACCCAATTAACCCAGCTGAAAAAATTCGTGAAAAAACCTGCGGGGTAAGTACAATTAAAAAAATAATTAATGGGTAAGTTAATTGAGGTTTATTAAATATTTTCGCTGCTATCCATGGTGCCAGTAAAATTAAAAGCAATGATAATACAATTGCTATTATTCCATTTAAAAAATATGAGGAATACATTACATCGCCAATGTGTTTCCAGTTTTTATGGTTATGTGCAATAGCTACTTCTTTAATTATGACTTGACGCATTCCTAATAAGCTAATGATTATTAGAATATTTATAATACGATTACTTAAATTAATAATACCAATTCCTTCAGCGCCAATTGTTCTTCCAAGAAAAATACTTACAGTTAACCCGGCAATCATCCCCACTATTTTAATTATTGTAGAGGTAAATGATTTCCTCAATACTTCTGAAGTGTGAATATCAAGTTTTTTTAATAGATATTTTGATTTTTTTAGCACCTTATTTGATTTTTTCTTTTAGTATCGAAAAATATAATGTTTTTTAAATTTTAAACATTTTTCTTATCCTTTCTTAAGATTGGGATTGATATTATCTACTGTCACAGACGGGGGGTACATATTTTAAAAGAGACAAAACTTCCAGTATAATTTACCCTTTGTTTTTTGCTGGTTATATCACCTTTTCAACAACATCAAAAACATCCATTTTTTCAGGTGAAATTATTATGTCTGCTTTTTCTGGAACATCATATTTCTCATCAACTCCTGCCAAATTACTTAATTTTCCTTCTTCAGCCATTTTATACAAACCATATTTATCGTTCTTTCTACAGTATTCCACATCTGCATCAATATAAACTAGTTTGAATTTGTCCTCGCCTATTATTTTCTTTATCTGCTTTCGGATATTTTCCCGAGGTGAAATGAAAGAGCAAATAACAATAATTCCTTGGTCGTTTAGTTGTTTGGCGATATGCGCAATTTTACGTAAATATTCGACACGATCGGCGGGGGAGTAATCCAGTTCTTTGGACAGGCCTGCCCGTACCGATTTACCGTCAAAAACCACTACAATTTTTCCCCGGTTGAACAATTCGCGCTCCAAAGCATAAGCTAATTCATTCTTGCCACTACCATGAAGTCCGGTAATCCAAATGGTGGCCCCTTTTTGTCCGTATCGTTTTTCACGTTCTTCGGTAGAAATAAGACTACCTTCTCGGATAATGTGTTCGCGTTCTTTTTCGGTAATAAAGCCGGAGCGTTTATCGCTGCTGAGTTTATCCAGCATCATGCCCACAGCTACTGTGTTGTGGGTGATCGGATCAATCAGAATAAAAGCACCGGTTTGCCGGTTCTTTTTGTAAGCATCAAAATAAAGCGGTTCTACCGTGGTGATGACTACCCGGCCGATTTCGTTCAGCTCAAAATGGTCAATAGTCTGGTGCTCCAGCGTGTTGACATCTACCCGGTAACGGATTTGATCAATCTTGGCTTTGGTGCTGTGCGTGTTGTGTTTGATGTAAAATTGGGTAAATGGATTCATGGGCTTTTCGTCCATCCACACCAGCATGGCTTCAAAGTGACGGCTCACCTGGGGCAGGTTATCCGGATGTACCAGCATGTTGCCGCGCGAAATATCAATTTCGTCCTCGAGTGTCAGGCTGATACTCTGCGGTGGAAAAGCATAGTCCAGATCGCCGTCGTACGTGGTAATGGTTTTTACCTTAGATTTTTTCCCGGAAGGCAGTACCATCACCTCATCACCTTTACGTACCACGCCCGAAGCCATTTTCCCGGCAAATCCGCGGTATTTCAGGTCGGGACGGATGACATACTGCACCGGATAACGAAAATCTTCAAAATTGCGGTCGCTGCTCACATGCACGGTTTCCAAAAATTCGAGCATGCTTTGGCCGTGATACCAGGGCATTTTGTCTGACACCTCCACCACGTTATCGCCTTTCAGGGCCGAAAGCGGAATAAAGGTTACATCTGGTACATCCAGCTGGGTGATAAACCGTTTGTAATCTTCCACAATACGGTCGAAAACTTCCTGTTTGTAATCCACCAGGTCCATTTTGTTCACAGCCAGTACCACGTGTTTAATACCCAACAGTGAAACCAGAAAAGTATGCCGTTTGGTCTGGGTGATCACTCCTTTGCGGGCATCGGCCAGCAAAATAGCGAGATTGGCCGTGGAACCACCGGTAATCATGTTGCGGGTATATTGCTCGTGGCCGGGGGTGTCGGCAATGATAAATTTCCGCTTGGCGGTGGAAAAATAGCGGTAAGCCACATCGATGGTGATACCTTGTTCGCGTTCGGCTTTCAGGCCGTCGAGCAGCAGGGCATAGTCGATTTCTTCGCCGGCATGGCCTACCCGTTTGCTGTCGCGTTTTAAAGCCGAAAGCTGGTCTTCGTACAGCTTTTTACTGTCGAACAACAACCGTCCGATAAGGGTTGATTTGCCGTCGTCCACCGAACCGGCAGTAAGTAATCGTAATAAATCTTTTTTCTGGTCCTGGTCAAGGAATTCTCTGATATCCATGCGTTAGTTGTCGTTCAACATTTTACTGTCAATAAAACTTAAAAATAACCTTCTCTTTTTTTCTGTTCCATACTGGCTTCCTGGTCGAAGTCGATGACGCGGGTGGTGCGTTCTGATACCGAAACGGTCATCATCTCTTCCACAATTTTTTCGATGGTGTCGGCTTCCGATTCGATGGCGCCGGTAAGCGGATAGCAGCCGAGCGTACGAAACCGTACTTTTTTCATCACCGCTTTTTTGCGTAATTCTTCCGGCATGCGGTCATCGTCCACCATAATCCAGTTGCCGTCCACATTGACCACCGGCCGTTCTTTGGCATAATAAAGCGGAACGATGGGGATGTTTTCGAGCCGGATGTACTGCCAGATATCCAGTTCTGTCCAGTTTGAGATAGGGAAAACCCGGATGGATTCGCCTTTGTGCACTTTGGCATTGTAGATATCCCACAGCTCAGGGCGCTGATTTTTGGGGTCCCATTGGTGGTATTTATCGCGGAAAGAGTAAATGCGTTCTTTAGCCCTTGATTTTTCTTCGTCGCGCCGGGCGCCCCCAAAAGCCGCATCAAATTTGTATTTGTCGAGTGCCTGCAACAAAGCCTGTGTCTTCATCACATCGGTATGTACTTTTGATCCGTGCGTAAACGGACCGATACCGGCTTCATACCCTTCTTTGTTGTAGTAAACAATTAAATCCCATCCTTTTTCTTTAGCGTAATTATCTCTGAATTCGATCATCTCGCGAAATTTCCACTTGGAATCGATATGCATCAAAGGGAAAGGCACCTTTCCGGGATAAAAAGCTTTTTCGGCCAACCGCACCATCACTGAAGAATCTTTTCCGATGGAATACAACATCACCGGGTTTTCAAATTCAGCAGCAACTTCGCGGATGATATGAATGGATTCGGCTTCTAATTCACGCAGATTGTTGATAGAATAAGTTTGCATAGGGTATTTTTTGTATTACAGTACTTTAAGCGGATCAAACTTAATTTCCGGCAATATCTTTTTGAGCATATGCTGTACTGTTCTGTCGATATCAGGGTGGGTGTTATCTACTCTTAAAAAAGGTTTTTGGGGTGCTTCAAACGGAGCAGAGATGCCGGTAAAATTTTTGATCTCACCGGTCCGGGCTTTTTTATACAAACCTTTCGGATCGCGTTGTTCACAAACTTCCAGCGGCGTATCCACAAATATCTCCAGGAAATCCTCCTCACCTATAATCTCTTTGGCCATTTTTCGCATTTGGTTAGTCGGGCTGATAAAAGAACACAAAAGAATAATGCCACAATTCATGAACAGTTTGGAAACTTCCGCAATCCGCCGGATGTTTTCTATCCGGTCTTCATCGGTAAATTGCAGGTTTTTATTGATTCCGGAGCGCACATTGTCGCCATCAAGTATCTGGCAGAAATAATTCAACTCGAACAATCTTTTTTCCAACAGACTGGCCAGGGTAGTTTTGCCGGAACCGGAAAGACCGGTAAACCAAATGACTTTGGCGCGTTGTTTTAAATAGATTTCTTTTTCGCGGCGGTCTTTGATTTTGTCGAAGACGGTGTGGATATTGTTTTTATTCATGATGTAAAAAGTTCAAAGGTTAAAGGGGAGGTAAAGGATAAAATTCAAAGGATAAAGGTTAAAGGAGTTAACGTTTTTTGGATGTTTTAGAATAGATGCTACCAAGAATTTTCATAAGTTCATTTGACTCGTCACGTTGTGCAAGCCATTCGTTATAGTTATCTGTAATTGCAATAACCAAACGAATCCAATAGTTGGACTCCCGCATTTCTTTTAACGCAATACCGATTTTATTCGAAAAATCAGCTTTCGAAACAGCTCCTTGTGCCTCTTTACCCTGTCAAATACGAATGAATCAACTTTTATTATTAGAATTTAAGAATGTTTTTAGTCTATTCCTTAAGAACATTTTCCCATAAAAAGTTTTTAGATATTTCTCACGACGAAGCGCATCTTTTTGTGACAAACATGCTTCATAATAAATTAGCTTTAATGGCCTTCTGTTTTTTGTTGAACTGACCTGCCCTTTAAAATGTTCATTCATTCGTTGTATCAAATTTGAAGTATACCCTGTGTAGAACTTATTATCTTTTTCACTTAATAAAACGTAGACAAAAAAGAAATCATCCATAATTTGACACAATTTGACAGGGTGAATAGTTTGCACCGCTGGATGTGGCAGATTTTATCAGCTGATAGCTAATTATATCATATTCTTTCCCTTTTGGGAATTCTCTTACCAAAGATATTATTTGGATTGAAAACTCAAATAAACGTTGTGATAAGTTATTATTATCCGACTGCATTTTTTTTAATTTTCTCAATTATTTTTTATCCCAGCCCCCATTTTAACCTTTCCACTTTAACCTTTAACCCTGATCCTCGAGACAAATTATTTCGTCACAACAAACCACGGGTTTAAAATATCTTCCTTATTGTATACTAAAGGTTCATTGGTGTTGGCAATAAGAACTTTCCCTCCGGCGGCACGGACAATGGCATCACCGGCAGCCGTATCCCATTCGGAAGTCGGGGCAAAACGGGGATAAATATCCGCTTCACCTTCAGCAACCATGCAGAGTTTCAGCGAACTCCCTTTAGAAACTATTTTTACATTAGAATGCGCTTTTTCTAATTTTTTAATAAAATCTTCGGTTTCTTTTGTTAAGTGTGAACGACTGGCCACAATACCAAAATAATTTTTCGGGTTCTTTTTAGGAATCCTATTTTCTTCTTTTAATTCTTTATTTATATCTTGTTTTTTACCGGCTTGTTCTATTTTATAAGCTCCCTCTTTGCGATCTCCAACGTATAAAATATCCAAAACCGGGGCATATACCACCCCCATTACCGGAACCTGATTTTCCACAAGTGCTATATTTACTGTAAACTCGCCATTTTTCTTCACAAACTCTTTGGTACCATCCAGCGGATCCACAATCCAGAGTCTTTTCCAGTTTTTTCGTTCGGAATAAGGAATGTTGCGTCCTTCTTCGCTCAATACGGGAATTCTGGTTTTTTTCAGATAAGACATGATCACTTCGTTAGCGCTTTTGTCCGCTTGTGTCAATGGGGAACTATCGCTTTTATATTCCACATTAAAATCTGTTTTATAGATTTCGAGGATGGATTTGCCGGCATCTAATGATGCGGAGATTATTGTTGAGAGAAAATTTTTATCCATAGTTTTTGGGAACAGTGTTTTGGAGTTAGTATTATTTTTATGTCATTCTGAACGGTGTGAGTAGGGCTGCAGGAAGCGAGTGAAGAATCTCACTTAAAAAAACACTTCTATTGTTGTTTTAGATCCTTCACTACGTTCAGGACGACAAATGAGAGAAAAAATAGAACTTCTACGTTTCTTATTTGGGATTTCTGTTTGTTGTTTTAGTATTTTTCAAGTAAAAAGCGTAAAGTTTCTCTGTCGTTTAACTCTGAGTCAAAGGTAGGGTTTCTGTGATAGGACGGTGTGAGAGTCTCTTTTTCATATTTCGGCATTAATAGTCCAAGATGCTCACGCAGCGCATCCTCCTTTTTCGGCCCAATGGCTGCTCAGCATTGAACGGACAGAAAAATAGCCAGCTTAAAATACACATACTTTTTATCCCTTTAGTTTTTATTAGCAGGACAACAATGAACATTCTCAATTAATCTTCAGCCCAAACTGCAAAACCAACCCCAATACAGCAACCAGCATAAATAAAAGGGTCATAGGAAGTCCGATCCGGAAAAAATCTTTAAAATTATATCCTCCCGGTCCGTAAACCATCAAGTTGGTCTGATATCCGATGGGGGTAATAAAGCTGGCCGCCCCGGCAAAAGCCACCAACAAAGCAAACGGCTTTGGATTGGTGCCCAGTTGGGCAGCCAAACTCATAGCGATCGGAAAAATAATGGCTACCGAAGCAATGTTTGTAATAATAGCCGCCAACAAATTAGTTATTAAAAATATGCCGATAAAAAGGGTAACAATGCCATATGGTTTTAACAACTCTATGAAAACATTGGAAACACCGGCAGCAATGCCGGTTTTAATCATGGCTGTTCCCAACGCCAGAGAAAGAGCAATGATCAAAATCAGGTTATAATTAATGGCTTTATACAGCTCACGAGGAGAAGCTACTTTTGTCAACAGTAAAAGCACCATAAAAACAAGCAATGAGTTGAACAACGGCACCCAGTGCAATGATGAGAGTACGATAGAAACCAAAAGCCCGCCTACAATAAGTAAACTTTGACGTACAGGCATTTTTTCAATACTCCGGATATTGTTGAGCATATAAAAGTCTTTGGAGTCCTGAGTACGTTTTTCAAAATCTTTACCGGCTATCAGTAAAAGCAAGTCCCCGGCAGATAATTTCACATCGCCTATTTTCCCCCTGATTTTTTCTCCATTCCGGTGAACGGCAATAATTGCCGCGTCAAAACGTCCACGGAAATTACTTTCTTTAACGGTTTTCCCTATCAACCCGGAATTAGGTGATACGACCACTTCTACCAGCTCTGTTTTGTTTCTCTTAGCAAACATGCCCAATTGCGAAGGTTGAAGTGTTTTATTATTTTCCACCATATCGGCAATCGTTTCGGTATTTCCGGCAAAAATCAAAAGATCTTCTTCAAAAATCATGGTCTGCGGAGTTACCGGAGATAACGTTCTGTCTTCGCGAATAATTTCCACTAAAAATAATCCTTTCAGGTTTCGCAACCGGGCACCTTCAATGGTTTTGTTATGATATTGGGAACCTTTTGCCACTTTCATCTCCACAATATATTCTCTGGATTTTTCTTCGATGTTATCCATCACATCCCCTTTATCTGGAAGTAACTTATCCGAAAAAAAGACCAGATAAAGTCCGCCAAGAAGAATCATCACCACACCTACCGGAGTAAAATCAAAAATATCCAGTGATTTAAAAGCCGGGAAAAGCGACTGGTCGGCCACCATTCCATTAACAACAAGGTTAGTGGATGTCCCAATCAAAGAGGCTGTTCCGCCAAGGATCGCTGCGTAGGAAAGTGGGATAAGTAATTTCGATGGGGCAATATTGTTTCGTTTTCCCCAGTTGTGCACGTAAGGCATCATAATGGCCACTAGCGGCGTATTGTTAATAAAAGCGGACAGGGCAGAAACAGGAAAAATAAGTTTAAAAATAAATTTTTTATAAGAAAATGTCCTGCGGAAAAACCGGTCAAACAGGTTGTCAATTAACGTTGATTTTCGAATGACTTCTCCAATAAGTAATAACAAAATGATAACGGCTAGTTGCTCATTGGCAAATCCTTTGAGCATTTCTTCAGGAGTTAAGATCCGGAAAATCCCAAGTATACTAATCCCAATAATAAACGTAAACCCCGGACCGAACAGATTCTTGTATAAAGAAACGATCAGAAAGAGAATAACAAGAGTTACTATGATTTGGTTTAAGGACAATTGTGTTTTTTGTTACTGGTTACTAGTTGCTGGTTTCGAGTCTAGGATTTAGCGTTTTTTAGTGAAGAATGAAAAGTGAAAAATACCCGATTCATGGTATGTAATCCTGCTTATCATTTTTCATTTGTTTTGCGTTCAGCGTTTGGCGTTCGTCCCCTCGCCACTTCGCAATTTCGTTACTATCGTTCGTTACTTTTACCTTTTTACTTTAAACTTTCACATTTTTCAGAGAAAGGCCTCTTTTTTCTGTATTTTTTTGAGATCCTTCACTACGCTTCGCTCCGTTCAGGATGATAGTCGTGTTTGAAAAAATTCATATTATAATTTAAACACGTTGTCTGGTTTTTCCCTGATCATATTCCGTAAGTCAACAATCAAATAAAGCATTCATAGGTTTTGTGTTCAACGTTTTGCGTTTATAGCCTAAATTTAGTCCCTTTGTAAGGGGAGTTTTTGAGATAATTCATAAAACGTTTAATCTTTCGGGACAATTTATCCGTTCTTTCTAAAAGTTCTTTTAATACTTCTTCTGAAATATATTCGTAATCAAATGCACGATACGATTGAGACCTTACTTCTTCATTTGATCCCTTGGCTATTGAAAGAAAATTACTGAACTCTTTGTTCCCATCTCTACCAAAACCTTCAGCCAAATTATCCATTATTGATCCTGCTGCAGCTCTTATCTGATCACGAAATCTATAATCTTTAACAAATGGCTCTTTGGATGTAATTTGAAAAACAAACTTTGCAAGTTTTCTGGCTTCCTGCCAAACTTCTAAATCTTCAAAATTGTTAATTTTCATTTCTGAAAACAGATATTCTCCTAAACACTTTAACGCTAAACACAGAACACTGAACGTTTATAATTTAAAAACCTTATTCGTTTTTCCCTTCGCCATATTCATCAAACCCACAATCAAGTAAAGCGTTCATAGGTTTTGTGTTCAGCGTTTGGCGTTTATAGCCTTTTAATCCCTTTGTAAGGGGCATTTTTGAGATAATTCATAAAATACAAAACTTTTATAATTTGAATACTTTATCCGTTTTATCTTTAATCATATTGCGAAGGTCAACTACAAGTTTGGCCTGTTGTTGAATAAACTCCACATCAAAATCTTTATGGTTGGTTGTCAATACGACTACATCGGCACTTTCGAGTGTTTCCCGGGTTAAATTAACCGAATTAAAAGTCCGGCCTTCTCCGGTATGTACTTTCGGAATATAAGGATCATGATAAAAAACCTGTCCCCCTTTGTGGGCTGTGATATCCATAATTTCCAGCGCCGGAGATTCCCGTTCATCGTCAATGTTCGGTTTGTAAGCTACGCCAAGAAACAAGATATTGCTACCGTTGACCGCTTTTTTCTGGCTGTTGAGGGCTGTGGCTATTTTTATGTACATGTAATGCGGCATGCGCATATTAATGTGACCGGCGGTGTGAATCATACTCAAATCAAAATCGTACTGTTTGGCGATGTGCTCGAGGTAAAATGGATCCAACGGAATACAATGACCGCCGATACCCGGACCGGGATAAAAAGCCTGAAAACCGAAAGGTTTGGTTTTGGCCGCTTCAATGACTTCCCAGATATTAATATGCATCTTGCCGGAAAGCAGGGCCAGCTCATTAATCAGACTGATGTTCACCAAACGATAGGTGTTTTCGAGAATCTTTACCATTTCTGCCACCCGGGGTGAAGAAACCGGATGGATATTATCAATAGCTTTTTGATACAGTGCTTTCCCGATTTCCATTCCTTCCGGCGATAACGCACCCATTACTTTAGGGGTATTGCGGGTGTGGAAATTTTTGTTGCCCGGGTCCACCCGTTCGGGAGAATAGGCCAGCCAGAAGTCTTTGTTGTGTTTCATGCCGCTTTCGTGCTCAATAATCGGCAACATGAAATTTTCCGTCGTCGTGGGATAGGTCGTACTTTCCAGGCTGATAAACGTACCAGATTTCATATTCCGGCCGATATCCATACAGGCGCTTTCGATGTAGCTCATATCCGGTTTACGGAATTTGTCCAAGGGTGTGGGAACACAGATAATCAGGGCATCGCAATCTTTCATGCGGCTAAAATCGGTGGTGGCTTCCAGTGTCACTTTATCCACTACCTCACGCAGTACGGCATCGCGGATGTCTTTAATGTAGTTATCACCCTTATTTATCTTATTAACTTTTTCGGTACTTTTATCAAAGCCGATGACTTTTACGCCGGCTTCGGCAAAATTCACTGCCAGCGGCAGTCCTACATAGCCCAGTCCGATAATTCCTACGGTTTCTTCATCGCGAGCTATTTTACGGAGTAAATTTTCTTTTAAGTTCATGTTTTATTTATATTTTTTGACCATGTGCTTTGAATGAAAGGGGGGAAAGATGGATGAGTGGAAGATTGGATGGGGGTGAAATGTTGAAAGTTTTGTGTCAATCAATACCTACAGCTTGTTTTGCCAACCTTTTCTTGTTTCTTTCCGTTGAATTGAACGAATTAAGTTAATCAGTTTGTTTTCTAAACTGTAATGCCGTTTATCAAATTCCTTAAAATCTGCTTCGCTTATTTGTCCCGCTTCTTTAAAACTGAAAAATGTACTGTAAAGTTCACCACAAGATCCAAGGCTGTAATTGAGAAAATTTAAATATTCCTTAATTGACTTTCTACAATATCCTTCAGCAATATTTCTTTGGATACTTAAGCTGGCATCTATGGTATTAGAAGCCGGTTTTTTTAAGTCATAAGGAAAATTTTTTAAGACATTACAAACAAAAACATACATTTCAACAGCTTCCTGCCAGACATTTAACTTGCGGTAGCCGCGATTGATGTTTTTGTTATTATCAATATCCATTAGAAAGATGTTTATTACTGTACCTTTTTTATTATCAGGGCCCTAATCTCCCATCCATTCTTCCATTCAATCTTTCTTCCAAGACACGCTTCCGCCTCCTAAGTCCCATCCACCAGGGGCGAACGAACTGTATATCAGTATTTTATTATTTAAACCAAGCTTACTTTTCCCAAAGCAAAAGCAGCTCGTTTTTATCTTTTGTCTTCAGAAAATGCTGAAGCTCTTTGTCGTTAACTATAATATACCGCAACTTACGCTGAAGAACTTCTTCTGCTTTATCCACCAGCTCCAGTAAATAATTTTTATCCACATCCCCCACAAACCATAAATCCATGATGGGCGAATCCTTGCCTTTGGCCAGTTCTCCTACAAGATATACTTTCTCAAGGTTACCCAGCTTTTTAACCACCTTATCCATCACCTGGTCAATGCCCACATACTTAATGAGTAAATTATGAATTTCTGGAAAGAGTGGATGCCGGGTATTTGCATGGTATAATTTTTTATTCCCTTTCTTATCTGCCGACAACAATCCGGCTTCTTCAAAACGGTTGAGTTCCTGACGAATGGCATTGGTAGACTCTCCAAATTCCGGTTCCAGCGAACGCAAATAAGCCGTGGTATCACTGTTCAGAAAAAATTTGAGCAGTAGTTTCAAACGGGTTTTCGATGTAATTAACGCTTCAAGCATGGAATATAGTGATTGGAGAATAGTGAATAGACTATTCTTTGCTTTTTAAATATTTAATTAAACCATAAGTTAATTTTGAACATTGGGTAATTGATGAAAGTAAATCATCGTGGTTTGCATCATCTAAATACCCGACTTTATGTGATAAAATAATTAACGTTTCCAATTCAGCCAAAGAACCCAATGAAATATAAAGAAATTGAATAAATTCTTTATCTCCATTTCTTGCCGCTCCCTCGGCAATATTGGTGGGGACAGAAACAGCGGCCCTCCGGAGTTGGGAAACAATTCCAAACTGCTCATGCTTTGGAAAATCAACCGTTTTCTTATAAAAATCCTCTGTCAGCTGCAGCGCTGATTTCCACACATCCAAATCCTTGTGATTCATAGAGGGACCGGTTTTTATAATTGTTGAATGATCAAAAGTAAACAGCTCTATTCACTATTCACTATTCACTACTCACCATTCACTAATTGAGTACCAAAAGTACTCAATATTTTGGTTTTGTCAAGCACAAATGTAAAAAAATTTTGTTTTGTATAGCCCTTGGAAAGAAAAAAATGTGAAAAATTCAAGGAAATCGCCTGACAATGGGAGGGGTAGAATCCACGTTACTCTTATGCAAAGCCCGGTCGTAAATGAAAAAGGTAAACATGATCGTATCATAATCCGACAACGGATTATCCAGAAACAGGGTATCCTGAATGGTTCCCGAAATGGATTTATCCCCCAGATCCGGAGTCAGCCAGGGAATACGGGCATTAAACGTAATGGTATCATACCGTCCGGAATCCGGGTTCCACGACAGCAACGGCACCTCCACAAATTTCCCGTTTTGTTTTTCAAAATATTTGATAATCAGATTATAATAATATTTACTACCGGGATCAAACGGAGGCTGCAAATAATTGGCCGGCAATCCGATATCGCCATCACCATCTTCGAAGGTAAATTCCAGCACGCCACGCCGGGCCACATGGGCAGCCGTATCCACTTCCAGCAAAAAACGGCTGAAATGAATTTGGGGAATAATAGGATAGTCTTCTTTGTTTTGGCAGGAAACCATACACAACAATGCCGGTAAAAGCAGAATAAGTCCTATTTTTGCCCCTGTTTTCATCACCGGGTAAAAATACAATTTTTCATTCATGCAGAAACCGGAAAGTATCGAAAAAAAAATCTTTTCCCTTCATACAGAAGCGGATTTTAACCGTACTGCGCTTTCCGTTTTCCGGTTTCAGTATGTTTACAATCCGGTTTACCGGCAATTTGTCGATGCTTTGGGGATCGATCCGTCACCCATTGATCACTACCGGAATATTCCTTTTCTCCCCATCGAATTTTTTAAAACCCACCAGGTCGTTTGCGGAACATTTACTCCGGAAGCTGTTTTTGAAAGCAGTGGAACCACCGACACGACCACCAGCCGGCATCCGGTAAAAAAACTATCCCTTTACGAAGAAAGCCTGATGAAAGGATTTCAGCTGTTCTTTGGGAACCCGGAAGAATATGTCTTTTTGGCCCTGTTGCCTTCTTATCTGGAACGGACCGGTTCATCATTGGTCTATATGACCCAGCAACTGATTCAAAAAAGCCAACACCGTGAAAGTGGTTTTTATTTGCACGATTATCAACGCCTGGCCCGTCATTTAACCGCTTTAAAAAAGCAAAACAAAAAAGTTCTTTTATTGGGAGTTACCTATGCTTTGCTGGATTTGGCAGAACAGTTTCCGGTGCATTATCCCGAACTTATCATTATAGAAACCGGTGGCATGAAAGGAAAGCGCCGCGAAATGGTACGCGAAGAACTACACGGGATTTTGAAAAAGGCTTTTGGGGTACCCCGTATTTATTCGGAATACGGAATGACCGAATTGTTATCACAAGCTTATTCCAAAGGGAACGGACTTTTTCAAACGCCTCCGTGGATGAAAATTCTTATTCGCGACACCAACGACCCACTGGATGTTGTACCACAAGGAAAAAGCGGAGGAATTAATGTGATTGACCTAGCCAATCTTTACAGCTGTTCTTTTATTGCCACACAAGATTTGGGAAAAATCGTCTCTTCCGGTTCTTTCGAAGTGCTGGGACGATTTGACAACAGTGATGTACGGGGATGTAACCTACTGGTACAGTAAAAAAACAGGTGAAATTTTTCAAATTTTTCGCATAAACTGAATATTTTTACCAAATAAATCCCCTCCCGGGAGGGGTGTAGGGGTGGGTCAAACACACAAGAAAATGCGCCGGAAAATATTACCATACAATCCACGGCTAAAAGGATTGGCCAAAGCTTTACGAAAAAACATGACTTTCTCAGAAGTTCTTCTTTGGAATGAACTCAAGCAAAAGAAAATGAAAGGATATGATTTTGACCGACAACGGCCTATTGACAACTACATTGTCGACTTTTACTGTAAAGATTTAATGCTTGCCATTGAAATCGACGGTATCAGCCATGACTTTGAAGATGTTCTTGTTAAGGATGAAATACGGCAGCAGAAATTAGAAAAAATGGGGGTCCGTTTTTTACGATTTGATGATCATGAGGTACGAAAAGATATGCCCAATGTTTTAAGAACCATTGAACTGTGGATTGAAGAGCAAGAACAAAAAAGATAGAACCCACCCCTGCCCCTCCCAGGAGGGGAACAAATTACAACAGAAGAATTATTATTTCAGAACAGTATTTAGGCTTTTTTAATCGTTCAACTTTCGCGGGTTTGTTTTTTCTCAAAGGTTAAATGACACATAAGCTATGGGCAGGCTACCGAAACGGCGGGCCAGCGAGAGGGTGAATGCCGAAAAGCTTACAGCATCGTGCAAAAGTGCTTGCATTTCTCTTGCGATGAGCAAGAGACCCTTTTGCCGGAGATGTTGCTTTTCGGCAGAGCAGGAAGAAGCATTCGTTTCGGTCGTCTTCTTTGGTTCCTTTCTTGACGAGACAAGAAAGGAACAGAAAACGACTTAAAATTCTTTTTACTTAAGTAAAAAAGCAATTTTACCCGGAATTAATAAATACTTTTAAAAAGTAAAAATCTTTCCTTGGATATTTTTATTCACCTAAACTTCAAACCGTTATTCCTACATCAGCTTTTGCTGTAGCCGCCACCAGCGATCCGGCAACTCCTGATTCAGGGCTTGTTGGTAATCGGCATACGAACAGGGGGTATAAGGATACTTCAAGGTTCCTTTTCCGGTTTTACTTTCCACAGGAATTTCTATCCACCACCGGTCGGTTTTTTTACTTTTTAAAAAGAAAAGCTCCTCTTTATAATCGTCGAGGTATACACGAAACCGGATAAAATCCTTACTGTTTTTATGCGGAATATCATTTTGACGATTGGCCACTCCGTCCAGAAAATACCAAATCATCTGTGCAGTCAGTTGAGCTGTCAGTTCCCGGTGATCGTAATCCGGATTATATTCATAAAACCCGATACTGGTCAGCTTATCATTCATACCGGCATAGCGGCAAATACGGCAGGCTTCTTCTCCATTCAATCCGTTGGGACCGGCATAATAGCTCCCCGGGGCATCGGCAGCACGAATGGCAGAAATATCAATGCTCATCATATCCGCATTACGAACCATCGGTTCCGTTTCGCTGATATCAGCACGTACATTTCCCAGCCTGTTGATCTCGAAGAAAAGATTTTTCATCAGCTGCAATGCATCACGATTGACGAAATAACTCTGATAACCAATATTCGTATAATTAAACAGAAAATTGGGCTGATGCATGATGATACGACTCAGATACGACCGGGCATTCAACTCTTCTTCATCCTGTCCTAAATCAAAAACTGCGTCCATTGCCGCAATATTAATCACCCGTCCGATATTTTCATACGCCAGGTAGTTGGCATACGTTAAATCCTGGCTTCCGCCAATAATTATGGTAAGGATATTTTTCCGGATTAGCGAAGCCGTTACTTCTTTTACGGCAAAATAGGTGTCTTCAATGGAATTTCCTTGTTTAATATTTCCCAAATCAGCTATTTTTAAATGATTCCAGTGGGATAACAAAGGATACAACTGGGATCTGATTTTATCCGGAGCCTTGGCACAACCTTTATTTTTCAGGGCTTTGCGATCTTCCAACACGCCCACAAGGGCAATATTCACATCGGACAAATCCGGAAAACCAGACTCCCGGGTAAACGGTTTGATCAAATCAGCCACAAAAAAATTGTCAGCAGAGCCGGTAACGGTAATCACCGATTTCTCCAGCGGTTCAAAATACATTTCAATATCCATAACACCTGTTTGCTTTCGGGAACGAAAATAGCAATTTCATTGAAAAACGGGGTAACTCCAAAAAGTTTTATCCCGGAACGCCCATTTGTCCGCCGGAACACAAAAAGTTCAAAAAGAAAAAAGTGTATCTTTGCCGCATATTTCAAATCCCTCCTGTTCGGTGAGGCTTTTGATTTATAAAGAAGGGTGGAGAGATTAGGCTCTGTGAAGCTCTGGCAACCTTCCGCCACAGGCGGAAAAGGTGCCAATACCTAACCCGTACGGCAACGGACGGGAAATGATAAATTAAAAGATTACGTTCAATGAAAAAACAAAACGATCTACACAATCTGTTGTAAAAGAATTTTTTACACGGCTATTTTTATCCGGCTGCCGGCAAAAAATGCCGACGGACAAAGCCATAACTATCAATACCATGACCAAAACCAAACCAGACATACGGGAAGAATTAAAAAAACGGGTACTTGTTTTGGATGGTGCCATGGGCACCATGATTCAACGGTATCATCTGGAAGAGAAAGACTACCGGGGCGAACGTTTTAAAAACGTGAAACAATTGCTCAAAGGCAATAATGACCTGCTCAACATCACGCAACCGCATATTATCCGCGAAATTCACGAACAATACCTTGAGGCCGGAGCCGATATTATCGAAACCAACACCTTTAACGGAACCCGTATTTCGCAAAGCGATTACGGTTTGGAAAAATATGTGGACGAAATGAACTTTCAGGCTGCCCGGATTGCCCGTGAAGCCGCTGATAAATTTACCAAAAAAACGCCGGACAAACCCCGTTTTGTTGCCGGAGCCATGGGCCCGACCAACAAAACCGCTTCCATGTCTCCCAAAGTCAACGACCCTGGCTACCGCGATGTCACTTTCGACGATCTCATGAAAGATTACTATGCACAGGCTTCCGCTTTGCTGAAAGGAGGTGCTGACATCTTGCTCGTCGAAACCATTTTTGACACCCTTAATGCCAAAGCGGCGCTTTTTGCCATCGAAAAGATCATGGAAGAAAAAGGGGAGAAAATTCCGGTAATGGTCTCTGGAACCATCACCGACAACAGCGGGCGAACCCTGTCAGGACAAACACTGGAAGCTTTTTTTACTTCCATCAAGCATATCGAATTGCTCAGCGTCGGGTTAAATTGCTCTCTGGGCGCCGAGCAAATGCGGCCTTATCTGGCTGAATTATCACGTATTGCTCCTTTTCCCGTGAGCGTTTACCCCAATGCCGGATTGCCTAACCAATTTGGTGAATACGATGAAAGTCCGCACAAAATGGCCGGCCACATCAAAGAGTTTCTCGACAACCGGTATGCCAATATTGTCGGCGGTTGCTGCGGGACTACGCCGGAGCATATCCGGGAAATGGTACAACTGGCCGAAAAAGCACAAACGCGCCAGATTCCTCCTGCCCGTCATGTCACCGAGCTTAGTGGCCTGGAACCGGTGGTTATCGACAAAAACAAAAACTTTGTCAATATTGGCGAACGGACCAATGTAAGCGGTTCCCGCCGGTTTGCCCGCCTTATCCGCGAAGGAAAATATGAAGAAGCGCTGTCTGTTGCCCGCGATCAGGTAGAAAACGGAGCTCAAATTCTGGATGTAAGCATGGACGACGGGATGCTGGACGCCAAAACCGAAATGGTGAAATTCCTGAACATGATGGCTTCCGACCCGGAAATCTCCAGGCTGCCTGTGATGATCGACTCTTCCAAATGGGAAGTTATTGAGGCCGGATTGAAATGTTTGCAGGGAAAAGGAATTGTAAATTCCATCAGCCTGAAAAACGGCGAAGAAGAGTTTCTGGAGCATGCCCGTATTATTCGTGATTTTGGAGCAGCTGTTGTGGTAATGGCTTTTGACGAAAAAGGACAAGCAGCGACCTACGAAGACCGTATCCGGGTTTGTAAAAGGGCTTACGACCTGTTAACACAAAAAATAGCCTTTCCGCCCGAAGACATCATTTTCGATCCCAACATTTTGGCCATCGGCACCGGAATGGAAGAACACAGCAACTACGCCGTAGATTTTATCAAAGCCACCCGGTGGATTAAAGAAAATCTTCCGTATGCCCGGGTGAGCGGCGGCGTCAGCAACCTCTCGTTTGCTTTTCGTGGCAATAATACCGTACGCGAAGCCATTAATTCGGTATTTCTCTACCATGCGATCAAAGCCGGAATGGACATGGGCATTGTTAACCCCGGGATGCTGCAGGTTTACGATGAGATAGAACCTGAACTGCGGACACTGGCTGAAGATGTAATACTTAACCGCCGGAAAGATGCAACCGAAAGGCTTCTGGCTTTTGCAGAAAAAATAAAAGACAAAAGCGGGAAAAAAGTTGTAAAAGACAATGCCTGGCGTAAAGAACCCGTGGAAAAAAGGCTGGAACATGCACTGATAAAAGGAATCACCGAATACATCGAAGAAGATGTGGAAGAAGCCCGGAAAAAATATCCGAGAGCACTTCATGTGATTGAACAACCGCTGATGGCCGGGATGAATCGTGTGGGCGACCTTTTTGGAGAAGGAAAAATGTTTTTGCCCCAGGTGGTAAAAAGTGCCCGGGTGATGAAACAAGCCGTATCGTATCTGCTGCCCTATATCGAGGCGGAAAAAGAAGAAGGCGATACGGCCAACGCCGGAAAAGTGGTGCTGGCAACCGTGAAAGGCGATGTGCATGATATCGGAAAAAACATCGTGGGCGTGGTTCTCTCGTGTAACAACTATGAAGTAATTGATTTGGGCGTCATGGTCCCTGCCGAAAAAATCCTGGAAATTGCAGAAAACGAAAAAGCTGACGTTGTCGGTCTCAGCGGCTTGATCACCCCGTCGCTGGAAGAAATGGTACATGTTGCCGGCGAGATGAAACGCAAAGGATTAAAAATGCCGCTGCTCATCGGCGGTGCTACCACTTCAGCCATTCATACCGCTGTAAAAATTGCTCCGGGATACGACCAGCCGGTCATTCATGTACGTGATGCTTCTAAAGTTACCGGCGTGCTTTCCCGGCTGTTTTCTCCTTCTGAACGAGAAAAATTCGTTGACGAAATTCAGCGTTCTTATGAAAAACTAAGAAACGATCATTTTGGCCGGCAACAAAAGAAGGAATACATCAGCCTGCAGGAAGCCCGTGATAACCGGTTGAAAATTGAATGGAAAAAAGAAGATCTTGCTGTTCCCCGGTTTACGGGAATACAATATTTTGATGATTATCCTTTGGAAGATTTGGTTCCTTTTATCGACTGGACTTTCTTTTTCCATACCTGGAAGATCACCGGAAAATATCCGGCTATTTTTGATGATCCGGTCAAGGGGGAAGAAGCCCGGAAACTTTACAACGACGGCAAAAAGATGCTGGACCGTATCCTTTCGGAGAAGTGGTTACAAGCACGTGGAGCCATTGGCATTTTTGCTGCCCAGGCTGTCGGAGACAGTGTGGAAGTTTTTTCAACCGACCAAAAAGAAAAACTGGCTGATTTTCACTTTCTGCGCAATCAGGAGAAAAAAGAGCCCGGCGTTCCCAATCTTTGTCTTTCTGACTTCATTGCTCCCCGCGAAACCGGTTTAACCGATTATCTGGGCTTTTTTGCCCTGACTACCGGCATCGGTATCGAGAAACACCTTCAAAAATTTGAAAAAGAGGGAGATGACTACCAAGCCATTATGTTAAAAGTAATGGCTGACCGGCTGGCAGAAGCTTTTGCTGAACAAATGCACTGGCGTATCCGGAAAGAGATTTGGGGTTATGCTCCGGATGAAAATCTGGAGGTTAAAAATATTCTCCGTGAAAAATACCGCGGAATCCGTCCGGCACCGGGCTATCCTGCCTGCCCCGAACATTCCGAAAAAAAGACACTTTTTGATCTGCTACAGGCAGAAGAAAAAACCGGTATCCAGCTCACCGAGAATTTTGCCATGTATCCGGCAGCTTCGGTCAGCGGATACTACTTTGCCCATCCGGAAGCCCGTTATTTCAATGTGGGCCGGCTCTTGCCCGACCAGATAGAAGATTATGCCCGCCGGAAAAATCTTCCGGTAGAAAAAGTCAAAATATTACTGAACATGAATCTTGCGGAAAAAGAATAAAAAAACACAGCATATGAACGAACCGAAAGTAACCGAATATATTGCAGCGGCCGACAAAGCATTATTCTCTTTTGAATTGCTGCCTCCGCTAAAAGGACAGGATTTCAGTGCCATACAAAAAGCGATCGATCCGTTGATCGAATTCAACCCGGCTTTTATCAACATCACCTATCACCAGCAGGAAGTCGTGTATGATACGCTCGACAACGGTTTAATGCGCAAAAGAACCGTTCGGAAAAGACCGGGAACCGTAGGTATTTCGGCAGCCATCAAATACCGGTATGGCATTCCGGTAGTCCCTCATATCATCTGTGGCGGTTTTACCCGCGAAGAAACCGAAAATGCGCTCATCGACCTGAATTTCCTCGGAATAAAAAACCTGCTGGTTGTCCGTGGTGATCCGCCCGTAGGAATGAAAAATTTTGTTCCCGAACCGGAAGGAAACGAACATGCGCTGGATCTGGTAAAGCAAATTGCCGATCTGAACAAAGGACATTATCTTGAAAAAGACATTAAAAACAACCGGGCTACCGATTTTTGTATCGGCGTAGCCGGATATCCGGAAAAACACAACGAATCACCCAATCGCGAAAGCGATCTTCATTTTCTGAAAAAGAAAATCGAAGCCGGTGCCGAATACATTGTGACACAAATGTTTTTCGACAACCAGAAATATTTTGATTTTGTAAAAAGCTGCCGGGCCAAAGGCATTGACGTACCCATTATTCCCGGGTTAAAGCCCATCACATCCAAAAGCCAGATGATTTCATTGCCCCAAACATTTCATGTCGATTTACCCGAAACACTGGTAAAAGAAATGCTCAAGTGCAAAAACAACGAACAAATCCGCCAGGTAGGAATTGAATGGGCCGTACAACAAGCCAAAGAGCTGCTTGATTTTGGCGTGCCGGTACTTCATTTTTATACCATGGGTAAATCGGATAACATTCGAAAAATTGCCGAGCAGATTTTTTAATACTGACCGGGAAATTCTTTTTAACCATCGTTTATCCAGAATAAATTGGTGACGAAAAGAATCGTACTACTACATTTGTCATACCGATTGAAAATCAAAAAGCACTAAAAGTGCATTTTAAAATATAATTGGTATCATTTCCAGGGCATAAAAATTTTTTAAGAAATATTTGATCATTTCAATTTTTGCTACTTTTGCCCTGATACATCAGAAACTATGAAAACTTTCATTCCTCTTAATCCGCTTTCGCACCGGGCAGGCAAATGCTTGTTTGAGTGCTGGATTTTCTGATACTTTCTCCTTCCTTTTTTCACCCTTACGGGGATAAAATCCTTTTTCATCACCTTTAAATTTTTCTCCATGGAAGGAGTTATTTTTGATATTAAACATTATGCCCTGCATGACGGACCGGGCATCCGGCAAACGGTTTTCCTGAAAGGTTGTCCGCTTTCGTGCTGGTGGTGTCATAATCCCGAAAGCCGCAGCCGGCAGCCGTTTACCTATGTCAAAGAAGAAAAACTGGATGGCCGGATTGTCCGCGAAACAGAAACCGTAGGTTATAAAATCCCGGTAGATGAGCTGTTGGATACAATAGAACGTGACACGCTGCTTTTTGAAGAATCAGGTGGCGGTGTAACTTTTTCGGGCGGTGAGCCGCTGCTGCAGTTCGATTTTCTGAAAACGGTTTTACAGCAATGCCGCCAGCGCGAAATTCATACCTGCGTGGACACCACGGCTTACACCGAACCCGAAAAACTGGAAGCGGTTGCCCGTTACACGAACCTGTTCCTTGTAGATATCAAACACATGAATGAGGCTGCTCACCGGAAATTCACCGGCGTAAGCAACAGGCAAATCCTGGATAACATCCGGCAGCTCGACCGGTGGGACAAAACAATCATTATCCGCTACCCGCTGATTCCGGGCATTAACGACGATGAAAGCAACCTGTTGCAAATGATGGCTTTTCTGTCGAAACTGCAGCAGAAACCTGAAATCAGCATCTTGCCGTACCACAAAATCGGCAGTCATAAATACGCCCGTTTCGGGATGGAATACAAAATGAACGGGGTGGAAGAACCTTCTGCCGAAGCCGTGGAAGAGGTAAAAACCCTTTTTGAAAACGGCGGCTTTTCCGTCAACATCGGCGGATAACGGATAATATAAGCCATCAAATCATTAAAACAGAAAAAATCGAAAACCATGAATAACAGAATCGAAAAACTCAGAACCCAAAGCCAAAATGCCATTCCGCGTATTTCGCCCGAAAGGGCACAGCTTGTTACCCGCTTCTATCAAAGTGACATCGCCGGACAGGTAACCGTGCCGGTAAAACGGGCGCTGGCGCTGAAATATATCCTTGAAAATAAAACCCTCTGCCTGAACGATGACGAGCTGATTGTGGGCGAACGTGGTCCGGCGCCCAAAGCCGTGCCCACCTATCCCGAAATCACGCTGCACTCGCTGCACGACCTTGAAGTGCTCAACAGCCGGCCGAAAGTGTGGTTCCGCGTGGACGACGAAACCAAACGGATTTATAAAGAAGAAATCATCCCTTTCTGGAAAGGGAAATCGAACCGCGACAAAATTTTTGCCCGCCTCGACCCCGCATGGAAACAGGCTTATGAAGCCGGCGTGTTTACCGAATTTCAGGAACAACGTGCTCCGGGCCATACGGTGCTCGGAAAAAAGATGTTTGGCAAAGGTTTCCTCGACCTGAAAAACGACATCCGGCAGGCACTGGAAAAACTGGATTATTTCAACGACCGCGAAGCGTATGCCAAAAGTGAAGAGCTGAAAGCCATGGACATTGCTGCCGACGCCATACTGCTGTATGCCCGTCGTTACGCGGATTTGCTGGAACAGGAAGCCGGAAAAACCACCGACACCACACGAAAAGCTGAGTTGCTGGAAATGGCCGCCATTTGTCGCCGTGTGCCGGCCCATGCCCCGCAAACTTTCCACGAAGCCCTGCAGCATTACTGGTTTATCCACATCGGCGTAATTACCGAAGTGAACCCGTGGGACAGCTTTAACCCGGGCCGGCTCGACCAGCATCTGTGGCCGTTTTATCAAAAAGAACTGAAAGCCGGAACACTGACAGAGGAAAAAGCCAAAGAGCTGCTCGAAGCGTTTTGGGTGAAATTCAATAATCATCCGGCGCCCCCGAAAATCGGCGTTACCGCCAAAGAAAGCAGTACGTACACCGACTTTGCCCTCATCAACCTCGGCGGCGTAAACCCCGATGGCAGCGATGCCGTAAACCCGCTGACTTACCTGATATTGGATGTGATTGAAGAGATGCGCCTGTTGCAACCCAGCTCAATGATTCAGGTGAGCAAAAAGAACCCCGACCGGTTTATCAAACGTACGGCCCGCATCATCAAAACCGGATTTGGCCAGCCTTCGGTATTCAATACCGATGCTATTGTGCAGGAGCTGCTCAACCAGGGAAAAAGTCTGGAAGATGCCCGCAACGGCGGGGCCAGCGGCTGCGTGGAAACCGGGGCTTTCGGCACCGAAAGTTACATCCTCACTGGCTATTTCAACCTCACCAAAGTGTTCGAAATTACCCTGCACAACGGCACCGACCCGATGACCGGAAAGAAAATCGGCCTGGAAACCGGCGACGTTACGCAGTTCAACACTTTTGATGAGCTGATGGAAGCATTTAAAAAACAGTTACACTATTTCATTGACATCAAGATAAAAGGTAATAATCTGATTGATAGTGTCATTATGGAAAATCTGCCGGTGCCTTTTCTCTCTTTGTTCATCGACGACTGCATTGCCAATGCCAAAGATTACAACGCCGGTGGCGCGCGGTACAACACCAGCTACATTCAGGGAGTCGGGTTGGGCACACTCACCGACGTGCTGACATCCATTCGTTACAACGTGTTTGAACAGCAGAAATATACGCTTGCGCAGATGCTGGAAGCGGCGGCGGCCGACTTTGAGGGATACGATAAACTGCGGAACGATTTGCTGAACCATACGCCCAAGTACGGCAACGATGATGATTATGCCGATGCACAGGCCGTGCGGATTTTCAACCTGTTTTACGAAGCGGTTAACGGCCGGCCCACGGTAAAAGGCGGGCATTTTCGCATCAACATGCTGCCTACCACCTCGCATGTGTATTTCGGCAGCGTAACCGGTGCCACACTCGACGGCCGCAAAGCCCGCAAGCCGCTGTCCGAAGGGATTTCCCCATTTCAGGGAGCCGACCGCAAAGGCCCGTCGGCAGTAATTCGTTCGGCAGCCAAAATCGATCATTTGAAAACCGGCGGAACGCTGCTGAATCAAAAGTTTAATCCCTCGTTACTGGAAGATGAAAAAGGGCTGGATGCATTGGTACAACTTATCCGCACCTATTTCCGGATGGACGGACATCACATCCAGTTCAACGTGGTTACGGCCGAAACGCTGCGCGATGCCCAGAAACATCCGGAAGACCACAAAGACCTGATTGTCCGCGTAGCCGGCTACAGCGATTATTTTAACGATCTTGGCGAAGAGCTGCAAAACGAAATCATCCGCCGCACCGAGCATGCCGCGTTTTAACAATATTCAGGTCATCTCACCTTTCAGGTCGATCCAGACCTGAAAGGTGGAAATGCCGGAACTTTGATTAGAAAAGATTAACCAAAGGACGTTTCATTGGAAATGCGTCCGCGTTTGCAAACGCGGACGAGTGAGGGGGTTGAAAATACGTCTGCACATCCATCAAATATCCAAGCATTCGAACCATCAAAAAACCGGTTTTTTCGAAAATCAGGCATTGATTTTTGATTTTTCACAGATTTTTCTACTTTTACGGCTCAGGACAAAAAAAGGACAGTCACAGCGCGCTTTTTAATGAATTATTTTAACGAACCACTTTTACAGCGGTTGTAATTTTTAGTGTTATGTCAAAACTGAGTTATGTTAGCGGAATCAGCAGTGTTCCTTTGCTGGGAAAAACCATTGGTGAAATGTTTGAGGAAACGGCCGCCCGTTTTCCTGAAACAGAAGCATTGATTGTTGTCCACCAAAACATACGCTGGACCTACAAAGAATTAAAACAACAGGTTGACTTATGTGCCCTTGGATTACATGCCATGGGATTACAAAAAGGCGACCGCATTGGCATCTGGGCTTTAAACCGGGCCGAATGGATGGTCCTGCAATATGCTACGGCCAAGCTGGGTGCTATCCTGGTAAATATCAATCCCAGTTACCGGGTACATGAGCTGGAATATGTGCTGAAACAATCGGGATGTAAGTTTTTGGTGATTGATGATAAAACCGAACATGCCGATTATGCAGAAATGGTTTACCAGCTATTGCCGAAACTGCAATACAGCGATCCGGGATTTTTGCGGGAAACCAAACTTCCCAATCTCACCACCATCATTACGCTGGAAAAAACGGCCGGACCGGGCATGTTTACCTGGCAGGATGTCATGGAACTCGGAGATGAAATTAAACCGGAAGTTTTGGATAAAATTGCCGCCACGCTGCATTTTGACGAACCCATTAACATTCAATATACCAGTGGAACTACGGGATTTCCGAAAGGAGCCACTTTGAGTCATCACAACATCTTAAATAACGGTTTCTTCGTCACCGAATCGTTGCATCTTACCGAAAAAGACCGCATGATCATTCCGGTTCCGTTGTACCACTGTTTCGGAATGGTGATGGGGAACCTTGGATGCTTATCGCATGGGGCCACTGCCATTTATGCCAGCCGGGCTTTTGATCCGGAAGCGGTGATTCGCACGACCGACCATGAAAAAGCAACTATTTTATATGGTGTTCCGACCATGTTTCATGCTGAACTCGACCATCCTGACATCGGAAAATATGACGTTACCAGTCTGCGTGGCGGGATTATGGCAGGTTCTATCTGTCCGGTAGAATTGATGAAAAAAGTACAGGAAGTAATGAAAATGACCGACCTGCAAATTGCTTACGGCATGACGGAAACCAGTCCGGTGAGTACACAAACCACTTCGGACACCCCATTTGACAAACGGGTCAGCACAGTAGGCCAGGTTCACCCGCATCAGGAAGTGAAAATTATTGATCCGGAAACGGGTTTGGTAGTAAAGCGGGGAGAAAAAGGCGAATTATGTACCCGCGGATACAGTGTAATGCTTGGATACTGGAATGATGAAGAGAAAACCCGCCAGGCCATTGACAAAGCCCGCTGGATGCATACCGGCGATTTGGCTACCATTGACGATGAGGGTTATGTGAATATCGTCGGACGGATCAAAGACATGATCATCCGGGGCGGCGAAAACATCTATCCCAAAGAAATTGAAGCTTTCCTGCTTACCCATCCTAAAGTAAATAATGTGCAGGTTATCGGTGTTCCGGATGAAAAATACGGAGAAGCCGTAATGGCCTGGATAAAAGTTCACGAAGGAGTGCGTATTACCGAACAGGAACTGATTGATTTCTGTAAAGGAAAAATTGCCCACTACAAAATCCCCAAGTATTTTAAATTTGTGGAAGAGTGTCCAAAAACCGTCACCGGAAAAATCCGGAAAGTGGAAATGCGCGAAAAAAGCATTAAAGAACTGGGACTGGAACATTTGGTAAAAAGTTAACCCTAACGATTTTCAACTTTATCCATTTATAATAATTACCAAGGAGGTTGTCTAAAAAGATTGTTATTCCGATCGGCCAGACGTGAAGAAAAAATCTTTTCGGGCAACCTTTTTTTATTTCCAAAGAAGCAATAAACACCTGATAATCAGGTACTGTAAAATATAACACAGCCATAAAAAACAGTCGTTTTTCCGTTATTGATTTTTTCTATTTTTGCCCCCATGGAAAAGAAAGAAATTGTACTGAGCGGTATTCGCCCTACCGGCCATCTGCACCTTGGGAACTATTTTGGTGCGGTGAAGAATTTTGTGAAAATGCAGGAAACCAATGAATGTTATTTTTTCATTGCTGATTATCATTCACTCACCACGCATCCGCATCCGGACAACCTGCAAGGAAATGTTCGTCAGGTTTTGATTGAATATCTTGCCGCCGGTCTTGACCCGGAAAAAGCGACACTTTATCTGCAAAGCGACATTCCGGAAACTGCTGAATTGTATCTTTTCCTGAATATGAATGCTTACCTCGGCGAACTGGAACGGGTCACCACTTTCAAGGAAAAAGCCCGGAAACAGCCCAATAATGTCAATGCCGGCTTGCTTACCTATCCTACACTGATGGCTGCAGACATTATCATTCAAAAAGCCCACAAAGTACCCGTGGGAAAGGACCAGGAACAAAACCTGGAAATGACCCGGACTTACGCCCGGCGGTTCAATCACATGTATGGCGTAGATTTTTTCCCGATTCCTACAGCCTATAATTTCGGAGAAGAACTGGTAAAAATTCCCGGGCTGGACGGTTCCGGTAAAATGGGGAAATCGGAAGGCGAAGGCAACGCTATTTTTCTGTATGAAGATCCGAAATCCATTCGCAAAAAAATCATGAAAGCCGTTACCGATAGTGGTCCGACAGAAATGAACCAGCCCAAACCCGAACCCATACAAAACCTTTTTACCCTGTTGAAAGTGGTTTCAAAGCCGGATGTAGTGGAATATTTTGAAGAAAAATATAACAATTGCACGATTCGTTACGGCGACCTGAAAAAACAGTTGGCAGAAGATGTCATTGCGTTCACCGCTCCTTTTGCTGAAAGAATCAAAGAACTTTCTGCTGATAATGAGTATATCCTGAAAGTAATGGACCAAGGAGCTGAAAAAGCCCGCGCTCACGCACTGGAAACCATGCGGGAAGTCCGGAGAATTATCGGATTCCGGAAAATTTACTAACCGGATCTTAATTCAATCGTCTTTCATCTGAGTTGATGTTTTCTTCTTTCAGGTCTGATCAGACCGGACCTGAAAGGTGGAGAAAAGAATCTACGTTCCTGTTTTTATTTGTGAATCAAAACCTTTCAATTGTATTTTAAAATGCGCTAAAAGTGCATTTTGATTTTCAATCGGTATCATTCCCACTTTTCAGGTTTTGTTCAACCTGAAAAGTGAGATTTCATTCTGTTTCGAAAATCCTTTGTTCGAATCGGTATTATTCGTGAAATGCCTGAATGCCGGTGATATCCATTCCGGTAATCAGCAAATGAATATCGTGTGTTCCTTCGTAGGTAATCACGGATTCCAGGTTCATCATGTGACGCATGATGGGAAAATCACCGGTAATTCCCATGGCTCCAAGCATTTGCCGGCTTTCACGGGCAACTTTCAGTGCCATTTCCACATTATTCCGCTTAGCCATGGAAATTTGTGCCGGAGTGGCTTTCCCTTCGTTTTTTAAAACCCCCAGACGCCAAACCAGCAACTGGGCTTTGGTAATCTCGGTAAGCATCTCGGCCAGTTTTTTCTGTTGCAATTGAAATGAAGCTACCGGACGGCCAAATTGTTTTCGTTCCAGTACATACCGCAAAGCCGTATCGTAACATTCCATGGCTGCACCGAGTGCTCCCCAGGCAATCCCGTAACGGGCCGAATTCAAACACATCAACGGACCTTTCAATCCTTTTACATTGGGCAACAGATTTTCTTTCGGCACTTTTACATTATCAAAAACCAACTCTCCGGTGGCCGAAGCCCGCAAAGACCATTTGTGATATGTTTCGGGCGTAGTAAATCCTTCCATCCCGCGTTCGACCAACAGGCCACGCACTTTACCGTTTTCATCTTTTGCCCAAACTACGGCCACATCGCAAAGCGGAGCATTGGTAATCCACATCTTCGAACCGTTCAGCAGGTAATAATCACCTTTGTCTTCAAAACGGGTTTTCATGCTACCCGGATCAGACCCGTGGTCAGGCTCGGTAAGGCCGAAAGCACCAATCCATTCGCCCGAAGCCAGTTTCGGCAAATATTTTTTGCGTTGGGTTTCATTTCCGAAAGTATAAATCGGATACATCACCAACGAACTCTGTACCGATGCGCTGGAACGCACGGCCGAATCACCCCGTTCCAGTTCGGTCATAATTAATCCGTAAGCCATGTGGTCTAATCCCGGTCCACCATATTCTTCCGGGATAAAAGGTCCCAGCGCCCCCAATTCTCCCATTTGCCGCATCATTTCCAACGGCAACGGCTTATGTTGCTGGGCATACTCTTCGATCACCGGTTTCACATACCGGGTTACCCATTCACGAACAGAATTCCGGATAAGTTTATGCTCATCCGTTAATAAAGCATCGGTTTCATAATAATCGGGAGGCTGGTACATAAGAAAGTCTTTTTTTAAATTTAAAACGGTAAAAATAAAGAAGTTTTGTTCCCGAAAAGCAGAAATTTTACAACGACATTCCCGAGGAAAGGACAGCCCGGATAAAGAAAATTCCTAACAAATAAACAATCAGGGCAAAGGTGTCGAGCGAAAAATAATCGGGCAAGGGTTTTAACCGGATTCCCTTTTTCTCCGGTTCCTGCATCCAGTTAAACGGAAGAAGAAGGACAATCCCCAATAAATAGGTAAACAAAGAAGAAGAAGAAAGCCCTTTTAAGGTAATCACCAGTACAAGAATCCAGGGAACCAGAAAAATAAGCAGGAAAAAGGAAAACATTATTTTGTCTTCTTTTTTAAAGGAAGCCGGAATTGTCAGCATCACCAATTTTCCGATAGCAATCCCCATGATATACAAAAAGTAAAGCGACAACACCACGAAAATAATCTGAAAAACCACACCAATATTCATGATTTTTGACAGCTCGTACAAACCGGTATGCGCCACGTTGTTTTCCACATAACTGCCAAAAATTCCGGTAAAAGAAAACACCATCATCCAAATCATAAAAAGCGCCATGGACATTGTTTTGCGGGGAACAAAAACATACAAAGCCATCATAAACAAACCGAGAAAAAGATTCATGATGGGAGCCGCCAGATTAAGGGTAACCAGCGTATCGCGAGTCCAGGCCGATGAAGTAACCGGAGTAAGAAACCGGATGCCTTCACTGCTTAATACTGCTTTGATATTCAAATCGTAACTAAAATACAACGTGGTCAGCCCGGAAAAAAAACGTTCGAGATACCAGGCAAAAAGAGCCGAGATAAAAGAAACCACAAAATAAGACAGCCATTTTTTTTGCCGGTCATTTTTTAAAAACGCCATATTTAATCCTGTCTTTTGCATTTTGTAAAAGTAAAAAGAATAAAACCACAAACAAAACCAGAACAAACGGAACCATTTGCATAGTCTGAAGTTTATCCGGCTACCGCAATGTTAAAATTACTTAAATCAAAGAGTTAAAAAGTTTTAATTTTTCTGCCAAGGTACATTTTTTGAAGAAAGACGGGATGTTTAATTTTAAAAAAGGAGGAAAAATGAAAACAATCAAAACAGTATTGGCTACCCTGATCATGGCGGGAGTACTTTCACTAGGATTAACAGCCTGTAATCAGGCACCGCAACAGAAAGTGAAGTCTGTAACAAAAACAGAAAAGCCAGATACACTGAAAATGTCGAAAGACACGCTGGCCCTGAGGGTACAGCAAAGAACGCTGAAAGAGGTGCAGAAAGAACAGGCTTTAATAGAAAAAAAAGCCATTGCAGTGGTAGAAAAAACAAACGAAGCCCTGAAATTTATTCATTCCGGAAATGTCAAAAAGGCAGAAGCTGCATTAAACGCTGCCTTGGACAGCACAAAAAACCTGTTGAAAGAACATCCGAATGCCGGACTGGTTCCGGTGGATATGAGCGTGAAGGTTCAGGACCTCATTACCACCATTCCACAGGTAAACAAAACGGTAAAACAGGCCAAAGAGCAAATGGATAAAGGAAACTACCAGGTAGCTGCTGCTTTACTGAACACCCTGAAAAGCGAAATGGATATTGCCACGGTAAATCTGCCGCTGGCCACTTATCCCGATGGGCTTAAATATGCGCTGGATTTGCTGAAAAAGAACAAAAAAGATCAGGCACAGCAAACCCTGGTGGGCTTGTTAAATTCTCTGGTAATCAATAATGTTATCATCCCGTTGCCGATATTAAGAGCACAGGTGATGATGAATGAAGCACAGGCACAATTCAACAACAAAAATGCAGACAAAGCAAAAATTGACAACTTGTTGAAAAATGCCGATTATCAGCTGAAACTGGCTCAGGCACTTGGATACGGACATTTCGATAAAGCTTATGCTACCCTGTCGAAAGAAATTTCCAGCCTGAAAAAATCAGTGAAAAACGGCAGTGCCACCAACAGCACGTTCGACAAGCTGATTCAAAAAACAGAAGCTTTCAAAAACCGGGTAGTCAACGACATCAAAGGGACCAAAACATCTTCTGCAAAGAAGAAATAATAGTGATTAAAAATCACAGACAGAACCCATCAGGGCGGCCAATGGCCGCCCTGATTAGTTTATAAATAACTGATTGGACTCATTTAAAAACCAACCGGAAAATCAAAGCTGTTTTTTTAAAAGCTCATCCATTACTTTTGCTATCCGGTCAACAGAAATTTTAAATTGTGCATCCTGACAGTTTTGACGGGCATGTTCAATATAAGCCGAGGCAAGCGCCAACCATTTGCGGGTAACCACATGATCCGAGCGGCGCATGGCTTCATCTGCTTTTTCAAGAGCCAACATTGTTTGTGCTGTTTGATAAACCGTAAGTACATCCGGTAACTCCGGTGCATTATACAATGCTTTTCTCAGTTCCGGCAAAGCCCGAGCTGCTTGCTGTTTCATAGCAGCAATATTTCCCTGATATAAATACTGTAAACCCAACTGCATATTTTTCAACGCTTGCACATAAGCCTGTTGTGCCTCCTGATTAGTAAGTTTTTGAGGTGTTTTAACACGAATAGAACCTTTACCGAAAAGTTTGCCATTCATGAAAAATTCCGCTTTGTAAAGACCCGGATCAAGGGGTTTATCCGTTGCCGTCAGGATACCATCAAAAAACGGTACATTGGGGATGGCCATATATTGGCCGACACTAACCGGTTGTTTTGAATTGTTGTAATACCATTTCACCGTTACGGGTGTATTTTGTGTAATGTGAATGGGACAATGGGCAACAAGGGAATACTCCCCGTAATGCATTTCTGTTGCGGCCAATACCATATGGTAAAAACTATCCGGAGAAGGGCTGATGGACACCTTGGAAACAGAATAAACAACAGCTGGTGTTGTATGAGCACTGTTAGCAGATGTTCCGGAAGAAACTTGTCTTTTAGCAACAGGCACAGCAGTCATTATTTGTTCATGGCGATGCTTTTGTGCCTCCAATCCGCTCCATTGGGTTTGTAGCCGTTCACGGGGATGAAAAGTTGTTTTTTGTAGTTTATCCGTCCCTTTTTTCGAAATCATTTTTTCGCCCGGAATCAAATAGCCGATACTGTTCTTATTGCGGGTTTCCACCACGCCTTCGTATAAATAAGTTTCGGTTGTTTTTTCCGGAGACACTTTCACTTCAAACTGTGTTCCTCGTATACCGACTGCCAGGGTAGGAGTAATCACTAAAAAATGGGGCCCTTTTCGAATTGCCCGTATAAAAGCACTCCCACGGGTAATATAAATCTGGTCGTGGTGAAACTCTACCACAGAACCCGGCTTAATAGCCAAAAAAGTGTGGTCATCAGCAAAAGTAGCCGAAACTCCCCGGGCATCTTCTTCTGTTCTTATTTTATCCTCTTCAAAAAGAGTAATGCGTTTATCTTTTACCTGTTCCCATCGATTCGTTCCTGCCTCACAAATGCTTACCGTTCCATCAAGATATTCCAGGGTTAAGTAAGCCACTTCCAAAAAATTCTTCTCCGGTTCTTTATATTTCTCCGGTTTTTTATAAATAGACTCTTCATTAAGTTGGACCATGACATTTTGGGCCTCATTCCATAACTCCGGTTTTATTTCTTTAAATTTTTTCACCGCCTCAGGTACCGGTTTTTTAGGAGCCTTCAACTGTGCCAGAATTTTTTTTGCTTTTTGATTAGAAGGATCAACCTGAATGGCACGCTCATATTGTTGTAACACTTTTTTGTCACAGGCCATTTTATTGTATGGATGATTACCCCAAAGTGCTTTTTTTGTCATCAGTCGCCAGACTTCGGCGCTGGTACAATACAACTCAGATAATTGTGCCGGGTCTTTAGCTTGTTTTAATTGGGGCAGTAACTGATCGGCCTTTTCCACAAGCTTTGCCGCTTCAGCAAAAAATTCCTGCTTGGCTTTGTTGTTAAATACTCTTCCGGAATAACGGGAAAATTTCATGGCCAATAAGTGGTTTAACATCGCTTCATTCTCTTTGTATTTGGCACTTTGTGCTATTGGAATAGCCTTTCGTAAAATATCGAAACTTTCCTGTTTCGGATTGGTTTCCTGTAATGTGGTGCGATGGGTACTCTTATCTTCCCAGTAAGGTTTGTCAAAAGCTTTATCTGCTGCTTCTATGATCTTTTCAACTTGTATTCCCAACCGGTTAAATTCTTCCAACTGAAGCTGACGATAACTATCCTCTGTTTTATTATCCGTTTCTGTATTTTCAGAAAATGAAGGAGACGGCATAAAATTATCTTCCGTAACTGGTTCATAGCGAAAGCCTTTCTTATAAACCGCAGTAAACAACGGCGTTTTTTCCGGCAACGGAATAGGTAAGGGAGAGGTATTTATATCAAAATTATGTGACACATAATAATCCAAGCCAGGGATATCGACATGACATTTTTCAAAAGCTTTCTTCTGATTTGCTTTGTCCTTTTCTGAAGTTTTACCATAAAACTTTTTGTAAACTAAATGACCATTCTCATCATATCTTAACGAAATTCTCGAGTTTGCTTCAATATTACCATAAATGTAAACTGTTTCTATTTCCCCATTCTGATACCAGTTAAGCGTATAAAGGCATCTTCCGCTTACATACAATGATTTATAAGAGGGTTTTGTCTTTTCATCATCGTACCAGTTCTGTATTCCCACAATAGTATGTTTCTGATAAAAAACCATTTCTGTACCATTTGGAAATTTTTTTATTCTCCATATTTTAGCTCCTGCAGGAAGTCTTTGGGAAAGCACATCTCCGTTGGTTCCCTTGGCAAAAGGCACCTGAAAGGGCTTTGCCAAAGGTGGTTTGTTGAATAAAGAAAACAGACTGAGCCGAGGCAATTCGGGATAATTTTTACATTCATTCATATACACATCACGACTGCAAATATTCTGGTCATGATCTCTATAAATAGTTCTCCCATTAATTAAAGAAAAGCCTACAGGATAGGAGAAATCATACATTATATTTCTTTTTCTGAACTCCAACATATTTAATTTCCCGGAGTGAGACCATCTTCGGAATAACTCCTTATTCCCAAACAAAATATATTCTTCAACCAAAACTGCACGGTTTCCTGTAATATACCATTCTCTATAACCGGCTTTTTGATAAATATTATCAAGTCGATAATAATTTTCTGTATAACGGATACCTTCTTTGGTTGTGCGTACCTTAACATATTTTACCACATCATGTGGAATCTTCAAATTCCGGTATGCTACGGAGGGCATGTTTAAAATAGCCGGCGGGTCCGGCATGTTAACTTCGGCAGGAGCAATATGCCATTTTTTATCCAGGTAAATATTATAAGGAGGAAGGTTGGGGTCATTTTGGGCCTTTCGACTGTATTCTTCCTTACTACAGGGCTGATCATTTATAAAGTAAAAAGGCCCTTCTATTTTTCCGTTATACCAAAAACTCACTTTCGGCCCTGTTTTTTTCCCGGCCCGATAAAAAGTTAAATTGGAAAGATAGAGTTTCTTTTTCTCTTTGTTAAATCCAAACCGGCGTTCAGGTCCGTGCTTCACGGCAAAATTATCCATTATTTCCTCCCGGATAATGGTCTTAAAAGCTGGATCTGCATATCTTCTAAACCCTACAGTTCGTCCGTTCACACTAAACCGTACAGCGTACCCTTTCATCCCGTCCTGGGCTTTTACCCATTCTCTTTTTGCATTTTCAGGAATGGCATTTTCCCAGAAACGATCTGTTTTTTGGGTTATCGAAATTTTTCGTACCGGTTTTGTTTTATATTCCGACCCGGCTTTATGTTTCGGCGTTTCTGATCCGACAAGGTTTACTTTTTTAGAGGCATTCGCTCCGGCAAACAATTGTTGCATATTCTCTTCAGAAGCTGATTCTTTATTTTGTGTCTCCCGGTTTGCTTTTCCCTTGGTACGAAAGGCCATTATTTTTTCAGGAGAAATAAGCGTTATTTTTTTATTGATTATTTGGGGATCGCGTGTGAATTTGAGGCGAAGTGTATGTTTTTCTCCGGACAGATCTTCGGGAAGATTAACCCGCTGTACAAATTCGGTTTGAAATTTCCCCATTGGGTCTCGAAAAGAGAGTACCTTATCTAGTACATTCCGGTCGTCAATCCAAACCGTCATTTTTGCACGATCCATCCATTTCCCATCCCAAACAGCCTGAAACCGGAGCGTAATCTGGTTTCCCTGATCGGTTTGATTTAAATACAAGTTTTCAATATTCAACCGTCTTTCATCCTTTGATGAAAGAGTTTTACCCTGGTCTTCCTGAGCAACATTTTCGCAGTTTTTGTAATATGCCTTTTGAAAAAGGGGATCAACCACATCGCAAAATTCATTCCATCGGTTGTTGTTCTCTTTCAGGAACTTAATCTGGTTATCCTTGTCATCACTGTTGATAATATTCTTTTTGATCTTGTTCCAGTCAGAGCGAGCTTCACTTTTTATTTTTTCAAATTGTTTTTTAAATGTTTCACAAGCAATGTCATATTCGTCAAAATCTTTGCAGGCTATTGTCACTTCCTTTTGAAATGCTCCGTAGTCCCAATAAAATCTCCTGTCAGCCATTGTCATGCTTTCAAAAGGATGGTTATCCACTCGTATTTTTTCGCGGTTGATTTGCTTAACCAATGCATGAAAATTTTTTACCACATCCATGTTATGGGTGATATGGTAAATAAAATCTTCAAACAACTCTTTGTTTTTTTTGGTTTTGGCAATAACAAGGTTCCAGTGGGTTTTGGCGGCTTCCACTTCCAGATTGGCAAGCGTGGCTTTTTCGGCTGCTTTGTAATTTTCAATAAAATCATCACTGTTCCCTTTAAGGTCATAAGCCAGTTTGAAATAATTCAATGTGCCGAGATTTTCAGCCATCCCGGTAATTCCGTCGTAAAAAGTTTTCAACTGTTTGCCATAGGCTAAAACTTCATCATAATGGTTGAGCTTTACAGCACTTTTAAGTCCTTCGATTACTATTTCCTGATCTTTCAAAATGCGTTCGCATTTCCGTTTATAATTTTCCCAGAAAGCAACCGACATTTGCGGAGGAAGTTTATCGTTAATTTTAAACTGGAATGCTGGATTAGCTTTTTTAGCTTTTTGGTAAACCTTGCTAAAGGTATCCCATTTTTGTTCTTTTTCTATTTCATCAACCACTTTATCCAACAAATCAAAAGCCTCATGGATTTTTTTCTCCCGGGCCAGCTGATCCACCCGGGCCAGTTTTTGGTTTATGCTGTTTACCGCCTGTTGAACAGTTTGTTCCGGGTTTTGTCCGTTAACCGAAAAACCAACGCACAAAAACAAAAGCGTCAAAGAAAAAAGGATAGAAGCCGTTTTCATGATAAAATGAGTTTAGGTTATTGTTTTAACTGGTACTATTATTTTAAAAACAAAAGGCAGGACTCCCGGTTGGTTAAGGTTAATTGGTTCGTACGGGTAAATTCACCGGTTTAGATTTTACGAATCTGATGAGGCAAAGTGATTAACCTCTTTTAAAGAAAGAAATAACCACTTCGCCTTCAGGATTTATTTTACAATAACCATTCGTTTGGTGGTACTCTTTCCATCAAATATCAGGCGGTAATAATATATTCCCGGATGCAATGAAGAACCATCAAATAAAACTTCGTGCTTACCAGCATCCATTTCTTCGGAGACCGGTACAGCTATTTTTTGTCCTAAACTATTGAATATAATTAGTTTCACATCCGATTTTTGTTCCAGATTGAAAAAGATGTGGGTTTGGGCATGAAACGGATTGGGATAGTTTTGCATCAACAAACGATCTGTGGTTGCCTCCGGATCATTTATCCCGGTAGTACTTACTTTAATATAATCCGATTTGGTTTCGGTATTATTGTTGGTACCATCTGAAACCGTCAGCGTTACCGTATAATCTCCGGCAGCATTATAAATATGCGACGGATTTTGTTCTGCAGATGTGGAACCATCTCCAAAATTCCAGTTCCAACTGGTTGGGTTTCCCGTGGATTTATCCGTAAACTGAACTTGCAGCGGTGCTGTCCCAGAAGTTACATCACTGGAAAAATCAGCCGACAGAGTTGTAATTTCCTCTTTTTGCAATGTTATTTTTCTGGAATTTCCCTGGTCGGTTTGACAATAATATGCACTATAAATATCTTCTATTTCTGTAGTGGCAGATATCGTATATGTTGAATCGGTTGCGCCACTAATGGCTGTATCGTCTTTATACCACTGATAAGTAGTTGCTGAAGCCACATTGGCTTGCAAAAGAAAACCAGTATAAAGCGAATCCATATTACTGAATATTTGATCTCCCGTTCCGTCCATTATCGTCCAGCCGATGTTCCAGATTCCATTATTCACGACATTGCCACTTACTGAAATCGTCAAGTCGCCATAAGTATTTTCAGCAATAACCCCATTGTTAGTAAAATCACCTGTTACATAAAGCGTACGATAGTAATCGTCTTTAGTCAGTGTATCTTCAACCACAACATTGCCATTGATAAAGTGAATATTACTGCTGGCTATTATTGTTTTCCCTTTTAACTTCACATTCTCCATGTAAACTTCTCTCGAATAAAACGTCTGAATGAAAGCATCCTTCAGCTCGCCTCCCGAACCATCAAAATATATATTATTGAGTATTGATGTTTTTTTCAGGTCCATCTGATAACCGGTACCCGATGCCAGCTTTAGCTTATAAAAACCTCCATCACTGTTTACCCCATAAAAATTACTATTACTGCATTGAAAATCCGATCCGATAACCAAATATGAATTCGTGTCCGACTTCCGAAAAACTATGTTGTTAAATTCTGCTGTAGAACTCATGCTCAGCGTATCATTACTGACTCCTGTAAAAAGAATCTGACCACTCTCCCATTTTCCGTTATTCATGGCATTACCACTTATTGAGATAACAAAGTCGCCATAAGTATTTTCCGTAACAATCCCATTGTTAGTGAAATCTCCAACCACAAAAAGTGTCCGGGTGTAATCATCTTTAGTTAATGTATCCTCAACCACAACATTGCCATTGATAAAGTGGACATCACTGCTGGCTATGATCGTTTTCCCTTTTAACCTCACATTCTCCATGTAAACTTTTCTCGAAGAAAACGTCTGAATGAAAGCATCCTTCAGCTCGCCTCCCGAACCATCAAAATATATATTACTGAGTATTGATGTTTTTTTCAGGTCCATCTGATAACCGGTACCCGATGCCAGCTTTAGCTTATAAAAACCTCCATCACTGTTTACCCCATAAAAATTACTATTACTGCATTGAAAATCCGATCCGATAACCAAATATGAATTCGTGTCCGACTTCCGAAAAACTATGTTGTTAAATTCTGCTGTAGAACTCATGCTCAGCGTATCATTACTGACTCCTGTAAAAAGAATCTGACCACTCTCCCATTTTCCGTTATTCATGGCATTACCACTAATTGAGATAACAAAGTCGCCATAAGTATTTTCCGTAACAATCCCATTGTTAGTGAAATCTCCAACCACAAAAAGTGTCCGGGTGTAATCATCTTTGGTTAACGTATCCTCAACCACAACATTACCATTGATAAAGTAAACATCACTGCTGGCTATGATCGTTTTCCCTTTTAACTTCACATTCTCCATATAAACTTTTCTCGAAGAAAACGTCTGAATGAAAGCATCCTTCAGCTCGCCTCCCGAACCATCAAAATATATATTACTGAGTATTGATGTTTTTTTCAGGTCCATCTGATAACCGGTACCCGACGCCAGCTTTAGCTTATAAAAACCTCCATCACTGTTTACCCCATAAAAATTACTATTACTGCATTGAAAATCCGATCCGATAACCAAATATGAATTCGTGTCCGACTTCCGAAAAACTATGTTGTTAAATTCTGCTGTAGAACTCATGCTCAGCGTATTATCATTGACTCCTGTAAAAAGAATCTGACCACTCTCCCATTTTCCGTTATTCATGGCATTACCACTTATTGAGATAACAAAGTCGCCATAAGTATTTTCCGTAACAATCCCATTGTTAGTGAAATCTCCAACCACAAAAAGTGTCCGGGTGTAATCATCTTTGGTTAATGTATCCTCAACCACAACATTGCCATTGATAAAGTGGACATCACTGCTGGCTATGATCGTTTTCCCTTTTAACCTCACATTCTCCATGTAAACTTTTCTCGAAGAAAACGTCTGAATGAAAGCATCCTTCAGCTCGCCTCCCGAACCATCAAAATATACATTACTGAGTATTGATGTTTTTTTCAGGTCCATCTGATAACCGGTACCCGATGCCAGCTTTAGCTTATAAAAACCTCCATCACTGTTTAAGCCGTCAAAAATGCTGTTGTTGCATTGGAAATCCGATCCGATGACCAAATATGAATTTGTGTCCGATTTCCAAAAGGTCATGTTGTTAAATTCTGCTGTAGAGCCCATGCTCAGTGTATCGTTATTGACTCCTGCAAAAAGAATCTGACTACTTTCCCATCTCCCGTTATTCATGACATCACCACCAATTGAAATAGTAAAATAGCCATAAGTATTTTCCGTAACAACCCCATTGTTAGTGAAATCACCTGTTACATAAAATGTACGGCTATAACCATCTTTGGTTAATGTATCTCCGTTTTCTACAGTAAGGCTATGACATTTTGCAGCATAATCTATAACAACTTTACCTTTAATCACTACATCATCATTTTCTGTTGGCACAACATAACCAACCCATGTTAGCGTATCACTCCAACTTCCGCCGGAAGATGTAGAGGTAATTGTATTGTTTCTACTTTTCTGTGTTTGTGCAAAAAGAGAAAAACCAGTTAGTACGACCAGAATAAACACCGACATTCTGGATAAGACGAATAGAGTAAATTTTTTTTTCATAATATAGTTTTTAAAAGTTAAGGTTCAAAAAGTTAAAAGCCGAGTAGCCATTTTTATATTTCTTACTTGTAAAGTTTTTTACAAAAGATAAAAGCAGTGCAGCTGGCAGACTTCCCCTCATTTTCTAAAAACAAAGGTGGTTGTACCCGACCGACCAGTCAGCTCATTTTGAGCCGTTATTTCATACATTCTGATATAGTTACGATTATTTTTGTTAATAAGTCTTACCGTGTTTCCCGCTATCTCCCAGGTTCCCTCTTCACCGGTGGTATAAGCCGAATTTGTTCTCAGCTGATGCCGGTCAACAAAAGTTTTATTCCGATAAAGTGTAATATACCAGTAAGCCAAAGAATTATTACCGTCAGAACGGCTGACCAACTGATATGTTCCTGCTATTTCGTTGATGGAATGAACAGTTTTTGTATTAACCGGAGCCGATCCGGACAGAGAATTGTCTATATAAAATGAACGGATCATCTCCTTTAGTTCATTTGCTTCTTCTTGTTCGTTTTCTGTCAGGTTTTCCGGTACCATTCCGGATAAAACATATCCTATCCCATTATGAACAGTATAAAAGGTCATCATCGCTACCATATTTTGATTGTGATTAAAAGTATAGATGCCGATTTTACCGGGGATTCCGTTTTGGGTGGTATGATTTTTAAAGGATGTTCTTCTTGTTCCTTCGGGCAACATATTTGTTTCGTAAGTAGTTATCATCAAATCGGTTGTTACCCGTGGATCGATTTTAAAAACACGAATTTGAACAGCAGCATTTTCTTTGGCACTGTAAAAATCATACACTTTATCGGACCCGTCCATATGTGAAGACTGTTTCCATCCGGTCGGAATAGTAATTTTAAATTTGTATTGTGTGTCACAAAGCCACTGGGCTTGTACCGAATTTGTCAATAAAATAAACTGTAATGTCCATAAAGAGTAAAAAACAATTCTTCTGAAAAAGTTATCTGATTCCATTTTTATAATGTTAATTTATTGTTTATTAATGTTTTAATACAGTGGAAACCTTTTTACAAAGGCACCTCTGTAACTATCAAACCGTTTATCGTAATACTGAAATACCGAGCGGCTGGAGGCAACCCATCCAAGGTAAGGTCCGTTAAACTCAAGCGCTACAAGGTTAGCTGTTGTATTTAAATTTCTTCTTTCCCAGGTTTTCCCACCATTTTTTGTGTAAATCAGCGTTCCTTTATCACCTGCCGCCCAGCCTTCCCGGTTATTTATCATGTAAATAGCCCGCAGATTCCTGTTTTGGGCTGCTTCTCTTGCAGATGATTGGGTTTTCCAGGTTTTCCCGCCGTCATGGGTATGAAAAACCAACCCGAATTTTCCACATATCCAGCCGTTATTTTCATCGGTAAAACTCATACCCGCCATATGAAGTGGTGTCCGGAATCCGGTATTGTAATGCACAACCTGCCAACGATTTCCCCCGTCAGTAGTTTTTAAGACGACGCCTACACCGGGAGAAGTTCTGCTTACCAGAATGTATCCGGTATGGGGATTTACCATAATTACTTTTACCAACCGATAACCTGCCGGCGAAATTGCTTTTTTCCATAATTGTCCTCCGTTACGGGTTACAAGGACAATTCCGTCGTTTCCTGCAGCACATCCTCTGTTCTCATCAGCAAAACTTATACTGAGCAGTTCCTGATTGACAGGGGTTTCCTGTTTTTTCCATCGATAGCCATTTAAATTCGAAAACATGATCATTCCCTTTGGTCCGCAAAGCCAATAATGACGGGTTGAAAAAGAAAAAATATCGTTGGCATGATCTGCTGCATAATTTTGATTCCCCGATTTATAGTTGAAACTTTCCCGCTCATTTGATTTACTTTCTCCGTCAAAATGAGTGATATGCGGAGCGAAACTGCTATTTACGCGATACCCGGAGGCATACACCTGATAACTCATCCGGTTTGAATGGAGATGGTTTATCAACAAAGTACTTGCAAAAGGGAGCTTTTCCCAACTCCCGTGCGAAAGCGGAACATCAGCCCAAAATGTATTCTGTTCTGAAATACCGTAAAAGGAGTTTTCTGTTTGAGCTGTCTTTGTCTTAACAGCAGAAACTTTCCGGTTTTTACTGACCCCCTGTGTCCCCCCGGATTGAGTTCCCGAGAACAGGTTGTCCGGAGATTCCGGATACTGTTGCTCTGTTTTTTGCTTTTCCGCAAAAGCGTTAGCTGAAACATGCTGATTTTCTGTTTTTCCGGATGTTTTACGTGAAGATGGCAAACCTTCCAAATCAAACGAATGCAGAATTTTTTGGGTTTCGTCTTGTTTTTCATTAAAAAGAGACGACGGAATGATTACCGTTAAAACATAACCCGATCCACGGTGCAAAATATAGTATACACCAATAATCACTTCCTGTTTGTTGATATGGCTTATATAAGAACCCAAGCCTTTGATACTCCCGCCAGGCAGTATTTTTTTATCAAATGAAAGCCGGCGGCTGTTGGGCGGAAGATAGTCCTTCTCGTACACTCTTGTCAGCAAATCCAGCGATAGACCTTTTATCAGCGAAAAAGCACGAATCTGAATAAAAACATTCTCGTCCGGACTCAAAAAGTCATACACTTTATCAGATCCTTCTGTATAGATATTTGACTTCCAACTGTCGGGAACCGTTATTTTAAAATGGTATTTTCTGTCGGTATAATCTCCGGCAAACAGTTGGTTTGTTATACCGGTAAAAATGAAAATAATGAACAAATAATAGAACCGGAATCGCATAATTATGATTTTTTAAATACTAAAACACAGATTATCAGGACTTAAGTTTTCCTGGGCTTTGATTTACTGTACAGTAAATTTTTTCACTACCGGTTCTTTATCCAAACCTACCAGGGTAATGACCACTTCATATTCGCCGACTGGCCAGCCATTGTTGGGACGCGATAAACTTGCCTGTAAATTCAGGGTTCCTGTTTTGTTGCCTGAGTTCAGGGTTAACGACCGAATGGTAAACTTTTTTTGTCCGTAATAATTCCAGTCAAAGCGCACCTTGGTATTTTCAGGGGCATTTTTTAAATGACAGCTGACGTAAATTTCCGGTGTGTTGCGTGTAAAGGTGGGATTGTCAGAAGCACATTGGTTGTTACTCACACGGGTACACATTTTTACATCGGTAATACGGGCCGAACTGAAATTGAAACTACAAGCCGACAAAAACAAGATCATGGCTGTTACAGAAATACTAAGGAGCGTTTTTTTCATTTTACTTAATTTTAATAGTGAATATTAGATTTTCACTACCAAAAGTAAGATCCGGTAAAGGGAAAAAACAAAAGAAAAGGACAGATGCTTTCGGGTTTTGAGAATTTGCCGGTATTTTTTGAGTATTTACCGAAACCCGACAAGATATTGTTATACAAAAGACTGTAAGGCTTTTAGGAAATATTCTTTTTTTCGCGAGGAAACCGGCAGGCGTTCTCCGGTTTTAAGACGAACCAGTCCCGTACCTTTTTTTTCATAAGCTACCACAAAATTCAGATTGACCAAATGCGACTGATGGATCCGGAAAAAGCCGTAAGGAGTAAGCATTTCCTCCAGCTCTTTCAATGTTTTCGCAATAAGAATAGGATCCTTCTCCCGGACAAATATCTTCACATAATTATCCTGGGCTTCACAATGTACCAGCTGTGCAATCTCCAAAACAAAAACTTTATCGCTTGTATTCAGGATTAGCTTTTTATGAGGATTGTTCCGGTTTATATTATGCAAAACCGTGTCTATTTGCAGGTTGAGTTGTTCTTCTCTCTCCATAACCTGGTGCACTTTATTCATGGCTTTTCGTAATTCATCCGGTTTTACCGGTTTAAGCAGATAATCGAGCGCACTTAATTTGATTGCCTTTAAAGCATACTGATCATGGGCCGTAACAAAAACAATTTTAAATCGTTTTTTGGAAATTTTTTTCATCAGGTCGAAACCGGTTCCGTCAGGCAAATGAACGTCAAGCAAAAGTAAATCGGGAGAAGATTTACGAATAAGTTCCAGCCCTTCTTTTACACTGGATGCATAACCTGCAAGTTCCACTTCGGGACAATAAAAAGTCAGCATATTTTCAATGGCTTTCCTGGCATTTTGCTCATCTTCAATGATTAAAGTCTTTATTTTCATTTGTTGGTTATTTATTTGAAAAATTATATAGGAATATTAAAAGCCACCCGGGTGCCCAGCACTTCTCCGGCAGAATTTTTTATTTCTTCCAGCAGAAAAGTGATTTCGCCACCGCGTTTTTTACGTAATATTTCCAGCCTTCTTTTACAAATAGAAATAGCAAGTGATTCATGTTCTGTTTTTGATCTTTCTTTTTGTTTTTGTCCGGCAGTAAGTCCTATACCATTGTCTTCCAGTTCAAAACGTATCATTCCATTAAGTTGCCGATACCGGATAATTAATCTTCCTTTGCGATCAAGGTTTTTCAGGCCGTGTTCAATAGCATTTTCCAGAAACGGTTGTGCCAGCATAGGCGGAATTTCATATTCTCCATTTTTTAACTCTTCATCTGCTTCAATAACATAATCAAACTTATCTTCAAAACGAAGTTTTTGCAATTTTAAATAAAGAAGAACGGTTTCTAATTCTTTTTCAAAAGGAATTAATTCACTACGACTGTTATCCAAGATCAGCCGGATAAGATGAGCAAAATCAGAAAGATAATTACCGGCCCGATGTATCTGGCTGCTATAGATATAACTTTGTATGGCAAATAATGAATTAAATATAAAATGCGGATTCATTTGCAGCCGCAGAAGTTTTTGATTTAACTCACTGTTAAACAATGAAAGGCGCAGGCTTTTCATCCGCGACCACCAAAAATAATAGGAGAGGGAAAAGAGCACAAATACCAGTAAAACAAAAAACCACCACCGGTTCCAGAATGGTGGAATAATGGAAAGATTACATTCGGCAATATTATTGTATTTATTCCCCAGCTTATCTTCAATCTTTACCCGGAAAATATAATCTCCCGGAGGAACATTCGTAAAATGAGCCTCCCGTTCAGATGAAGGCAGCGCTACCCATTCTTTATTAAACCCTTCCAGCTTATAAAAAAAACGAAAGGTCTGATCGGAACTCCATACATCGGAACCAATACGGATCGTAAAGAAATTTTCTTTGTGGCTCAATTTAATAGTATCCTTATTTTCAATGTCGGCTACCTTTGTTTTATCAAAAACCAACAACGATGAAAGATATACTGAAGGAACTGCCGGATTGAGTTTTACCTTTTCAGCATCCACCAAAGCCATACCATTTTTTCCACCAAAAAGAAAACGGCCATCTTTCAACCGGACACCGGAAGCATGATCTTCATCAAACTTCAATTTCACCGTGGAAGCATAATTGATCATTCCTCCGCTTAAATAATTGTATCGTAGCAATCCCCAATTGGTTAAAAGCCATACCAGGTCTTTATTTTCCGGAAGAATACCATAAACATCCAAATTCTGGAAACGTTCATCCATTTTTATTTTTTTCAGCGAAAGCGGCTCCGAAGTCCCGGTAAAAAGCCCATGGGCACCCACCCATACTTTTCCTGATGGTCCTGTTTTTACAACAAATACTTTTTTCAGGTTCCGGGCATCTCTTTCTTTCAGCAAAGGCAAAAATCCTACAGCACTATCGCCTTTGGGAAAATAAACATGCAGCCCGTTACTGGTAGTACCCACCCAAAGATTTCCTTTTTGATCCATGGATAACGTAGTCATCAGGCGTGAAGGAAAAGGGGGTGAAAACAGAGATGCCAGATTTCTTTTAAAAATTCCCTTTTTATAATCAAAAATAATAAGACCGTCCCCTCCCCAAAAACCAAGATAAAGCCGCCCGTTTTTGTCAAACTGCAAATCGTTATACCAATCTTTGTGCGTATTTTCTTTTCTGTAAGTATAACAGGTAAAAGAAGTTTTCTCAGGATGGAGCTCACCGAATCCCACTCCAGCCCAAAGTCCACAAAACACCTTTCCCTCAGGACTTAACGCAATACACCGAATATTGTCAGAGGGCATTCCTTTTGTATTTTTTGTGTTGAAAACACGATAAGTATTCCGGAAAGGATCGAAATACATCAATCCCGAATGTTCAGTCCCCACCCAAACTTTTTTTCCGGACGAATCAACAGCTAAGGAAGTAATAGACGACGAGACTGGTGTTTCATCCATTTCGGGAATATGGAACATATATTGTACTCCCGGACATTGTCTTTTCAGTACCGATACTCCGTTTTGGGTAGCAATCCAAAGTTGTTGGTAATGGTCTTCAAAAATATCTGTTACCATCGAACCCAATAACGAACCTCGGTCTTGCTCCTCCGGAAAATAGGTTATCAGTTCCCCGTTAACGGGATGATAACAGGCCAGTCCTCCCGAAATATCCAGCCATAAATTTCCATTGTGATCCCGGAAAAATGCCCGTGAAGAGGTGTGTAAAAACGTTTTAAACAGGGCTGTTTTTTTATCGTAAAAATAAATTCCGTCAGTAGAGCCAATCCAAAGATTATTTTTCTCATCATGATAAAAATACGCCACATCCCGTCCTCTTTTCTTTCCTTTGATTTCCACAGACAGACTTTGTGCAATCTCAATCACCCTGTTTTTTTGTTCATCAAGATAACAGGGGCCCAGTGTCCGGCCACCGAGCCATAAAATCCCGTCCCGGTCCCGGTAAAGCGCATGATAAAGATAATATGGCTGGGCAGAAGGCCGGTGTCTAAACATTTTTATAACCTGGAACGTATTCAGATCGAGTTTCCACAACCATCCCTGACGGGTATCAAACCATAACAAGCTATCCCCTTCGGTCAGAATCTTCCGGATGAAAAAGGTATCTGAAACAATCTGGCTCGTATCTGGACCAATTACTTTTTTAAAAACATCTTTCTTATAATCGTAATAACAAAGTCCGTTTCGCGTTCCCACCCACATCCGGCCAAAAGAATCCATTTCAAGACAATAAACGGCCGAAGAAGGCAGAGAGCCCGGAGTCCAGTCATTTTGATAATATTTTACCTTACTCCCATTAAATTTAGCCAACCCTCGGGTACCGGCCAGCCAGATATTCCCGAACCGGTCCTGTTCAATATCCACAATTGTTCCACAGAGAGTTCCAAGGATGGGGGTAAAATCAGTAAACCGGGTATAAATATCCCTGTGTATTTTTTTTATTTCAGGAAATGCATCTGCATGGAAAGAAACCAAAACAAAAAGAAGCAGAAAAAACAGAAGAGCTTTTAACTGACAGTTAGTATTGGTATTACGAGTACGGGCAGTCAATGTAAAAATAGCCTATGAAAAAAAACGAGTTTGTCAATAGGCTATAAAGATAAGAAATAATTTTCAGTACAGAAAATTATTGTACGGATAGCGAACAGCATGGACAGCCCGGATGTGGTCGTACAGCAGTTTTTTAAATTCGGGATAGTTTTCTTTGGTTTTGGCTGAGATAAAAATGCAGGGCTGGTTTTCGCGCGACATCCAGGTAGCCTCGAGTTCTTTTAATGAAAGTCCCTGACCGGAAGATTCGTCGGTTTGGCGCTCTTTTTCGCGCAAGGCATCAATTTTATTGAAAACCATGATGATGTCTTTATCGCCGGCCCCGATTTCCGTCAGCGTTTGCCGGACAGTTTGTATGTGATCTTCAAATTCGGGATGGGAAATGTCAGCTACATGAATCAAAATATCCGATTCGCGTACTTCGTCCAGCGTGGACTTAAACGATTCGATAAGTCCGGTGGGCAGCTTCCGGATGAACCCGACCGTATCCGACAAAAGAAACGGCAGGTTTTCGATAACCACTTTTCGCACGGTGGTGTCGAGGGTGGCAAAGAGCTTGTTTTCGGCCAGAATATTCGATTTACTCAACAGGTTCATGATGGTGGATTTTCCCACGTTGGTATAACCCACCAGCGCCACGCGCACCAGTTTTCCGCGATTTTTTCGCTGAGTGGCCTTTTGTTTGTCGATTTCTTTCAGTCGCTTTTTCAGCAAAGCGATTTTGTCGCGGATAATCCGGCGGTCGGTTTCTATTTCAGTTTCGCCGGGACCCCGCAGGCCGATACCGCCGCGTTGCCGTTCAAGGTGCGTCCACATCCGCGTCAGTCTTGGTAAAAGATATTGATATTGTGCCAGTTCTACCTGCACTTTGGCATGAGCCGTTTGTGCACGGCGGGCAAAAATATCAAGTATCAGGTTGGTCCGGTCCAGAATTTTGCATTCGAGGGCTTTTTCCAGGTTTCGCAGTTGCGAAGGTCCCAGTTCATCGTCGAAAACCACCATGTCGATGTTTTCAGCCTTGACATACTGAAAAATTTCTTCCAGTTTCCCCGACCCCACGTAAGTTTGCGGATTGGGATAGTTGAGTTTTTGCACAAACCGGTGAACCGCCACGCCGCCGGCCGTTTCCACCAAAAACTGCAGTTCGTTGAGGTATTCCGTTACTTTTTCTTTGTTTTGCGACGGGGTAATCAACCCCACCAATACCGCCCGTTCGGGACGATCTTCGCGCTTTTTCTGTTTTTCAATCATAGATATTTTTTGACCCGGCAAAGATAGGGATTTGAAAAAGGCCGGAAAAAAATAAAATCGCCGCCGGATTTCCGGTTACCGGTTTACCTTTTTATTCGTGCCTGCTTACCGACAGAACCTGCCGGTTTACCGAAAAGTCGTTTTCCCCCCGGATATCCGCCTCTACTTTTGCTTTGTTAAACCTAAAAACCCAATAAAATGTATCGAACAATCAACTCTCGGTCTGTCAAAAAAAGATATTTTTTTGTATTTTTCAAAGGCCTGGCTTTTTTCATGCTGTGGATGATAAGCCGTCCGTTATTTGCCCAGGGCACCGTTGAAATTTCAGGACAGATCAAAGGGGCGCAAACCGGTAAAAATTTAACATACTGTTCGGTAGCCGTATTGAATCCGGCTGACAGCCTGATCACCGGCGGCATTACCAACGACAAAGGCTATTTCAGTATTCCTGTTCATCGCGGCCGTTATAAACTGGTTTTCCGTTATGTGGGATATGTTCCGGACACGGTGAACATCGGAACGGTAACCGGCAGCAAATTTTTGGGCATTTACAAAATGAAAAAAGACCTGCGTTCGCTCAACGAAGTGGAAGTAAAGGCAAGCAGCCGCGAAAGCAGTATTGACAAAGACACGCAAATTATCACGGAAGCCATGCGCAAAGGGGCAGCCGATGCCAAAGATGTACTGCAAAAAATTCCGGGATTAAGTTACGACCGTTACAACAATACCATTTCGGTTGACAATTCGAGTCATGTGGTTTTTTTGGTGGACGGGGTAGAAAAAAACCAGAATTACATAAAAAATCTGGCGCCCGAAAGAATGAAAAAGGTGGAAATTATCCGCAATCCCGGCGGCAGATACGGACTGGAAGGTTATTCGGCCATCATCAACATCATCCTGCGAAAAGACTACCAGGGACAGGAACTTTTTGTCAATAACCAGTTACTTATCGACCCCGATCAAAGCAACAGCCATTATTTGCTTCCTCAAAACCGGCTGGATGTAAACTACAATTACTCGTTCAAAAAATTAAATATCTACGCCGGGATCAACAACCGGTTGCAAAATTTTGCCCTGAAAACCGACAACGAAACCCTTTACAGCACCGGCCGGAAAATTACGGAAACACCGCCTAACGCTCAGCCGAACATGATTTTTACCGCCGACGAGACAAATTATACCCTGGGGGCCGACTATTACATCAACCCGCGAAACATCATCAGCTTTGAGAGCAATCTGTCGAATTTTCCCGTTTCGAACCAAAAAACCGATCAGTCCATGCAAACCGATGTTTTTGATGCGGGAAACCTGATCGACAGTTTCCGGTATCAAACCGTTTTGAACAACCACACCAACAGTGCTTACAACACCCTGTTTTATACCGGAAAACTCAGCAACAAAGACAAAATTAATGCCAGTTTCAGTTACAACTATTACCACGAAGATTATGATAATCAAACCGTTTACGAAAATTCGAACTGGCGCAACGAACAGGGAACCAACAAAAAAAATTCCACCAAACTGAATATCGAATACAACCACACATTCAATACAAAAGTCAGTATGCAGGCCGGTTACGACAACACCTGGAAAAAACTAGACAATCACTTTGATGTTACCGGCAGCGATCTTGCCGCCGATACATCTGTTGTTTTCGAGCAAACCGAAACAAGACACAATGTTTACGGTTACCTGTTTTGGAAAGCCGGCAAAAAAACCGGGATTAAAGCCGGTCTGGCCGTTGAATACAGCCATCCGGTTACAGCCGATCAAAATCACACCTACTTTATTTACCAGCCTTACGCCGATTTCAAATACGATATCAGCAAAAAAGCAAGCCTGAAACTCATGTTTCGGTCCGATGCCGATTATCCCAGCATAGACCAGACCAATCCTTTCTACTCGCAGCTCAATCCTACCACCATCAGTACAGGAAATCCCAATTTAAAACCGTCGGTTACCAACAAAATCTCGTTGCGAATCAGCATAAAACAAGGTTTGTTTTCCATCGAACCGTATTACTATTTTTCAAACAATTACATTTCACAAACCGGTTTTCTGCGTCCTGACGGCCTGTTCGAATACACGTACAGCAATATCGGACATTTTGAAGAGAAAGGCATCCAGACCAATTTCACCTTTCATTTCGGGAAACATTTTATCTGGCAAAACAGCTTTAAATTTTACAACAGCAAAATCACTTACGACAATCACGAAAACAACATTTCCGACTGGAGAGCCAATTCGCAGCTCGTTTTTACGGGATTGAAAAATAACGGGGTGATTGTTTTAAATTACCAGCGTACCCAAAGCAAAAATATCAATGCGCTCGGTTATTCGCGTCGCAACAATGATTTTTGGCTGCTGCTGATCCAACAGCCTTTCCTGAAAAACCGGTTGACGGTTATGGCGGGTTATGTGCTGCCGGTAAACTGGGGCGTAAATTATATGCAGGACAACTATGTAAATGCCGACGGATATGAAAAATACAACCACACCGACATCAGCATCCTGAAAAACATGGTCATTCTCAGAATCAGTTACCGGCTGAGCAAAGGAAAAGTGATAAAAGCAAACAAACACATCGAATCCGGAAAAGAAAATCAGGGAAAAGGAATTTTCTGACCTGAGTTTTGCACACAGATTGCAAAAATTCTTAACTCTTGTTTTTTTGAATTATTATCACATCGTGCAGAATTATACTGCATTCCAGAATAGCATTGTTTAATACACAGTTACTTATATGAAAAATATCGCCGGTGGGGGGTTATTCCAATTTATCAGGGTTCTTTCCTAATTTCTTACTTTCTGATTTTACTCTTCTTTCGAGTTTTTTAATATCCTCTTCCGGTGGTAATTCTTCCGGCTTAATCCCTCTTTGAAGCAATATCTTACGAACCGATCTGTTATTCATGATGTGTTCTGCTGATATTTGCCTTTCAGTGCGTAAATCTTTTTCCTTTGTATTAAAAACGGTTATTTCTGTTGCAAAATCTTTTGCTTTAATTGTTATTGTCGGTAAAAAGTCTGCTAATGCTCTTCCTTTGGGAACACCAAGCTGGTTTTTCATTTGTTGAGTTGTTCTTCCAAATAAAGCTTGGTCCCCTTTACTTCTTATAAGTCCAAAATTTTTATCACTGCCCGTTTTTTCATAAATTAATTCCGAGAGTTCTTTTTCTGACAAAGTTAATTTTTGCCTTGCTCTTAATCGTTCCCAATCTTTTATGCGTTTTTCAATAAGTTCAAATTTCCTTGTTTGAACAGCAAAATAATTTTGAGCAAAAGCAATTTCTTCTTTTCTTGGATCGCCATTTTGAGCGATTAAATAACAAGCATATCTTGTTAAAATAATATCGTTTATTTCTCTTTCGGTTCCTGAACCAATCTTGACCATTTTCCCGACGTCGGCAAAATGGTCTGAAATATTGTTTCCACTGGCTTCACAAGATGTTTTTGCCTTGTTTATGACTTTTAAAAAATTATCCCACTTTGTATAACCCAGTAAATGTTGTAAATCGCGAGCATACCAAAATTCAATACCGTTTTCAGTCATATACGAATGACTTTCAAAAGTATTCGTCAAAGATTTTATTATTTCTTTCTTCATATTAACAAAAATACTAATTCTTTGTCAGAAGTAAAATCTTTTTTTCGTGTATGTTAAATCATTTTAAGATGTTTTTTTTGAATTTTCTTACTCTGCTTTTCAAAGGAAATTTTCAGTCAAAGCAATAAGATTCAGTATGTTGCAAAGGTGCAGATTACGCTTTTTTCAAGGTAAACGAAAAGGTGGTTCCTTTGCCCGGTTTGCTGCGGACAGTGATGCTTTGACGGTGGGCTTCGATGATGTGTTTCACAATAGCCAGCCCGAGACCGGTGCCGCCTTTTTCGCGCGAGCGGCTTTTGTCTACCCTGAAAAAACGTTCGAAAATGCGGGGCAGAAATACTTCCGGAATCCCGATACCATTGTCACTTACTTCCACCAGAATGTTATCATGAAAATCGTAAAAAGAGATGACAATCCGCCCGTTTTCCGGTTTTCCGTAATTGATGGCATTGTCCACCAGATTGACCAGTACCTGCCGGATACGGACTTTGTCGGCCATCACTTTCAACTTCCGGTTTTCGGGTTCTTTAATCACGATTTCCGTATTGTTTTTTTCGGCTTTTACTTCCAGAAATTCGGCCACTTCGCGGGTAAGTTCGTTAATGTCGAAAACCGATTCGTTCAGGTTCAGCACCCCTGATTCGAATTTTGAAATTTCTTCGAGATCCTGCACAATGGCAATCATCCGGTCCACACTTTTGGCTGTTTTTTTCAGAAATTTCTTATTGATTTTTTCGTCTTTCAACCCGCCATCGAGCAACGAAAGAATGTAGCCCTGAATATTAAAAATGGGGGTTTTCAGCTCGTGCGAAACATTACCGAGAAATTCCCGGCGGTAAGCTTCCATTTTCTGCAGTTCGTCAATTTTCTGCTGTTGTTCGTCGTGCCATTCGAGCACCACCTGGTTTACCATTCCCAAAATGTCGTCCTGATTGTTGTCGGTTTGTTGCCGGCGTTGGGTTCCGTGCCATTTCCCAATGGTTTTATAAATGACTTTCAGCCGGTTATAAATAAACCGGTTGAGCGAGTAATATACCGAAATGTAGGCGGCGGTAAAAAGAATAACAGCCGTCAGGAACAAAAAACCCGCATTCAGCTGCATTCCGGTCAGCACCATCACACCGTAAATAGAAAGAAAAGTCAGTGTGATGACAGCAGCATTCAACAGGGCCACATTCCGGGGTGCATGTTTTATCGACATTTATTCTTCGTATTTGTAGCCGACACCTTTAATGGTTTTTATGTTTTCGATTCCCAGTTTTTCGCGGATTTTGCGGATGTGTACATCGATGGTGCGGTTTCCCACAATCACATCGTCACCCCAGATTTCATGAAAAATCTCATCGCGGCGAAAAACCTTATTGGGTTTGGATGCCAGCAAATGCAACAGTTTAAATTCTTTTTTCGGAAGCGTAATTTTCTCAGTACCTTTCATCACAAAAAACCCGGATGGGTCGATGGTGATGTCGTTCCGTTCAACCGGAGCGACTTCGGTTTTTCGGGAACGGCGCAGCAACGCCATAATGCGTTTTACCAGCACTTTAGGCTTCACCGGTTTGGTTACGTAATCGTCGGCTCCGGCTTCAAAACCGGCAATTTGCGAATAATCTTCGGCGCGGGCCGTAAGAAAAACAATTAACGTGTTGTCCAGCGCACCAATTTTCCGGATTTCTTCCACGGCAGTCATACCGTCCATTTTGGGCATCATGATGTCCATCAAAATCAGATGCGGAAGTTCTTTTTTGGCTTTTTTCACCGCTTCTTCGCCGTCGAAAGCCGTAAAAACCCGGAAACCTTCTTTTTTCAAATTGTATGAAAGAAATTCAATGATGTCTTCTTCATCGTCCACAAGAAGAATTTTGTACTGGCTAAAGTCGGTTTCTTTTTTTTTCATTGTTACAAATAATGGGCGAAGTTGAAAAATTCACCCGTAAGCCCGTCAGACGGTCCGTTAAATTTTGGTTAAATTTTCCCCTAGCGAAGATACAAAAATCCGTGCCCGCTGCCTGAAAATCTTAAAATTGCATTAATTTTTTAAAAAAGAGACGGGCGTATTAAAATTTATTTACATTTGCAGAGTGAATATTCACTAACACCCTTTAAAGAAAAGAGAATCAGAGTGGAACTATCGACACGTCAGTTAGAAATTGTGGAAGCCGCCGGCAGGCTGTTAACCACGTCGGGATTATGCGGCCTAACGATTAAAAATCTGGCCAACGAGATGCATTTTTCCGAAAGCGCTTTGTACCGTTATTTTAAAAGTAAAGAAGAAATTATTGTTACCCTTTTGCAATATCTGGCTGACAATATTGACGAACGATTACAAAACATTCCACATACTGACCGTGCCGACGAAAACTTCGCAGCATTGTTTCGCGATCAGTTCCTGTTTTTTAAGGAGAAGCCCTTTTTTGTCGTAGCGGTATTTTCCGACGGTTTACCGGAAGAAAACCGGCTCATTAACGAAATGATACAAAAGCTCATTCAAATAAAAGTAAAATATTTAAACACCATCATAAACGACGGACAACAAAACGGGATTTTTACTTCTGAAGTAGAAAGCGATGAACTGGTAAGCATTATTATGGGAGCCTTTCAATTGCAGATGCTAAAATGGCGGATTTCCCATTTTCAGTTTGACATTATGGAAGCCGGCGAAAAAATGATACAATCGTTATTAACTTTAATAAAAAAACCATGAGAACGCAACTTATATTCCTAATTTTTATTACTTTAGCCTTCGTCCGCTGCCAGGGGAGCAGCCGGACAGAAGCTACCGGAAAACAAGCGATACAAGATAAAAGTGTGGCCGATACAATAGACTTTCAAAAAGGGTATGCCCTGATGAAGCAAAAATGTTTTATCTGTCATCTGGAGAAACCCGATCCGGCCAAGCGAAATCAAATGATTGCCCCGCCCATGGTACGGGTGCAACAACATTATAAACCGGCTTATCCCAAACGTAACGACTTTGTTCAGGCTGTGATGAATTATGTAAAAAACCCTTCAGAAAAAACAACCCTGATGCCCGGGGCTGTTAAAAGGTTTCACCTGATGCCTAAACTGGTTTATACCGATCAGGAACTGCGCTTGATTGCCGAAACTTTGTATCAGCATGATTTTCAGGCAAGCCCCGGACAAAACCAGGGAATGAACCGTCCTTTGACACTCAATCAGGGTAAAAAATGGGTGCTGGATGCCGAAACCATGAAAAACATGAATTTAATTGATCAAAAAATCAATCATTTCTCTTCATCACAACTTTCTGACTACCATCAACTGGGAAAAGAAATTTTCGGAATGGCCAAAACCGTTTTGCTGGAAAACGGACATCAGGGACAGGCTTATACCGAGCTGCAATCTTTCTTTCATAACATCGAAGACAACATGCATGCATTAATGGCAGCAGCCACGGTAAGCGAAGGACAAAAACAACTCACGATTTTAAAACAAAAATTCAAAAAATTCCATCAATATTTCAAATAAAACGAAAGGGTGTAAAAACTGTTCGATCAATCATTAAAAAAATTTAAACAAAATGTTCAAGAGCGTTCACAAACTTAAAATTCTGTTGTCGTTTATTTTTATAACGACGGTATCCACGCCGCTTTTTGCCCAGGTTTGGACCCTGCAGCAATGTATTGATACAGCACAGCAGTACAATACAACGCTGCAAATCAGCAAAAACGACATGGCGGTGAGTACGGAAAAAGAAAAAGAAGCGAAAGCCAATCTGATTCCCAAACTCAAATTCAGTGCCGATTACAAATATTTTATCGATCAGCCTTACCAGCTGATGCCACAATCGGCTTTTGGCGGTCCCGAAGGATTATTTAAAGAAGTACAATTCGGTACACCACACAATTTTAACATTGGCGTTCAAGCTGCATTACCGCTATATAATTCACAAATCTACGGTGCAATCAAAGCAACCAAAACCGCTTCAAAACTTAAACGGTTACAATTCAAAAAAACAAGGGAAGAAGTATTTTTTAACGTATCGAATTTGTACTACAATGCCCAGATTTTGAAACACCAGCTGGCATTTGTCGACAGCAACCTGGTAAACACCACCAAACTGCTGGCTACCATGAAATTATTGCACGAACAACAACTGGCAAAAAATACCGATGTGGAAAACGTGCAACTGCAGGAAGCCAAATTAAAGGTACAGCGCGAAATTGTTTTAAACAACCTGAATCAGGTGATTCGTTTGTTGAAATTCACCATGGGTATTCCGTCAAACCAGCCTTTTGATGTGGAAACCGAGATTCATTATCAGGCCAATACCACCTATACGCCGCATGTTATCGTGGACATTCAACTGGCAGAAACACAAAAAAGCCTGTTGAGCAACGAACTGAAAACACTGAAAAATTCCAGGATTCCTTCGGTTTCGTTGTACGGTGCTTACTCACAGGTGGGTTTCGGGTACGATAAAAAACCCAACGATTTTCTGAAATTTTACCCCACCACCTTTGCCGGATTGCAAATTACCGTACCGCTGTTTAACGGAACCGTTACCAAACGTAAAATCAACCAGAAAAAAATCGAACTGAAAAACAGTCAGTTGCGGCTGAATTTGTTAAACGAACAAAACAACATCGAAATTAAGAATGCCCGGAATCAGCGGGCTGTAGCTTTAAAAAATATTTTGAATACTTCGGCACAAATTAAACTGGCCGAATCGGTTTACCGGCATACCGTTTTGCAACAAAAGCAGGGACTGGCCAACATTACCGATGTATTAATGGCCGACAGTAATTTAAAGGAAGCCCAGCAAAATTATATTGCCGCGGTGGTAAACTATCTGAAAGCCGACCTTGAACTGAAAAAATTAACCGGAAATATTGATTCAACAGTAAAATAAATAAAACGCAAGAAGATGAATACAAAAAAGTTTTTATGGATTTTTTCCCTGCTGGCCATTATTGTTATGATGGTTCTTCAATTGAAAAAAAATAAAGAAATAACGGTGCACAAAGTGTATCATTACGATAAAAGTGCCCCGATCAGCATTCATGTGGACACACTGAGACTTCAATGGCTGAACAACAAAACATCGTTTACCGGTATTTTTAATCCGAATCATGAGTCTAAGATCTCGGCCGATGTTCCCGGAAAAATTGTGTCGGTATTTGTGGATGAAGGAAGTGTGGTAAAAAAAGGACAACCGCTTTTGCAACAGGACAAATCAGATTTTGAGCTGCAACTGAAACAGGTAGAAGTCAACATAAAAGGACTGGAAGATGATGTCAGACGGTATTCTGTTTTGAAAAAAGCCGATGCGGTACAGGGAGTAAAACTCGAAAAAGCCCAACTGGGATTACAGGCAGCAAAAATCCAGAAAGCCATCCTTCAGGATAAAATCAATAAAACAACCGTTCGTGCCCCTTTCAGTGGAATTATCACCATGAAATTCCGTGAAAAAGGCGAGTATGCCGCTCCCGGTATGCCTTTGTTCCAGCTTGTGGATATTTCCAACCTGAAATTCACCATCAACGTTTCCGAAAATGAAGTCATCCTGTTTAAAACCGGAAAAGAATTTCCGGTGGTGGCCAATGTTTATCCGCAGGATCAGCTTATCGGAAAAGTAACCACTGTGGGTAGCGAATCCAACAAAATGAGCCATGATTTTCCTGTTTTGTTTGCCGTAAAAAATACCCCCGGTTTAAAAATAAAAGCCGGAATGTTTGGCAATGTATATGTAAAAAGAGAAGCCAACAAACAGCACATTATTATTGAAGCATCGTCTATTGTCGGAAGTAATATCCATCCGCAGGTTTACATCATCAAAAACGGAAAAGCCTGGCTGCATGATATTGTCATTTCCGGCCGGTTTAAAAATAAAGCCATTGTTTCAAAAGGGCTGAACCCGGGCGATGTAATTGTTACCACCGGATTTATCAACCTGTTCGACGGAGCCAATGTAACCATTAAGAAGTAAGTGCTATGAATATTACAGAATTATCCATAAAACGACCCTCGCTGATCGTGGTTTTGTTTGGCGTATTCATTTTGCTGGGCGTCATTGGCTTCAGTAATTTGAGTTACGAACTGTTGCCCGATTTCAGCCAGCCGGTGGTGGTAATCAAAACCATGTATCCCGGTGCCGAACCCCACGAAGTAGAAAATACCGTATCCCGAAAACTGGAAGATGCCCTGTCGAATCTCGAAGGGATCGACTACATGGAAACCTACTCGTTGCCTAATGCTTCGGTAATTATTGTCAACCTGAAATACGGTACCAACCTCGATAATACCATGCAAAATGCCCAGCGGTATATCGACAACATCAAAAACGACCTGCCGGATGATATTTTGAGTCCGCAGATGAGTAAGGTTTCGCCCAACGACTTGCCGATTATGTCCATCAGTGCCACCAGTAACCTGCCGGCTACTGTTTTCTATCAGAAAATGAAAGATGATTTTCTGCCTCAGATTCAGCAGTTGAACGGGGTAGCCGAAATCACGATGCTTGGTGGTGAGCAACGCGAAATTCTCGTGAAAGTAGACCAGAAAAAGCTGAAGCTTTATAAAGTTTCGCTGTTGCAGGTGGTCGAAGCCATTAAACAATCGGATATCGACATTCCTTCGGGCGATGTAAAAACCGATAAAGAGTATCACTCGGTTCGTCTGATCGGAAAATTCAAAAATATCAGTCAGATTATGAACGTGCAGGTGGCCATGCCCTCACCCGGTAACCCGGTATATGTGAAAGATGTGGCTTCGGTAGTGGACGGAGTAAAAGAAATTACTTCGGTCAGCCGCTACAACGGCGTAAACGGAATCGGGATTTTGCTGAAGAAGCAGGGCGATGCCAATGCCGTGGACGTATCGCGACTGGTACGTAAAAAACTGAAACAGATCGAAAAAGAGTACGCCAAGTACAACGTAAAATTCAAAATTGCCGACGACTCGACCACCAACACCATTGCCGCTGTAAATTCGGTGGTGGACGACCTGATTTTGGCCGTTATTCTTGTGTCGGTGGTGATGTTGCTGTTCTTACGCAGTTATCGGAACTCTATCATCGTATTGATTGCCATTCCTACTTCGCTGGTTACGGCTTTCGCCATGATGTGGATTCTCGGCTATACGCTGAACCTTATGACGTTGCTGGCCATGTCGTTGATTATCGGTATTTTGGTGGATGACTCGATTGTGATTATCGAAAATATCCAGCGTCACCTCGACATGGGAAAAGACAAACGCGAAGCGGCTCTCGAAGGCCGAATGGAAATTGGTTTTTCTGCTGTTTCCATTACCCTTGTGGACGTGGTGGTGTTTGCTCCTATTTTGTTTTTGCACGTCTTTGTGGCCGGTATGCTGAAACAGTTTTCGGTGGTTGTTATTACCTCTACGCTCACCAGTTTGCTGGTAGGTTTTACGCTGACCCCGTGGCTTGCTTCACGTATCGGGAAAAAAGAAGACCTGAAACCTACCAATCCGCTCAACCGCTTTTTGCTTTGGTTCGAAGACCAGCTTCAACGTTTTATTGAATGGTACGGACACCAGCTTGAGTGGGTATTGAACCACAAGCTGATTTTTACTGGCATTGTTTTGTTCCTGTTCCTGCTGACCGGCCTTATCATGAAACAGGGAATTATCGGGGAAGAGATGATGTCCACGGGCGACCAGGGTAAATTCAGCCTGAACCTTGAGTTTGACAAAACCACAACGGTTCATAAAAACAATATCATCAGCCAAAAGGTTGAAAATTACATTCTGAGTCAGCCCGAAGTATCCACACTCTTTAGTAACATTGCCGGTCCCAGTACCGGAATCGGAAGTCTTGGTATCGGCTCGCCATATATTTCGGAATTTACCATTCAGCTTAAACCGTTGAAAGAGCGCAAAATGTCAACCATTGCTTATATGAAATGGCTGAAAAAAGAGCTCAACAAGCGGTATCCCGGCATTAACTTTTCCATGTCTGAACTGGGACTTATCCCGCGTTCGGCGCCTATTAAAATTACCTTGAGCGGGAGTGACCTGAATGTGGTAATGAAAACGGCCAAAGACTTGCAGGATGCTGTTGAAAAAATTCCGGGAGCTGACAATGTCCGCCTGTCGGTGGAAGAAGGAAACCCGGAGTACAAGGTGATTCCCGACAAAGACAAAATGAAACGTCTTGGTTTGTCCACTGCTTATGTCGGACTGTCGCTGAGAACTGCTTTTAAAGGAAACGACGATGCTACCCTCGTACAAAAAGGAACTGAATATCCCATCGAAATCCGGTTGGATAACTTCGACCGCCGGAATTACGAAGATGTGAAAAATCTGATCGTGGTCAATCCCATGCATGTTCCTGTCAGGGTATCGCAGTTTGCCAAAGTGGTACAGGACAACTCGCCTTCGATGTTGGAACGGATCAACCGTCAGCCGGCCATTACGCTGACTTCGGAAGCTTTCGGAAGACCATCCGGAACACTGGCTTCCGATGTGGTAAAATACCTGAAAAAACACCCGTTGCCCGAAGGAATTAAACTCACCTGGGAATCGGATGTGAAAACGCAAAATGAAAGTTTCGGTGCGCTGAGTTCCGTAATGCTTATTTCGTTTATTCTGATTTACCTCATCATGGTTGCGCTGTACGACAATTACGTTTATCCATTTGTAGCTTTGTTTGGTATTCCAGTGGCTGTTATTGGTGCTTTCCTTGCCCTGAACCTGTCGCTGAACAACATTACCCTGTTTGCTCTGCTCGGTATGATTATGTTGATGGGGCTGGTAACCAAAAACGCCATTTTGATTGTGGACTTTACCAACCACCTGAAAGCGCAGGGAAAACATTATAAAGAAGCGCTGATTCTGGCTGGTAAAGAACGTATGCGTCCTATTTTGATGACCACACTGGCCATGACCATTGGTATGCTGCCGATTGCGCTGGCCAAAGGAACCGCCAGTGAATGGAAAAACGGTCTGGCATGGGTAATTATCGGCGGATTGCTTTCTTCGCTGATGCTTACGGTTTATCTTGTTCCGATGGTTTACTATCTTGTGGACCGGACCAAAGAAAAATTTGGTAAAAAGAAAATAAAACAAGATTAAACAAATACTCGAAGCTCGTCCTTGTTAACGGAAAATAACAAGGGCGGGCTTTTGAAAACCGGGAAAGTGTTTGCCAATGGCTCATAAAAGTACTCGGAAATATTATTCGAGTACTTAAACCATCAGCAAAAAGAAAAACAGAATATTTTCTGTGGACAGGTTTCTTTTTCAACAAAAATTAAAAGTCATGAAACGATTTGTTTTTTTCATTGGTTTTTTGGTTTTTTCCTGTCTGGCAGAAGCACAACACACACCTGACACCCTGGGAATCGGTCTTCCGGTTATTTCGCAGGTAAATCAGGGAGGAAGCTATATTACCTTTCCCATTGATATTGGAAATCTGGAACCGTTGTGGTTTGAGGCAAACATCAATCCCAATTTTTATCTGCGGCACAGCAAAAATTTCAGGCTGCTGGGAGTAATCACTCCACAGATTATTCTCCGGATGTACCAGGAAACTTCGTTTCCGGTGCGGACACCGAGTTATATTCCACAAATTACGCTGTATTATATGTTTTCGGGAAAAGCCAATGCCCGGAACGCCAGTTTTTATTTCCGGCTGGCCCACCACTCCAACGGTCAGGACGGTCCTTTTTATCTTGACAACGGCGAAATCAATCTGAAGTCCGGAAATTTTGCCACCAACTTTTTTGAAATCGGATTTATCAAAACCCATTTCGATAAACGTTTTCATGCTTATCAGTTCTTTAAAACTTCTTTTGAAGTACATCCGAACAGTTGGTCTATCAGCCAGCTGAAAGGACAATACAGCACCGTTCGCTGGCACAATGCTTTTTCGGTTTTTAAACTTCCGGCCGATGCCATGGCAAGCAAAAAAAAGAAAGCCCGTCTGTCGCTCAAAGGCGAACTTACCTGGATGTTTGGCGATTTAAACGGGTGGGACTGGTATTCGTTAAATCGTGTAAACGTTAAATTTACAGCCAGTTATTATCCGAAGTTTTTTGAAGATGTGGGCTTTTTCGTGCAGTTTTATCACGGATTGGATTATTACAATATTTACTTCCGCCACCAAATTGATGTGTTGCGTTTTGGCATTATGACGGAGAAATTACGGTTTTGAGGAATGGATGTGAGGATAGGGGGATGTGAGGATGTGAGGATGTTAGATGTTAGATGGAAGATGTGAGGATGTATGATTTTTGATGTTTATCTTTAGCATGTCTTAGCGAGAAAAAGGTCATTGGTTACCGGCCTTTGGAAAAAGTTTCAGTATTGATTTTCAGTGTTTTGGATTGATGCTTGGTTTTTGGAATTTCGTTTGTTATTTGATTTTTTGTCTTTTGGTGCTTAGATTTTGAGATTTCTGCCTGCGCCAGGGATGGTAGTGGCAGCGCCCGGTGACGGAAACGGATGTGTAGCAGATGGCAGACAGCGACCGAAGGAAGCTCGTGTGCCACCGTGGCGAAACACCGTAGCCGGCACCGGGACTAAAACGGACAGCCCGTCCGGCGCCCTGAAAAAGAAGTTAATTTTGCGTTAATCGTCCTGCAAAAACCGGATGTTTCGCTGTAGTCCTTTCCAGCCGGTACGTTCGAGCGGCGTATTTTTGAAAAGCTTTTTAAAGGTGGGTTTGTCCAGGTTTTCCCAGTCGCGGCGGGTCATGTTTTTGAGCGCTTCGGAGGGTTGAAAAGCCGGTTCTGTGGCCGGAAGTGCTTTGCGGTTCCACGGGCAGACATCCTGACAAATATCGCAGCCGAAAATCCACTGTTTCCATTTTCCTTTGAACGTTTCCGGGATTTTTTCGCCGCGGTACTCAATGGTGAGGTACGAGATGCACCGGCGGGCATCCAGCTCAAAAGCCGAAAGTGCGCCGGTGGGACAGGCATCGATACACTTTGTGCAGTTTCCGCAGAAATTTTCGGTGATTTCGTCGTCGTAAGCCAGCTCAAGGTCGATGATGATGTGTCCGATAAAGAAAAACGAACCGGCACGGCGGCTGATGAGTGTTGTATTTTTCCCGATAAATCCCAATCCGGCACGGCGGGCTGCCGCCCGGTCGAGTACCGGTGCCGAATCGGTAAAAATACGGGCGTTACGTTTGCCTGTGGCCTGCTCGATTTGTTGCAAAAGGCGGGAAAGTTTTTGCTTAATCACAAAGTGATAATCGCGACCGTAAGCATACTTGGCAATTTTGTAATAACTCTTTTCGGAAAGCTCTTTTTGGGGATAATAGCTGATGAGTACCGAGATAACCGAGCGGGCTTTTTCGACCAGCCGGGTGGCATCATATCTTTTTTCGCGATTCCGGGTAAGGTAATGCATTTCGCCCTGCATGCCTTTTTCGAGCCATTGCTCTACACGCCGGGCATCCTGCGGCAGGGCTCCGGCCCGCGAAATGCCACAGGCAAAAAAGCCCAGCTTTTCGGCTTCAGACTTAATCTGACGACTGAGTTGCGCTTTGTGCAGATGATGAACGGGCATTTTTTGACTTTTGGTTTCAGTCTGCTTTTTGGGCAATAACTCCGCTGCCAATGCAGGTTTTTTCGTCGGTATCGTAAATCACGGCAAACTGACCGGGAGCAATTCCCGAAATCTTTTTTCCGGAAACAATGCGGATTCCTTTTTCGTCGCGTACCAGTTCGCCGGCGGTAAATTCGGGCTGATGCCTGATTTTGAATTTTATCTCTTTCAACCCGGAATAATCGTGATGCGGATTTAAGATATGCAGGTTTTCCATCCAAACCGTGTCGTCGTACTGGCTGATAGGGTCGTAACCGTTAGAAACGTAAATGATGTTTTTACGGGTATCTTTTTTTACGACAAACCAGGGACCGCCGCCCAGCCGCAGTCCGCGCCGCTGGCCAATGGTATAAAACCAAAAGCCTTTGTGTTCGCCCAATACTTTTCCGGTTTCGAGTTCGACAATTTCGCCGGTTTTTTCGCCCACATATTTCCGGATAAAGTCGGAATAGTTGATTTTGCCGAGAAAACAGATGCCCTGGCTGTCGGGCCGGTGTGCACTGGGCAGCTTCATCTCTTCGGCCAGTTGACGCACTTCCTTTTTTTGCAGATGGCCAATGGGAAACATGGCTTTTTGCAACTGGTTGTAAGTAATTTGTCCCAAAAAATAGGTCTGGTCTTTTACGCGGTCGGCAGCTGTGCCCAGAAAAACCCCTTCATCGGTTTCGTAACGGGTGGCATAATGGCCGGTGGCGATACGGTCAAATTCGTGGCCGTGCCGGTCGTTAAAAGCGCCGAATTTAATCAGCAAATTGCACATGATGTCAGGATTGGGGGTAAGTCCTTGTTTTACACTGTCCATGGTATATTTTACCACCGTGGCCCAATACTCTTTTTGCAAATCCACCACGTCGAAGCGGCAGTTGTATTTTTTGGCAATCCAGGTGGTGATTTCAATATCCTCTTCGGCCGGACAATCCACAAAAGCGGGTTCGTCTTCCATGCCGATACGGATATAAAAAATATGCGGATCGTATCCCTGTTTTTTCAGTAAAGGCACACAAACCGAGCTGTCCACACCTCCCGAAACCAATGCCGCAATTTTCATGTTGTTTCTTTATTAAAATTTTGTGCAAAGGTCTGAAAAATTTAAAGATGACCTTTTTGTTTTTTAGCTGGCACAGAAGATGAAAATTTATTTTGACACCGCATTCAAAAAAAAGTACCCAATTCCGGCATTTTTCTATTTTTGGCTTTGCTTATGGAAAAACTTTCGGCCGTTATTATCACCTTTAATGAGGAAAAAAATATCGAACGCTGTATCCGTTCGCTTGAAGGGGTTGCTGACGAGATTGTTGTGCTTGATTCTTTTTCAACCGACCGTACCCGCGAGATTTGTGAAAATCTTGGCGTTCGTTTTTTTACCCATGCTTTTGACGGTTATATCGAACAGAAAAACAGAGCCATATTGCATGCTTCGTATCCGCTGATATTATCTCTTGATGCTGACGAAGCCCTTTCGGACACGCTGAAGAATTCTATTTTAAAAGTGAAAGAGCACCGCGATGCCGATGGTTATACCATGAACCGGCTGACCAATTACTGCGGACAATGGATCAGACACTGTGGTTGGTATCCCGACCGGAAGCTCCGGCTTTTTGACAAAAACAAAGGCCGCTGGAGCGGGTTAAATCCGCATGACTATTTTAAGATGCAACCCGGTTCTGTGGTGAAACATTTGAAAGGCGACCTGCTGCATTACAGCTATTACTCGATAGAACAACACAAAAAACAAGTCGAACATTTCAGCACATTCGCAGCAAAAGCCAAATTTGAACACGGAGAAAAAGCTTTTTGTATTAAAACCTGGGGAAGTCCGTTTTTCAAATTTCTGAGTTGTTTTTTCCTGCATTTGGGTTTTCTGGAAGGAAAGAGCGGCTGGCAAATTTGTACCCTTTCGAGCAAAGAGAGTTATCTGAAATACAAAAAACTGGCCCGTCTTTACCGGCAAAGAAAATAACGAAATTTACTGTTTATTTTTAACAAGTCTCCCCTATTTATCCGTCTACATTTAATTTAGATTGAACATAAATATTACGCATGCAAAGTATTTTTTTGGTTTATTCCAGTCCGTTTTATAGCTTTACACACTGAAAAATCTAAAAAATAAGGAGGACATCATGCTCAGAACAAAAGAAGAATACTTTGAAAGGCTCAAAAACATGAAGCCCAACATTTACATTGGTGATGAAAAAGTAGGTCGCGACGACCCCAGACTCAAACCCGGAATTAATGTTTTGGGAATTACTTTCGACCTGGCCAAAGATCCCAAATACCAAAAACTGGCTACAGCCAAATCGAATATCACTGGCGAAAAAGTAAATCGCTGGGCTCACCTCCCGCAGGATCCATACGATTTGATGGAAAAACAAAAGCTGATCCGTCTCGGCGCCCGCCGTGCCGGCGGTTGTATTCAACGTTGTATGGGGCATGATGCCATCAGTGCACTGTCTATCTGCACCCGCGAAATTGATGATGCCAAAGGAACCGATTATCACGACCGGTTTCTGAAGTTTATGGAATACTATCAGAAAAACGATTTGGTAGGCTGCTGTGCCCAAACCGACAGCAAAGGCGATCGTGTTAAACGACCATCAGACCAGGCTGACCCGGATGCTTATGTACATATTGTAGAAAAACGGGAAGACGGCATCGTGGTAAGTGGTTTTAAAATGTCGGTTACCCAGGCGCCTTATGCCGATGAAATTTTTGTGATTCCCACCCGGGCACTGATGGAAGCCGATAAAGATTACGCCGTGGCTTTTGTGGTTCCCGGCGACTGGGAAGGCGTTAAACTGGTTACCCGCCCGGTATGGCACCGCCAAAAAGATGATAAAGATGCTCCGCCGGTTTGTCTGACCGGGATTTCTGATTCGGTAGTCATTTTTGACAACGTTTTTGTTCCGAACGAACGTGTTTTTATGGCCGGTGAATGGGAATTTGGCCGTCGTTTAGCCATGCTTTTTGCCGACTCGCACCGTCATAGCTATTCGGGCTGTAAACCGGCCGTTTCCGATATTTTATGCGGAACTTCGTTGTTGGCTGCCGAAGCCAATAACATCACCAAAGTATCGCATGTGCGCGAAAAACTGACGCAGTATGCCGGAGCAGCCGAGCTGGCTTACAGTGCCGGAGTGGCTGCCGCTGTTTTCGGTAAAAAAACCAAAAGCGGTACCTTTTTTCCCAACACCATTTACGCCAATGTGGGCCGTAAGCTGATGGGAGAACTGATTTACCACGAATTTAACCTGCTTACCGAAATAGCCGGAGGGATTGCTGCCACGCTACCGTTTAAGCAAAGTTTCACCATGGACGAACTGAAAGAACATCTGGACCGTTTTATTGTCCGGAATCCGAACATCTCGCCTGAGCTTTCACTGAAAATATGGAATCTGGTGGAAATCATGAGCACTTCAGCTATGACTGCTGAATTGCTGGTAGGCGGTGTACACGGCGGAGGTTCGCCCATTATGGAAGCCATTGCCCTGAGTTTTGAATACGACTTTAAAACCCGTATCAATGTGGCCAAATATCTTGGCGGCATGGCCAAAGATATGGACGACGACGTAGATTTGAAAACTGAACCTTGGATGAAATTAAAATTTGGAGAAAACGATGAGGAGAACGATGATGACCAAATTTAACCTAAAAGGGAAAGTGGCCATTATTACCGGTTCCTCTAAAGGAATCGGAGAAGCAATTGCCCGTTTGTTAGCAGAAAACGGAGCAACCGTAGTAATCAGCAGCCGTAAGCAGGAAGCCTGTGATGCGGTTGCTGAAAAATTTAAAGCCGACGGACTTTCTGCCGTTGCCATTGCCTGTCATGTAGGCAATCCTGATGACCGAACTGCTCTGGTGGAAAAAACCATCGAAAAACTGGGCGGTATAGACATTCTTGTAAATAATGCCGGCACGAATCCTGTTTTTGGCCCTGTAGAAGAAGCCACCGATGAGATTTTTGACCACATCATGAACGTGAATGTAAAAGCGCCTTGGGATTTGGCCAATAAAAGTCTTGAAAGCATGAAAAAACGCGGTGGCGGAAGCATTATCAACATCAGCTCGGTAGAGGGCGAGTTGCCGGAAGAAGGACTTGGAATTTATTCCACCAGCAAGGCCGCATTATCCATGCTGACCAAAAGCCAGGCCAAAGAATGGGGGAAATTTGGTATCCGGGTCAATGCCATTAGCCCGGGACTCATTAAAACCAAATTCAGTGCAGCCCTGTGGACAAATCAGCAAATCATGCAACAAATTGAATCGTCTTCGCCCCTGGGACGCATGGGAAATCCGGAGGAAATTGCTTATATCGCTCTTCTGTTGTCTTCAGAAGCCGGTAGTTTTATAACAGGCAGTATTTTGGTTGCCGACGGCGGTTTTTTGCTATCGTAATTGACTTTTCACCGGTTTAAAACATACTCTACAAAAAGTTCGATGGCTTCGTATTCGGCCATGCCGAATCGATCGTACTTTTTGGCCGTTTCGCGGTTTCGTTCAATGGCATAACGCCAGATTTCCACATCCTCCGAGCCGGGAAACATCATCTCTTTCTGACTGGAATGACGGAAGATTGCAGAACGTTTTTTCTTCAGCTCTTCCGGACTTACCGGAACAGCCATGTCCACATCGGCAATTTCCCACTCTTTCCAGGTTCCGTGATATAACCAAATACGGCACTCGTTCAACCAATTGTCTGTTTTTATTTTTTCCAGTGCCTGCACAAGGCTGTTAAAACATTTCCGGTGTGTTCCGTGTGGATCGGTCAGGTCGCCGGCCGTATAAATCTGATGCGGTTTTACCTTCCGCATGGCTTCCACCATTAAATCCACATCTTTTTGTCCGAGAGAAGCTTTTTTAATGGTTCCCGTTTCATAAAAAGGCATTTTTAAGAAAAAGATATGATCATCCGGGATATTCAGAAAATGACAAGCCGAGCGGGCTTCCGCTTCCCGAATTAATGTTTTCAACTGCCGTACTTCCGGAATATCAATATCCCCCTGCTTTTTATTTTCAATCGCCCGATATACTTTTCGGGCATCAATGGCATGCTCTTTGGCGATATTTTCCGCCACATATAAAAAGCGGATTACCACATCGTCCGCAACGGCAATATTTCCTGAAGTCTGATAAGCCACATACACTTCGTGACCCTGTTCTACCAACCGGTTAATGGTTCCGCCCATGGCCAGCATATCATCATCAGGATGCGGACTAAATACCAACACCCTTTTAGGATAAGGCAAAGCTCTCTCCGGACGCTGGGTATCATCAGCATTGGGTTTTCCGCCGGGCCATCCGGTGATACTTTTCTGCAACATATTAAAAACCTTCAGGTTGATATCATATGCCGGCCCATTTTTTACAACCAAATCTCCCAGGCTGTTGTCGTTATAATCACGATTGGTCAGCTTCAGAATCGGTTTATTCAATTTGTCGCAAAGCCAGAGCGTAGCTTTGCGGATCAACTTATCATTCCAGGTAACCTGACGCACCAGCCACGGCGTTTTAAACCGGGTAAGCTCTGCAGCCGCTTCTTTATCAAGAACGATAACGGTATCCGGATGTTTTTGCAAATAAGTTGCCGGAACCGAATCCAGCACAGGACCTTCAATGGCTTTTTGGATGATCGCCGCTTTCTTTTCGCCCCATGCCAGCAAGATGATGCGTCGTGCCGTCATGATGGTTCCCACGCCCATGGTAATGGCTTTGCGCGGAACATTTTCTTCCGATTGAAAATCTCCGGCTGCATCAGCAATGGTTAACGAGTCGAGCGTAACCATGCGGGTTGGTGAATCCATACCGGATCCGGGCTCATTAAAACCGATATGCCCCGTGCGGCCAATACCCAAAATCTGTAAATCAATTCCACCGGCTTCCTGAATGGCATTTTCATAATCCTGACAAAAATCGAAAACCTTATTTTCCGGAATGGTTCCGTCAGGAATATGAATGTTCTCAGGCAAAATGTCAATATGGTCAAAAAGGTGTTCGTGCATAAAATACCAATAACTCTGCACGTGTTCTTTTGGCATAGGATAGTACTCGTCGAGATTGAAAGTAATCACGTTTTTAAAAGAAAGCCCTTCTTCTTTGTGCATGCGCACCAGCTCACGATAAACGCCGATCGGACTGGAGCCGGTAGCCAGTCCTAAAACACAGGTTTCGCCGTTTTTATTCTTTTCACGGATGAGATCCGCAATGATTTCTGCTGTTTTTTTTGACCCCAGTTCCGGCGTTTCGTAAACTTCCGTAAAAAGCTTTTCGTACTTCCGTTCAAGACGTTCTTTGACTTCCAGTTTTTTTTCGTTCATCATTTTACTTGATTAATTTTTGGTTTTGTGCGTCAAAATAAAGGGCAGCAGCACCCAATACCGCAATGTCTTCCTGTTCGGAAGGAACAATTTTCAGCTTTTTTATCGTGTGCTTATAAGGGAATGTGCGTATTCTCTCCCACATACTTTTTTCAAAATAAGAGAACGCTTTGGAGATAAAGCCACCAATAACAACAATTTCCGGATCTACTGAAAAAAGAATCGTTTTTATCAGCATCCCTAAATCATATCCGTATTGTTCAAAAATGGCACGGGCAATTTTATCTTTTTTGTCGGCCCGGCGGATGAGCGTATGGGCTGACAATCCGAATTTATACTCAAAATAAGCATCATTCAGGTAATATTCATATGTTTCATCCCGATAGGGAATATCGCCAAATTCACCGGCACCACAATTGGTTCCTGAGTAAAGATGACCTTTGAATATCACGCCGGCTCCCACTCCGGCTCCAAGAACAAGTCCAACGCTGTTTTCATACCCTTCGGCCTTTCCGAAATAAGTTTCTCCAATGGCAAAACAGTTGGCATCGTTGTTCACATAAACTTTTACGCCAAAATGATCTTCCAGAATTTCACGGATATGCACTTCGCGCCACGATGGAATATTCTGCACCCGGTACACAATTCCTTTGTCCACATCCACCAAGCTGGGGACACCAATTCCTATACCGGCTATTTCATCATCGAAAACGTCGTTAATTACTCCAAAAACTTCTGAAAGAATTTCATCTTCAGATCCTTTATTATTGATCTTCCGGGTAATACTCTTTTCAATCTTACCGTTTTTTACTTTTCCGGCGATCAATGTTTTCCCGCCAAACGAAATTCCGATAACTGCTTTTTGCATATTCTTTGTTTTTTAATTTTTTCAATAATAATCTATTCCTGTATAACTTGCCGGTCCATATGGTCAAAATAGAGAGAGGCAGCTCCCAGCACGGCAATATTTTCTGTATTGGAAAAAATAACGTCAAAATCTTCAATGGCCTCAGGGAAAGGAAAATCCAAAATGGATTCCCACATACTGGCTTTGAACAATTCGCCGGAACGGGCAATGGAGCCTCCAATAATGACCTTTTGCGGATCAACAGCCAGTTTAATGGTTTTTATGGCATTTCCCACATGACGACCAAACTCCTGAAAAGCTTCAAGTGCTTTTTTATTTCCATCCTGGGCTTCACGGGCCATAATCTGACCATCCATATTGTATTTCTTTTTAAAAAATTTGCCGCTGCAATAATCTTCGTAAATGGTGTCAAGATAAGGAATGTTTCCAAACTCCCCCGATCCGCAATGGGCATCAGGCAGCAACAATCCGTTTTTAATGATTCCGCCACCCATGCCGGTTCCCAGCGTAATTCCCACAAAATCTTTCTCTCCTTTTCCCCGGCCAAAGCGAAGTTCACCCAAGGCAAAACAGTTGGCATCATTATCAATAAAAACCGGAACACCAAAATGCTTTTCCAATAACGCTTTTAATGCAATCTCTTTCCATGACGGAATATTTTGCAAATCGCGCACGACTCCGGTAGTCCGGTTAACCAGCCCGGGAATCCCGATACCAATACCCGCTACTTCTTCATCAAAATGAAATTCGATGGCTTCGATTAACACATCCAAAACATCCTGCGGATGGGCACTTTCGGCCGGCACAGAACGATAAAGAATTTTTCCTTGTACCGAATCGGTCACCCGTGCTGTTGCTACCTTGGTTCCTCCCAGATCAACACCTATCAATGTTTTTATTTCTTTCGTTTCCATCATGACTTAAATATTTCTTTCAGGCTTACCGTTTTGTTATTAACCAACGGTTTAGCCCAAAAACTGATACTTAAAATATAACCGAGGGTGACAAACAGAAAAACCATTCCGGTTCTTAATGAAGTCAAATCGCTGATTCCGCCGATGAGTAACTGGATAACTGCTCCACCGGCAATACCGGTCATTAAAATACCAGCAAACGAACCGTGATGTTTCGCCACAGAATTGAGTCCGAGTGAAACAATGATGGGATACATCACCGACAAAAAGAAACCGGAAACCGGAAAAGCCCACAATGCGATTTTTGTTCCACCCCACAATCCGGCAGCCAGACTAACAATGGCAAGCACTGTAAACCAACGCATTACCTGTTTGCTATCAAAAAGTTTCAACAAAACCAATCCGAGTACCCCGCCAATGGTCATCAGTCCCCAAAAATAGGAAACCGCATGAGCCCCTACGGTATCAGGATTAATGCCGTGATAGATGTACAAAAATTTGGACATCCAGTAAGAGATTCCCTGTTCAGTACCCACGTAGGCAAAAATGCCGAAAAAATAGAGAATGACATATTTGTTTTTGAACAACTCGATATAACTGGCCCGTGTACCCGATTTTTCATCTTCCTGCAATTCCACTTTTGGAAAACGCACCACTGCAATAACAAGAATCATCAAAATACTGATGAGTGCAAAAACCCAATAAACCGAAACCCAGGAAAAACCCGCAGGAACCAAACGCGACATCATTCCGATAAGTGGCTTATTAACGGCTCCTTTATCAATATTGGTAACCAGATAAGAATACATCTGCGGACTGATAAAAGAAGCCAGGCCAAAAATCAATTGCGCCAGCACCGAGTTAAAAGCATAATGCTCTTCTCCACCGGCTACCCGCAGCAGCGGATTAATAACCACCTGCAACACAGCCATTCCTGTACCAATGATGAACAACGACAACATGAAAATGTTGAATTGCGGAAAAAGCGCAAAGCCAAAAGCACCAAGAAATGCCAACAGGAAAGCCAAAATCATCATTCGTTTACCGCCCCACTTTTCCAGTAAGATTCCGGAAGGAATGGACATGATGCCGTAAGCAATGAAAAAGACAAACGGTAAAAATCCTGCTTGCGTTTCTGTCAGATGGTAACCGGCAGAGACATTCGGATTGAGTGCTCCCAAAATATTGGTTAAAAATGAAATGACGAAAAACGTCAGCAGAATGAGGGCTACAATAACATAATTTCTTTTCATAATCTTATTCGTTATAAGCTTTTACTACCAGTTCCGGTTCTTTATTTTTTAAATCGCGGTGATGAATTCTTACCGTTAATAAACGGGTTTCACCGGGTAACAACGAAACATCATTATCCGACCAGAACACCGGAAGAATGGTTTGTCCGTTGGTTTTGTTTACCATATCGGCATGAACAAAGAAAGCAATGTACGGACTGTTGTTTTTCAGCCGGACCGTAAAAATCATATCGTTCTTCCCGGCGGCTTTTTTTACGATACTTGCTTCCGGTTTTACTTTCGGAAGACGATTCAGCGCTTTAAAATCAGCATACTGAATCGTGGGGGTTTCGTACCAGTTGCTTTTTTTGTAGTTCAAAATGTCTTTTTTGGCAGAAAGCCAATAAAAATTGTTGTCTATCTCCTGTTTTTTTGCGTTGAACAGTCGCAAATCAAGAAAATAAACCGTCGAACCCCAGTTTTTCTCAGGCAGAGTATAAACTTTCCGGCTACTGTTCGCTTTCAGGTCCACCGGAATTTCTTTTTCAAATTTCAGTTGAGAACGATCGTTATATACTCTGATTTTCAGCGTACATCCATTTTTATCATTCAACCGGTCATTCACCACGTAAATGCTGTGCTGGGCGTAGTCGTAAACCGGATGATACGGTTGCGAGGCTTTTTGGGCACCGTAATAAGCGCCGTTAGGATTCAGGTAATAATCGTACAGCTGCCAGTACATTTCGGGCCACGAAGAATTCAGCATCCATTGAATTACACCGGTTGCCTTATAGCGATAAGCTGAAAATGCCTCGAACATGGGGCGCATCAGTTCATAATTCAGCACTTGTGCTTTTTTGGTAAAATCGGCCAGCGAAGACGGTTTTCCGTATCTTTCTTCCAACGCTTTAATGTAGCGGTTGAGTTTACTGAAAGCGTGCCGTCCGCAATGATAATTCCACACGCTGTCCACAGGCCATTGATTTTGTGGTGAAAGCATTTTTTTGATGCTTTGCAAAGGCGGAATTTGTGCACCGGGACCCGTTTCGGTATTAAAACCGTAAGCCCCGCCATAAAGCGTATCCTGAAACCAGTATACCGGTGGTACATAAGCATAAGGCCCGCGCATTTTCACGGCAGACGGCCCGACTGTGGAGGTCCATTCTTTAGCCGAAGGCAGATACACCCTGGTGGAATCGTACTGTTTCAAAATATTCAAATATTTTTTTTCCAATTCCGGCTTGGGCATCTTATCGCTGCCGCCCAGCCAGGCAAAAATGGACGGATGATTCCTGAGCCAAACGATCTGATCTTTCCAGGCATCAGACATCATATCCATTTCAGAAGGGGTTAAAATGCCACCATATTTCGGATCACATTTCTTTTTCACCAGGTTTTCCCACTCCCACTGACAGCTCCAGCCGGCCATGATCATAATTCCAAGGCTGTCGCAAAGCGAATAAATTTCCGGGCTATTTCCCCAGAAACCCTCCAGCCGGATGGTATTCAGGTTCATATTTTTCACGTATTCCAGCTGGTTACGATAACTCTGCGGAGTATCGTTCAGCAACAACTTGTCTACCCAGCCGCCACCGCGAATCAGGATTTTCTTTCCGTTGATTTTAAATCCCCGGAAACCTTTACGGGTGTAAAAATCAGAAACCGTACGAATTCCGAAAGCCGTTTGTTTCTGGTCGGACACCTTGCCCGCATTTGAAAAAGTAAACACGGCATGATATAAATATGGTGTTCCCAAAGTATGTGGCCACCACAGTTTGGGATGTTTTATAATGAGTCCGGGAAATTCTTCCGGAGAGAAAACAACCGTTTTGGTTTCTCCGGAAATTAAAGTAACCGGCCTAGAAAAGGTTTCTCCATTTATTTTTAAAAAGACTTTGCCAAACTGTTCTACGCGGGTATAGTTGGTCACACGCACCGATGCGGTTAATTTTGCTTCGGACAAATCAGACGAAAGGGTGCTGACCACAAAAGGTTCTGACAATCCGGTTTCGGTACAAGCTTCAAGGTAAACTCCGCGGATGATTCCCATATTTTGATCAGGAGCCGGCGGATTCCAATCGACAAAGCCAATGGTAAAATCGCCAGGCTGCGGCGGATATACTTTTACCGCCAAAATATTTTTTCCTTCTTTTACCGCTTTAGAAATATTCAAGGTAAACTGGCGAAAAGGATTGACAATTTTATTTTTCGAAGCAATTTTTTTTCCGTTGAGCCAAATATCAGCCCTGTAATTAATTCCATTAAAACGAAGCAGCAACGTCTGCGGAAGTCGATTTAACGTAAACGTTGTACGGTACCACCACGGCGAATGAAATTGTTCAACAGGAATTTTTTTCAGGTTCATATCCCTGAAAATATTTTTGTACACACCGTTTTCTACCAATACGTGTAATACCGTGGCAGGAACTGTTGCCGGATAAGCCGTTTGTCCTTTAAAGTTTTCCGAACTGATCTGTGCGCCATTGGCTTGTACCCTGTTCGCATTAAAAACTGTCCAATTGTTTTTTAATGCTTTTTCAAAGTGTTTTACAGAAGCCTGCTGGCTACAGGAAGAAAACGCAAGAACAGAGCCCAAAAAGAGCACAGACCAAAAAAATTTACGTAAATAGTTCATGATACTGATTTTGATTTCCAATTAAATTGAACATCTGAGACTCCTGCAAAAATAATTAAATTTTTTATTTAGCGCAAAAAGTTGCACAAAAAAATATATTTTTATAAAAAACTACACACTATAAACAGTATAAAACCATCCTTATTTAGACACAAAATAAATTATACGCCACAACATCTATTCTATACATTAAATTAAAAATTGATGTTAACTACTTAACACACTATAAAACAACAAATAATAAATTTTTAACGTTTTTTATAATTCAAAACAAATTTTTGTTCCAAAAAATTTGCTATGTGAAAAAATTTGCATTGATTATTTTATTAATTATATTTGTGCGCATAAATTTTGAATATTTCTTAACATTTTTAATAATCAAATTTATTTGTTATGAAAAAATTTCTATTCTTTATTTCATTGCTTGTGCTAAATTTGTCGTTGTTAGCACAAATTACTGTTCAAGGAACAGTAAAATCAGCCACCGACGGAACAGAGCTTCCCGGTGTCAGTGTTTTGTTAAAAGGAACGACTACAGGCACGGTAACCGATTTACAGGGACATTATTCTCTTTCTGTTCCCAAAACCGGTATTCTGGTTTTTTCATACATTGGATTCCAGTCAAAAGAAGTTCCCATTAACAACCAAAAGGTTATTAATGTAAAACTTAAACCGGCCAATGTAAACTTAAACGAGCTGGTTGTTATTGGTTATGGTGTTCAGAAAAAGAAACTGGTAACCGGAGCTATTTCCAGTATTGGAGGGAAAGACATCAAAGGAACCGCCATCACACAAGCGGCTCAAGCCCTTCAATATGCTCCCGGCGTACAGGTTATTAGTAATTCCGGTTCTCCCGGCTCTCCTATCCGGGTCAGAATCCGCGGTTTCTCTTCCAATAACAACAGTTCTCCTATTTATATTGTAGATGGCGTTCGCACCTCCATCAATAACCTAAACCCCAACGACATAAAAAGTATTCAGGTATTAAAAGATGCCGCTTCATCGGCTATTTACGGAGCAGAAGGCGGTAATGGTGTCGTGATTATTACTACCAAAAAAGGTCAGGCCGGGAAAAGTAAGATCAGTTATGATTTTCAATATTCATGGCAGTCGCTCAGAAAAAAAATGGATCTTCTTAATACTTCCGAATATGCAACTTACATGAAAGAAGCAGACAGAATCCCCGATGTGGACCAAACATACAACACCGATTGGCAAAATGCATTGTTCACGGTAGCGCCCATGCAAAAACACCACCTTGCTTTTTCCGGCGGAAATCAGAAAACAAATTATTACTTGTCGCTCTCTTACCTCGATCAAGATGGTATAGTATACGGGCCACACGATTATTATAAAAGACTGAACCTTACCGAAACCTCTGATCATCACATAAAAAAATGGTTGAAAGTTGGAAATACAATCATGTATTCCAAAATTAAACACGGAGCCATTAACGAAGCCAGCGGAGAATTTGGCGGGGTCGTCAGCGATGCTTTAATGATGGATCCGGCAACACCGGTTGAATACACAAATACCATCCCTTCATTTGTTCAAGACCTAATAAACTCCGGGAAGAAACTTGTTAAATCTCCCGATGGGAATTATTATGGTATTTCGCAATATGTACGGCAAGAAATAATGAACCCTTTTGTTAAGCTGGCCATTACCAATGGAGAGTATAAAGAAAACGACTTTTTAGGAATGGTTTATATGGAAGTATCTCCAATAAAAGGATTAAAGTTTACCAGCAGAGCAAGCCTTAATTTAACCTTTGGAGATTGGCACAGTTGGTCTCCTACCTATTACTATAGCTCAACAAATAACAACGGCATGACTATTGTTTCAACCAGTGCCGATAAATGGCAATCCTGGATGTGGGACAATTTTGCTTCTTATAAAAGAAGAATCGGTTCGCATTCGTTCAATATTGTTTTAGGTACCTCCGCAAGAGACGATACCCATTATTTCCTCGGGGCCCAAGGCGGACCAATGACCATGGAACTTCCTTCGTTTGCCCGGTTGAATTATATCAGCACTCAGGAAAATGACCAGGTAAACGGATCTTTTGACGAACAAAAATTACTCTCTTACTTTGGCAGAATAAACTACAGTTTTAAAAACAAATATTTGTTTGAAGCCAGTTTCCGCCGGGATGGTGCCGGATTGTCTCAATTACCTAAAGACGGAAGATGGGGTAATTTCCCTGCTGTTTCCGGTGGATGGGTTATATCCAATGAAAATTTCTTCCCCAAAAAAGAAAAAGGAATCAGTTTCCTGAAATTAAGAGCCAGCTGGGGGAAAAACGGGAGCCTCTCAAACCTGGGCGGATATAGCTACGCCTCTTTTATCCGTTCAACTTACTGGGGAATAACCATGCGTTACCCACTTACCGACAGCCATTTTGTTACGGTTTATGAACCCTCCCAATTACCAAACCCAGATTTAAAATGGGAAAAAAGTATTCAAACAGACATTGGTTTAGACTTACATGCATTAAATGACCATTTAACCTTTACTTTTGACTATTACCGAAAAGTTACCAGCGGATTAATAACACAAAACACGCCTCCTTTCGAAGCGGGGAATAACGCAGCTCCAATAAATGCCGGGGATGTTCTTAACCGGGGATTTGAATTTGATTTGGGCTACCATAACCGTTCAAGAAACGGAAACTTTAAGTATAATTTAAACGTCAATTTATCAACTCTGCACAACGAAGTAACCTACCTTAATCCACAGCTTCACAGACTTTACGGGGCTCAGGTCGGAACGGGATGGACGGCCACGGTATTTAGCAAAGGTTATCCTGTCTGGTACTTTTACGGTTATAAAACAGACGGCATTAACAAAGAAACCGGAGATCCCAACTTTGTTGATGTTAATGGAGACGGGGTTATCAATTCGAGCGATAAAACATATATTGGAAGCCCCATTCCGAAAATATTATATGGCGGCAATTTCAATGTATCGTATAAACAACTTTCTCTTTCTGTAATTTTTGAAGGGGCAGCAGGAAACAAGGTTTTAATGGGTTGGATAAGACCGGATGTCCCGACAATGAACATGCCCACTTGTTTTTATACCGATCGGTGGACTCCGGAAAATCCTAACGGAACAATGCCAAAAGCAGGAGCAGATCCCAAAACATGGAATAGCGATATTTTGGTCTTTGATGCATCGTATTTAAGTATTCAGCAAATTCAATTAGGGTACAATCTTCCTCCTCAATTGTTAAAGAAAATGAGGTTTTCTTCATTCCGTGTTTATATTTCATTAAATGACTTTTTCATGATTACAAGCTATCCCGGTCTCACCCCTCAGGTGGGTACAAACAATGGTGAAAACAACAACTACGGAATAGATCACGGAACTTATCCTATGTCTCGTTCAGTTATGATTGGTACTTCTTTTTCTTTATAAAACAATAAAAAATTTGAAAAATGAAAACAAAAGTTTTTAAAAATATAATATTAACCGCACTATTCGTGTTCATCCTTTCCGGTTGTCAAAAAGACTTTCTTGACACCACTCCGGAAGGAAAAATTCCAATGGATGAGTTTTATAAAACAGACCAACAGGCAGAAGGTGCTTTGATGGCTGTATATGACATTTTCCAATCCCTTAATGCCAGACCCTGGAGCAGCATGTGGATGTTAAAAACCCTTTTGTCAGACGAGGTTTACACCGGAGGCGGCGGAAGAGGTGACCAGCCCGATTACGAAGAAATAAATGAATTTCGTTTTGGAGCATCAAACCCGGTAATTTCGTGGCTTTTCCAGTTTTCTTATCAGGGTATTTACAGAGCTAACCTGGTTATACAAAACGTAAAACCGGATGATGCCGTTAAAAAACGCATTATTGCCGAAGCCAAAACACTAAGGGCCATGTATTATTTTGACCTTGTCACCCTTTGGGGAAAGGTACCTTTGGTAACGAAACCAGCCTCCTCTCCTTCGGAGTATAATCAACCCCGGGCAGAAGTAAGCGACATTTGGGCCCAAATAGATAAAGACCTGGAAGAAGCAATACCCGACTTACCCTTAAAAAGCGAAGAAGAATATCCCGCAAGGGTTTCAAAGGGTTTTGCCGAAGCTTTTCTTGGAAAATCTTTACTTTATCAAAAGAAATATGCAGAGGCTGCAAAAGAATTTCAACTGGTTATCGACTCACAACAATACGGTCTGATTCCCAATTATGCTGACCGGTTAAGAATTAATAATGAATTCGGAAAAGAATCGTTGTTTGAAATTTCTTATACAAAAGATGAAAAATATAATTGGGATAATTTCTACTGGAGTCCTGACGGAAGAATAGAAGAAAGTAACATCCACTGGGAACTTTGTGGCCCGAGAGGAGATGGTTGGTTTGAAGGAGGCTCTACCGGCTTACTTGCAGGATGGGGTTTCGGATATCCCGACTCCACGATCTATGAAGCATTTATCCAGGCCGGAGATACCGTACGCAGAAAAGCTTCTATTATGACAGAAGCCGAACTAAAAAGCTTTGGAGGCAAAATAAGAAACGCCGATCAGAATAATTCCCTGCCGTGGAGTTGCGTGGGATTAATCCGCTTAAAATACGCTTCTTATGCCAGCGAAACAGATACCACGGCAACGCCGGAATTAAATTATGGTACCAATCTGAGAATAATGGAATATGATGATGTTTTGTTAATGGCAGCAGAAGCATATAACCGGTCCGGACAAGATGATAAAGCTTTACCGCTTATTAACCAGGTAAGAAAAAGAGCTCTTCTTCCGGATTTAAATCTTTCCGGTGATGCTTTATTTGAAGCCATTAAGAACGAAAGAAGATTGGAATTAGCATTTGAAGGGGTTCGTTATCAGGATCTAATTCGCTGGGGAGATGCCGAAAAAGTTCTGGCAAATCAAGGAAAAGAAATTCCAAGAGGAGATGGAACCTATCTTTCTGTCCCTGATGCCGGTTTTAAATCCTACAATGTCTTACTGCCGATTCCGGAACAGGAAATAATGGTGAATCCTTTATGTACCCAAAATCCAGGATATTAAGCAACACTTTTTTCTCATAATAAGCTGAAAATGGGGCTGTCTTATAGCATAACACAAAATTTTTGGACAGCCCCGTTATTTCATTTTTCTGAAAAACCTTTTTCATAAATCGTTGTCGTTTGATTTTACAAATTCTTTCTTAATTTTAAAGTATGTTTAAAAATCGGTTAAAAACTATCATTGTATTTTCAAGTCTCTTGATTGCGACTTCTATTATTTCCAGTTCATGCCAAAATGCACACAAAAGCACAAAAGAGGAGAAAATAGATAAAATCATAGCAGGCATGACCCTTGAAGAAAAAGTGGGGCAAATGACCCAAATTACCCTTGCCGTTGTAAGTAAAGGTACAGTAAACAATCCACAGACCCCTCAGGAAATTGATACAAACAAATTAAAAAAAGCAATTCTTCAATATCACATTGGTTCCATTCTTAATGTAGTGAATCATGCGTATTCCCGAAAACACTGGCATCAAATTTTACATCAAATCCAAAGCATTACAAATCGAACCCGATTAAAGATTCCTGTTTTATACGGCATCGATGCCATCCACGGTTCCAATTACATTTTAGGTTCAACTTTATTTCCTCAGGAAATTGGACAAGCCGCAACCTGGAATCCTGCATTGGTAAAAAAAGCTGCCGAAATAACTGCTTATGAAACAAGGGCTGCCGGAATTCCCTGGGTTTTTTCTCCTGTACTTGGCGTTGGTAAGCAACCATTATGGCCACGCCTCTACGAAACATTCGGAGAAGACACCTATCTGACTTCTAAAATGGCTGTTGCGATCGTAAAAGGATATGAGGGAATAGATATTGCCGGAAAATATCATGTGGCTTCCTGTATGAAACACTACATGGGCTATAGTTTCCCACTAAGCGGCAAAGACAGAACTCCGGCATGGATACCGGAAAATTACTTACGCAAATACTTTTTACCGCCATTTTCTGCAGCTGTCGAAGCCGGATCCCATACACTTATGATTAATTCATCCAGTATTAACGGGGTTCCTGTTCATGCAGATCATCACATCCTAACAGATATCCTGAGAAATGAACTCCACTTCAAAGGCCTGGCGGTAAGTGACTGGGGTGACATAGAAAACCTGTATACCAAATACCATTTTGTTCGTTCAGAAAAAGAAGCCGTAAAAGTTGCAGTACTGGCCGGGGTTGACATGAGCATGGTTCCGTTTGATTATTCCTTTCCAAAATACCTCATTGAATTGGTAAAAGAAGGACAAATTCCGATGAGCAGAATCAACCAGGCAGTTAAACGAATTCTTACCGTTAAAGAAGAGCTGGGCCTTTTTGATGATTTTGTCTATCCGGAGAAAGATTATCCAAAATTTGGATCTGCTGAGTTTAAAACGGATAATCTTAAAACGGCACAAGAATCCATTACTTTGCTTAAAAACAATAATCAGGTATTACCGCTGAAAAAAAAGCATATTAAGATTCTGGTTACCGGTTTTGCAGCCAACTCCATGGCAACCTTAAACGGAGGATGGACATATACCTGGCAAGGAACAAAAACAGACTTTTTCGACAACAAAAAAACAACGATTCTAAAAGCCATTCAAAACAAAATTGGGAAAGAAAATGTATTTTATTCAAAAGGGACCAATTTTAACAAGCCCCTGGACAACAGCAATATCACCAACCTTGCAAAAAAAGCAGATTATATTGTATTGTGCTTAGGAGAAATGCCCTATGCTGAAACGCCCGGCAACATCAACGATTTGTATTTACCTGAAAATCAGGTAAACTTTGCTCTAAAATTAGCCAAAACAGGAAAACCGGTAATCCTTGTTTTAACGGAAGGAAGACCCCGGCTAATTAGTAAGTTTGCAGACAAAATGAGTGGAATCATAATGGCTTATCTTCCAGGAAATCAAGGAGGAAATGCTATTGCAGATGTATTATTTGGTGATGTAAATCCATCAGGTAAACTCCCTTTTACCTATCCACGGTTTCCCAATTCATTAGAGAACTACAACATTACCTACGATCAACAAAAAATAGATACTTGTCCTCCACAGTTTCCATTTGGTTTCGGATTGAGCTACACCACTTTCCGATACAGCAAATTAAGATTAAATTGCGACACATTATCAAAAGATAAAACCTTAAAAATCAGTGTCAATATTACCAATACCGGTAAAAGAGCAGGGAAAGAGGTCGTACAATTATACATTGGTGATCTTTACAGAAATGCAACCATTTTACCGGATGTAAAAAGGCTGGTCGGTTTTTCAAAAATAAATCTTCTTCCCGGAGAAACCAAAACCGTTTCTTTTTCCATAAAAAAGCCTGATTTATCTTTTGTTAACCGAAAGATGAAAACAGTTACGGTTTCGGGAACATATAAAGTTCAGGTGGGCAACTTAACCCGAAAGTTTTATTTAAAATAAAAATATACCGTTATTTTATTCGCATAGCCGAACCCTTCAAAAGAAAGTTTACCGGCAAAACAACATCTTTTTTCTCAAAAGAAGGATTGTTTATTTGTTCCAGTAAAATTTCGGCAGCCTGGTATCCCATTTGATAACCCGGAATTTTCAATAATGACAAATTATAAGTTAAATCGGGAAATTCCTCTACTCCAATGGCGATAAGCAAAAAATCTTTCGGTACAGAAAAACCTTCTTTCTCAAGAATCCGCAACACGGTAGCTGCCGATAAGGTTCCCTTTACCAGCAGAGCTTCCGGACGGTTTTTACTCTGCATTAATCCGATAACTTTTTTTGCAAAATCCGGACTTTCGTGTGAAAAATAGTGAACATGCGATTGTCTTTTGTCCAATCCGGACAAATCAAGCGCCAAATTGAAAGCCGATAAAAGTTGAAAATCTTCCGGTTTATCATCGTTTTCCAGTAAAAGAGCGATTCTTTTAATCTGGAAAGATTTTAACGATTCCAGAATCTTCGAAACTCCCTGAAACATATCAGGCAAAACCATACTTATATTTTCAGGAACATCGGGTTCAAAAACCGAAACGACAGGAAAATTCTCTCTTTGTAATACAGAATAAAATTCATTTTGAAGATGGCGATTGGATATAAAATGCACAATCCCGCTGATTCCATATTTCCGGAAAGTTTTAAAAAAAGAGGAAGTTCGTTCATCATCTCCTCTTGTATCTATAACAAAAGTCTGATAATCAAACCGATTAAAATAATCGGTAATTCCGGAAACAATTTCCTGGTACAGGGCATTTTTCAAAGCAGGAACCAAAACCGCCACGGCTTCGGTTTTTTCAGGATGCATCAATTCGGGAATTCCGGGATAATATCCGATTCTTGAAGCGGTTTGTCTTACTTTTTCTTTCATTTCGCGGCTGATCCGCGGATGATCATTCAGCGCCCGCGAAACAGTAGAAACGGAAACATGTAAAATATCGGCAATATCCTGAACACCTACCTTTTTATTCTTTTTCCCTGCTGTCATGTTATAAAAAGTTTAGGCAGACAAATTTAGGACAAATTTACATGCCCAACCCACCTGCAAATGATGAACGATGAATAACGAATGATAAGTAGTTATTTTTCAACGCTTTACCATGCTTTCAATATCATCCTGAACGGAGCACAGCGCAGTGAAGGATCTCAGAGGTTGTTTGGATGTGAGGATGGAGGATGTTTGATGTCAACGATGAATGGGAAAAGTTATTTGTCATTGATGATTGGTCGATTTTTGCGTTTTATCTGTGTTTTTTACTGTCTTCCTGAACAGAGCACAGCGGAGTGAAGGATCTCAGAGGTTGTTTGGATGTGAGGATGGAGGATGTTAATGATGAGTGATGAATGGGAAAAAGTCATTAGTTATTGGTAATGGTTGATTTTCAATATTTACCCATATTTTCATTGTCATCATGAACGCAGCGTAGCGAAGTGAAGGATCTCAAAATAATCACGACTGTTCAAAGAGATGCTTCGCGTTGCTTAGCAGGACAAACCGGTTAGTTTTTGGGATTTGGGATTTTTTGTGATTTGATTTTTTGTCTTTTGGGATTTCTAACTTGGTCATTGGTCACTGGTGATTGGTTGATTTTCAGTATTTTACATGTATTTCCGCTGTCATCCTGAACGAAGCGTAGCGAAGTGAAGGATCTCAAAATAATCACGACTGTTCAAAGAGATGCTTCGCGCTGCTCAGCATGACAAAACAGTTGGTTTTTGAAGTTGTCATTTGCTCTTTTTTTTGATATTTCCCACTTTAGGCACTTCAAACTTTAGGCATTTGAAGTACTTAAAATTTGAAGTGTGAAGTACTTAAAGTGAGTAGACTATATCTCGTCCGTGTTTATAATTAATCCCGAAGGGATTAAACCAGAATAACCCTGTACGAAGTGCAGGGAAATAAACACAAGGAAACCACAACCCCTTCGGGGTTGAACACTGGCCTCTGAATAAATTCAGAGTTAACAGTAATAAGTCGTCCCTACGGGACTCCATTACACTACATCTTATTGGTGAAATTCATCGTTCGAGCGACGCCCAAACGATGAGTGATGATTTTCATTGCTCTATCCATGTTTTTTGTTGTCGTTCTGAACGGAGCGATAGCGAAGTGAAGAATCTCAAAAATAATCACGGCTGTTAAAGCTGTTAAAAAAGATGCTTCACTGCGTTCAACATGACAAAACAGTTGGTTTTGGGCGTTTTGTATTTGGCCGCTTGTGATTTTTTTGCAATTTGCTTTTTTGTTTTTCGGGATTTCTAATCTGGTCGTTAACCATGGGTGATTGGTTGATTCTTAATGTTTTACCCATGTTTTCATTGTTATCATGAATGCAGCGCAGTGCAGTGAAGGATCTAAAATAACCACGGCTGGTCAAAGAGATTCTTCGCTACGCTCAGAAGGACAAAAGAAGTTGATTTTTGGGATTTCAAATTTAGTCACCTGAAACCCGCTGTTAGCGCCCCCGGTTAACGTCCCAGTTTTTCCCTGATTTTCTCCAGCATTATAGCGGTCAGTTTCTCGATATCGTAAGTGGTTTCCAGTCCCCAGTCGCGACGGGCAATGCTGTCGTCGATGCTGGCAGGCCAGCTTTCCGCAATCGCTTGCCGGAAATCGGGTTTGTACGTAATCGTAAAACCGGGAATGTGTTTTTTAATTTCTTCTGCCAGTTGTTTCGGATCAAAAGAAATTCCCGCCATGTTGTATGCCGAACGTAACGAAAGCTGCTCGGGTTTAGCCTGCATCAGTTTGATGGTATTTTTTATGGCATCTTCCATAAACATCATCGGCAAAGCGGTATCTTCTTTCAGAAAACACTGGTAACGGCCTTTTTTTATCGCATCAAAAAAGATTTCGACAGCATAGTCTGTTGTTCCGCCACCCGGTTCAGTCTTATAGCTGATCAGTCCCGGATAACGTACACTGCGAAAATCAATGCCGTAACGTTTATGGTAATACTCGCCCCAGCGTTCGCCGGCCAGTTTGGAAATTCCATAAACCGTATTGGGCTCCATCACCGTAAGTTGCGGTGTATTATGACGCGGGGTTGTCGGGCCGAAAACAGCAATGGAGCTGGGCCAAAAGATCTTTTTTGCTCCGGTTTCGCGGGCTGCTTCCAGGGTATTCATGAGCGCTTTCATGTTGATATCCCAGGCCTGCAACGGAATTTTCTCAGCGTTGCCCGAAAGCACCGCCGCCAGATTATAAATTTCGGTGATCTTAAATCGTACCAAAAAATGAATCAGGTTATTAAAGTCCAGTACATCCAGGATCTGAAAAGGGCCTGAACGCCGGATTTCGTCGGTGGGTTGTTTAATGTCGGTAGCAAAAACATGATGATTACCATAAATTTTGCGCAGGGCCATCACCAGTTCCGAACCGATTTGACCCGAACTGCCGATAACAAGAATATTTGTGTCCATTGGTTTGCGGTTTTTTTTGAAATAAGCGAGGCAAAGGTAGTGAAATAACGCCGAATCAAATTCAAAAACAAACAGAAATAACCGGTTTATAACAACATAATCCCCGCTCGTATTTTCAGCCCGTATTTGAATAAGCCGGTTGAAATTTTTTCTTTTTCACTTTCAAAATCACACACTGTCAAATATTTGAAGCCGATTTATACCGTTTAACGGCCCATAAAAACAGGGCAACCCGTCAATTACTCTCATTAAATCCTTATCTTTACAAGCTAAAAAAAGCTTTCATGGAAAAACGTTGGGTAGTAAAAGAAGAAGCTGACAGGCAGATGGTTATGCGCTTGGCAGAAGCGCTGGACATCAGTCCGAAGCTGACCAATTTACTGGTTCAACGCGGGGTTACCACTTTTGACGAAGCCAAATCTTTTTTCAGGCCTTCGCTGGATGCCCTTCACGACCCTTTTTTAATGAAAGACATGGACAAAGCGGTGGACAGAATTCTGCAGGCCATCTCGCGCAACGAAAACATCATGGTCTATGGTGATTATGATGTGGACGGAACCACCGCTGTTTCGCTGGTTTATTCATTCTTAAAAAACATTCATAAACGAATCGAGTTTTATATCCCCGATCGTTATCTTGAGGGATATGGCATTTCCATTAAAGGAATTGATACGGCTGCCGAACATGACGTAAAACTGATTATTGCTCTTGATTGCGGAATCAAAGCCATTGATAAAGTAAAATATGCCAGTGAAAAAGGAATTGATTTTATTATCGGTGATCATCACCGGCCCGGAGAAACGATTCCGGAAGCGGTAGCTGTTTTAGATCCCAAACGTCCGGACTGTCCTTATCCTTACAAAGAACTTTCCGGTGCCGGCGTGGGTTTTAAACTAACCCAGGCTCTCGCTTCCAAACTTCGCATTTCGGATAAAAAAGTTTTTGCCGGTCTTGATTTGCTGGCAATCAGCATTGCAGCCGACATTGTTCCTATTACCGGCGAAAACCGCATCCTTGCTTACTACGGTCTCCAACAAATTAATACCCAACCTCGTCCGGGAGTTTATTCCATTTTAAAGTCCTCCGGATTTGAAAAGGTAACTGAAAAAACGCCAAAAGTAAAAACCGTTTTTAATCGTGAAATCACCATCAGCGATCTGGTTTTTGTGGTAGGTCCGCGCATCAATGCCGCCGGAAGAATTAAAGATGCCACCGACTCGGTACGGCTGCTTATCAGCAATCATGAAGAATATGCCGAAAAACTGGGTGGCGAGATCAACGTCCTTAATTCGACACGGCGTGATCTTGACAGCAGCATTACCCAGGAAGCCATCGATATGATCAATGCCAGCGAAAAACTAAAAAAGAAAAAAACCACTGTTCTTTTTAAAGAAGAATGGCACAAAGGAGTTATTGGCATTGTCGCTTCGCGGCTTATCGAGCATTTTTACAAACCCACCATCGTACTCACGCTGGCCGACGGTTTAATTACCGGATCGGCCCGTTCGGTAAAAGGTTTTGATATTTACGATGCCATTGATTCGTGCAGCCATCTGTTGGCTCACTTTGGCGGACATACTTACGCTGCCGGACTGGCTATGAAACCTGAAAATCTGGATGCCTTCCTTGAAGAGTTTGAAGCCTATGCCGAAAAAAACCTAACCGACGAAATGCTGATTCCTGAAATAGAAATTGATGAAGAACTGTTCTTAAGTGATATCAACTCCAAATTCTACCGGATTCTGAAGCAATTTGCGCCGTTCGGACCGGGCAACATGTCGCCTTTGTTTGTTTCGCATCATCTGATCGACACCGGCTACGCCAAGACGGTAGGAAGAAACGGTGAAGCCCGCCACCTGAAATTCGAGGTCGTACACCGGGATCATTCAGGCAACCCACTGAAAGCCATTGCGTTTAACATGGGTGAACATTGCGAAAAAATGAAACAAGGCAAATCTTTCAGCCTTTGCTATCATCTGGATGAAAACACCTGGCTCGGGCAAACTTCGTTGCAGCTACGCGTAAAAGATATCCGGTTTCAGGAAGAAACCGAAGAATAAGATTTTAAACGTTCTTATAATTGTTTGTTTGGGGTTACTGTTGCAAATTCAGCTGGAAGTCAGAAGACGGAAGATAAAAGTCTCTTGCCACATCCAATTGTTATTCAGGTGGCTGTAACAATTCCTTTCGCCTTTGGCATTCTGGCTTTTCGTAGGAGAGATTAAATCATCCTGCAAAAAGAGCAGCAGAACCATTTTTTAATTGAAAACCAACATCATGGACTTTCCATGACAAAATCAAAAAGAATAATGATGAAAAAACATTTTTCCCATGTTGCGATTTTATTTTTTTTCGCAATCCCCTCTTTTCTTTTTTCACAAACCAAAACATCAAAAACCTTTCAGCTGAAAGATCTGCGCAAGCTGGTGCGTATTTCATCACCCCGCATCTCACCTGACGGAAACAAAGTGGCTTTTATCACTTCTAAACCCGACTGGAAGGAAGACAAAACACAACAAGCTATCCGGCTGGTAAATATCCGGACAAAAGCCATGCGGCAGCTTACATTTCATCGCGAAAAGCTCTCGCAACTGCGTTGGTCACCCGACGGAAAAAAACTGGCTTTTCTGGCCAAAGATCCGGCAACAAAAGAAACACAACTCTTTGTAATGCCCATGAACGGAGGTGATGCTGTTTGTGTTACCCGTTCCAAAACCGGTGTCGATTCATACGCCTGGAGCCCGGACGGAAAGCAATTTGCTTTCATTGCCCAGGATACCGTTCCTAATCCAAAAGCCATCAAACATCATGAAGATGCTTTCCGGGTTACAGACAACAATTACATGGTTCGCAAAGCAGTACAACCCTGGCATCTGTGGGTAATTTCCTCAGAAGGAGGCAAAGCCCGGCAACTTACACACGGATCATGGAGTTTGGGTACCGATCAGGGATCCATGTCTAACCCGGCCTGGACAGCCGACGGAAAAAGTATTGTATTTTGCCGTTATCCTGATGTGTGGGAAGGAAATGCCTGGCATTCGGTTCTGGGAAAAGTAGATGTAAAAAGCGGTAAGATAACCACCATTGTCGAAGAAGAAGGCGCAACCCATCCGGCTTTTGCTCCCGGTAACCATACACTGGCTTTTATGCGTCCGCGCCACGGTGACCAAAATAACGGTTTTGCGGTTTATATAAAACAAAACGGAAAAATTACCGATGCCACTGCCGGTTTAGCCCGCAATATCAACCGTTTTATCTGGCTCCCCGATGGAAAAAACCTATTGCTGTTTGCTGAAAAAGGAACCCGAGAAGTCATGTGGAAACAACCGGTAAACGGAAAAGCAGTCCTTATTTCTTTTCCAGATATTTTTCTTACCGGAAAAGCTTCGGTTGCTCCAAACGGAACGCTGGCTTTTACAGCAAACACGCCTTCTCACCCTTCGGAATTATATGTCATGAAATCGGTGAATGACAAGCCGGAAAGACTGACCAACCTGAATGCTTTTGTCGATTCGCTTTCTCTGGCCAAAAATGAAAGTATCGATTGGAAACTGGATGGTTTTCATGAAGACGGCGTACTTACTTACCCTGTTCATTTTGAAAAAGGGAAAAAATATCCACTGGTACTGGTCATTCATGGCGGACCGGAGGGAGCATCCACGCTACGCTTTTCTCCTCTGGTACAATTGCTGGCTGCTCGTGGTTTTTTTATCTTCCAGCCGAACTATCGCGGAAGCATTAACCTGGGCGATGCTTATCAACACGCCATTTATCGCAATACCGGAAAAGGCCCCGGAGAAGATGTCATGGCCGGACTGAAAAAAGTACTTGAAAAAGGATTCATCGACAAAACAAAAATTGGCGTTACCGGCTGGTCGTACGGCGGATATATGACTTCCTGGCTTATCGGCAACTACCCGGATGTTTGGAAAGCTGCCGTATCAGGCGCTGCGTTGAACGACTGGGTGATGGATTACACCATTGCTTATTACCAAAAAGGAGATTTGTATTTCTTCGGAGGTTCTCCCTGGGTAAAAAAATACTGGAAAATCTGGCGCGAACAGTCACCCATTGAATTTGCCACAAAAGTCAAAGCGCCCACACTCATTATGGGCGATGCCGGCGATCCTAACGTACCTATTGTGAACAGTTACGAGATGTTCCATGCTTTGCGCGATAATGGAGTTACCACTGAATTTTATGTTTATCCGGTGAATACCCATTTCCCGCATGATATTGTACGCACCACCGATGTTTACCGGCGCTGGATCGAATGGATGGTCAAATATCTGCAATAGGGGATAAAAAATTCTCGTATTTTTGGCCTTAAATTCAAAGGTTTCATGAATAGAAAAATCCGTTATTGGGCTTCCGGCATATTTTTACTGGCTACACTCATCAGTCTTGGTCTTTATTTTTCCGTTAGTGAAAAAACCTATTCGGATCAAACCATCAAAACACTGTCCGATAAACTACAGGCCTATGTCATTGGATTTTTAAACGAGAACCAAAAGGCTTTTGACACGTTGAAAACCGATTTTCAAGTGTTGAATCCGGCAAAACTTACGCCTGATTTTCTAAACCGTTATGCCCAGAAAACACTTCAAAATCACCCCGAAATGCAAGGGCTGATTTTTTACGGTCCGCATTTTCATTTTTTGTTTGCCCGGGATAAAAAATACTGGGTTTCCACCTACGACACCATTTTTAATGATACCCTGACCAACTGGGTACGCATGGACAACCACCTGAAAGTCGTCAGCAGCTGGACAGATACTTACAACTATTTTGTTGACGATGTTTCCATAAACCGTACCCAAAAGATGTTACAAAATGCCAAAGGAAAACCCATCTGGAAAGTTTTGCTGGGCGAAGGAAGCAGGCAAAAAGACCTGATCTTATCCTCCGGAAAATTAAAACTTAACGGAGGAAAAGATCTGGTATTTGCCTTTGTTTATAACCTACGTCGAAAAAACAGTGCTTTTTTTCCCATGGTGGATGTTGCGCATCCTGTGGTAAGCCTGATCACTCCTTTCGACCGTTTTACTGTTCCTTTATATCGAAACGACAGTACGGCAGCAAAAGAAAAGAAACCGTTAATTCAACAGATTAACCGGTTGCTAAACGACTGGTCAAAAACTTCTCCCTCACAGGAAAAATCTTACCTTTTCGTTCAAAACGGGAAACGCTACTGGATGCACGTTGCGCTTCTTCCCGGTTCTTCCGGAATGAATGCCCTGGCATACGTTACCGCCGAAAAAGAATTGAAAACCATTGAGCATTTTCAAAGCGATATTTTCGGATACGCCGCGCTGTTCTTTGGCATTTTAGCGCTACTCGGTTTTATTTCTTTGCGAAAAAAGAATCCGGATACGAAAAAAAATCCAGGAGATAAGATATTAAACGAACACGAAATTGTGGACATCATTAAAGGAGGAGAAAACGAACAAACCGAATTTAAATCTTCTTTACGGTGGGATTATCGTGAGCAAAAAGTAAATCCGGCACTCGAAACGGTAATCTTAAAAAGCATCTCGGCTTTTGCTAACGGAAAAGGCGGCATTTTACTCATTGGGGTTCAGGATGATGGTGAAATTCTGGGATTACAACCCGATTTTGATACCCTGAAAAAGAAAGATGTGGACGGTTTTGAACTCCATCTTCGCCGTTTGATCAAAAATCAGTTCGGTATTTCGTTTACTACTGCTCATCTTCAGATTTATTTCCCCGTTATCGACGGAAAAACAATTTGTGTTATTCAGGTTACCCCGTCGCACCATCCTTTGTATTTGAAAACAAAAAATAAAAACGGCACGCCGGTGGAGAAGTTTTATGTACGAATGGGAAACGCCTCCCAGGAAATTTCTTCGCTGCGAGAAATTCAGAATTACATCAAAAACCGGTTTGAATTGTAATTAATGGTTTTTATTCTCCCATTTGTTCCAACTGACGGAAAAAGTTTTTCATTTTCATGGCCAGAATAATAAGAATGGTCCCCACCAAAATGGACAAAATACCGGTAAGTACTAAAACAAAAACGGCAGCCTGAAAAGGATTGAAAAACAAAATAATACCAAAAAGCAAAGTAAGTCCTCCGTTAATCAGTAAAGTGTTTTTTCCATGGAGTTCAGGGGCCACTTTAAAGGCAAAAAAGAGCTGTAACAGTCCGACCAATACCGCCCAGCTGCCAATAATAATAACAAACACCTGTAATGATTGCTGGGTATAAAAGGTGAGTAAAATACCGATAACAATCAACACTATGGCCTCTGCCAAATCGGTACCATAACCCAACCCGTTACGAATATTCAAAATAACTCCGGTCAGCATAGCAATGCCCGTAAGGAGTACCACAATTCCGAGATAAGTAACTACTGTGATAAGAGTTGCTCCCGGCACAAAAATGGCCAGTACACCAAAAATAATGGCAATGGCACCATTTACCGCGAGGGTTGCCCAACGTTTAGAAATATCTTTTTCCATGATTTTTTTTTGTGTAAAGGTAATAAAAAACACTTTTTTATTCGCCGGACAAAATAATACCGATTGCAAATCAAAATGCGCTTTTGGTTCATTTCAATCCCAAAAGCACTTTGATTTAACATCGGCATTTACCATTGTAGATTTTAAAATGCGCTAAAAGTGCATTTTAAAATACAATTGGTATAACAGAACGCCGAATTTTCTTTTCTATTCGCTGTAAACCAAATTTTTAGTAAGTTTACAGGGTTTAATTCTAAAACATTAACTACAATGAAAAAATTCTTCTTCTCCGGACTGATTTTATCTGTATTTCTCCTGTCGGGATTTCCCGTTATGGCTCAGCACCCGCTCACTCAGGAACAATTGACCAAAGCACACAAGAAAGCGGTTTCTGAAACCGCCATGTATCAGAAAAAAGGATTTAAAGTATATTCATCCTCCCAAAGCATGCAAAACCTGATCGAAAACTTTTACAAAGATACCTACCGCGAATATAAACCGGGCGAAAGAGTATATGTTTGGGCTATGGGACTCGGAAAAGGTGCTTCGCCAACCACAGCAATACAAAATGCTTCGAAACAGGCCAAAAAACATATTCCGGCTTTAATCATGATGTATTTTAATTCATGGACTTCTGCCAATTCATCGCTTTCTGAAAATGATAAAAAACAGGTGATGAGCGCCATAAGGCAGGCACAAGGAAACATCACCCAAAAACTCATGTCGCGCCCACCCGATAAAAGTATTGTCTTTATCAAACAAAAGAAAGGACAATACCAGGCAGCCGTAAGGGTGCTATACAAACAACTCCCCTTGCGCGAAACGGCCAGAGAAGAAATAAAAAAAGTACTCCGGAAAACCACCGGCTGGTCTGAAAGCAAAATGGATGACCTGCTCCATTTTTAAATAATTTTTCGAAATCCTTATTCTTTCAAAAAGTTGATTTTCAAACCATAAACAACATATAATGGATTTTTTACTGTTACTGATTATCCTTTCGGGAATTCTGCACATTATCGGCTTAATTATCGAAAACCCTTCGTTAAAAATGGTTTTCAAACCACTGACCACCCTGCTTATCATTTTCTTTGCCTTTTCGCGGGGAGATGCTGTTTCGGCGTATAAAACCCTTTTGCTGGCCGGATTGGTATTTGCCTTGATCGGAGATATTTTTCTGATGCTTCCGCGCGAACAGTTTGTGGCCGGACTGGTTTCTTTTCTGATAGCCCATCTCTTTTTTATTCTGGCTTTCACAGGAAACCACGGTTTTTACTGGAATTGGATTTATCTGGCACCAATCTTTGTCTATTTTACATTGCTTATCAACATACTGATAAAACATACCGGAAAAATGACACTACCGGTAATTGTTTACTCTGTTGTTATTATGATTTTTGTCTGGCAAGCTGCCGGACGTTATGCTACTCTTCCGAATTCTTTTGCGGCTTTTGCTTTATACGGAGCCATTTTATTTGTTTTGTCCGATTCGCTGTTAGCCTATGACAAATTTGTCAAACCCATGAAATGGACACACAGCGTGGTGATGATTCTTTACTGGACTGCGCTTTATTTCTTAGCTTTGTCGGTATAAAAAAAGAAAAACATGACCTGGCTCTTCATTCTTTTAGGAATTGTTTTACTCCTTATTGCCGTTTTGTTTTATTTTACGGTTAAAGGATTTATCAATCCGGTAGATAAACATAAAGTTCCGGAAAATCTCCCGTTTCCGGTGGAAGAAATTCAAATTCCTTTACCCGACGGAAGACATTTATATGGTTGGTGGATTTTTTCCGGAAAAGACGCTCCTACCCTTATTTTTGCTCACGGATGGGGACGAAATGCACAACGCATGTTGCCTTACCTGAAAAATTTTTACGGACTGGGAATGAATATGCTGGCTTTTGATGCCCGCGGACACGGCAACAGCGATCCGGACAAATATGCCAATCTGGTCAAATTTGCTGATGACATTATCGCGTGCATGAACTACGTTCAGAATAATAAAAAAACCTCGCATCCCGATTTTAATCTTGTAGGGCTTTCCATCGGCGGAGCCGGTTCTATTTACGCTGCAGCCCACGATCACCGGGTAAAAAAAGTAATCACCGTCGGCGCTTTTGCCCATCCGGCATCAGTGATGAGAAATCAGTTTAAAACCTATCACGTACCCTACTACCCCATTATTTGGCTCCTGCACATCTATCTGAAAATCTTTCAGGATTTTAACATGAATAAGGTGGCTCCTGAAAAACATATTTCCAAAGCAAAAGCTTCTTTTTTACTGATTCATGGCGAAGAAGACAAAACCGTTCCGGTGGAAGAAGCCAAACGACTGGCCAAAGCAGCCGGGAAAAAAGCCGAATTGTGGATTATTCCCGGTCGCGGACATTCCGATTGTCATCTTGAAAAAGGATTCTGGGAAAAAGTTACCGGTTTTATGAAACGTGCGGAAATTCATGAAAAATAAACTAAAAATTCCTCCGGTTTCTCCTCTCATCGGTGCTGACTTCAGCACTTTTTTCCGTGTGTTGTCCAACGGAAAAGTAAAACCCGGACGATGGTTTCATGTGATCCTCTCGTCGCTCATCATTTTGATCTTTTCCCCTTTCCGGCTTATTGATTTTTTCTGGTTTCGTCAACAACAACGAAAAAAGAGGATTTCTGCTCAACCGGTATTTATTCTCGGACACTGGAGAAGCGGGACCACTTTTTTACATAATCTGCTTTGCCAGTTAGAAAAAGTATCGTTTGTCACAACCTACCAATCTGTATTTCCGCATCATTTAAAATCCAAAGCGGTGATTGGCCGGTTTATGAAAACGGCCATGCCGTCACGACGTCCGGGTGACAACATCAAAATGGACATCGACTACCCGCAGGAAGATGAATATGCTTTAAGTAATTCCACCTTTGCTTCATTCTATCACTTTTTCTATTACCCGAAAAAATATCGCGCGTTTTACCAGAAATATGTTCGTTTTGAAAATTCGTCTCCGGCTTTTAAAAAATACTGGGCAAAAAAATACCACACGGTGGTCATGAAAGCCATTTTAAACACCGGAAATGCTGCCATTATCTTAAAAAACCCGGTGAATACCGCCCGGATACCCACACTGTTGCAAATGTATCCGCAGGCAAAATTCATCCACATTGTCCGTAATCCGGTAACAGTATATTGTTCCACAAAAAAATTCTTTTCCGCGGTAATTCCAACCCTCAGTTTTCAAAAAATCACCCCCGGCGAAATCAGCCAGCTGATTTTTTGGCTTTACGAAAGCATCATGCACGATTTTTTTAACGAGAAACAACAAATTCCGGAAAAACAATTTTATGAAATCCGTTACGAAACGTTACTGGAAAAACCGGATGAGGTTTTAGAAAAGCTTATCCACACACTGAAAATCCCTTTTTCAGAAAAAGACAAGCTTCAAATCAGCCGTTATTTAAAATCCCAACGCACCCATAAAACGGATAAATACACCCTTCGGCGAAAAGAATGGGACTACCTGCAGAAGCACTGGGGATTTGCCATGAAACAATGGAATTACTCCATACCGGAAAACGTGCAAATCGTTGATTAAATTCATTTTTCGTTACTTTTGTAATACCGATCAATGTCAAAATGTCTGCAAAAAACATCCATCCGGTATTTCATCAGCTGTTAACCCGACAGGATAAAGAAGAACTGTTACAACAGCATGCCACTGTGATTTGGATGACCGGACTTTCCGGAGCCGGAAAAACAACACTTGCCCGTCATATTGAATTAGAACTCAGCAAAAAAGGATTCCTTACCCAGGTTTTGGACGGAGATAATATCCGGACCGGAATCAACAATAATTTAGGATTTACCGAAGCCGACCGGTACGAAAACATCCGGCGAATTGCCGAAGTTTCCAAGCTTTTTCTGAACTGCGGAATTATTTGTATCAACAGTTTTATCAGTCCAACCATTGCCATCCGCCAGATGGCTAAAGAAATTATCGGCAAAGAAAACTTTATCGAAATTTACGTTAACGCACCGGTTGAAATTTGCGAACAACGCGATGTAAAGGGGCTTTACAAAAAAGCCAGGGCAGGCCTGATCAAAAACTTCACGGGAATTGATGCGCCTTTTGAAGCACCTCAACATCCGGATATCGAAATCCGTACCGACCAGTTAAACATTGATGAGTCGGTTCAAAAAATTCTGGAATACATTCTGCCAAAAATCACTTATTCCGAAAAATAATTGCTGCCTGTTTTGAGATCCCTGTTCAATCCTGATGTTTTTTTGCTGAATCGTCCGGAGGTTCTTCTTTTTGGGGATAAAAATCGGAAAGGATCATATAAGTCACCACCACCGTCACAAACAGAGCACAAATCCACAAACGGCATCCGCCCAGGAAAATTTTCAATGCAAAAAGCAAGACCAAAAGAATCAGTGTAATATGTCCCAAATGCTTTTTTAACATAAAAACTATTGAAAATCAGCAGCATAAAAAGCATCCTCAATGTGATGGATAACTTTCTTGCCGTTCTTAAATAAGATGGCAATGACATCAAAACGAATATCCATATCCAGCTGATGCTGTTCCACATAAGCCCCGGCAGCTTCAATTAAACGCCGTGCTTTTTGCGGCGTAACCGCTTCTTCCGGATCACCAAAAGCGTCTGTACTGCGTGTTTTTACCTCTACAATAACCAGCTCGTCTTTATCCCGGGCAATGATATCCACTTCTTCTTTCTCGTGGCGCCAGTTTGTTTCCAAAATAGTATACCCTTTGGCTTTTAAAAATTGTAAAGCCCATTGCTCTCCCTGTTTGCCCAATTCATTATGACGTGCCATCTGAAAAATAATTACCGGAAAAGCAATTCACATTTATTTTCAGTTACATTCAGTACAACCTCGGCTCCCATTATCAATGTTCTGTTATCGGCAAAATGTCCGGCAGGAAAACCGAAAGCCACCGGAAAATCATAGGATTTTACACTCTCTTTGATGATTTCTTCGGCTGTTTTTCCAAAAGGAATGGTATTATCGTGCATTTGGGTCATCCCGCCCACGACTAAACCGGCCAGATTTTTCAGTACACCGGCCCGTTTCAAACTCATCATCATCCGGTCGATATGATACAGATATTCATCCAAATCTTCCACAAAAAGGATTTTTCCTGTCAAATCCGGAAAAGATGGACTTCCGATCAGGCTGTATAAAACCGACAAATTTCCTCCGGCTAATATACCGGTGGCTTTTCCTAACCGGTTCTGTTGTTGCGATGACCAATGGTATTGCCATTTTCTTCCTTCAAGGGCATCAAATAATGTTTGCAATGCCTGACGGCTGTTCTCCGGAAAATTCAGCGGCATGGTAGCATGCAGGCTTTGCACATTTAAGTTCAGCAAATGATTCAAAAAAACCGTAAAATCGCTGTATCCGGCCAACCATTTGGGATTTTTCAAAAACCGCTGAAAATCAATCCGGTCAATTATCCGCACACTTCCGTATCCGCCCCGCACGGCAAAAACGGCTTTTATCTCCGGATCATCCAACAGTTCCTGAAAATCAGCAGCCCGTAAAATATCATTTCCGGCAAATTGGTTTTCCGAGGCAAAAAGATGCCGGCTCATCACCACCTGATAGCCTCGTTCTTTGATTATCTCTATTGCCGGAAGCAGTTCTTTCTCTTCAATTTTACGGGCAGGAGCCACCAACCCGATAGTATCTCCTTTTTTCAAAAACGGCGGAACAATCATGGATGATAATTTTTTTCAATGATACAAAAAAGAAGGACATTGTGTGCCCGCGATTTCCTTTCACAACAAAAATTATCCCGGTAGAACAGCCCTTTCTGTCAAAAATCTTTAATTTAGCCAGTCGAAATGAAGATACTGTATCAGATAGGAGAATATGTAGTGATTATTTTACAGGCTTTTAAAAAGCCTGATAAAGGATTCATTTTCAGGCGTCAACTGTTGTATGATTTTAAACGGCTGGGGGTGGATTCCATTAGTATCATTTCTATTATCTCGCTTTTTACGGGAGCCATTATTGCCATTCAGATGGCTTATAATATTGATTCTCCGTTTATTGCCAAATCAATTATTGGGTTTTCCACCCGGCAGATGCTGGTTTTGGAAATTTCGCCCACCATCATCAGCCTGATCTTAGCCGGAAAAGTAGGTTCGCGTATTGCCTCCGAAATCGGCACTATGCGTATTACCGAACAGATTGACGCATTGCGGGTAATGGGAGTAAATCCGCCGAATTATCTGATATTGCCTAAAATGGTCGCTGCCATGCTCTATTTTCCGGTGTTGATTACCTATTCCATTTTTCTCGGTATTCTTGGCGGATGGATTATGGGTTCCATTACCGGATTAATTCCCTCGGCAGATTACATTATCGGTATCCGTTCGTGGTTCGATCCGTTCACACTGACTTACGCCATGATAAAAACAGTAGTTTTTGCTTTTATCATCACCTCGATTTCGGCTTATAAAGGCTATACCGTAAAAGGCGGTTCGGTGGAAGTAGGACAAGCCAGTACCGAAGCCATTGTGGTCAGTAGTATTCTGATTATCTTTTTCGACCTGATTTTAACCCAATTACTGCTTACATGATCGAAGTAAAAAACATAACCAAAAGCTTTGGTGATCAACTTATTGTTGATCATGTGAGTACGGTATTTAAAGAAGGGAAAACCAACCTGATCATCGGTCAAAGCGGATCGGGGAAAACGGTTTTCATGAAATGCTGCATCGGATTGTATGATGTGGACAGCGGTGAAATAGATTTCCACGGACGCCAGTTTTCCAATATCCCGGATAAAAAAAGAAAACACATCCGTCAGGAAATGGGGGTTTTATTTCAGGGAGGCGCATTGTTTGATTCGCTTTCGGTGGAAGAAAACATCATGTTTCCGCTGAACATGTTCACCAACATGAGTCCAAAAGAAAAACTGGAAAGGGTCAATTTTGTGCTGGAGAATGTCAATCTGGCAGGTACCAATAACAAATATCCATCGGAATTGAGCGGCGGGATGATCAAACGGGTGGCCATTGCACGGGCCATTTCACTGATGCCCAAATACCTGTTTGCCGACGAACCCAATTCGGGCCTTGACCCAAAAACGGCTGAGCGAATTGACGAACTGTTGTCTACTCTCACCAAGAAATTTAACATGACCACGGTGATCAACACCCACGACATGAATTCCGTGTTGCAAATCGGTGAAAAAATCAGTTTCATCAACAAAGGAAAAATTTGTTGGGAAGGGACCAAAGAAACCATCTTAAAAACAGATAACAAAGAACTCAATGATTTTGTTTTTGCCACCGAACTGACCCGGCGAATCAAAGAAAGAACTTTTTAGATATTTTAACCGCAACGCTTTCCGATAAGCTTTATCTTTGCTTCCAATATGATTTATATCACAAGACGAGAACGGTTTAATGCAGCCCATCGCTTGTTTAAAAAAGCATACAGCGACGAAAAAAACCTGGAGGTTTTTGGCAAATGTTCCAATCCCAACTGGCACGGACATAATTACGAACTGTTTGTTACCGTAAAAGGTGATGTTGATCCGGAAACCGGCTTTCTGGTAAATTTAAAAGCACTCAGCCGGCTGATCCGTGAAAAAGTCATTGACAAAATCGATCATAAAAATATCAATCTGGAAGTGGATTTTATGCAGGGAAAAATGGCTTCCACCGAAAACCTTGCCATCGGAATATGGAATGAACTGGAAAACGATATTGCGCAACTTGGCGCATCATTACATTGCATTAAAATCTACGAATCCGAAAACAATTTCGTAGAGTATTTCGGATAAATTATAGATATGAAAATCAATTAGTAATATTAATTTTTATGGACAGACCCAAACCCATGTTAGATTACGAAAGAATAGAAACTTACGCTCCGGACAAATTAAAAAAGCTGGAATATCATTACAAAGAGATTTTAAAACTGATCGGAGAAGACGTTACCCGCGAAGGCCTGGTAAAAACGCCGCTGCGGGTAGCCAAATCCATTCAGTTCTTAACCCAGGGATACGATCACGATCCGAAAGAAATCCTGCTGTCGGCCCGGTTCAGGGAAGATTACAAGCAAATGGTCATTGTAAAAGACATTGACATTTTCTCGATGTGCGAACATCACATGATTCCTTTTATCGGAAAAGCACATGTGGCTTACATCCCCAACAAATATATCACCGGATTGAGCAAAATAGCCCGTGTGGTAGAAGCTTACGCCCGACGTTTACAAGTACAGGAACGACTGACAACACAAATCAAAACAGCCATTCAGGAAACTTTGGATCCTCTTGGCGTGGCAGTTGTCATTGAGGCACGACATTTGTGTATGGCTATGCGAGGGGTACAGAAACAAAATTCTGTCACCACGACTTCCGATTTTACGGGAGCTTTTGAAAGAAAAGAAACGCGTGAAGAATTCATTCATTTGATCTCTTCGCATTTATCGTGAGAAAAAAAAGAGTAATTTAAATTTTTAGTGTTATGAATATTAATGAATTAGAAAAAGACATCCGTTTAAATAAGACTTCAGCCGTTCCGGTGGCCAAAACTTATCTCTCCGGAGTATTCGGCTGGATGTTTCTGGCAATGAGTATAACGGCGGTTACTTCTTGGTGGTTTGCCAGTACACCGCAATTACTGAGATTATTGTACAATCCACAAGCCGGAATGACCATCTTAGGATGGATTGTTCTGCTTTCTCCCATTGGTTTTGTTCTGTGGATGTCAGCCGGATTTCGCCGTATGTCGGCACCAACATTGGCTATCCTGTTTGTTGTTTATTCCGTGCTGATGGGAATGAGCCTGAGTTTCATCCTGCTGGCTTATACCGGGGCATCGATCGCCACCACTTTTATGATTACTGCCGGCATGTTTGGCGTGATGGCCATCACCGGTTATACCACAAAAACTGATCTGACCAAATTTGGCAGTATCATGTTTATGGGGCTTATTGGTATTATCATTGCTATGCTGGTAAACATGTTTATGCACAGCAGCGGGCTGGATTACATAATTAGCTTTCTTGGCGTATTAATTTTTACCGGATTAACGGCTTACGATGTGCAAAAATTAAAACGAATTGGAGCCGGTATGGTGGAAGGCGCTGAAAATACGCGTAAAATGACGATTATGGGCGCTTTAACACTTTACCTTGACTTTATCAATTTATTTCTATTTTTGCTGCGCTTTTTCGGTAACCGCCGGTAAAAGATTATTTTTAAGAAAATTATATGACAGCTTATGTTTTTCCGGGCCAGGGTGCCCAATATGTGGGAATGGGGAAGGATTTGTATGAACATTCTTCCAAAGCAAGGGATTTGTTTCAAAAAGCCAATCACATTCTGAAATTCAACATTACAGAAGTGATGTTCGACGGCACCGAAGCCGAACTGAAACAAACCAAGGTAACCCAGCCGGCCATTTTTCTCCACTCTGTTATTTTGGCAAAAATTATGGGTGAGGATTTTAAACCCGACATGGTGGCAGGGCATTCCCTCGGTGAATTTTCGGCTTTAGTTGCCAATGGCACGCTTACTTTTGAAGACGGATTAAAATTGGTTGCCAAACGGGCTGACGCTATGCAGAAAGCCTGCGAACTGGAACCGTCAACCATGGCTGCCATTCTCGGACTGGATGACGAAACCGTGGAAAGCATTTGCAAAAGTATTCCGGAAATCGTAGTCCCGGCCAACTACAACAGCCCGGGACAATTAGTCATCTCCGGAAGTGTGAAAGGGGTGGAACAAGCTATCGAAAAATGTAAAGAAGCCGGTGCTAAACGGGCTTTGATGCTGAAAGTGGGCGGGGCTTTTCACTCTCCGCTGATGGAGCCTGCTCGAATTGAACTGGCCGAAGCCATCAACAGCACCCCTTTCCGAAAAGGGATTTGTCCGATATATCAAAATGTAACCGGACAACCTGTAGCCGACCCTGAAATCATCAAAACCAATCTGATTTCGCAGCTGACATCACCGGTACGCTGGACACAGATCATGCAAAATATGCTGGCTGACGGTGTAACCGAAGTGATTGAAGTAGGGCCGGGAAAAGTACTTCAGGGACTATTCAAAAAAATAGACCGTAACCTGAATGTACACAGCCTGCCTTAGAGAAACAGAAAAAGAAACCAAAAAAAGGCCGCCGGAAAATTTTTCCAGCGGCCTTTTTTAGTATCAGACCTACAAGGGTAAATGCCGATATTAATTATCCCTGTTTACCCGGAGTTCTCTTCCGCCTTTTAGTACAATGTTTTTAAAATTACTACTGATCTTGCGGCTTACACGGGCATCGACTTCAAAAAAAGAGTACGATCCCTGAAGATCAACATGTCCGATGTCGGATGGTTTTACCTTGGCATGCAGACAAATAAAATCCATTAAATCATGTTTATTCATTCGGTCGCGTGTACCCAAATTAATGAAAAACCGCGGGTGCCATTCTCCGTTTTTATTTTGTGTGGTTTCTTCGCTTCCGGACCTTGATTTTTTTGTTCCGGCTTTCCGGTTTTCAAACTTTCTTTTCTCGCCCCGGCTTTCTTTTCTTTTTTCTTTTTTGGCAGAAGCACGGTTTAAATCGCCCGAGTTATCCAACTGCAGCTTATCCAGCTCATGCGACAACAATTTGGCAATCAGTTCTTCTTTTGTCAGGTTTTCAAAAATTTGTTCTGCCTTGCTTTGTACGCCGGAGGGAAGTGCTTTGGCAATTTTACGATCTGAAATTTGCCGGCACCAGTTTTCAAGACGAATATCGGCAATTTGTCCGCTATCCGGAATTTTTACTTTTTTAAACGTGATATTCAGCTTTTTCTGCAGTTTTTCGATTTTAGCTTTTTCGCGGGTATGAACAAAAGCCACAGAGATACCGGTTTTTCCGGCCCGGGCTGTTCTTCCGCTCCGATGGGTATAATAAGCCGCATCATCCGGGAGGGTGTAATGAAAAACATGGGTTAAATCATCGACATCAATACCACGGGCAGCTACATCTGTAGCAATAAGAATTTGTAAATCGTGTGTTTTAAAGCGTTTCATTACGCGGTCGCGCTGTGCCTGCGAAAGATCGCCGTGTAAAGCATCTACTTTGTAATTTTTACGCTGCAACACATCCGACAAATTTTGCGTATCGCGACGGGTACGACAAAAAATAAGTCCGCGCATATCCTGATGAAAATCAAGAAACCGTGTCAGCGCTTCCGGTTTATCCGATTGTTTTACCACCACATACTGGTGTTCGATATTTACATTAACCGGATTGGCATCATCATCGGCTTTCACCTCAACCGGATTGGTCATGTATTTGTTTACGATCTTTCTTATTTCGTGCGGCATCGTTGCCGAAAAGAGCCAGGTTTGTTTTTCCGACGGGGTAAAACTTAAAATTTTATCAATGTCTTCTTTAAAACCCATATTGAGCATTTCATCGGCTTCGTCCAATACGAGAAAACGAAGCTTGTCCAGATGTACTGCTTTTCGCTCAATCAGGTCGATAAGTCGTCCGGGAGTGGCAATAATAATTTGCTGAGGTTGACGCAGGGCTTTGATCTGATTGAAAATAGCAGCTCCGCCATATACCGGCAAAATGTTAATTTTTCCAAGATATTTAGCAAACAAATTGAGCTGTTCTGCAATTTGTTGTCCCAGTTCACGGGTTGGTGCTAAAACCAACGCCTGGGTAAAAGATTCGTTTCCGTCAATTTGTTCCAAAAGCGGAATACCAAAAGCGGCTGTTTTTCCGGTACCAGTATTTGCCAAACCAATAAAATCACTGTTTTCAAAAAGTAAAGTGGGAATGGTTTGTTCTTGTATTTCCGTAGGACGGGAAAAGCCGAGATCGGCAAGAGCTTTCAATACTTCATCAGAAAGCCCGAGTTGTTGAAAATTATGCAATAAGATATTCTTTATTAAATGAGCGGCAAAAGTACATCAAAAAGCATTACCTCTTACCAAAGCTTAAAAATATTATTGAAAATAAGTAAGTTACAAAAAAACACCGGAGGTTTAAACGAAAAAAAGCTGCACTCAAAAAGAGTGCAGCTTTTTCTTAACCTGTGGAGCATACCGGAATCGAACCCCCCAACTGGTTCAAGTCTTCCCGTCCGGCCTGTGCGGGGGCGAGACTTGGGTCATAAAAAATTTGGAACATCAAACCCAAAACTTTTTCTATCTTTATCACCGGAAACCAGACAGTATAATAACAGCATGAAAACCCGACATCCGTTTTTCGGCATCAACCACACTGGTACAAGCTTTTCTGCCCGGTTTGTGTGCAGATGTATTAGTGGCCCAAGTCAGCCACACGCGGAGCTTGCGCACAAGACTTGCGCCAGTTGGGGCCAGTTGGGGGGGGGAGAAACAAATTTATCTAAGCAAAGAATGCTAAATGACTATAAAGTAGACAAAAATATGGAACAAGACAACACAAGTCTAATCTAATAAAACTATGATTAACTTCAAATTTAAGGCTCCTAATTTTGATGTGTTCTATTCTAAATTTAGTGGAATTATTGGAATAGAAATTGGCGTAGTATTAGGAGGTATATATTCAATGTTTTCATTTTGGGAGATTCAACTGTTTGCGTTGCCGGTAATTTTAGTACTTTTATTATCTAAATATAATAATACTATAACAGAAATTAGTATTGATGAAGAAAAACAAATTTTTATAATTTTTATCAATAGTTTCATAAATAAAAAAAAATACATACTAAATTTTACTGATTTAAAAGTTAATGTAAGGTTTAAATGGTTGCTGAATTATTATGGTGATGTTATTGAAATAAAAAATAAGAATAATATAATTGCAGTAATACCCATTGCCGGATCTGAATATAATAAAAGTGTTAAAAAGCACTTAATAAATTATTTCAAAGATATAAGTAATAAAAGTCTTATAAGTTATTCTGAAACAGAAAATGCAAAAAAGAGTATGGCTTGGTTTCTAAAATAAAGATTCCCCCAACTGGTACAAGTCTTTCTGCCCGGTTTGTGTGCAGGTGTATTAGTGGCCCAAGTCAGCTACACGCGGAGCTTGCGCACAAGACTTGCGCCAGTTGGGGGGGGCGGGCGGGCTTCATATGTAAAGCCAATCCAACCTCAAAATATAAAAGTGACTAATGATAAGAATATTAATCTTAAATTATGAAAAAAGGATTTATTTTTTTACTTCTTGCATTAATCTCAGATTATGCTTTTAGTCAGACATTTTTAACCGATACTGTAAGTTGGAACCAATATGAAATAAACTATAGTAAAAAGTTGAAACTGGAAAAAATTAAAAAGATTAAAGATGACTTAATAAAATATTTAGAATCGAACGATGAGCTCCAAAACAATTTACATAATTTCCATTTTTTTGACTATAACGGTGATGGTAATATTGATATAATATATACGGGGGATGCAGGGACAGATTCTGAAAGGACATTGATATTTGTGAGAGGTGATAATAGTGATTACGTCAAGAAATTTGACAAGTTTGGCAGTGTTGTTAACCTATCTTCTGCAATCTGCCAAAAGACACCTCCCTATACATTTGTTTTGAAAGAGGTTGAATGTTGTGGGGGAAATTGCGTTGTTTATCAGGCGTATCAACCAGTTAATGAGAATGGGGGCTTTAAATTACATTTATCAATGAAATACAGTATTATTAAAGGCACAAAATTCCCTGATGTATATTTTAATAAAAAGCTATTGTTTCGTGTAACAAGTGATATTTATAATTTAAGATTGAATCCTACTATTGACAGCGTAACTACTAACATAGGACTTCATATTCGAGGAAATGTAGTTGCTGAATATTCAAAAGGTGCTGAAGGTTATGCAATAGCCCAGACAAAGGATAAAACAGGTCGGATATGGTGGTTTGTTATTATGCTCAATAATAACAAACCTATACAAAGTATATTTGATGGAGGAGATAACGAGGGCTATAAATTTTATTCGTTAGGCTGGATGAGTAGTAAATATTTAGAAAAGGTAGAATAGATTAATAAGTTACAGAAGCCTTCCTGTTCCGGTTCGTGCGGGGGGTAATTAGTAGCCCAAGTCAGCTACACGCGGAGCTTGCGCACAAGACTTGCGCCAAAGGGGCCAAAGGGGCGGGAACATTAAAAGAAGTTAAAGTTGTAGGCAAAGGCAATGGATATATTAAACCTCTTACAGTTACCAATATAACCTCAAATTATTAATGAAAAAATGATAAGAATAATTATTTCAACTATTGTATTATTAATAAGCTCGTGTGCATTAAGCCAAGAACGCTCAAAAATACCCGTCGTAAGAATAACAAATTTTGACATTTTGCATCTAGCAATTGACAATAATTGTATTGATTCAATTGGATATGAAAAAATTGATGATGGGCCTGATATAGGCGTTATTTCAATGGCCCTTAATGAAAATGACGTTTATTTAGCTGATAAATACCATGGAAATATAAAAAGGCTTAATCTTGTTTCTGGGAAAATGATATCAAGCGATATATTAAATTCACATCATCAGCCATGGATAAACGATATTTGTATTTTTGATCGACACCTTGTTGTTTTGAGTGATATAGACACTTGTTATATCTTGAATTTAGATCTTAACCAGATTGAATATTTCACTTTAGAAAGAGGAGATAAATTTTTTACAAAAATTGGAGATTCTTTATATGTATATAATTTATCTACACAAAAGTGTTTGAAGTTAAGTGATATATACAAGATTAGAAGAAAAGAAATTGATTGTGATATGCCCGATATCTGGAACAAATCTAATTTAATCAAGGATTATAGGTATTTAAAAGTAAATGGAAGTAGATTTATTATTTTTTTAAATCAGAAATTACAAATAAAAACAGAGTTTCCTCTGAATTTAATTAGATATGATGCAAGAAATTTAGATTTTAACAAAAAAAAATTAGTTTATTTTGGGTATAAAGATAACCAATTTATGATTTATGTGTATAATTTCAAGTAGCCTAAGTGATGCCATCAACTAGCCCAACCTACTATGGCTCAAGTCTTTCCGTCCGGTCCGAGCGGGGGTAATAAGTGGCCCAAGTCAGCTACACGCGGAGCTTGCGCACAAGACTTGCGCCAGTTGGGGGGGGAAAAATTAAATAATGTAAATTTTTTTACAATAATTTTAAATTAGAAGATGAAAAAAATATTTTTGAGAATCGGTTTTTGGTCAAATATCGCTTTATATGCAAGTTATTTCCTGCTTTTTTTAGCAGTGATTTTGAACCTTGAAAGCGTAAAATCATTTATTCTGAGTAGTAATTTTAATAATATAAAATCTATTATTTCCTTATTTGTAGTAATTTTTTGGATATATAATTTAATTCTGTGGTCAAAATACGATAAGAAGATAGGTAATTTTCTTTTATTGTTTTTTTTAATAGGAATCTATACGCCATTCTATTATTTAAAAGCAGTGAAAAATAAGTGGGTTTAGTGTTCCCGTCTAGCGCAGTTTTTCCGTTTGTTACATACACAGGAGAGAGTATTCAATAAGTATTCATATTTTCAAATGAACTTTCAGCCTAAATACAGATCATATCAAAAGAGAGTGTGGAATCAAATAAATGCAACCATTATTTTGTTTATTTCTATTGTAATGGTTTTATTCATTTTGTTGCCTATCACTAGTATTTTAACCATTTTGTATGGTTTGTTACTTGTTATTTTGATTTTAATTCTTCGAATCTCTGTTGTTCACAGGTTTTTTTTTAAACAATTAGAAATTGATAACAATGTTGGATATATTAGAATTATTGTTTTTAGGTATAACAAGTTGCACAGGGAATATTTTGCACCTTGTAAAGAGATTAAAATAAGCATTGAACAAGTCTTTTTTTCTTTACGGCCGTATTATTGCATGAAAATATATATGAATAATAATCTAATTTTAAAACAATACGAATGTAATTCATGGAAGAAAAATGATATGTATACTGTTTATAATGAATTTAAAAGATTAAAAAAAGAATTTGTAAAATCTAAAGATTAATATTTAATAAAATGTACTCAACCTCCACTGGTCCAGACTTTCCCGGCTCGTGTGGGGGGTAATTGGTGGCCCAAGTCAGCCACATGCGGAGCTTGCGCACAAGACTTGTGCCAGTTGGGGGGAAATTTAAGGCTTAAGCCAAAAACTATAAGAATTAATACCATTGTTCCAAATATTAACTAAAAAATTATGACAGTTATTAAATTAACCAAACAAATATTTGTATTTACATGTTTAGTACTTTCTTTATTGTCTTGCTCAAACAATAATCCAAAGCAAAAGGAGAAAAAATTGCATACCAAAAATAAATTAGTTAATAACAGCCTGAAATGCAAACTTGTTGGTGATGATTTACCAAATAAGCTAAACAGATCCTTAAAATTTAAAAATGTTCAAACAATAATATCAGATTTAAATGATGACTCTAAACCAGATTCTATTTTTATAGATAAAATAATCAAATGGACTGATAGTGATGGGAAAATAAATGATTGGGATGACCCTGGTGAATTTCATCGGATACGTATATTGATATCTGGTGATTTACCGGTAATCTGGATAAATGTAGATGGTTGGGTCTCAAACAAGGGACTTTCGTATTTTGACAGTACCTTTAACAAAAAGAATATTGTTAATTCAAATTATATAACAGTTAAACGTTTTTTAGGTAGAGGTAAATTAATTTTTTGTACAGGTTATACGTATGCCAGTAGTCCCGGACTGTTAACAATTATACAAATAAATAACAAGCAACCTAGACTGATTTTTAATAAGGAGGCATATCTAGTTCAACTAAAAAGTTTAAATAAAAATGGCTTAATGGCTCTTGTTACGAGTAATTGGGATAAATATCAAATTGAACATGAGAGAAAAAGTAGTTATAAAGTTTATGTATTTGAAGATGGGTTTTGCTATAATAAAGAACTTTCAAAATCTTTTAAAGGAAAGGATTAACCCCTAACTGGTTCAAGTCTTTCCGCCCGGTCTGTGTGCAGGTTTATTAGTGGCCCAAGTCAGCCACACGTGGAGCTTACGCACAAGACTTGCGCCAGTTGGGAAAGATCTTATAGAATCGGAAAAAACAGACAACAGAACAAAAATAAAGAAAAGAATAGAAAGTAATGATCTACGCATTAATCATTTATATGCTATCAGTAGCCATACCTGCAAGAAAAAATTATCTTCATAGTTCCCAACTTTCAATAGGGGTAAAAGCAATTCATTTAATTATTACATCTATTTTATTCATATATTATTTTAGTAATTTTAGAATGATGCTTTGGAACCTGTTTCGTAATGGAACAGAAGGTTTTTATACAATAAAAGGAGTTTATGCATATAATAAATCGACTGATTTAATTATTTCTATTTTATTTTTTGCAATTTCATTTTTTGTATCAGGCCTTGCTTTAAACTTAGCAGTAAGAGCTAAGAGTAGAAAATTATTATTGCTGACATCCCCCTTAATAATAATTGCTACCAGTTTTGATTTATACAAGTTTACAATAATTGAATCTATCTCTGAAAAAGACAATTTATTTCTTTTATTTATCATCTTGTTTATAGGAATATTCTTTGGTTTGATAAATTTATTCTACAATATAAAACCAGGAAAAAATATTTTTCGAGTTGGAGATAGTTAACCTGATGCCGTGTCCCACACTGGTACAACTCTTTCTGCCCGCAGGTTTATTAGTGGCCCAAGTCAGCCACATGCGGAGCTTGCGCACAAGACTTGCGCCAGTTGGGGGGCATTAAACGAAGACAAAGAGAAAAAGATAATTAATAACTATGAATACAAATGTTTTTAAAACAGCATCTTCATTATATCCAAATATAATTTATTCTTGGTTAATTCGAACAATTGTTATGGTTACAATTTTTTTATATTCAATTTTCGAATTACCGTTATATCTTGGTATTCCATACATATTTATTGCATTCTATTTAATTTTTGTAAAATTCTTTCAATATAAATTATACCGTTTTTTTTATAGAATTGAATTTGATGATGATAAACAGATAATTACGTTTTATTATCGTGATAATATGATTAAAAAAGGGAAATATGTTTTGCCATATTCGGAATTAGAAATCTATAGGAGAAAAACCATTTTGTCAACATCTATTTTCATAAAAGATAAACGAAAAGAAAAGTTTTTCAGATACATCGGAGTCATATCCAAAGAATATTTTTTTGGTAATAAATATTGGAATAAAGAATTATTTAATTCATTATCTGAAAAGTTTGATAAGATATTAAATATAAAATGAATCCTTATTAGTGGCCCAAGTCAGCCACACGTGGAGCTTACGCACAGGACTTGCGCCAATTGGGGGTAATTTTTCCATAATTCTTAATCTTATAAAATAATTAAAATGAAAAATAAGGCAAAGTTTGTTTTTATGCTTATTGCAATTATTATATCTGAAATAACTTATTCTCAAAATAAAGTGATTACAATTGGCAATGGGCATTCAAATAAGGTAGATAGCTTGCTAATAAATACGATAAAAGATTATCAGAAGAAAATAATCAAAGATGATAAGAACTCAATAATAACAGCTAATATTAGGGCGATATCAAAAAGCAAGTTAGATGTTACCTTAGGCTATATTTTAAATGACTACGACCTTTCCTTTTACAAACCTTCATATGTTTTTTACACAGACAATAAAACTTGTGTGCTAGTGAGGGCAGATTCGACAGCTATAATTAATTACAAAGGGAATATTTCTTTTAAAATAATGACAGCTGTTCTGGCTGATAAGATTAAAGCACGACTAAATAATTCCAAAGAAGGTATTTATTCATATTCTCCGGTATACTGGATAATTTCCTATCAGAATGGAATGATTAAAATAACTAAGAATCTTTTAAAGTTGCCCCCTGGTTATTAGCTTTCTCCACCCCCCAACTGGTACAAGATACTGTGTTAAAATCCAAATTTATTTTCATTTCATTTTCAAAATGTTTTATTAATTTTGACACTATCTGAAAGAAGGCTTTGGTCGATACTTTGAACTGAAGTCTATCTTGTATAGTGGGAGTTTGTCTCCCACTATTTTTTTGCTTCGCAAAAAAGCCCCCCTCTGGCACGAGTCTTCCCGCGCGGCCCGTGCCCTGTGCGCCGGCAGGATTTAGGCAGAGCCAAACAGCCCGGAACTTCCTTACCCGAATGAACAAAGCTAACGGACAGATATTTTTATCTTTGTCGAATGAGCTGCAAGTAAAACGATTGATGTTGAAACCATATTATCATAATTATCAAGAGTATTGTGAAATAAAAAGTGTTTTAGTTTGGCCCAAGTCAGCCACGCGCATGGTTTACGCACAAGACTTGCGCCAGTGGGGCTTAAAAATATTATTGAAAATAAGTAAGTTACAAAAAAATACCGGAGGTTTAAACGAAAAAAAGCTGCACTCAAAAAGAGTGCAGCTTTTTCTTAACCTGTGGAGCATACCGGAATCGAACCGGTGACCTCTTGACTGCCAGTCAAACGCTCTAGCCAACTGAGCTAATGCCCCAAAAGGTGGGTGCAAAGATAAAAAAATTTCAAATCCACCTTGAAAAAGAAAAATTTATTCCGGCCGATATTTTTTACCACTAGCTAATTCCGGTTTTGACGCGCTGATAATATCTTCGTTTTATTGCCCTGTTTCCACTGAGTTTTGGATAGAAATTTTTCCGGTTTAAATCATTAAACCCCTTCGGGATTTCTGCAAAACCATTTTGGAAAAAAAGAAAACCATATGGAGGTATCGCATCAAAAAGAGAATCAGTCTTACCACAAAGGCTGCCTTTTCAGGCAGCCTTTGTGGAGCAATTCATTTAACCAGAAAAGAAAATTTATCGTTTTCTTTTGTATTCGTAATCTTTCCGTTCGAGTTCGTATTGCCGTTTTACTGCTTTTTTAAACTCGTTGAACAAAGTGGTTACTGCTTTCAGGACCTCTTTATTCTCCTCAGCCAGCAACACTTTTTTACTTTTCAAATCAATAGATGCACTTACCTTGTAAAGCGAAGACGATTTATCGAAAATCACTTCCAAAGTAAGGTCTTTATCATATTTTTTGAAAAGGTTTTCGTAGAATTCTACTTTTGAACGAATCAGCTCTTCAACCTGTTGCCGGGCTGCTTCTTCTACCTCTTTAATGTTTTTAATCAATAATTTAACCATAATATTTTCTTTTAATTTACTTCGATTATTTCAATTTTCATTCCATAACAAAATTAAAGATATAATTCCACAAAAACAAATCGTTAAAACAAGACAAACAGACACAATATCATTATGTTACAGGTTTAAAAAATAAATAAAGAAAAACCTGCCAATATTTCCTGCCATCCTGTAATACCGATTGAAAATCAAAATGCGCTTTTGGGATTGAAATGAACAAAAGCGCATTTTAAAATACAATGGGTATAATTTCGGAAGTGGATTCGTTTTTTCCGGTTGCTTATGAAAAAGTAAAACCTATTTTCCGGCTTTTTCCTGTTCCATCCGTTTCAATTCTTTTTTCAGAATTTTCCCGGTGGGATTTCTCGGAAGATCATCAACAAACGCTATAATTTCCGGTATTTTATATTTTGCCAGTTTATCGTTAAGATACGTTTTGATTTTTTCTTCCGTCAAAGCACCGGGTTCAGAAAGAATGATAAATGCTTTTACGCGTTCGCCCAACGCTTCGTCAGGCACGCCAATCACAGCCACATCTTTTACTTCCGGAAGAGTTTCCAGGGCCATTTCTATTTCGCGCGGATAAATATTTTCGCCGCCACGATTGATCATATCTTTCTTACGGTCAACAATGTAATAAAACCCGTCTTCATCCTGATAAGCGATATCGCCCGTATGTAACCATCCGTTTTTAATGGTTTCGGACGTAGCTTCCGGATTATGAAAATAAGAGAGCATCACCGCATCGCCTTGAATGCAAATTTCTCCTTTTTCGCCCTGCGGTAATTCATTGTTTTCATCATCCATGATTTTAATTTGCTGACTGGGAATTGCCAAACCAATTGATCCGGCCTTCCGCTTTCCTAAAGGCGGATTTACCGTTGACAAACCGGTAACTTCCGTTAAACCGTATCCTTCAATAATCTCCACATTAAATTTCTCTTTAAAACCATTTATCAATTCGACCGACAACGGAGCAGCACCACAAAAAGCAATACGCAATTTTAATTTTGAACGATCAATAGTACTGGAATCAATGGTATAAAAAACATAATTATACATGGCCGGAACGCCCATGAGGATGGTTGCCTGATGGTCAATAATAGACGGCCAGAAATCAGCAGGAGAAAAAGCTTTTCGGATACTGATGGTTTGTCCGGCAAAAGCTACCGGAAAAGTCCATACACAAATAGGATTGGTATGATACATCGGCAAAAGCAAAAGCATCACATCGCCTTCCTGAAAAATACCAATGGTAGACATGTCACGACAAATGGAAAGTTGTCCTTTGTTTGATAAAAGGATTCCTTTGGGCTTTCCTGTCGTTCCTGATGAATAGAGCAACAAAAAAGGATCGTCTTTTTTTTGCGGAACAAAAGTCTCGGTATCAGGATATTTTTCAAGAATGTCTTTCAGCTTCACCGAAGCGATTTTGACCTTATGCTTTGTTCCGGTAACAACTTCTATCACTTCCGGTTTGTGCCTTGACAATTCATATCCTTTGGCAAATTCTTCCATAAACTCGCTCCCGACAAATACCATTTTCGGTTTTGAATCTTCAAGAAGATAGGCTATTTCGGGCCCTTTCAACATAAAATTAATGGATCCGGCAATGGCTCCCAGTTTTTGAATACCAAACATGGCATAATAAACTTCCGGAGAATTCATGATCAAAATCGACACTACATCGCCTTTTTTAACCCCTTTTTCTTTCAGAAAATGCGCTACTTTATTGGCCCGGCGATTGACTTCGCCATACGTTATTACCTCATCATAAAAAAGAACATAGGGTTTGTCCGGGTTTTCTTTAACCCGGGTTAAGAACATTTCGGCTACACTGTCAAATTCAATTTGCCGGTTTTTTAAAAAGGGTAATTCCTGCAGCGGAACAGAGGGCATTCCGTCTGCTTTTATATTTTCAGGTTTCGATGAATTCATAATAAATCGTTTTATTAAAAATTTAATAATCAGGTTAATAAATCATTTTGAATTTCCGGGACCGTTCTGTCCCGGAAACTTTCAGGAAAAAAATCCGGTGTTTATTCTCCAGCAAATAAACGCCGCGGATTATCAGCAATAATGGTATGAATTTGTTCGTCGGTTACTCCCCGTTCTTTTAAAGCAGGAATAACATGCTCAAACAAATGAGTAGGATACCAGTTGGCAATAAGCGGAAGAGCCTGTTCCGGAATTTTCAGCGGACGCCCCAGCCAGGTAATAATGTAATCGTGTGCAATCATGATTTTATCAGCATGACCGCTTTTGATAAGCTCGGCCAGCACATCATAGCGTTGTTCGTCCATCGGACAACCGGCCAATCCCTGTAATCCCATACGATCCCACGAAACATAAACGCCGTACTTTAATGTTTCCAGCTGATAGTTGATATCCAGGTTATCGGACATGTGCCCGATTTGAATCCGTTTCGGGTCGGCGCCGGCTTCCACCAATAATTTGGCTTGCTCGGGTCCCATGCTTCCTTCGGTGGTATGTGTAATTATAGGAACACCGGTTTCTTTTTGCACACGGGCAGCTGCCAGGAATATCCGTTTTTCGTATTCTGTGATCTCTCCTTTGCTCGATCCTACTTTTATCACACCGGCTTTGATTCCGGTATCCCGAATTCCGCGGGTAACTTCGGTATAAAACAATTCGTACAATTCATCACTGATATCACCCAGTGTACTCCGGAAATTCCAATAGGCAGAACCTCCCTCTTCTTCGTAATAATAACCGGTGGAGCAAAGAATATTCACCCCCGATTTTTCGGCAATTTCTTTATAAATTTCCGGTTGTCGCCCCTGGTCGTTGGCCGTAGCATCCACATACGTTTTTACTCCCAGCGCTTTCAATTTCAACAAGGCTTCTACTCCGTTGTTTATTACCGATTCGCGATCAAGAGGTGCAATGGTCTGGTCTCCCTCCCATCCGGGATAACCATAGCAAATGTGTTCGTGCATAAGGGTAATACCCAATTCTTCGGGCATAATTTGCCCCGTTACCGTGTTTACTTTTGTTTGATTCATGTTACTTTTTTTTGGGTTAGTTAATTATATTTATTCTGAAAATCAGACAGCGTAAAACAGTTTTTGTTTTTAGAAAAAGTAAACAGGCAAAACGATCCTTACCCAAAAATCTCCCTGTAATTTTTGCCCACAACTGTTCAAAGATAACAATAAAATTCAATCAATCAAGTATTTCGATAAATTTAACAAGCCAAAACCACATTTATAATTAAGAAATCTGGCCAAAAAACAACCATTTTTATATCTTTACACTTTACCAAAAAGCAAGATGAAACGCCTGTTTATTGCCCTAAAAATTGAACCCAACAAAACTTTTTTAAAAAGCTATAACGCTTTGCAACAGGCTTTGCAATTTGAAAAAATCAGTTGGGTAAAACCGGAAAATATTCATCTTACCCTGAAGTTTCTCGGAAAAACACCGGATGAAAAATTACCGGTTATCCGCAGAGCATTACAGCAGGTCGTTCAGGATACCGCTCCTTTTCAACTAAAAATTGCCGGAACCGGTATTTTTGGCAGTTCGTACAAACCCCGGGTAATCTGGTTTGGAACCGAACCCAATCAGGATATGATGCAATTGGGCGAACAGGTATTAAATCAACTGGATCAAGCCGGTTTTCCCCGTGACCGGCAGAATTTTGTTCCGCACCTTACCATTGGACGCATTCGCAAAATCGAACACAAAAAATTATTTCAGGAAGCCATAGCTGCCCACCGCAACGACTTTTTGCAGGAAACACCGGTGGACAAAATCATCCTGTACCAAAGTCTGCTAAAACCGGACGGAGCCGTTTACAAACCGGTAATGGAATTTGCACTGAAAAAAGAATAACCCTTAATATTAATCTTATGTTCATTTTTAATTTTCGAAAAATAGCGGCCCTATTTGCTGTTATGGCAATGACTTTTTTTATTTCCTGTTCTGCCCCTTCGCATTCAGATACCGGTTTACACAAAGGAAAAGTGATCATCGCCGGCCACATAGACAAAACCCAAAAAGATCCAATGGTCATCTCTTTAACCGGAAGATTACTCATTGATAATTTAAACCAATCGGACATTATCGATTCTACCGGTAGTTTTCACATGAGTTTTCAATTGTATCATCCGATAGTTATCTTTTTAAATTACAAATGGACACGATATCCTTTGTATGTACGACCTGGTGATAGTTTGTATATCCGGATGTCGGCTAACGAATTTCTGAACAACAGATACCCTTCCTGCCAAATAGAGGGCCCTACGGCAAAAATATCGGAAGAAATTGAACAATTTACCCGGTTTTCCCATCAATTCAGGAAAGACAACCCCAATACCAACATAGAATTACCGATAAATCAATACTTCACCTTTTTGAAAAAAAGAATCCAAAAAGGTGATTCGCTGATCCGGGCTTTCGATCAAAAAGTCCATCCTGAAAAATTGGTACTCAACTATGCAAAATATGATATCCTGTACGGCACAGCTAACCGTTTGGTTGATTACGCTGCTTACCGGTACCAGAAACATATTCCATTTCATCAGGAAAAAGAATTATTTACTTCCCGCCTTTTTCCTGTAGATAATGATAGTGCCTTGATTTCAGGAATGTATTTAGATCATCTGTCTCAATATGTATTGTTTTATTATCTGCAGGATACGGCTGTAAAAAACTTGATGAAGGAAAAGAAAATGGTAGCTGCTTATGCATTGGTACTCAACAAAATTATGAAAAATGAAAAGCCAGGGCTCAGCCGTGATGTAATGTATTACAGCTATTTAAACAATGGGTTATCGTATCCCAGAATTGAAAAATATTTTTTAAAAGTAATGAATAAAGGAAAAATTTACAAAGGCAACAAGTTGTTGTATGATAAGATAGAAAATTACAAAAAAGCCCTTGAAAAAGGAAATCCGAATGTTGCCATCATCAATCGTTTTACCGGAAAAGAAGAAAAGATTATGGGTAATTTTTTTCCTGATTTACTCAAAAAATATAGCGGAAAAGTCATTTTATTGGATTTATGGGAAACCTCCTGTGGCTCCTGCATCTCCGAATTTCCTTTCGCCACAGATCTCCATAAAAAGTACAAAGGAAAACCTGTGGTTTTTGTCAACATCTGTATGCATTCCAATGTGGAAAATTGGAAAAAACTGGTGAAAAAACTACATATTTCAGGGGTTAATTATAATCTCAACCAGAGTCAGTCGGCACTTTTTATCAGTAAATTTCCACATTTTATCGGTTTTCCCACTTACGTTTTGATTGATAAAAACGGAAACATTGTGGATAGAAAAGCACCCCCTCCCTCTTCAGGAAAAATGCTTACCGATGAGTTGGATAAATATTTAAATGAATAAGAATTTATCAATCTTTCAGGTCGGGTTCGACCTGAAAGATTAATCATTTTCTTCTCCGAACTTTTCTTTCCACTGCTTGCTAAATGATTTTTCGGCAAATTCAGGCAGCTCGCGCCGCGGACCCCAAACTTTTTCCATAAAGAGTCCGGCACCAAAATTTTTCATTTTGCCGCCAAACATATCCAGTCGCTTACGCGATAAAAGAAATTTGGTAGAAACCTGGACGCTTTTTTTATCGAAATAGGTATAAAATCCGTTTTTCACCGCATCATCCCGATTGACCAGCATCAGCTCATGGAGCGGAATTTTCACCGGACACACTTCGGTACATTTTCCACAAATTGTACAGGCAAAACTCAAATGATTATAATCTTTCAGTCCTTTCAAATACGGCGTAATTACCGAGCCTATCGGACCGCTGTAAGTGGTATCATAAGTATGTCCGCCAATGTTTTTATAAATCGGGCAGGCATTTAAACAGGCTCCGCACCGGATACACGACAAAGCCTGGCGTTGCCGTTCTTTTGCCAGTATATTGGTTCGGCCGTTATCCAGCAAAATCACATACATTTCTTCCGGACCATCTTTTTCCTCTGCCTTTTTCGGCCCGGTAAGAATGGAATTATAAACTGTCATGTTTTGGCCGGTTCCGTGTGTAGCCAATAACGGCCAGTACAAATCCAGATCTTCCAGCCGGGGAATTAACTTTTCGATACCGGCAATGGCAATATGAATTTTCGGAAACGACATGGACAACATGGCATTTCCTTCATTTTCAGTTACTGCAATCCCCCCGATATCGGCAATCAGAAAATTGGCTCCGCTGATTCCCATATCAGCCTCGACAAATTTCTTACGCAATAACTTACGGGTATAAAGGGTTAACTCTTCGGGAGTCAGTTTTTCGTCGGTATTGAATTTTTTATGATAAAGCGCGGCAATGTCTTCTTTTGACATGTGCATGGCCGGTGTAACGATGTGATACGGTTTTTGCCCGGCTTGTTGTACAATAAATTCTCCCAGGTCCGTTTCGAGTGATTCAATATGAATCTGCTGAAGATTTTTGTTCAGTTCCACTTCTTCGGTGGTCATCGATTTGGATTTTACCACCTTTTTTACCTTGTTTTTCCGGGCAATCTTAAGTATTTCATGAATGGCTTCGCGGGCGTCGGCAGCCCAGATAACTTTACCGCCATTCTTAGTAAAATTATCTTCAAACTCAATTAAATACTTATCTAAATCGTTAATTACCTTGTATTTAATATATCCGGCTCGTTCTCGTGCCAATGAAAGATCGGAATAAATCTTTTTCCCTTTTTCCACTGCCCGATCGTACCGCGAAATATTGAATTTTATTTTTTCGCGATGCACTTTGTCAAAAGCCACTTTTTCGGCCTTTTTCAGAAATGTTTTCTTTTGAACTGAACTTTTCACCGACCTTTTATTTTATCGTTTTCCCGATTTTTTCCACTCGTTGTGCATGACGGCCTCCTTCAAAAGGCGTATTCAAAAAAGCTTCCACCATTTTCCAGGCTTCATCAAAGGTAACATACCTTCCGGGGAGTGAAAGAATATTTGCATTATTATGCTGTCTGGTTAACCGGGCCTGTTCTACATTCCAACATAATCCGGCCCGTACATTCGGGTATTTATTAGCTGTCATCTGGGCACCATTGCCACTGCCACACATAATAATTCCCCTTTTATATGTTCCTTCATTAATGGCATGAGCCATCGGATGAATAAAATCAGGATAATCCACACTATCGCCCGAATCGGTACCGAAATCTTTTACATCATAACCGGCATCTTTCAACTTGTAAATAATAAAATCTTTCATCCAGTATCCACCATGATCAGATGCCAATGCCAAAGTTTCTCTTTTTTCTTCCATTGTTCATAAATTTTTCATTGACAAAATTAAGCAAATTTATCAGCCACACGAAAACCATTGACAATGAACAAATTTTAAAAAATGAAAAAATGGGGGTATCTTAAATAAGATACTCATTCCCAAAAAATTAAAATTTATCAAACACCATTGTTAATATCTGCGTAAATTTGTTGAATAAAAAATGAAAAAATCCAGGTTATGAACAACCAAATGGATAAAAGAATCCGGTTACCCTTTTTGGAGGGTTTTTATTAAATCTTTTCAGAGGGTTTTCAACATCAAACAGGTGTATTTAACGGTATTTTTTATGAAATTTGTAACTTATCAACAAGCGGTTAAAAAGATGGTGAAAACACTGATATAAAAAAATTTAAATGGTGATAAACTGTCAGGTAAATGTTCATAAAAACGTATTTTATAAAAAGCAAATTTTAGATGATCTTTTTTTCACCAATATGAACAGGCATATAATAAATAAGAAGTTTTTTAAATAAAAAAAGTTAATATAAGTCGAATTGTTAAAAAGGAAATAATGGACTATAAAAACGAAATACAGAAATTAAAAAAAGCCAAAAATGCCATTATTCTGGCGCACTATTATCAAATTGGCGAAATACAGGATATTGCCGATTTTGTGGGTGACAGTTTAGGACTGGCACAAAAAGCAGCAGAAGCCCATGCGGACATTATTGTTTTCGCCGGTGTTCATTTCATGGCAGAGGTGGCCAAAATCATCAATCCGGATGCAAAAGTACTACTTCCGGATATGGAAGCCGGTTGTTCGTTAGCCGATTCCTGTCCTTACGACGATTTTGCTGCTTTTAAAGCACAGTATCCCGATCACATGGTCATTTCGTATATCAACACTACGGCGGCTATCAAAACTTTGTCGGATGTTATTTGTACTTCGGGTAATGCTGTAAAACTGGTCGAATCGTTTCCGAAAGATCAGAAAATCATTTTTGCTCCGGATCGTAATCTGGGGGGTTATGTAAACCGGGTTACCGGACGGAATATGGTTTTGTGGGACGGAACCTGTGAAGTACATGATATTTTAACCGCTGAGGCCGTTTTAAAGTTGAAAGAAGAAAATCCGGAAGCCAAAATTGTTGCTCATCCCGAATGCCAGCAGCAAATTCTTGAAATAGCCGATTTTGTAGGTTCTACCACCGGATTATTAAAATTTACCCGTACCGATCCGGCAAAAAAATTCATTGTGGCTACCGAAACCGGTATTTTACACCAAATGCAGCTGGATTCGCCCGATAAAGAATTTTTGGTTGTTCCTTCTGATGAAACCTGTTCGTGCAACGATTGTCCGTATATGAAGCTTAATACCATGGAAAAGTTATATTTGGCATTGGAAAACGAAACGCCTGAAATTGTCATGGATGAAACCGTAATGGAACAAGCCCGTAAACCGATAGAACGTATGCTTGAAATTTCCAGAAAACTAAAAATCATTTAATTATGAAAAAAAATATACTGCTGCTTTCTGTACTTGCTGGTTTATTTTTGATGGCTTCCTGCTCAAAAACCATTTATTTTACGCAGGATATGCGTCAAAATTTGACCAAAAACTACCTGAGTATTGATAAAATTCAATTCTATAACTCGAAGAAAATTGTTTTGCGGCGTAATTTGAGTTATGCCGAAACGAAAGTGGCACGGGGTAAAATTAATTTCGAAAACGGACAGTATGTTGAAAAAATCATTATTCCGAAAAAAACACCCGGGGTAGCTGTGGGAGAAGGAAAAGATTACATCAATGTAGCTTTTGAAGACGGTCCGCACCGGTTTTTGAAATTCGTTTTGAATGATAAAAATGAATATCAATTATCTGCTGAAAAATGGGTGCAGGGTTACGGAAAAATAAAATATGATACCCTCTCCTATTATATTGAGCCCGAAAGCAGTAACGCTGTTCTGAAAGTTATACGGAACGATAATTATAATTTACAAAAAAATACCCGGCGTTTAAAAGGCCGTACCGTTTCAGGACATTAAAAGACTATTTTTACACGTTTTTGTTGAATAGAAAATAATTTATGACCAAAATATTATTGAAACTGTTTTTTTCTGTGGTTTTTTTGCTGGTTTCTGTTTCTTCTTTTGCCCAGCAGAAAAACGATACCATTCGTTCTAACGGATATTGCGTGTTTCATTATCCTGACGGGAAAATATCCAGTGAAGGATTTATGCGTGACGGAAAACCGGATGGATACTGGAAAAATTATTACGAAAACGGCCGGTTAAAATCGGAAGGGAATCGTAAAAATTTCCTGCTGGATAGTTTGTGGAAATTCTATGACGAAAAAGGACACCTGACGGTTACAATTCAGTACAAAAACGGTAAAAAAAACGGATTCCGCACAACCTATCAGGGAAAAAATGTGGTCAAGGAAAATTTTGTTAATGATGTCAAGCAGGGATACACTTATTATCTTTATCCCAACGGAAAAGTAAAGATGAAAATTCCGTTTAAAGACGGACTGGAAGAAGGAACGGCTTATGAATATGCACCGGACGGACGGATCATACAAATCATTACCTACAAAAAAGGATATGTGTACAAACGGATGCGTATTAATCGCTTTGATGCCAACGGACAGCCGGACGGAAAATGGATGTGGTTTTATCCGGATGAAAAAGTAAAAGAAGTCGGGTTTTTTCATCATGGTTTAAAAAACGGATACTTTAAAACCTATGATGAAAAAGGAAACCTGATTGCTACCGTAAAATATGTAAACGGTGAAAAGGAAAAAAAGGCCGAAGCACTTTCGCAGCTTGAGGTGCGAACCGATTATTATCCTGACGGAAAAATAAAAATCCAGGCAACGTATAATAAAAAAGGATTACCCGAAGGAATTATGCGGCAGTATGATGAATCCGGGAAAGTGAAAAAAGCTTTTGTTTTCCGGAACGGACGGAAAATTGCCGAAGGAATTTTTACCGATGCCGGCGAACGGGAAGGTTTCTGGAAAGAATACTATCCTGATGGAAAACTAAAAGCTTTTGGAAATTATCATAAAGACCTGAAAACCGGAATATGGAAATATTTCTATCCTGACGGAACCCTTGAAGAAACCGGAAAATATGTGGATAACGAACCGGATAGCCTTTGGCGATGGTATTATCCTGACGGAAAATTGTTGCGTACCGAGAATTTTTACGAAGGACAGGAAGACGGAACTTATACAGAATATGACGAACAAGGAAATGTAATTACCAAAGGAGAATATGTAGAAGGAAAGAAAGAAGGAAAATGGGTTTTTCATACCGGTGATGTAAAACGGGAAGAACAGTATGCCGACGGACAGTTAAACGGTTGGAGCAGATATTATTATAACGACGGAACCCTGTTTTATGAAGGCAAGTTTATTGATAATCTGCCCAATGGCGAACATAAGTGGTACTGGCCCAACGGAAAATTAAAAGAGGTGGGAACCTATTCCATGGGACGGAAAAACGGCGAATGGAAAAAGTATGACCAGGACGGAAATCTGATTATCAGTATCACCTATAAACATGGAAAAGAGGTAAAAGTAGACGGCGTGAAAGTGAATTGACCGGTTTTATAAATAAATAAATACATAAAATCGTTTAATATTACTTGAATATTTACGTTTCTTATTTTAGAAAAATAAAGGGGTTATTCTGAAAGGTAAAAAAGGATTATAAACTTTGTACTTGTTTTGTGGAATAACCAATAAAATTTCTCTGTGAATGAAAAAATATTTTCTCATTTTTATTTTTTTACTTTTTGTCGTCAGACTTTTTGCCCAACCTGAAATCGGGCAATGGCGAACTCATTTGCCGTATGATGAGATGATTGATGTAGCTGTTACGCCTGATTTGATTTATGCTGCTACACCCTACGATTTGATCACTTATCGTAACGAAGATGGTAAAATAACGGTTTTTGATAAAGTAAAAGGATTGAATGATTTGGGTATTAGTAAAATTGCATACGACAAAAATTCAAACCAGCTGGTGGTAGCTTATACCGATGCCAATATCGACTTGATCGATGCTAATCAAAATGTGATCAATGTACCGGATATTTTTAATAAGGAGATGTCCGGAATTAAAACCATTCACAATATTTACTTTAAAGATCAATATGCTTATCTGGCCTGCAGTTTCGGTATTGTGGTGCTTGATGTGAAAAGGCACGAAATTAAAGATACTTATTACATTGGTCCGGATGGCAGTGCATTGGATGTACAGGATATTACCTCAAACGATACGGCACTTTTTGCAGCGACGGCCAAAGGAATTTATTACTGGAATTTACATAATACCAACCCGGCCGATTATCAGCAATGGCATTTGGATACACGCCTGCCGGTGCAAAATTATAATCTGATTACCTCGTTTGCCGGAAAGATTTATACCAATTACCTTTCATCCGGCTGGGATGGCGATACGCTTTACGTTTACGACGGAACCCGGTGGGACTATTTTTTACCCGGAAATCACTGGCGGCATTTTCAGTTGAATGCCGAGGGGAATACTTTATTTGTGGTTAATCGTTATTGGGTAGAAGGATTTGATGAAACCGGAAAAAGTATTTTTTATGTAAACAAAGCCGGTATCAATGGAATAGAACCATTAGCAGCCCGGGGTGATCCAAATGATTTTGTATGGATTGGTACAAAAAATCAAGGATTGCTTAAAACCCAGAATCAAAATAATAATCAGGAGTTGATCCGGTCAGACGGGCCGGCTTCTACAAAAGTTTTTGCCCTGGATTCCCGTGGAAATGATGTTTGGGTAGCTTCGGGCGGATATCAGTCGAACTGGGCTAAAACCTACAATCACGATGGCGTGTTCCTTTTTCAGGATGGCATCTGGAAAACGTTTGACAAGAAAAATACACCGGCCTTTGATACCATTACCGATCCGGTATGTGTAAAAGTGAATCCCTACGATCCGGCTACGGCTTATGTCGGTACTTTTCAGGATGGCGTGATGAAATTTCAGGATGGAAAACTGGTAAGTATTTTTTCGAAAGATAACAGCAGCTTACGACCAATATGGGCAGATGCTGATTTGGTTTATGTAAGTGGACTTGATTTTGATAGCCGGGGAAATCTTTGGGTAGCCAATTCAGGTACGGAAAATATTTTGTCGGTAATGAAACCCGACGGTACCTGGAAATCCTTTTTTCTCGGAAGCCGGTTAAGCAACATTGATATCGGAAGTTTGATGGTAGATGCCAATGACAACATTTGGATTAAAAAACGAAATGATGGCATGGTGATCGTTTTTAATGATAACGGTACCATTGACAACACTTCAGATGATCAGGTAAAAATATTGAGTTCTGTACGGGGTTACGGAAATATTCAGGGAAGTACCGTTTATTCGTTTGCTACCGATAATAACGGAGAAGTTTGGGTAGGTACGGATAAAGGAATTAATGTATTTTATTCACCGGAAGCAATTTTTGAACCGGGTGCTGACTTTGATGCCCAGCAAATTCTGGTTCCGCGAAACGACGGAACCGGTCTGGCCGATATTTTACTGGTTACCGAAACGGTTACGGCTATTGCTGTAGATGGTGGAAACCGGAAATGGGTAGGTACGCAGCGTGCCGGTGTTTTTCTTTTTTCACCCGACGGATTAAAAGAAATCCATCATTTTACCACCGAAAATAGTCCGTTGCTTTCCAATACCATCACCGGCATAACCATTGATAAGAACGGGGAAGTGTTTATCGGAACGGATAAAGGATTGATCTCTTACCGGAGTACAGCTACCCCGGGAAATCAAACATATTCGGATGTTTACGCTTACCCCAATCCGGTGCGCGAAAATTATACCGGATTAATAGCCATTAAAGGACTGGTAACCAATGCTTCGGTTAAAATTACCGATGTTCATGGAAACCTGGTTTACGAAACCAAAGCCGAAGGCGGGCAAGCTGTATGGAATGGTTATACTTTTCATCACGAGCATGTTTCTACCGGTGTTTATCTGGTTTTTGTAACCAATGATGATGGAACACAAAGTATGGTAACCAAGATTCTTGTCATTCACTGATTGTTTATTGCCTTATGCTGGTTCATACAAAAGGAATTGTTTTTCGTTCGATCAAGTATGGTGATAATGCGTTGGTGGTAAAGATTTTTACGGAAGAACTGGGTATTCAGTCTTATATGGTAAAAGGAATACGGAGCCGGAGGTCCAAAACAAAACCTTCCTTTTTTGAACCGTTGACCTTGCTGGAGATAGAAGCAGACCAAAAGCCTAACCGGCAATTGCAACATTTGAAAGAAGTACGGGTAGCCCACGCCTGGCAGCACATTCCTTTTTCTGTGGAAAAGCAGAGTATCCTCCTTTTTTTAAACGAAATTCTTTATAAAAGTATCCGCGAAGAGGTTCCTGACCGAGAGTTGTTTTCCTGGCTTTTTCACAGTTTGATCTGGTTTGATTTGGAAGAAATCCGTTTTATCAATTTCCATCTTCTTTTTTTGGTCCGGTTAACCCGTTTTCTTGGCTTTTATCCGGAAGTTTCGGCTTTGCAAGAACAGGAAGTTCGTTATTTCGACCTGCAAAACGGGAACTTTTCAATACATCAGCCGGCCCATTCATATTTTTCAGAAGGTCACTTGGTACAAAAATTTTTCAGATTGGTTCATTCCGATAAGGAATCGGTAAAAACACTGACGTTAACGACGGCCGAACGCCGGTTTATCTTGGATCTTTTACTGTCTTATTATCAAATACATTTACCCGGTTTGGGAAATATTCAATCGGTGGAAGTATTACGTATGGTACTGCATCCTGAAAACTTGTCTAAAAACACAGGTTCATAGCGCATCTAACCATTTCGAAGCGGCTTTTTTGGTTGAAAAATACTGAAATTTGTAATTTTCGATTTTGGCTCTTTCTTTGTATAAAATAGAGTAGGCCGTTTCTCGGGGCTTGCTTATTATCATAGCATCATAAACTGTCTCATAGTCATTGAGCATCTGTTTTACCTTTTCAGAAATCACTTTCAGATCTTTTTTTGATAACAGAAACTCTGCTTCTGTAGCATCGGTAAGGATTTTTAGCTTACGAGGATACTTGGGGTTTTTGCGGATTTGATTGTTATATTCCAAGATTTCTTTAAGCGTTATTTCACCAGAGTAAACCGCTTCAAGAAAATGGGTCTCAGGATTGAATTTTTGCGTGATCATGAAAAGCTTCTACAATATGATTAATACTTATACTGTATTACTCGTCTAAATGTTTCACTAAAGCACCCCATTTTTTGTCTACTTTAAAATTATGTTTCAAAAAATAGTTACCCAGCAGGTAATGAGCTTTGATGATGGAAACATCTTTGGCTGCCATCCGGGTAAAGAAATCATTGATCATGGCCGAACCGATTCCTTTGCCTTGCAGTGGACTGGTTACTGCTGTGCCATCTAATCGTACAATATTATTTTCCAGCGTCCGGTAGCTGATGCCGGCAATCACCCGTTCATATTTATCGGTAACCACAAAATATTTATCCTGTTGCGAAACGGTTTTCGGGTAATTTTCTTCATAAAACAGCTGATATAATTTTCCTACCTCAGCAGCATCACGGGGCTCACGCATCGTGTAAATTAAACCGCTTTTGTCTTTTATCAGGGTTTGAACAATAATTTGTTCTTTGTTTTTATCCACCACTTTTACCAAATCCATTTCCTGATAATGTTTCATTTTCGGAAAGACCATTTTGCTGAATATTCGCCGGTCAACCGGATCTTCGAGTGTGGCCTGTAAATCGGAAAGTTCGATAAGTTGTATGGTTTCAGCTTCTGTTTTCTCTTCCAGTTTTTCCAATAGTTTTCCGAAAGCCTCCAGCACTTTTTTGTTGGAATGGCTGAAATAGGTATGACGATAAAAATAAAACCGTTCGATTTCGTTGCGTTGAAAGATCTTGAAAAGATCAAAAATTTCGTAAACCGTTTGTTCGCGGGCTTCTTTGGTTGCATCCGGATTCAGTTTTAACCACTGTTCGTAATTAGAAATGGCACTGTGTATTTTTAGCGGATAATAATGCCGGTGCTTTTGTTCTTTAATGAAATCGTCAATGGATTCTTCCAGCGGTAATGATTTCAGGTAAGGATCGCGGGTGTTTTTCAAAAACTGGCGCCATTCTTCCAGCAGCGGAAAAGTTTCTTCTTTTCCCAGGCTTTCGATCATGGCTTTATAAATCCAGTTGTATTTCAGATGTGAACCTCCCCAGGGATAAAGTGCTACGGTTTTCTGATAAAAGTTTTTGATCATGGGCACCAGCAAATCTTCTATTTTCCGGTAAGGTTCGTATCCGGTAAGGGAAATGATTACTGCACTTTCTTTAAAATCGAGTTCCGGTACCATGATGTTTTTCGGAGAAACCGCTCCCGGAATGATTTTGTACCGGCTGATTTTCCAGGCTCTGAACACGACAGCAAACGATTTGATAAACAGCTGATGCCAGGCATACGGTTGTGAATTTCCGGCCCATTGGTGAATTTCCGACATCTGCCTGATTTTTTCCCATACACGCAGGCCTCCCAGATACTGGCTCGACCGCACCCCGTGTTGGGCATTGCTGATGCCCAGCGATGATAATACCGGAAGATCAAACGGATAATCGGATAAATAAGCGTTCCAATACAGGTCGGCAACCGTTTCATTGGTTGTTTCCTGCCGGGTGACTACCAGATGCAGGTCGTAATGTTTATTATTTACGGTGTTTACCGTTAAACGGTAATGACGGAAATCGGAAAACGATTGTAACTTGGTGATCCATAACCCTTCGGGGATGATTTTATCCACCGTAAAGGTGGTTTGTCCGTAAATGAGATGAATGGATTCTTCCAGAAAAACAGTATCGGTGATGATTTTTCGCAAGCGCCGGGTTTGCTCTTCCGGAATGCCATATTCAAAAACGATGATGTTCTTCCAGAAACTTTTCGGCAGATTCCGGCGCAGATCCTGCATGCGGGCATCAAAAACCAGATAAAGTTCATGAAAATATTTTCGTGCCTTTTCTGACAGGTATGGGTCTTTGTCATGTAAAACCCATGCAGCCAGTTCGGCCCGGATCGACTTATAATAGTAAGGATGCTGTTTCCCAAAATTATACAATAGTTCCAGGATATCTTCAAACTGTTTCCGGGTGGTTCCTTTTGCCGGCCATTCCATGTTTTTCCGGTAGGCAAAAAGCCGTTTTCTGAAAGCGGCCAGTTGTTGTTTGCCCAGGCTGCTCAGTGCAATGGCTTCGATGGTTTTGGTATCAAGAAAAGTTTTTCCGGAACGGACAAATACAGGTAGAACTTCTTGATAATCAGCGCTCGAATCGTAGATAACCAGGCTCTGGTAAGCCAATGCCCGGATACGGTGTTCGCGGTGGCAGGCCAATGCCTCCAGCCGGTGTCGGATTACCCTGGCAATCCGGCGCTGCGATTCTGCCAACTGCTGGCCCAACAGCTGAATGGCCTGCATCTGTTTTTCCCCTTCTGTAAAAAGAGCATCAATAATTAAACCGTTGATAAAGACGATTAAGCTGTTGCTGATGGAAGGAATGGAAATAATATTTTGTTTTTTGATTTTGTTATCGATGCAGGAAGGATAACAAATCTGGGCCGAAAATTCCTGAAGCGGTAAATCCCAGCCTTCTTTCACCGGACTGAACTGGATGAACTGGGCATTTCCCATCCATAACAGGGGCTGTAAAGCCAACCGCCCAAGATTAATTGATTTGTTTTTAATTTCATATGAAAAATCACCGATGACACAACGGTCGTTATCTACCGGTTGAAAAAAGAGTTTTTTCCCGTTTGACCGATTGATGAAATAATGATCTTCATAATAAATATCATCTTCCAGGATGCCTAAATCGCGATAAAACCACCGGGGAATTTGTACTTTATATCCCTCCACAAAAAACCCGATTTTGTCAGACTGGTACAGTTTTTTTATGATTTCGGCAAAGTTTCGTTCAATATTTTTACGGTTAAAAGAACCTTTGGGCGTCAGTTCTTTTTTTTCTTCGGAGAAAGGCCGGTCAAGTACCGAAAAGTTTACTACCCGTTCATAAGGAGCTACGCCGCGGTTGGCTGTTTGCACAATCTGATGAAAATATTTACGGAGACTTTCTTCATCGGTTTGCGATTTTACTACGGTGTCCTCTCTGTCAGGAACTATGAGTAGTACATTATACGGGCGGGCATCGCCTACTAAAAAAGCATGTTTTACTCCCGGAACACCGTTGAATTTTTGTTCGATGGTGCGCGGGGCAATGGTTTGCCCTTTGTTGTTTTTATAAATGTCTTTTACCCGGTCTACAATTTCGTGATGTCCGTCTTCTGAAATGGTAAAAATGTCGCCGGTGGGCAACCAGTAATTTTCATCCGGATTTTCTGAAGGGTAAGGAATAATTCCTCCGGGAGGCGCCTCTTCAAGATAACGGGCAATATAATGTCCGCTGATTTCCAGTTCGCCGTTTTTTTTCAGCCGGGTGTATACGCCCGGCAGGGCTTTGCCGGTTGAGTTATCCACATAATCTCCGGGAGGGGTCATGGTGATTCCGCCGGTGGCTTCCGTCATACCAAAACCACTGCAGAGATCAACGCCGTGCGACTGGAAAAAGCGGAAGATCTTCGGACTTAGATAACCGGCTGCAGAAAGTCCCCAGTGCAGTTGTGTTCCGATCACTTCTTTTCGGAGAATTTCTTTTCGCAACGTTTCGCTGGTTACGTTGCCCAGCTTTTGCATGGCCTTTTCATACAGTTGCATCCAGCGAATAGGGACACTGATAAATCCGGTGGGATTCAGTTCGGGAAAAAGTTTAAGCAAGGTTTCCGAAGAGGTATTTCCGGTAAAAATATAGGTTCCGTGCCAGTAAATAGATCCGGTGAGTTCGAGATAGCGTCCAAAAGTATGAAACAACGGCAAAAAGCAAAGCAAAGTTTCGTTTCCGGTATCCGGTAAAGCAGCATGACGGGCAAAACGTTTGGAAATAATGTTGTAGTACGAAAAAGAAACGCCCTTTGGAATACCGGTACTACCTGATGTGAACATCGTTGTAGCCACCTCGTTGAGTTTGCGCTTCGGCCGTTTTTTTAAAAGAGCATCTACCTCTTTGTAATTAAGTTCTTTGGCTTTTTGCTGCAGGATTTCAGTATCCGGCTCTTCAATATTTTGGCTGACAAGCAGGGAAAAAGACAAATTAAATTGCTTTTTCACCCGTTTTAAATGGTAAATCCGGTCTAACGTATCGGTTACTACAATATTGATTTTTAGGTCTTTGAAGATTTTCCCGATGATCTCTTCCGAGAAATGAATATTCAGCGGGGTGTCGTAAATGCCGTACATCAAACAGGCCAGGTCCACAGCAGCACCATCTACCGAATTGGCTGAGAAAACAGCTACCCGTGGTTCTTTTTCCATACTGTAAAAAGTGGCTGCCAGTTCGCGGGTATAGTTAAAAATCTGCTGGTAGCTGAAACGTTCTTTTTTCCCTTCTGTCAGATTAATAAATAACGTTTTATCCGGGTGTTCCGTTACCCGTTGTTCGAACATTTCTTTTAGTCCGTAGTCGGTATTTTGCAGAATAACAAAAACTTTTTCGGCCCAGTCGTTTCTTTTTTCGTCTGATGAGAGCTTTTTCAGAAATTCTTTTCGTGCGGTAAGGTCGAGAAACCGGAAATAATCTTTCCGGGGAATGATGTTGTCTTTTTCGATTTCTGCTAAACGATCGAGAACAAAGTCGGCTTGAAGCCCGCTGTTTTTTTTATGAATCAGATTTTCGATTTGCAGGAGCAGGTTCTTCATGAAAATACGGTTTTATGTTCAGGAAAATGGTGTGCGGAAAATTTTATTCTGTTATTCGGTGCTAAAATAAGCAATGCTTCTAACAGTATCCGGAAAAGGAATTAAAAATCGAAATAATATGCCGGTGTATATTTGTATTTTTTCGAAACGTTAATAACCAGTTGAACCATGGGAATTCCGGCCCACAACCAATCTTTGGTATTGTTTTCCACCCCGACAAAATAGCTGAAGTTCAGGGTGTGTTTGGCGTCGATCCGGTAGGTAATTCCCGGTCCTACACGAATATACTGGAATCCGTTCCAGTAGGACCACCACCGGTAAATAAAACCGGCGACAAGGGTAGTAACGATTTTTTCTTTCACAGGATAATTCAGAAAAATCACTTCACGCATGGCGTTGCCTACTTTGCCGTGATTGTCCACATCAAGTTGCCATTTTACCTGGTTGACAAACTGAATTTTTGGTGTTGTTCTTTTATATAAAACCCCTAAACCGATCCGGTATTCGGTTTTATCCGGTTTCACGGTAAACCGGAAATCGGGTACTAACTCAAATTTCTTGGAAACAAGATAGTTGGATACAAATTCGATAAACCAGTTGTCCAGCTGTTGAAAGTTATTTCTCAGACGGGTTTGCAGTTCCAAAGAATATTTCCATTTATGTTGTCCGAAAGTAACCTTGTTACCGAGATATACCTGATTATCCCAATTGGGGCTGTCTTGGGCCGTTAAAGTACCTGCCGGAAAGAGAAGCAGTACTGCCAAAAAGAAAATCGTATAACGAAAACGGACCTGGATTGATGTGTTCATCTGTTTTTCCGGTGTTGATACAAAAACGGTTTTTTTGATTGATGTAAAAATAAGAAAATTATGAAACAGAAGAAATTTAGGTTTTTCAAAAGCACTTTATTTGCCGGCAACGAAAAGGGGTTATGCCTTTAACCGGGCTTCGAAAATGGTTTCAAATTCTTCGATGATGGCTTTTTTTACTGCAGAAGTTTCCACCTCGCGCTGCAATTCTTTTTGCAGCGAAGTGACTCCTTTATCCTGAAAACCACAGGGATTGATATAAGAGAAATATTCCAGGTTGGTGTTTACATTCAGGGCAAAACCATGCATGCTTACTTTGTTTTGAATACGCATGCCGATGGCAGCAATTTTCCGTTCTTTTCCCGGGATAAGGGCATCGATCCAGACACCGGTTGCTCTCTCGATACGGGCGCCATGTAATCCGTAGCGTTTGATAACCCGGATTAAAATGGTTTCAATGTCAAAGACAAATTCTTTTACGGAAAGATCGAAATTATCCAGGTCGAAAACCGGATATCCCACCACCTGCCCCGGTCCGTGGTAAGTAATGTCTCCTCCCCTGTCGGTTTGGTAGAAAGCGATTCCGTGGGCTTCGAGCCATTTGTCGCTTACCAGTAAGTTGCTTCTGTCGCCGCTCTTTCCTAAAGTGTAAACATGCGGATGTTCGCAGAAAAGAAGAAAGTTTTCGGTTCTTGCTTCCTTTTTTTTGGCTTCAAGAATCCGGTCGAACAGTTGTTTTTGATATTCCCAGGCTTCGGCATAATCGATCCGGCCCATATCCAGCAAAGTAACCTCGGTGTTTTTCTCCTTATTTGCCATTTTTACAAATTTTAACGGGCTGATATATGTTTTTCAGCATGATATGACGATCTGACCAACGGGCTGCTTTCCACATACCGGAAACCTTTTTTCAGTCCTGTTTTGCGGTAAATTTCAAATTGTTCGGGCGTGACATATTCTTTTACCGGCAAATGTTTCTTTGTCGGTTGCAGATACTGTCCGATGGTAAGTACCGAAACACCGGCGTCCAACAGGTCATCCATCAATTCAAAAACTTCTTCCGGGGTTTCGCCTAACCCGGCCATGATTCCTGATTTGGCTACAACACCTTTTCCGGCAATGTATTGAAGGACTTGTAAACTCCGGTCGTATTTTGCCCGGCTGCGGGTTTCGGGCGTAAGACGCCGCACGGTTTCCAGGTTATGAGAAATAACTTCCGGACCGGCATCAATAACCTGTTGAATCAGTTCTTCGTGGCCGTCAAAATCGGGAATCAGGGTTTCTATGGTTGTTTCCGGGTTTTGTTCTTTGATCTTCCGCACGGTTTCGGCCCAAATGGCAGCGCCCCCATCCGGCAGGTCATCGCGGTCAACCGAAGTGAGTACTACATGTTTTAATTTCATCCGTTTTACCGATTCAGCCACTCTTCGGGGCTCATCGTGGTCAACGGGTAAGGGTTTTCCGGTTTTTACATTACAGAATTTGCAGGAGCGGGTACAAATATCACCCAGAATCATCAGTGTTGCTGTACCACGGCCCCAGCATTCGTGCATGTTCGGACAGTGGCCACTGGTACAGATCGTATGCAGTTTGTTCCTCTCAACGATTTCTTTTACAGAAAGATACTCTTTTCCGGAAGGGATTTTTATCTTTAACCAGTCGGGTTTGCGAAGTATGGTGTCCGAAGTATTCATCTTTTGTTGTTGAAAGCGCAAATTTATAACAAAACCACATGCCGTACCGAAAAAAATAAAATCGTCTGATTTTTTGTCGTGGTGTTCTTCCATAGCCTTTAAATTTTCTACTTTTGCCAAGGGGATCTCAAAAATATTTCTCACCAAATTTCATGTACAGGAAAGATTATTCAGCAAGGAAATATGTGATTATAGCCGCTTTTGTTTTGGTGGCTGTCATTTTTGCTGTGCGTCTTTTTTATTTGCAGGTTTATACCAACCAGTATAAACTTTCTGCGCGGGATATTGCTTTGCGCCGGGTGGTGGAATATCCGGCCCGTGGCCGTATTTATGACCGGCATCATCGTTTGTTGGTGTATAACGATGCGGTGTATGATCTGATGGTGATTCCCCGCCAGGTAAAAAAAATGGATACGGCCAAATTTTGCCGGTTGCTTCAGATCAGCAAGGATTTTTTTATCCGGCAAATGAAAAAAGCCAAACACTATTCGTATTACAAACCGTCTATTTTTCTTAAACAGCTTTCGAAGAAAGAGAAAGGTCCTATTGAGGAGGTGATGTACGAGTTTCCGGGATTTTATTTTCAGACCCGTACACTGCGTCATTATCCACATCCTGTGGCGGCTCATGTTTTGGGCAGTGTGGGCGAAGTAAGTCCGGCGGATATCCGGCGTGATCCGTATTACCGTCAAGGCGATTATATCGGTAAATCGGGTATTGAGTGGTTTTACGAAAAAGAACTCCGCGGGAAAAAAGGTTCGCGGCTGGTGGAAGTGGATGTGCACAATAATGTGAAAGGAAGTTTTCAGAACGGAAGGTATGATACGCTGGCTGTTCCGGGTGCCGATCTTACCCTGAGCCTGGATGAGGATTTGCAGGCTTATGGACAACGGCTCATGAAGAACAAAAAAGGAAGTATTGTGGCGTTGGTTCCGCAAACCGGTGAGATTCTGGCTTTTATAAGCAGTCCGGAGTATGATCCCAACTTGTTGGTCGGGCGTGAACGTTCGGCCAATTACCTGAAACTTTTGCACGACAGCCTGAAACCTCTGCTGAACCGGGCTTCGTCCGGAACTTATCCGCCGGGTTCTACTTTTAAACTGGTTCAGGCCCTGATTGGCTTGCAGGAGCATGTGGTTACGCCGAATACTTTGTTTACCTGTCAGGGAACCGCTTCCAAGCCCATTGCCTGTTCGCATAATCATGTTTCGCCTCTGCGAATGAAACTGGCTATCGAATTGTCTTGTAACTCTTATTTTTGGAAAACCTTCAGGGCCATCATTGATGATCCGCATTTTTCCAATACACACGACGCTTACGATGCCTGGTATAAAAAGGTTATCAGTTTTGGTTTCGGACACAAGTTCAACACGGATATTCCGTTCGAAAAACCCGGAAATATTCCTACCCGGGCATATTACAACAAAGTGTATCATGGCAGCTGGAATGCACTGACCATTCGCTCGTTGAGTATCGGTCAAGGAGAAATTCTGGTGACTCCGGTACAGCTTGCCAATCTGGCGGCTATTATTGCCAACAGCGGTTATTATGTAAAACCTCATTTTCTGATTGGCATGTCGGGCGATGATACTCTTTCGGGGAAATATAAAAAGAAATACCGGGTAGCCATCAATCCGAAATATTTTAAAGTAGCCCGTCAGGCCATGGAAGAGGTTTTTTCCGGCCCGGAGGGTACGGCCCGTTTTTATCAAATGGACAGCATTACGCAAGCCGGAAAAACCGGTACGGTACAAAATCCGCATGGGAAAGACCATTCTATTTTTATGGCTTTTGCACCGTATAAGCATCCGAAAATAGCCATTGCCGTGGTGGTTGAAAATGCCGGTTTCGGGTCAACCTGGGCAGCTCCCATTGCCAGTTTAATGATGGAACATTACCTGCGTGGAAAAACCAAACGCCCCCGGCTCGAAAAAAGAATATTAGACGGTGACCTGATTCATAACCAAAAAGTAAAAAAACCATGAGGCACCGCGAAAATTTCTGGAAAAATATCGACTGGTTCCTGGTGTTGCTTTATCTCGGACTGGTGGTTTACGGCTGGTTGAGTATTTATTCTGCCTCTGAAACCGGAGACAAATCGTCTATCTTTGATTTTTCACAACGTTACGGGAAACAGTTGGTTTGGATTGGACTGGCCCTGTTTCTGGCTTTTGTTATTCTGATTATTGATGCCAAGTTTTTCTCCTCTTTTGCGTATGTTTTTTATTTCCTGGTCATGCTCAGCCTGTTGGCGGTGCTGCTGTTCGGAAAAACGGTAGCCGGTTCCCGGTCGTGGTTTCAGATTGGCAGTTTTGCGCTACAACCTTCAGAGTTTGCCAAATTTGCCACGGCGTTAGCGTTGGCAAAATACCTAAGCCGGCTGCAAACCGATATGCGGCAGTTAAAAACCCGGGTAATGGCGGCAGCCATCATTTTTTTTCCGGCCTTTTTGATTTTAATGCAAAACGATACCGGTTCGGCACTGGTTTACTTTTCGTTTATTTTGGTATTGTACCGGGAAGGTCTTCCTGGTTGGATTCCGGCACTGGGGTTGATTCTGGGGGCATTGTTTATTATCACCATAAAATTTGGTGAGCTTTATGTGGCAGCCGGACTGGCTGGTTTTGTGGTGTTGCTGTTTCTTTTATTCCGGGTGTTCCGCCGTAACTGGAAAGTGTTAGCTGCCGGACTGATTCTTTCTTTGGCTTTTGTATCTATGGTGGATTATGCTTTTCAGCATGTTTTGGAGCCGCATCAGCGGATTCGTATCCAGATTATGCTGGGAATGAAAGAAGATCCGCACGGAGCAGGATATAATGTCAATCAGGCTAAAATTGCTATTGGTTCGGGTGGTCTTACCGGAAAAGGATTCCTGAAAGGAATGTTGACACATAACCACTTTGTTCCGGAACAAAGTACCGATTTCATCTTTTGTACCGTAGGTGAAGAGCGGGGTTTTTTAGGTTCGCTTTTTCTCATTGCGCTTTTTTTGGCGATGCTTATCCGGATTATCCTGCGCGCTGAACATCAGCGGTCGGCATTCAGCCGGATTTACGGATATGGCGTAGCATCCATTTTGTTTTTTCATTTTACGGTAAACCTGGCCATGACCATCGGACTTTTTCCGGTAGTAGGTATTCCGTTGCCTTTCTTTAGTTATGGCGGCTCTTCGTTGTGGTCTTTTACTATTTTGCTGTTTATTTTTATTAAGCAGGATGCTAACCGGATGAATGTGTTGTATTGATTTCTGTTCGCCTTTTCGGTGGGCGATTATTTTTTGCATATCATGTGATGGTTCAGAAAAACCGAATACAGGATATTTTTCGTTTTATATAACATCTATTCAGGCATCAACAGCAATTTTTGCCGGTTTATGATCGCTTGTTTCCGGCGATAAAAAACAGGTGAACCAACAGTTTTCGTTTAAATTCATAATAGTACTTTCTTTGTCTGTTCCGCGATACAGCAAAGAGAGCAGGTTTTTACAGGTAATTTTTTATGTATTTTTACCCCGTATTTTAAAAGACAGCCATTATGCAGAAAAAAGTTTTTGGTATGTTGTTGGGCTTTCTGCTTTTTGCAGCAGTGTCTAATGGTCAGGAACTGGCTAATGTAGCCAAAACCAGGAATCGTCAAACCCATGATTTGTTGGATTATCGTTTCCGGGGCGGGTTTTACACTTTTGAACGGATGTTTTTGCAAACGGTAAAATATACCGATATGGCCCGTGAGAACTGTATCATCGGCATTGTGGTCCTTTCGTTTCAGGTAGATTGTGATGGAAATTTAAAGGATGTTAAGATTAAAAATGCTCTTCATTTTGGTTTGGATCAGGAAATACAGAAATTTATGGAATCCACCAATGGGCACTGGAATAAATGCCGGGATAATAAATACACCCGCTTTTCTGTACCGATTCAGTTTACCATGGAAGGGACCAAAACCGATACGCTGGATCCGGTGATTACCCTGGTCGGTAAAAACCCCGGATATGTTTGTAACAGCGACAGTTACTATTATCAAAAGGCCAAAGAAGCGTTAGCCAAGAAAAAAGGGAAAAAAGCCCGTACCTATATTGAAATTCTTATCCGGCGAAATCCGTTTAATGATGAATATTACGACATGATGAAAAAGGCCATGGCGCTTTCCGGGAAGAAGAAAAAAAAGAAATAACCAAAATTCATGTTAGAATTTTTACAACATCTTGATGTTGCTGTTTTACTGTTTATTAACGGGCATCATTCTCCTTTTTTCGATGCGTTGATGTTGTCGGTCAGTGGCATTCTTCTTTGGGTGCCGTTGTATGCTTTGTTGTTGTATTGGATTTTTAAAGAGAAAAAGTGGTACGGGTTTTTAACGTTGGTTTTTATTGCATTGACGATTACTGCTTCGGATCAATTGTCGGTACATGCTTTTAAAAACGTTTTTATGCGATTGCGTCCTTGCCACGAACCTTCGCTGGAAGGCCTTTTACATATGGTAAAATTCTGTGGTGGCCAATACGGATTTGTTTCTTCTCATGCAGCCAACAGCTTTTCGGTTTTGGCTTTTCTTACCGGATTTTTTAAAACATCGCGTCCGTATGTCAAGTGGTTATTATGGATTTGGGCTTTGCTTGTGATCTACAGCAGGGTTTATCTGGGCGTGCATTATCCGGGCGACGTTATTGGCGGAGCGATTTTCGGCTTTTTTACCGGATGGCTCATTTTCCGGCTTTATCAATTGGTGGATAACCGGTTAGAGTTTAAATCTGGTCGGGCAGAATATTAATAATCACCGGGTCATTTACCTGTAATCCCATCAAAGATGCGGCCTCCGCATTTTTTAATGCTATTTCCAGCAAGTCGTTACTGCCAAACAGACAAACATGGTTTGCTTCACCACCGGCATCGGCATAACTCTCGCCGATTTCTTCGCAGCTGTAGCCTTTAAAATAAATGGTAAATGGCTTTTTCCCTATAATACGTTCAAAAAGTTCACGGGAAATGTTGGTAATGGCATTATTGTAAGGGTCAATATGAATAACCATCCCTCTGATTCCGGAATGGTTAAACGAAGGCTCGTAATCCAGTTTTTGTTGTAGCGACGGGTAAGGAGCTCCCAGTGTTTCGATGTTCTCGCCCTGTGCCAGCAGAACAGCTGCTTTGGCAAAACGGTGTAATCCCGAAAAGGTATATTTTTCGCTGTCTTGTGGAATCTCTATGGAATAAACTTTCTCCGGTTTTTTTTCTTTTTCAAAGATCAGGGAAAAAATACCATTATCAGCACCGATAAAATAATGACCGTCGTAAAGTACAGCCAGATGAGGTTCTTCCAAACTTTCTTCTGTATTTACTCCGATAATATGAATGGTTCCTTTCGGAAAATGATGATAAGCATGACGCAGTACGTATGCCGCTTCACGTGTATTGAAATGCGGTATTTTGTGCGTAATGTCCACAATCGTTGCGTTGGGCAAATCTTGTAAAATACGTCCCTTTACCGCTGCCACATAGTAGTCGGTATCACCCCAGTCACTTAACAAAGTAATGATTGCCATGCTGATTGTACGGATATTAATCGTGTAAATAACTTTTCAAAATTAAGGAAATTCAGATAAGTCTGTCCGGTTATTTTTAATAATTTTGAAACCGCAACAAAGCATCTTTTTTTTCTGACTTTAGCACATGAGCGAAAGTATCATTCAGATAGATACCGATAATCCGGTAGAATTTTTTGGCCCGGGAGACAAATATCTCAATCACATCAAGGCTATTTTTCCCAAACTTAAAATTGTTGTTCGTGGAAATCTGATCAAACTTATCGGAGAACCGGCCGAGATCGGTGTTTTTGAAAAACGGCTGGAATTATTGCTGGTTTATTTTGACCGGTTTGGCAAGATTACCGAAAAAGCCGTGGAACAGATTATGGAGCAGGATGACGACAGCTTAACGCGTGAACATACGCGTCGGGAAGATGTGCTGGTATATGGTCGTCATGGAAAACTGGTGAAAGCCCAAACGGCAAATCAGAAAAAAATGGTGGAGAGCATGGATAAAAACGATATGCTTTTTGCTATTGGTCCGGCCGGAACAGGAAAAACATATACTGCCGTGGCGCTTGCGGTCAGGGCATTAAAAAACAAAGAAGTAAAACGGATTATTCTCACCCGTCCGGCGGTGGAAGCCGGCGAAAGCCTGGGGTTTTTGCCCGGCGACATGAAAGATAAGCTGGATCCGTATTTACAACCGTTGTATGATGCGCTGCGCGATATGCTGCCTACGCAAAAACTGTTATCGTATCTTGAAGACGAAACCATTGAAATTGCTCCCTTGGCCTACATGCGTGGCCGCACTTTGGGCAATGTCTTTGCCATCCTTGATGAAGCGCAGAATGCTTCCGAAAGCCAGCTGAAAATGTTCTTAACCCGCATGGGTAAAAATTCCAAGTTTATCATTACCGGCGATGTTACCCAAATTGATTTGCCCCGGCATAAAAATTCCGGACTGTTACAAGCCCAGCAAATTTTAAAAGGAATTAAAGGCATTGATTTTATTTATCTCAACGAAAAAGATATTGTCAGAAATAAACTGGTAACCAAAATAGTTAACGCATATCAAAAAATCGAAAACCCAAAAAAATGATTTCCCAAGCCATTACCCGGACCGATTTTCGGTTTCCCGGACAAAAAAATGTTTATCACGGTAAAGTACGTGATGTGTATAATATTGACGACCGCTATCTGGTCATGATTGCCACCGACCGGATTTCGGCTTTTGATGTGGTATTACCCCGGGGTATTCCGTACAAAGGCCAGGTGTTAAATCAGATAGCTGCTAAATTTTTAGATGCTACGGCTGATATTGTTCCTAACTGGAAACTGGCTACTCCCGATCCGATGGTTACCGTAGGACGATACTGTAAACCTTTTCCGGTGGAAATGATCATTCGTGGTTATCTGACCGGAAGCTCCTGGCGCAGTTATAAAAAGGGGGCTCGTGAAATTTGCGGCGTACCTATCCCGGACGGAATGAAAGAACATCAGCGCTTTCCCGAGCCTATAATTACTCCGACAACCAAAGCCGAAGAAGGGCATGACGAAGACATCTCAAAAGAAGAAATTATCCGGCAAGGACTGGTTTCGGAAGAAGATTATGCTTTGCTTGAGAAGTACACCCGCGCTCTTTTTGAACGCGGAAGCCGGATGGCTGCCGAAAAAGGGTTGATTTTGGTAGATACGAAATACGAATTTGGCAAAGCCGACGGGAAAATCTATCTGATTGATGAAATCCATACCCCCGACTCTTCGCGTTATTTTTACGCTGACGGGTATGAAGAGAATTTCAAAAAAGGACTGCCACAACGCCAGCTTTCCAAAGAATTTGTCCGTGAATGGCTGATGGAAAACGGTTTTCAAGGACAATCCGGACAAAAAGTTCCGGAAATGACCGATGAGTTGGTGGAAAGTATTTCAGAACGGTATATTGAATTATACGAGAAAATTACCGGCGAAAAATTTCAAAAAGCCACTTCAGATAACGTTTTGGCACGGATTGAAAAAAATGTTCTCCATTTTCTGGCCTCTTCCTGAAAATCATGTTAAACCGGAGGCTTACCGGTTGATTTAAATTTTGTTAAAACAACAAATATCTCCATCAATTGTTTAGCTTTGCAATTCATTACATTTTAATATTAAAATTTTGTATATCATGCGGAAAATCATTCAAACAGTCGGACTTTTATCTTTGGCTTTACTGATTTTTGCTTCCTGCCAAAATACCCCCAAGGGAGATCAGTACACCATTACCATGCACATTAAAGACCTGAAACAAAACGTGAAGGTTATTATGCAAAAACGTAAGGATGGAAAGTGGATCAAAAAAGATTCGATCATACTCAAAAACGGACAAGGCGTGTTTAAAGGGCATGTTGATCAACCCGAACTTTATTACCTGACTATCAAAAAGTTTATGGCTTACATCCCGGTTTGGGTTGAAAACAGTAACATTACAGTGGATGCCAGTTTGCGTAACCTGCGTCACCCGGTAATCAAAGGTTCCAAAGCCCAGACTGCTTTTGATGCTTATGCCGATTCCACCAAAAAATTCATGGAGAAAGAAAGGGTTCTCGGAATGAAATACAGCCAGGCCCGCATACGTAAGGATGAAAAAACCATGAAGGATTTGGAAGACCAGTATAATCAGATTGAAAAAGACCGCGTGGATTATATGCTCGGATATGTTAAAAGACACAACAAAAGCGTTGTTTCGCCTTATATCATTATGAGTAACTCTTACGGTTTGTCATTGAAACAACTTGAAGAAGCCGTAAATTCACTGGATGCTGCCAGCATGAAAAACAATGAATATTATCAATATCTGAAAAAACGGGTGGCCACATTAAAACGGGTAGCCGTAGGACAGCCGTATGTTGATTTTACCCTGAATAATCCTGACGGAAAACCAATTTCCCTCTCTTCGGTGGTGAAAACACACAAATATACATTGGTTGATTTTTGGGCTTCATGGTGTATGCCTTGCCGTGCCGAGAATCCCAATGTGGTAAAAGCGTATAACGAATTTAAAGATAAAGGATTTACTGTTTTTGGTGTTTCTTTTGATAAAGATCATGATAAATGGGTAGCAGCCATTAAAAAAGACGGCTTGACCTGGCCCCAGGTTTCCGACTTGAAATTCTGGAGCTCTGAAGCCGGTAAATTATATGGTGTTCAATCCATTCCGCATAATGTACTGATTGGTCCTGATGGAAAAATCGTTGCAGAAAATCTTCGTGGACAGGCTTTGGTCGATACCCTGAAGAACCTTCTGAAATAAGACTTTATCGTTTAATCTTCAAAAAAACCTGCCTGAAAAGGTGGGTTTTTTTGTTTTTAGCGTAAAAGCGGATCGTCACAAAAGTTGTTCAAATAATTTTAACTTTGCCATAAACCGATATACAGTGATTTCCATTCAAGAAATAAAATTAGCGGTATCAGCATTTTCTGATGAGTTAGTCCGGATGCGCCGTCATTTGCATGCCCATCCTGAGCTTAGTTTTCAGGAGAAAGAAACAGCAGCCTGGATTTCGCAAAAGTTAGCATCATGGGGAATTTCCCATCAAACCGGTGTGGCCGGATACGGAATTGTAGGGGTGATAAAAGGAAAAAATCCCGGTAAAAAAGTGGTTGCTCTCCGGGCGGATATCGATGCTCTGCCCATTGAAGAGATGTCCCCGGTAGAGTATAAGTCGCAGAACAAAGGGGTGATGCATGCCTGTGGTCATGATGTGCATACGACTTGTTTGTTGGGTGCGCTTAAAATATTGAATGACCGGAGAGAATTTTTTGAAGGTTCGGTTAAATTCCTTTTTCAGCCGGCCGAAGAAAAACTGCCTGGAGGTGCTGTGCAAATGATCAAAGCCGGAGTTTTGGAAAATCCTGCGGTGAACATCATGCTGGGACAGCATGTTTATCCTGATTTGGAAACCGGAAAGGTAGGATTTCGCCAGGGGCGTTATATGGCTTCCACCGACGAGATTCATCTGACCATTCGCGGAAAAGGCGGACATGCCGCCATGCCTGACCAAATTGACGATCCGGTGCTGGCTATGGCTGAAATCCTGGTATCATTGCAAACGGTGGTCAGCCGGAAAACACCACCTGATATTCCTTGTGTTTTATCATTTGGAGCAGTAAAAGCAGACGGAGCGACCAACGTAATTCCGTCGGAAGTATTGGTTCATGGTACTTTTCGCACTTTTGACGAAGAGTGGAGAAAAACGGCTCATCGGCTTATTATCCAAAAAGCAGAAGCCATTGCACAGGCTCACGGATGTTCTTGTGAAGTGGTTATTGATAAGGGATATCCTTTTGTGGAAAATGATCCGGAAGTAACCGTGCGGGCTCAAAAAGCAGCAGAAGAATTTCTTGGAAAAGAGAATGTGGTGGATCTTGACATCCGGATGACGGCAGAAGATTTTGGCTATTTTGCCCAGGCTGTTCCCTCCTGCTTTTATCGTTTAGGCACGCGGAATGAAAAAAAAGGAATTACAGCCGGATTGCATCATCCCCGTTTTGATGTGGATGAAAAAAGTCTGGAAACCGGTACCGGATTGCTGGTGTGGGAAACACTGTCACAACTGAACGGATAAATCATGAAAGTGGAAGGCAAAACATACAAGACAGTATGGATGGAAGGAACTTCCGTTTTTATGATTCAGCAAAACCTGTTGCCGTTTCAGTTTAAAATTCACGAATGTAAAACCTATTGGGATACCTGCATTGCCATTACTGATATGGTTGTACGCGGAGCGGGAGCCATCGGGGCAGCAGCCGGTTTTGCCATGGCCCAGGCTTTTCTGACCATCAATACCAAAGAACGGCTGAAAATGATCCGTGAAGCCCGGAGCGATATTGAAAATACAAGACCCACGGCCAGAAATCTGTTTTATGCTGTGGATCGGGTGTATCGTGCCGGACTGGAACACACGGAAAAAGCAGTGGAAGAAGCCTTTGCTGTAGCTCGCGAAGACGAAGAAAACTCTAAAGCCATCGGCGTTTTTGGCAGCACGCTCTTTGGCGAAAAAACCAATATTTTAACCCATTGTAATGCCGGCTGGCTGGCTTTTGTGGATTACGGTACTGCGCTGGCACCGGTGTATCTTGCCCATGAACAGGGGAAAAAAGTTTTTGTGTATGTGGATGAAACCCGTCCGCGTGCCCAGGGTGGGCGACTTACGGCATGGGAACTGAAAAACGCCGACGTTCCTCATGTGATTATTCCGGATAATGCTGCTGCCACATTGATGGCTCAGGGAAAAATTGATGTGGTGATCACCGGAGCCGACCGTATTGCCTCCAACGGCGATACAGCCAACAAAATCGGAACCCTCGACCGGGCCATTCTGGCCAAAGAATTTGGTGTTCCGTTTTATATAGCAGCTCCGACATCTACATTCGATATGGAATGTAATACCGGTAAGGAAATACCTATCGAAAAACGTTCGCAGGACGAAGTATTGTTTCAAACCGGGGTCGACGACAATGGAAACAGAGTCAAAATACGGGTATGCTCTCCCGGCTCAGGAGCTTTTAATCCGGCTTTTGATGTTACGCCAGCCCAATACATTACCGGCATTATCACCGAAAAGGGAATCGTAAAAGCCGATAAATTGTCTATCCAAAAATTAATGGAAAGCTAAAATAGCTGGCCAGCCTCTTTTAAGACAAAACGACCTCTTCTGTTTTTTTTCTGTAAAAATGTTTTACTGTATTTTGAAGTTTTCTGGTATTTTCTGCCAGGCGAAAATTTTCATATTCTGTTATCATTTCGTGTAAAACAGCTTTTACCGATTGTATTTTTTCCGTTTTGTAAGCATTACTTCCGGCAAAAACAAAACCATTTTTCAACTTTCCTTTAGCCGCATTAATCAGTGCCAGCGAGATACAGTAAGGGGCTTTTTTATAATCACAGGTTTTCAGACATTTCCAGGGACAGTTCACCGGATTTCTTTTTCCGGCCGCAACGTCCTGCAAAAATTTGTTGTTAATAGCCCTGCCCGGCAAGCCGACCGGACTATCGATTAAGACAATGTCTTCCGGTGTACTGTTTACATAAGCTTCTTTAAAAGCAACCGAAGCATCACATTCAAAAGTAGGAACAAGCCGTGTTCCAATCTGTACCCCGCGGGCTCCGAGTTTCATCAGCCGAAACATATCGGCCCCCGTATAAATTCCGCCGGCTGCAATAACAGGGATTTCTCTTCCAAATCGCAATTCAAAAGGCTTAAGTGCTGCGATTACAGAAGGTAAAATGTTTTCCAGTAAATAATCCGGATGAACGATTTGTTGTTTTTTATAACCCAGATGTCCTCCGGCTTTCGGTCCTTCTACCACTACCGCATCCGGAATAACGCCGTAATGTGTTTCCCAATAACGAAAAATCAGTCCGGCCGCTTTTCCGGAAGAAACAATGGGGAGAAACTTTGTTCTGTTTTCCTCTTTTTTATCTTTAATAACACTATCGGGCATGCGTATCGGAAGTCCGGCTCCTGAGATGATCAGATCCGCTTTTTCTTCGACAGCCACGGTCAAATGATCCTCGTAATCCGACAAAGCCACCATAATGTTTACACCAATAATACCATCGGTTTTTTCTCTGGCTTTTCTGATCTCTTCACGCAACGCCATCTGATTGGCATTTCTGAAATTTTTTGAAAAATCGGGCATCAGCATGCCAATACTGGCCGATGAAATAATTCCGATTCCCCCTTCATTGGCGACAGCCGAAGCCAGACCGGATAAAGAAACAGCTACCCCCATTCCGCCTTGTATAATCGGAAGTTTTGCGCTGAGGTCTCCTATTTGTAATCCATTCATAAATAACCTGCTTTTTATTTTTTAGCAAAACTAAGGGCATAGGCAACCGGTACATTTTTTTAGGGTTTAAACAAAGCAAATTAGGGACGGAAAACCAGTTTAGGGATAAAAATGTAAATACAGGGATGAATGACAAGAAGCTTTTCCGGAAAAAAATCAAACCTGATAAAATATTTCTTTAAAAGGCACAATATATTTCCGGGAGACCGACAAGGCATGTTCCTCTTCGCCCACGTAAAGTACATATCCCTGGGAATTGCCTTCTAACCGTTTGATTTGATTGATGTTAACAAGAAAAGCGCGATGACACCGGAAAATAAAAGGGTACTCTTTACTGGCTTCCTCTGCACGTTTTAAAGTACAGCGTACCAGCCGCGAGCGTGTTTTATCGCGGTCTTGCCAAAAAACTTCGATGTAGTTGTTGGCCGAACGTATGTACAAAAGCTGGTTAACATCTACCGAAAAATCATCTTTTTCATAATCCGATTTTAAATGAATTACTTTCGGCGAAGGTTTGGCTTTTTCTTCAAGATAACGGTTCAGTTCCAATGCCGATTGCAAATGAAGCCTCAATAAACGGGTACGGTTATACGGAACCAGAATACTGACCGGAATGGCACTTATAATTAATATTTTTACCAAAATGTAAAAGCTGAAACTGAAATATCCAATCAGTTGAAAATAGACAAAAGAAGCAGAGGCAATAGTAAAAATAATCCAAAGGTTCCAGAAAATCTCTTTCAATACGGTCCATCTCTGAAATAGGCGGGTGTCAGACAAAAAAGCAGGGATAAGCAACAGGTTTACACTAAGTCCGAGAAAAATAACCACAATTAATCCACCGATCAAAGAATATTTTTCCTGTGTGTTTAATGCTTTAATATCAAATGGCTGGAAGAGATAAAACAACAAAAACAATATCAGGCTAATGACAAAAATAAGCTTTGTATTTTGCTTTAAATCATCATTAAAAGGGTAGGACTTTTTCAGAAATTCGAACCACTTTGCCATGAATATATATTTTAAACCGGTTAGGTTATTCGTTGCAAAAGTAGAAAAAGAAAAGCTCGTTGAACAAAACAGCTACAAAACAAAAATACAGATTTATTATTTGACGGTAATACCGCAGGTTTAAAAGTATCACAACAGATTGTTGGCCAGGTTGGCCAATTCTGAACGTTCGCCTTTTTCCAGCCGGATGTGGGCATAAATGGCACTTTGTTTCAGCCGGTCGATCAATACGGAAAGACCGTTCGACTGCGAGTCGAGATACGGCGTGTCAATTTGATAAATATCGCCGGTAAAGATGATTTTAGTGTTTTCGCCGGCGCGGGTAATGATGGTTTTAATTTCGTGCGGCGTCAGGTTTTGGGCTTCGTCCACAATAAAAATCACGTTGGAAATACTGCGGCCCCGGATGTAAGCCAGCGGGGTGATCATCAGTTTTTCCGATTCGATGGCATCGTTAATGCGGCGGTATTCTTTGTCCTGTTCGCCAAACTGGTTTTGAATATATTTCAGGTTGTCCCACAGCGGTTCCATGTACGGATTGATTTTTGAATGGACATCGCCCGGCAGATAGCCGATATCTTTGTTGCTGAGCGGCACAATGGGACGTGCCAGATAGATTTGTTTAAAATGACGCCGTTGTTCCCAGGCGCCGGCCAAAGCCAGCAGGGTTTTTCCGGTACCGGCCACTCCCTGAAGGGTTACCAGTTTTATTTCCGGATTCAGTATGGCGTGCAAAGCAAAAACCTGTTCGGCATTACGCGGCATAATCCGTGAAACCGATTGTTTGGCAACTCGTTCAATCCGGCCGGTTACCGGATTGTAAAATGCCAGAGCAGAAGCTTTATCACTTTTCAGGATAAAATAATGGTTAGGATATGGACGGGCGATGTTCAATTCATCCATAGCGCAAAACCCTTCGGAATACAGCTTGTCGATGATCTCCGGCTGAACATTTTCCAGTTTTTCTTTTCCGGTATAAAGGGTATTGATATTTTTGATTTTCCCGGTTTCAAAATCTTCGGCCGGAAGGTTCATGGCCTTGGCTTTCAGCCGCAGGTTAATGTCTTTGCTTACCAGAATTACTTTCCGGTCGGGATGATCTTCTTTCAGTTTTAAAGCTGCATTCAGAATGCGATGGTCGGCTTTGTCTTCACCAAAAACTTTCCGGGCATCTTTCCGGCTTTGTTCGTTCATAATTACCCGGAACTTTCCTTTTTCCGGACCGTTTAATCGTCGCCAGTTGGTCATGGTCAGTTTTCCGGAAATACTGTCCAAAAACCGGATGAACTCACGGGCTTCAAAATTTTTGGTGTCATTTCCTTTTTTAAAATTATCCAGTTCTTCCAAAACAGTAATGGGAATTGCCACGTCATTGTCTTCGAAATTGTTGATGGCATTGTGATTGTAGAGAATAACGGAGGTGTCCAGTACAAAGATTTTCTTTTCAGATTTTTTTCCGGCCATAAGATGGGTTTTATATAAAAAGGCTTCTTTGCCTTAAAAATAACGGGAAAAGATCTCTTTTTTATTTTGTCGTTTCAGAGTTTCTAACAAATTGAAGTTGACAACGGTTTTTAGGTTATAAAGGGGTTAAAACCTTTCTGTTTCTTTTTCCGTACCTTTGTTTCCCAATCGAAAAAAAAGATGGAGAACGAAAAAAAACTGTTTCTGCTGGATGCCATGGCATTGATTTATCGGGCTTATTTTGCCATGAGCCGCAATCCGCAAATTAACTCTAAAGGATTGAACACTTCAGCGATTCTGGGTTTTGCCAATACGTTGCTGGAGATTTTAAAACATGAAAATCCCACCCATATCGGCGTGGCTTTTGATACCATGGCGCCTACACAACGGCACGAAGACTTTGCCGAATACAAAGCCAATCGCGAGAAAATGCCCGAAGACCTGGCCGCGGCCATTCCTTATGTGAAAGAACTCCTGGATGCCCTGAACATTCCGGTATTGTTGCTCGATGGTTACGAAGCTGATGATATTATCGGAACACTGGCCAAAAAAGCGGAGAAAAAAGGTTTTATCACTTATATGATGACTCCCGATAAAGATTTCGGACAATTGGTATCAGATAAAATCTTTATGTATAAACCTTCACGTAATGGGAAACCGGCCGAAATATGGGGGCCGAAAGAAGTTTGTGAGCGGTACGGAATAGAACGTCCCGAACAGTTCATTGATATTCTTGGATTGTGGGGCGATGCGGTGGATAATATTCCCGGTGTACCGGGCATTGGCGAAAAAACGGCTGCCAAACTCATTGCACAGTTCGGTTCCATTGAAAACCTGCTGAAAAACACACATCAACTCAAAGGAAAACTACGCGAAAACCTGGAAAAGTATGCCGACCAGGCACTGCAGTCCAAACAACTGGCCACTATCCTTACCGATGTACCGTTGCCTTTTGAGCCGGAAAAACTCAAAATGGGGGCTCCGGATCACGAAGCACTCAAAAAACTTTTTGAAGAACTGGAATTCCGCACATTTGCCAAACGCTTTTTTACCTGGCTATCTTTGCAACAACCTCAGGGAAATTATGAGCAAGGAGAGCTTTTTCCCGTTTCTGAAGAAGTCGAAATCAAAACGATCCACACAACACCGCATACTTATCATTTAATTGATACCCCCGAAAAAGCCCGGATGCTGGCCGGTGAACTGAAAAAACAAAAAGCCTTTTGTTTTGACACCGAAACCACAGGCTTGGATCCCGACAAAGCCGAAATTGTGGGTATTTCCTTTTCGTGGAAAGCACACGAAGCCTACTATGTACCGTTATCCGATAATTATCACCGGGCTACACAGCAATTGGCGGTTTTTAAAGAGGTGCTTGAAAACGAAAAGATTGAAAAAACAGGACAAAACATCAAGTTTGACATTTCTATTTTACGTTGGTATGATATTGTGGTAAAGGGACCGCTTTTCGATACCATGATTGCCCATTATCTGCTGGAACCCGACCGTCGGCATAATATGGATTATCTGGCTGAAACCTACCTGAATTACAAACCGGTTTCCATTGAGAGCCTGATTGGGAAAAAGGGGAAAAAGCAAGGCAGCATGCGTGATGTTCCGTTGGAAGAAATTAAAGAATATGCCGCTGAAGATGCCGATATTACCTGGCAGCTTCGTAAAGTTTTGGAACCGAAATTGAAAGAAACCGGAACCGAAAAGTTGTTTTTTGAAACCGAAATGCCGCTGGTGCCCGTGCTGGCATCCATGGAAGCCGAAGGCGTGAAACTGGATACAGAAACGCTCGCCCGGTTTAGTGAAGAACTGACCATTGAAATTGCTTTGATGGAAAAAGAGATTTATGAAATGGCCGGTATGGAATTTAATATTGCATCGCCCAAACAACTGGGCGAAGTGCTTTTTGACCGGCTTCAGCTTTCCGGAAAGCCGAAAAAAACCAAAACCGGTCAGTATTCCACCAGCGAAGATGTGCTTACCAAATTGGCTTATCGACATCCCATTGCGGAAAAAATATTGGAATACCGTTCGCTGACCAAGCTCAAATCGACTTATGTGGATGCTTTGCCCAAGCTGGTATCCCAGCGCGATGGCCGCATACATACTTCGTACAACCAGGCAGTAGCTGCTACGGGACGGCTGAGTTCGAACAATCCTAATTTGCAGAATATTCCTATCCGTACCGAACGTGGGCGGGAGATCCGCAAAGCATTTGTACCGCGGAACAAAGAATATATTTTACTGGCCGCCGATTATTCACAAATCGAATTGCGTATCATTGCTCATTTGAGTCGTGATGAGGGCATGATGGAGGCTTTTCGTAAAGGGTTGGATATTCATACCGCCACGGCTGCACGGGTGTATGGTGTGCCGGTAGATCAGGTTACCCGCGAGATGCGGCGTCATGCCAAAACAGTGAATTTTGGTATTATTTATGGCATCTCGGCCTTTGGTCTTTCCGAACGGTTGAAAATTCCGCGCCGCGAAGCGGCCGAAATAATCAAAAATTATTTCGAGAAGTATCCCGGCATCCGGCAATATATGGATAATACCATTGCTTTTGCCCGTGAACATGGCTATGTAGAAACCATCCTTGGCCGTCGCCGTTACCTCAAAGACATCAATTCAGCCAATAGCGTAGTACGGTCTTATGCCGAACGAAATGCTATTAATGCCCCTGTTCAGGGTTCTTCGGCTGATATGATCAAGATCGCCATGATTCGTATCTTCGATGAAATGCAGAAAAAACAGATGAAGTCGAAAATGATTCTGCAAGTACATGACGAACTGGTTTTTGATGCCCATAAAGAAGAAGTGGAAATGCTTAAACAGCTGGTGGAAGACAAAATGAAAAATGCCTTGCCGCTGGATGTTCCGGTTATCGTGGATATTAACACCGGAAACAATTGGCTTGAAGCACATTAGTTTTCGGTTCGGCTTATTCCTGAGTTCATCCGGATGGTAAAAAATGCTTTTTTGAAATGTTTTGTCCGGTTTTAAAATACGAAAAACCCTTACCGGCCGGTCGTACAAAAAGTGTTATTTTTGTTACCTGATTTTGCCACAACGATTTAAAAATATTACCATGGAAAGAGACCAAAAAATATTCGACCTGATAAAACAGGAAAAAGAACGCCAAATGCACGGCATCGAGCTGATTGCTTCCGAAAACTTTGTAAGTGACCAGGTACTCGAGGCCATGGGTTCGGTAATGACCAATAAATATGCCGAGGGGTATCCCGGAAAACGTTATTATGGCGGTTGCGAAGTGGTGGACCAGTCTGAACAGATTGCCATCGACCGTGCCCGCGAACTTTTTAATGCCGAATATGCCAATGTACAACCCCATTCGGGTGCCCAGGCTAACATGGCTGTGCTGATGGCTTGCCTGAAACCCGGCGATACTTTTATGGGTCTCGACCTGTCGCACGGTGGTCACCTGTCGCACGGCTCGCACGTTAACTCTTCGGGAATTTTATACCGTCCGGTAGCCTACAAAGTAAAAGAAGATACCGGCATGGTAGATTATGACGAAATGGAAGCCATTGCCAAAAAAGAAAAACCCAAGTTGATTATTGCCGGTGCTTCGGCTTACTCGCGCGACTGGGATTATGAACGTATGCGTGCCATCGCCGACGAAGTGGGCGCTATCCTGATGGCTGACATTGCTCACCCTGCCGGGTTGATTGCCAAAGGTCTGTTGAACGACCCGATAGAATATTGCCACATTGTAACTACCACTACCCATAAAACCCTGCGTGGTCCGCGTGGCGGCATGATTTTGATGGGCGAAGATTTTGAAAACCCGTGGGGATTGAAAACACCCAAAGGAGTTACCAAAATGATGTCGGCTGTACTTAATTCAGCAGTTTTCCCGGGTATTCAAGGTGGTCCGCTCGAACATGTTATTGCGGCTAAAGCGGTGGCTTTTGGTGAAGCACTTACCGACAGCTATTTTGAATATACTTTACAAGTGAAGAAAAATGCCCAGGTAATGGCTAAAGCTTTTATCGACAGAGGATATCATGTAATTTCCGGTGGTACCGACAATCATTTGATGCTGATCGATTTGCGGAGTAAATTCCCTGAAATTACCGGAAAACAGGTGGAAAACACCCTTGTCAGAGCCGATATCACCGTGAATAAAAACATGGTTCCGTTCGACAGCCGCTCGCCGTTTAAAACCAGCGGCCTGCGCGTGGGAACTCCGGCCATTACTACCCGCGGACTCAAAGAAGAACACATGGAACCCATTGTGGAGATGATTGACGAAGTCATCAGCAATATTGAAGACGAAACCGTTTTAGCCGGTGTGAAAAAACGGGTGAACGAAATGATGGCCGATTTTCCGTTGTTTGCTTATTAAGCAGAATCCGGAAATAGAAAAAGATTAAACAGGCATACATTTTATGTGTGCCTGTTTTTTTGTGGCTTTTTGAAAAGATACCAGACAAATACGGAAGTCCTTTTCGGATTGAAATAAACCAAAAATGCATTTTGATATTTAATTGTTATAAAAAATTCACCCCATTATTTTGCTGTATTGAAGGCAGGTTAATCAAAAGAAATTTGTTTGATGATTTAGGATTTAAATTTTTCATTGGTTGATAAATTTTTCACAGATTGAATCTGAATACAGCCCTATTCGTAAAAAAAGTTATTTTAATCCTTTCTTTATAGCTTCATAAATCATTTTATTACAACTGGTTGTGTTTTAAATCGAGTTTGGCTAGATGTGATAAAAATCACATTTTATTGTGACGATAAGACCCTTCCGTGCGAAATATATTCTCTAACATTGTACTCGTATTTAAAAATTATATATTTAAATTATTTGTTATGAAAAGGAAAATATTATTCATTTTATTGGCGATGACAACGAGTTTTGCTTTTGCACAAACCGGTCATCTGATGCAGGGAATAGGAGCTTTTAACATGTCTATGGGTGGAGCTTCTACCGGACAGCCTTTGGATATCGAAGGGGCTTTACAATGGAATCCGGCTTCTATTTCGGTTTTTAACCATAAAATCATCTCTTTTGATGTGGGGTTAATGGCTTCTTCCCCTACGATCTATTCTACAGTTCCGACACAAACCGGAACTTATATCAGTGGTTCTACAGAAGATGACAAAGGAATTTCTCCTTTGCCGGCTTTGGCCATGGTATTCGGAAAAGAAAACAGCAAACATACTTTTGGTGTTTCTGTTTTCGGTGTCAGTGGTTTTGGCGTTACTTTTCCGGAAAGCACGACCAATCCGATCAACTTTCCGCAAAGCATGGGCGGCTTTGGCCGTTTGGAATCCAATTACATGCTGTTGCAGGTAGGTTTTACTTATGCGTATCAGATTTCGGACAACTTCTCCGTCGGTATTGAGCCCACCATCGATTATGCTTCTTTAAAAGTAAATCCGAACCCGCTGGCTTCTCCCAGCCAGACTTTGGGATATCCCAATTCTGATAATGCTTCTGCTTTCGGATTTGGCGGACAGATTGGAGTGTTTTACCGTTCGGATTTCGGATTTAAAATGGGGGTTTCTTACAAAACAGAACAATATTTCAGTGATTTGACTTTCTCAAATACTTATCTGGATGGTTCTCCGGCTCCTGAAAATAAATTCAAAATGAACTTTCCGTCTATTTTTTCTGTCGGTGTGGGATATTCTACCGATAAATTTGATTTTGCACTGGATTACAGAAGAATCTTTTATGAAAATACGGATGGTTTTGAAAATACCGGATGGACAGAAACCGGAGCTGTTGCCGGTTTTGGCTGGAAAAACATTAGCGTTCTGTCTGTGGGATTGCAGTTGAAACTGATCAATAAATTACCTTTCCGGTTCGGTTATACCTATAACGACAATCCTATTGATAGCGATGTGGCAATGTATTCTGTAGAGGCTCCGGCTGTAGTTAAAAATGCCTTTCAGTTTGGTTTTGGATATATTGTCAACAAACATATTACCATTAATGCAGCATTTCATCATGGAACAAGTTCCGGAAAAACTTCCGGTCCGTTGTTAAATCCGTCAATGGTTTCTTCTACCAATCCTTATGGAGCAATACCGGGTTCCGATGTGTCTTATGACATGACGACCAATATGGTAATGTTTGGATTTAGCTATACTTTCGATTAACGATAATAAATTTTTGTTCAATTAAAAGGCTGTCTGATTTTTTCAGACAGCCTTTTTTATAGCTGTTGTTTTCTGCGAAAACAGAAATATTGTCAATTGTATTTTAAAATGCACTATTAGCGCATTTTGATTTTCAATCGGTATAAATAAACAGTTTGGCCGTTAAAGAATGGAAAGATTCGTTTAAATACTGGAATTTTCTGATTACATTTGTTCAGTATCATTGGAAAACCGGAAATTCATGAAAACACTGTACATTGTCCGTCATGCTAAATCGTCGTGGGACGATTTATCGGCTTCTGATCACGATCGCGAATTGTTGCCTGTAGGTATTCAACGAACCCGGAAAGTGGCGGCCTGGCTGAAATCACGGAATGTTTTTCCTGATAAAATTATCAGCAGTACCGCTACAAGAGCGTATGAAACAGCTCGTTTGCTGGCAGAAGGAATCGGTTTTCCGGTAGAGAAGATCGAAACTACCCGCGCCTTGTACGGTGCCGGGCCGGAAGAAGCGGAAGCGCTTCTGTTCGAGCTCCCCGACGCAGTGAATAGCGTGATGATGGTAGGACACAATCCCGGTTTTACCGAATGGGTCAACGAATTTTTGGAATATTCCCGGCAAATACATAATCTGCCGACTTCTGCGGTGGCGGCCGTTCGGTTTGATACCAACCGGTGGGAAGAGCTGTCTCTTGCAAATTCCACTGTGGAATTTATCATCACTCCAAAAATGTTGAAAAAGAAAAAATTTTAACCGTTGGCCATTTATCCCGTCCGGCAGTATTTCATATTTCTAACCTTATCCGGTAAATTTGTTAAAATTCTTAATAACCGGTTGAAACCATTTACTATAAGTTCGATTTTTAAATAAGTTTGCACTTGCAAAGCAGGTGGCAGCCTCAAAAACAGCAAATTGTATGAAGAAATTTCAAAACATTACCGAATCACCTTCTCTGTATGATAACATTGACCAGTGGCCGGTCAGGCAGATTTTGGAAACCATGAATAAAGAAGACCAGACGGTTCCGCTGGCAGTAAAAAAACAAATTCCGCAAATCGAAAAACTGGTGATTGCGCTCACCGAACGGATTAAATCGGGCGGGCGGCTTTTTTATCTTGGTGCCGGCACCAGCGGCCGTTTGGGAATTTTGGATGCTTCTGAGATTCCTCCCACTTTCGGAGCTCCGTACGATTTGGTTATCGGCCTGATTGCCGGTGGCGATACGGCCATCCGCAAGGCGGTAGAATCGGCCGAAGACGACCCCGACCAATCGTGGAAAGATATGGAACCCTATCACCCGACAGCCAAAGATACCGTAGTGGGTATTGCTGCGTCCGGACGAACACCGTATGTGATTGGCGGCGTAACCCGTGCCCGCAAAGAAGGTTTGCTGACGGCCTGTATTACCAATAATCCCGGAACAAAACTGGCAGCGGCTGTGGATATTCCCATCGAAGTGATTGTCGGACCGGAATTTATTACCGGAAGTACCCGCATGAAATCGGGAACCAGTGCCAAGTTGGTGTTGAACATGATTACTACCGGAACCATGATCCGGCTCGGACGGGTGAAGGGAAATAAAATGGTGGATATGCAGCTTACCAATCAGAAACTGGTGGAACGTGGTACCCGGATGATTGTGGAAGAAACCGGACTGGAACCTGCTGAAGCCAAACGGCTTTTGCTGTTGTACGGTTCGGTTCGGGCTGTTTTGGACTCGTTGAAAAACAAGTAATTTGAGAGAAGCGGGAAGAAGGAAGTGGGAAGAAAAAATTCTGTTATCGGGCTTTTGATTTTTTTGAACAAGGTACGATGAACCCAAAATAATTGATCAACCGAAATGGTAGTAAAACCGCAAAATAAAAAGAAATGATGTTTAAAAAATTTTTCGGACCGGCTATGGCAGCTTTTCTGTTGCTTTGTTTTTCCGGTATGAATGCTTTTGCACAAAACAATACCGATTCCGCAATTCCGCCTTTTCAAAACGATTTGGCCAACCACTGGGTCGATTCGGTTTTTAACACACTGAATAAAAATGAGAAGATTGCCCAGCTAATTTTTGTGGCAGCCTATTCCAATCGGGGTATTCAACATGAGGTAGCCATTACCGATTTAATCCGTAAATACAAGATTGGCGGGTTAATCTTTTTTCAGGGAACCCCTCAAAAGCAGGCCTCGCTGACGAATTTTTACCAGTCGCAATCGAAAGTGCCGTTGCTGATTGCCATGGATGCCGAATGGGGACTGGCCATGCGGTTGAAACACACCATTCATTTTCCTTATCAGATGGCGCTTGGCGCGGTGGGTAACGACACACTGATTTACGAAATGGGACGGGAAATCGGGCGTGAACTCCGGCGCGTTGGTGTACAGATGAACCTGGCTCCGGTAGTGGATATCAATAACAATCCCAATAATCCGGTAATCAATTTCCGGTCGTTCGGGATGGATAAAAAAGCAGTAGCTGTCAAAGGAATTGCTTACATGAAAGGATTACAGGATGAAAACGTTTTGGCTACGGCCAAGCATTTTCCGGGTCATGGCGATGTCAGCAAAGATTCGCACAAAACCCTGCCGGTGGTTCCTTTCTGCCGCACCCGGTTAGATACGCTCGAACTTTATCCTTTCCGGCAGATGATTCATGCCGGCGTGGGAGCAGTTATGTCTGCGCATTTGTATGTGCCGGCTCTTGATTCTACCCCTAACCTGCCTTCTTCCCTGTCCAAAAAAATCGTTACCGGTGTTTTAAAAGACAGTCTCGGTTTTAAAGGGCTGGTGATTTCGGATGCCATGAACATGAAAGGGGTAACCAAGTATTTTCCTGCCGGCCAGGCCGATGCCAAAGCCATGATTGCCGGAAATGATGTGCTGGAATTTGTTCAGGATGTGCCCCTGGCCATTAAAAAAATCAGAAAAGCCATTGCCCGTAAACAACTTACCTGGCAAGAAATTGACCGGCGGGTAAAAAAGGTGCTGGCAGCCAAATACTGGGCCGGATTAAACCATTGGAAACCGGTGGATACCGTTGGTATGATTCAGGATTTGAACCGTCCGGAAGCCCGGGTGCTCAACCGGAAACTGATTCGGGCCTCCCTCACGGTTTTGCGCGACAATAATCAAATTCTTCCGGTTCAACATCTTGATAAGGAGCGTATTGCTACGTTAATGATCGGGAGTGCTCAACCGACGGAATTTCAAAAGATGCTGGCAAAATATACCCGGACAACCAATTTTTACTGGACAAAAAACGATACGACCCCGGATAGTATCTGGCAAAAACGGCTGAAAAATTACAGCCTTGTCATTGTGGGAATTACCCACATGAGCCAGTATCCGCAGCGGAATTTCGGTATCACACCTGAAATGACTGCTTTTTTGCAAAAGATAATCCAAAACCATCGGACCATTGTTACCGTATTTGGCAATCCGTTTTCGTTAAACAAGCTGCCGGGAATTGAAAAAGCCGATGGTTTGGTTCTGACTTACGAAGACAGTCCGTTGTTTCAGAACCTGGCGGCCCAGCTTATTTTCGGCGCTTTTGGTGCACACGGCACTTTGCCGGTACGATTGGATAAATTTCCGATACATTTCGGCATTAAGACCCCTTCGTTAGGAAGGCTGGCCTACACGCTGCCCGAAGAAGAAGGTATGGATGGTGCTTATCTGAACAAGATGGTGGATTCGATTGCCATGTCAGGAATCAAAGCCAAAGCCTATCCGGGCTGCGAAGTGCTGGTTGCCCGCAACGGTGCCGTGGTTTTTCATAAAGCGTATGGCTATCACACTTATTATAAACGAACAAAAACACGCAAAAGCGATTTGTTCGATTTTGCCTCACTCACAAAAGTAACGGCTTCAACGTTGGCGCTCATGAAGCTGTACGATGAAGGAAAAATACAACTGGATGCTCCTATTGCTGATTTGTGGCCGGCATTTAAACATTCTAACAAGAATAAAATGACGCTTCGTGAAGTGCTGGCTCATCAGGCCGGATTGGAACCCTGGATTCCTTATTGGAAATATACGGTGAAGAAAAACGGGAAGTTTAAAAAACGCATTTTCCGCTGTGATTCTTCTGCCCGCTTTGATGTACCGGTTTCACCGGCTTTATACATGAACAAAAACTACCGGAAAACCATGTATCGCGAAATCAAGAAATCACCGGTTTCTCCGGTCAAAAAGTATCGTTATTCCGGGTTGTTCTTTTATCTGGTGCCGCAGATTGTCAAGAACCTGACCGGTGAAGATTTTGAAACCTATTTAAAAACAACTTTTTATCATCCATTGGGAGCTTATAACCTCACCTTTAATCCGTATCGTCATTATCCGTTGCAACGCATTGTTCCTACGGAGGTAGATACTTTTTTCCGTCATGTGGCTATTCATGGTCATGTACACGACGAAGGAGCCGCGATGATGGGGGGAGTTTCCGGAAATGCCGGATTGTTTGGCACAGCCAACGATTTGGCCAAATTGGGCGAGATGTATTTGAATATGGGGTTTTATGGCGGCATTCAGTATATTTCAGATACGACCATGAAGGAGTTTACAAAGTGTCAGTATCCGGATAATGATAACCGCCGCGGATTAGGTTTTGATAAACCGTTACTTGGAAACGATACTTTGCCTGAAAACAAAGCTTATCCGGCCCGCAGTGTAAGTCCGGAAAGTTTTGGCCATTCGGGGTACACCGGCACTTTTTTATGGATGGATCCGAAGACCAAATTGTTGTATATCTTTTTCTCTAACCGGGTTTATCCAACGCGATTGAACCATAAGATTTATCAGCTGAATATCCGGACAAACATTCAACAAGCCTTATACGATGCCATTAAAAAGGAAAAAATGTTGCCGGAAAAAATAAGGCTGAGCAACAACAACAAGGTTCCGGAAAAAGGGGATTTGACCTATTTTTCTCCTTCTGTTGCTGTACAATGAAACAGTACAGGATTTTAGAAATAACCTTGCTTTACTCGTCGTTTGTATCTCTACTTTTCAAGTACTTCAAGTGCCTAAAGTGGGAAATTTCAAAAAACAAAAAAGCAAATCACAAAAAACAAAAGAGCAAATGACAACTCCAAAAGCCAATTGTATTGTCATGTTGAACGCAGTGAAACATCTTTTTTAACAGCTTTAACAGCCGTGATTATTTTTGAGATTCTTCACTTCGCTATCGCTCCGTTCAGAATGACAATGAAAATACGATAAAGTATTGAAAACAACCAATCACAATAACCTATGACTTCCCATTCATCGGTTCATCACCAATATTTATCATTCATCCTTCCCAATGACCAGTGACTCTTTTTACCACAAAGTCTCTCAAAGGGCATCACAAAGGAACTCCAAGGAAATGTAACAAATCTCACCCCGTTTATCGTTCAATATTTTACATTCATCATTGACATCAAACATCCTCCATCTTCACATCGCAAATCAAACATCTTCCATCCAAACATCCATTTCTTTGCGGCAGGGACAGCAGCGGCAGCCCGGAGTACGGCGGGGCTGGTGAAGCTTATGCGGTTGGCGCGACAGGGGAGCGCCCGGCAAGCATTAGCTGAATGCTCCGGCGGACGAGGACTATAGCGAATGGCCCGTGATGGCTTTGTGCGTTGGCCCGCCTGAATGACGTAGTCGGGCAGGCCCGCCCTTAAAGTATTGAAGGCTGGAAAACGTTAGAAATAACCTTCCCGCTTTTTCTGTTCCATACTGGCTTCCTGGTCGAAGTCGATGACGCGGGTGGTGCGTTCTGATACCGAAACGGTCATCATCTCTTCCACAATTTTTTCGATGGTGTCGGCTTCCGATTCGATGGCGCCGGTAAGCGGATAGCAGCCGAGCGTACGGAACCGGACCTTTTTCATCACCGCTTTTTTGCGTAATTCTTCCGGCATGCGGTCATCGTCCACCATAATCCAGTTGCCGTCCACATTGACCACCGGCCGTTCTTTGGCATAATAAAGCGGGACGATGGGGATGTTTTCGAGCCGGATATACTGCCAGATATCCAGTTCAGTCCAGTTTGAGATAGGGAAAACCCGGATGGATTCGCCTTTGTGCACTTTGGCATTGTAGATATCCCACAGCTCAGGACGCTGATTTTTGGGGTCCCATTGGTGATATTTATCGCGGAAAGAGTAAATGCGTTCTTTAGCCCTTGATTTTTCTTCGTCGCGCCGGGCGCCGCCAAAAGCCGCATCGAACTTGTATTTGTCGAGTGCCTGCAACAAAGCCTGTGTCTTCATCACATCGGTATGCACTTTTGATCCGTGCGTAAACGGACCGATACCGGCTTCATACCCTTCTTTGTTGTAGTAAACAATTAAATCCCATCCTTTTTCTTTAGCGTAATTATCTCTGAATTCGATCATCTCGCGAAATTTCCACTTGGAATCGATATGCATCAAAGGGAAAGGCACCTTTCCGGGATAAAAAGCTTTTTCGGCCAGCCGCACCATCACTGAAGAATCTTTTCCGATGGAATACAACATCACCGGGTTTTCAAATTCAGCAGCCACTTCGCGGATGATATGAATGGATTCGGCTTCTAATTCACGCAGATTGTTGATGGAATAAGTTTGCATAGGGTATTTTTTGATGGCAAATTTACGTTAAAAAATCAAAGATATCCGGCCATATATAATGAACGGATAATTAAAGCAATACCGAAAACGATCAGGCTAATCGCAGCAATTTTATTGATCAGATGTAAAAACTTATCTGTGATATAGCCTTTGATTTTTGAGGCAAGATAAACTTTGGTGACGTCGGAGGAGAAAACCACCGAAAGCGTTCCGGCGAAAAAGAGAATAATGTCTTTTGTGGTATCCATAAACGGAGCGGCTACGCCAAGTACTACGGTGGGCCAGAACAGCCAGACAAAGGGATTGGCAATGTTCAGCAGGTATCCCTTGATGAGATAGGTGATGGCGTGGGGTTCGCTGATATTGACTACCTCGTCGCTGCTGTTCACTTCGATTTTGTGCCGTGAAGTCAACACCCCAAAAATAATCAGAATGATTCCGCCAATTATTCCCAAAAGCTGGTGTTTATGCATGTTATCCATTACGGCATGGGCTGCCATAATAGAAACGGATACCACGGTCAGGTCGTTTAGAAACACCCCGACAGCCAGAATAAAACCTTTGGAAAAGCCGCGATGAATACCGGTTTGCACCAAGGCAAAAAAAGCCGGGCCAAAGCCGAAAAACAGCGCCAGCGTCAAACCTAACAACATTCCTTCAAACAACGGATGCATAGCTTACAAATATTGACGGTCTTTTAAAAATTGTTCCCATTCGGTAATGCGCTCATTTTTTAAAACGCGGGGAAATTTATGGGCGCTCCCGGTTTTTCCTTTCATTTCCATGTACTCCATGAAAGCTTTAACGGGTAAAACACGTACTGATACTTTACGAATAGCTTCCAGTCGTTCCACCCGGTAATCGTCGTTAAGATTTTTCAGGTACTGATCAATTTTCCGGGCGGCTTCTTCCGGATTTATTTGTGCCGGAGTTCCCAGATACCACCGGTGGGCAAATAGGCCTTCGTGCCGGTAAGCATGAACCGTAAACTCCGGAATTTCGATATTCATTTCTTCCTGCAACAGTTCAATCGCACGGTTCATGTTATCCTGTGAAAGATGCTCTCCGCAGATACTTAAAAAATGTTTTGTTCGTCCGGTGATTTGTATTTCGGCAAAATCTTTGTCCAGGAATTTAATGGTATCTCCCAGCAGATAACGCCAGGCTCCGGCATTGGTACTCATCAGTAAAGCATACTCTTTTTCATTCTCTACTTCAGCCAACGTAAATGTTTCCGGATTTTCTTTCAGATTTCCTTCCGCATCAAAATTGTCATCGTTAAACGGAACAAATTCAAAAAATATCCCGTTATCGGTAATCATATCCATCCCTTTGGCTCCCAACCGGTTTTGATAAGCCACATAACCCTCGGAAGCAAGATAGGATTCATTGTACATGATTTTCTTGGCAAAAAGTTTTTCGAAACTTTTTACATAAGGTTTGAACGACACCCCGCTGTGTACGTAAACCCCAAGATTAGGCCAGATATCGTGAATGGTATTTACTTCATACTCTTCAATGATTTTTTCCAACAAAATCTGTACCCATGCCGGAACGCCCACCACAATGCCAATGTCCCAGTGAGGGGCTTTTTTTACCATTTCACGCAGTTTGGTGTTCCAGTCGGCTGTACGCGAAATGCGTTTGCCGGGTTTATAAAAATGCTGAAACCAGAACGGAATGCTGGCTGCCGTTATTCCGGACAAATCCCCTTCGTAATACGTGCCGTTGTATTGCAGGTGCGTACTGCCCCCGATCATCAGCATGCCTTTTTCGTAAAATTCAAGTGGGAAATCGTATCGTACCATCGACACAATCTGGCGAAGGCTGGCCCGTTTGATGCTGCGCAGCATATCGCCTGTTACCGGGATATATTTACTGGAAGCTTCTGATGTGCCGGAACTTAAGGCAAAATATTTTACTTTTCCCGGCCAGCTCACATACGGTTCGCCATTGAGTGCGCGATACCACCAGCATTTGTACATTTTGGAATAGTCGAAAACCGGGACCGATTCACGAAAAGCATTAACCACATCTTCGGAAGTCAGGATCTTCGAAAACTGATAATATTCTCCAAAAGCGGTAAATTGTGCCTTTCGCAACAACTTTACCAGTTGGTTTTTTTGTGCCTTTACCGGATGAATCCATTGTTTTTTCAGTTCTACCGGTTTGTTCCTGAGCGTATAAGCACTTCGTATCAGACTTCCGAGAAGCGGCATAAATCTCCTTCATTTTTACCGCGCAAAGATAGGAATAATCAGGTTCTTCGATTTAAAAATAATGTACTGGTTTTCAGGCCGCTGATTTTATTGATAAAAAAGAAAAGTGTGTAAAACGACTATCGCCATTCTACCAGTGATCCGCGTGAAGCATCCAACATGAATGAAGGAACAGCTTTTTGTATGCTCTCGGCCAGCGATTTTACCAATTTTGTTTTGGCAAATTGCCGGGTATATACCAAGCTCACTTCCCGTAAAGGAATTTTATCGCTAAAATGACGGAGTTGTTTCCGGCGTTCCCCTTTTAGTTCTCGCCCGGCTAACTCCGGGATCAATGTAAACCCGCCTTCTTTGTCAATGATTTTGATTAGTGTATCAATGGCTCCGCCGGCGTAATCAAAGGGTAACTGATCTGATTTCAGTTCTTGTAAATCGCATAAATTAATGACCTGACTGCGAAAACAATGGCCGTCGCTTAAAAGCCATAACTCCGGCGAAGCAATATCTTTTACCTGGATAACCGGTTTGCGGATCAGCGGATTGGAACGGTTGGAATAGATTAACATCTCTTCGTAATACAACGGTTGTTCAATGATGGCTTTGTTATGCAACGGTGTAACCAATATCCCGACATCCAACTGGTCTTTTTGCAGTTTTTCTTCAATGCGTTCAGTAATCAGTTCTTCCACTTTCATGTGTACTTCCGGATAATTCTGTTTGTAATGTCCGGCAAACAACGGAAGCAGATATGGCGCTATGGTGGGAATGATTCCGATACGGAGTTCTCCGCTTAATTTGTTTTTTACCTCTTTGGCCAGGCGATGAATTTTCTTTGCTTCCTGTAATACCAGCCGGGCCTGTTCAATAATTTCTTTTCCGGCTTCGGTGGGAATAACCGGTTGTTTGCTCCGGTCGAATAAAATAACTTCCAGCTCCTCTTCCATTTTTTTTAACTGCATACTCAATGTAGGCTGGGTAACAAAACATTTCTCGGCTGCTTTGGCAAAATTGCGGTAGGTATCTACGGCTACTGCGTATTCCATTTGTATCAGTGTAATCATGACGCAAATATAGTTTTATCTATAAAGATAAAAATTTCATCGATTTAATTGATGGAAAAAGAAAAGTTGCTGCTGTTTTATAACAGCCACACCATCATTACCATCGTGAAAAAAGAGGAAATGAAAGTGGCAAAAATCAATATGGTGGTTAACTCCGAATCACAATTATACTGTTTGGCAAAGATGGCGGTCATGGTAGCCGATGGCATCGATGCTTCAATTACCGTTATTTTATTCCATAAAACGGGAAAATTAAAAAGGGAAGCTTGTAGATTGGAAAATAAGGGCTGAAAAATCAATTTGATAAAAATGGCCAGCAAAACCACTCCCCATACTTTGCGCAGATCCCGAAAATGAAGCATAACGCCAATGGTCAGCGTTACAAGTACCGTATTGGCTGATGAAATAATACCCAATAATTTATAAAAAGTGGATACGACGAGATTGTTTTGGGGCGGATTTAAAAAAGAAGTGGCAATGCCCAGCACAAGACTGAAAAATAAGGGAGAATAGAAAAAACGGCCGATTTCTTTTTTTATATCTTTTGTACCGAGTTTGTTTTTCCCGAAATACATGGCAATAAAAACCCCGAAAGTAAATAGCATAAAAGCGACCCCAAATTCGCTTACAATAGCAGCATCAGCCAGCGCACGGGCGTTGTCCGGAAAAATTATTTTAACCAGTGCATAACCAAGAAACCCCGAACTGCCAAAAGTAGAAGCCAAAATTAATGCCCCTAAACGGGGTCTGGAAAGTTTCAGTAACCGGCCGATGAGCAAAGCCAGCAGGGCAGCACAAACTTCTGTTATGATCATTACCAGGGCAAGAACCAGGTGATCGAATTTAAAATGGCTTTGTGACAATGAACTGAAAATCATTGCCGGAAGGGTAAAATTGAGAATAATGTTGGCAAATATTTTGGAATGCTCTTCTTTTAAAACCTTGAACTCTCTTAACATCATGCCTAACAGGATCATAACAATAAGAATGGTAATGGATTGTGTTACGACCTCATTATAAGACATGATCTTCAGATTTGATTTTTGGGGTAAGTTAAATGCGCTTACGAATTGGGTAAAGGTAAAAAATTCCTGTTAAGCCTGGTATATTCCCGTTACGTACAATTATAGAGTATATCTATCTAATCATAAAAACAATTGATTTGATTTATAACTGTTTAATGCAGACTTTTGCAAAGTCAATTTAAAACAGAAAAAAATGAACAACATAGGAATAAACAAAGAAAAAGCACAGATGCTGGCCGAAAGGCTTCAGGAACTGCTGGCCGATTATCAAATTTTTTACACTAACGTGAGAGGTTTTCACTGGAATATCCGGGGAGAGAAATTTTTTGAACTTCACTTAAAATTTGAAGAATTATACAACGATCTCATCCTGAAAATTGATGAGGTGGCCGAAAGAATTCTCACCTTGGGTTTTGCTCCCGAATACCGGTACAGTCGGTACATTTCGTCATCGCAAATCCAGGAAACCGAACAAACCGCCAATGGTACACAAAACGTAAAAAATCTCATTGACAGCTTTTCCGTGCTCATTACTAAGCAAAGAGAATTACTTCAGCTTTCGGCCGAAGCCGACGACGAAGGAACCAATAGTCTGATGAGCGATTATATCCGCGAACAGGAAAAACTGGTGTGGATGTACAGTGCTTTTTTAAACAGAAACTAAATCAATAATTTATAAATTTTAAAAAATTAAATGACCATGGAACAGGAATTAAAAGAAATCAACATTATGCCGCGCATCGGCGACCAGGCTCCCGATTTTGAAGCCGTTACTACCAAAGGAAAAATCAAATTTTCAGCATTTGCCAAAGACAAATGGATCATATTGTTTTCTCATCCGGCTGATTTTACGCCGGTATGTACTACCGAAATGAGTGGATTTGCCCAGCGGAAAGCCGAATTTGACGCCTTGAATACCGAACTTATCGGTTTGAGTATTGACAGTATTCATGCCCATCTGGCCTGGGTGAACAATGTAAAGGAAAATACCGGAGTATATTTTGATTTTCCCATTATTGCCGATATCGACATGAAAGTATCCAGGCTTTATGGGATGTTACAGCCCAACGAAAGTGAAACAGCTGCTGTGCGGGCTGTATTTTTTATTGATCCGTCAAAAAAAATCCGGTTGGTCATGTATTATCCGCTGAACGTTGGCCGGAATATGGATGAGATTCTCCGGGCTTTGGAAGCATTGCAGGTTTCGGATGCCAATGGCGTAGCCATGCCGCTGAACTGGAAAAAAGGAGACCGTGTAATTGTTCCGCCGCCGAAAGATTTAGACGAAATGCAGGAACGTATTGATGGCAATTATGCCGAGAAAATTGATTTTTATCTTGTAAAAAAAGATTTGTAATACCGACTATAAACAAAAAGCCGTCAGGAATAGGCTGACGGCTTTTTTTGTTTTTCAGGATGGGTTACTTTGTGTAAAAGTCGATCATGCGTTGAATGGCCCGCTGGCAAACCGGGCAGAATTTATTGCCTTTAAAACTTTTCATCAGGCAGTCCTGCATGGGGCGGTACATTCCTTTGGGTTCGTAGCCCCCGCCTTCGAAAGCGCCTACCGTATTCCGGTATTTTTTTGTTGCCGGCGTAGGAATAGGGGTTCCGGGTTTAACCATGTCTTTCCATTTTTTGTCGAAGTGATGTAAGGTGGTAATGTTGGGTTCCCAGGGTTCAATGTTCAGGTTGTAAAACTTGCCGTAAGCGGTTGGGTCGTTGTAATATTCATCGGCCAATCCGGCAAAACCATGACCAAATTCGTGGATAATGATTTTAGCGGATTTTACATTGCTGTTGACCGCCACGTTGTAGTAGTTGAAAATAGCCCCGCCCCCATATTTTTTGCTGTTGACCAAAATGTAAATCTGATCATAAGGAGCATTGGCTGCCAGGTCGCGAACACTTTTATCGTCCATGGTCATCAGATAACGCTCACTGTTAAAAGTGTAGTAGCTGGTGTTCAGAATGGTACTTTTCCAGATTCCTTTGGCTGGGATATCGGTACCCGATTGTCGTGAAGGAGCCAGAACAGCCCGGAAATTGAATTTATCCTTGTTTTGGGTATAAGGAGCAAAGGTGAAAAAGCTATTGACAAAATTTTTGCAGTCGTTGATAAATTTTCCCATTTCGGCTTCGGTGTAACCCTCCGGCAAAATGACCACATCCACGCGATGTGCCGGGTCGCCGGTAATCCGGACATTAAAATCGGGATACACCAGTCGCCGGTCGTGTTTGATGAAATAATCATTTGTATCGACAACGTAGCTAAACTTTTTATGAAATTTTCCGTTCCAGTCGCGACTGTAGAGTTCAATGCGCACATTCTCTTTCGGATAAGGAATAACAACGGTTTCAGAAAAAGTACGGCTGATTTTTTTGGCTTCATCGGTGGTTTGCCACTCTCTGAAAAGGGTGGAATAACCGCGGGAATAAAGTAACGAATCATTTTTCAGATTATACACTTTCACATAGTAGTTTCCATAATTCATGGTATCTACCAGGTTTACATGAGAGCCGCCCCAGTAGGGCTCTTCAATCAATTCGTCGAAAGTATAATACTCGCTGGTATCGTTCCCGCTGTGATAATAATCCATACGGAGCGTTTTATTGTAAAAGTATTTACTGAACTGGGCCTGAACGCTCAGTGTGAGTAAAACCAGCACAAAAAGAAAAAGTTTTTTCATGACGGAAATATTATAAGATTTTATAATCAATTATTTAAAGCTCCATTTGGCGCCGTCTTTGGTGTCTTTAATCTGGATATTCATTTTGGCCAGTTCATCACGGATTCTGTCGGCTGTAGCATAATCTTTCCGGTTTTTGGCCTCCTGACGGATTTCCAGGATGGTTTGCATAAGATAATCAATCAGGGCGCTGTCATCTTTTTCTTTGTTATCTTTTAATCCGAGTAAATCAAATAAGAAAGTGGAGAAAAAGCGCTTTGTATAATCGATATCTTCTTGTGTCATTGTTTCTTTTCCGGCATAAACCTGATTGATGCTGTGGGCCAGGTCGAACAAATGGGCGATCACCACCGGCGTGTTGAAATCATCATTCATGGCCTCGTAGCATTTTTCTTCAATGGTTTTTACGTCCACCGATGAAGTAGCCGAAGGTTTTAGTTCTTCCAACAGATAAAAAGCATCAAACAGTTTTCGCATCCCTTTTTCGGCCGCTTTCAGAGCGTCGGTTGAAAAATCAAGGGTACTGCGATAATGGGCCTGCAAAATGAAAAACCGAATGGTCATGGGTGAATAAGCCTGGTCGAGTGCCGGATGATCTCCGCTGAAGAATTCATTCAGTGTGATAAAGTTATTGAGTGATTTGCCCATCTTTTGCCCGTTGATGGTGATCATGTTATTGTGCATCCAGTATCGTACCGGATCGTGACCGGTAGCGGCATTGGCCTGGGCAATCTCCGATTCGTGATGAGGGAAGAGTAAATCCATTCCTCCTCCGTGGATGTCAAATGTTTCGCCGAGATATTTGGCGCCCATGGCCGAGCATTCCAGATGCCAGCCCGGATATCCTTCGCTCCACGGTGAAGGCCAGTGCATAATGTGGGTTGGATCGGCTTTTTTCCAAAGTGCAAAATCAAAAGGATTGCGTTTTTCTTCTTGTCCGGCCAGCTCACGGGTATTTTGCATCAGCTCTTCAATACGTCGTCCGGAAAGTTTTCCGTAATGATAGTCTTTGTTGTATTTTTCCACATCGAAGTAGAGCGAACCATCTGATTCGTAGGCATATCCGTTTTCAAGAATTTTTTTCACCAATTCAATCTGCTCAATGATGTGTCCGGAAGCGGTAGGTTCGATGCTGGGGGGCAGCGTGTTGAGCTGCTCCATATTTTTGTGGTAACGGTCGGTATAGTATTTTACCACCTCCATGGGTTCTAACTGTTCCAACCGGGCTTTTTGCTGGATTTTATCTTCCCCGGCATCAGCATCCGCCACCAGATGGCCCACATCGGTAATATTACGGACATACCGCACTTTGTAACCCAGATGTCTGAGATAACGGAAAACAATATCGAAAGTAATGCCGGGACGGGCGTGTCCAAGATGCGCATCGCCATAAACCGTAGGGCCACAAACATACATGCCTACATGTGGCGGGTTGATGGGTTTGAAAAGCTCCTTTTTCCGGCTGAGGGTATTGTAAATCTTCAGTTTGTTTTCCATGACTATAATCTTTGAGCTGCAAAATTAGTAAAGCCTGAAAAACAAGCTGCTATTTATAGTGAAATATATTTTTACCGGAATGTAAAGTTTTACCAGGAAAAAACGGATTACTTTTCTCTTTTCTTTACCACCTTCAATCCCAGCTCATCCAGTTGTTCCGGTGAAATAACCGAAGGTGAGTCAATCATGACATCGCGGCCGTTGTTGTTTTTCGGGAAAGCGATGAAATCGCGGATGGAATCTTTTCCGGCAAACATGGCGGCCAGGCGGTCAAAACCGAAAGCAATGCCGCCGTGGGGCGGAGCGCCGTATTCAAAAGCATTCATCAAAAAGCCAAACTGCTCCTGTGCCGCTTCTTCGCTAAAACCGAGCGCTTTGAACATCCGTTTTTGCAATTCGCGGTCATGGATACGAATGGAGCCGCCGCCGATTTCCACCCCGTTGATGACGAGGTCGTATGCATTGGCATGCACTTTTCCCGGATCGGTTTCCAACAGATCCAAATCTTCCGGTTTGGGCGAAGTAAATGGGTGGTGCATGGCGTGATAGCGCTGGTCGTCTTCGTTCCATTCCAGCAGGGGGAAGTCTACCACCCACAGGGCTTTGTAGTTTTGCGGGTCACGTAGCCCCAGCCGGGTGCCCATTTCCAGCCGCAGTTCGTTCAGCTGCCGGCGCACGGCATCGGCGTCGCCCGAAAGGATCAGCATCAAATCGCCCGGCTTTGCCTCAAATTTCCCTGCCCAGCTTTTCAGCGCTTCCGCGTCGAAAAACTTGTCTACCGACGATTTAAAACTACCGTCTTCGTTATATTTCACATACACCAGCCCTTTGGCACCTACCTGCGGACGTTTCACAAAATCGGTAAGTTTGTCTAATTGTTTCCGGCTGTATCCGGCACATCCCGGTGCATTAATGCCCACGACCAGTTCCGCGTCGTCAAAAACTTTAAAGCCTTTTCCCTGTGCCACGTCGTTTAGTTCGACGAAAGTCATCCCAAAGCGGATATCCGGTTTGTCCGAACCATACAACCGCATGGCTTCATCAAAAGGCAGCCGTGGGAAAGCAGGCAGTTCCAATCCTTTGATCTCTTTGAAAAGATAACGGATCAATCCTTCAAAGGTGTTCAGAATATCTTCCTGTTCCACAAACGACATTTCGCAGTCGATTTGGGTAAACTCGGGCTGACGGTCGGCACGCAGGTCTTCGTCGCGGAAGCATTTTACCAGCTGGTAGTAGCGGTCGTAGCCGGCTACCATGAGCAGTTGTTTAAATGTCTGCGGCGACTGCGGCAAGGCATAAAATTCCCCCGGGTTCATGCGCGAAGGCACCACAAAATCGCGCGCCCCTTCGGGGGTCGATTTAATCAGATAAGGTGTTTCTATTTCTACAAACTCTTGATTATCAAGATATTTTCGTGTTTCGAGTGACAATTTATGACGCAGCAGCAAGCTTTCTTTCAACGGGTTGCGTCGCAAGTCGAGGTAACGGTATTTCATCCGCAGCTCTTCACCGCCATCGGTTTCGTTTTCGATGGTAAAAGGCGGTGTTTTTGACCGGTTGAGTACGGTGATTTCCGCAAGGTCAATTTCGATATCGCCGGTAGCCATTTTGGGGTTTTTCGACACCCGTTCAATCACTTTTCCCCGGGCCTGAATAACAAATTCGCGTCCCAGTTTCCGGGCATCAGCAATCAGTTCTGCCGGGCTGCGGCCCTCTTCCAGCAAGAGCTGGGTGATGCCGTAACGGTCACGCAGGTCAATCCAAATCAACCCGCCTTTATCGCGGATTCGCTGCACCCATCCGCTCAGGGTAACGGTTTTTCCCGTGTCATTTAATCGCAGTTCGCCGCAGGTATGTGTTCGAAGCATAAAAATCGGTGTTAGAAGGGAGAAAAAACAGCTGTTCTCCCCGGTTATTTTCCGGCGGCGAAATTACGAAAGTCTGATAAATAAGCAGCCTTACCGTTAAAATAGGAAAGGAATATTCAGGGTGGCTTTTCGTGCTGTCCGTTTTAGTCCCGGCAGCCCGGGCGGTGTTTCGCCACGGCGGCACACGAGCTTCCGTTGGTCGCTGTCTGCCGCGGGCTTGCCCGACTGTTGCGGTCAGGCGGGCTCCACATCCGCCCCGGCTGTCGGGCGCTGCCACTGCCATCACGGCCACAGAGAAAATCCCAAAAGACAAAAAATCAAATCACAAAAAAATCCCAAATTCCAAAAATCAACCGGTTTGTCCTGCTGAGCAACGCGAAGCATCTCGTTTAACTACCGTGATTATTTTGAGATCCTTCACTCCGCTGTGCTCTGTTCAGGAGGACAGTAAAAAACAGATAAAACGCGAAAATCGGCCAATCATCAATGACAAATAACTTTTTCCATTCATCACTCATCATTGACATCAAACATCCTCCATCCTCATATCCAGACATCCTCTGAGATCCTTCACTCCGCTATGCTCCGTTCAGGAGGACAGTAAAAAACATGTAAAACAGGAAAATCAATCGTTCATCATTTAGAATAACCAATGATTAATGACCTTTTTCCCGTTAAGGCAGACTAAAGATAAAACATCAAAAACCGTACATCCTTCCATCCCACATCTCACATCCCAATCCCAACATCTCACATCCTGACGTTCTCTATTTTATCTCGCTGCCGTTGCTCGTTTTTTCTTCAGGGCTGACGAATACGAGGCGACCGTCTTTGTCCTGCGCCATGAGGATCATGCCTTGCGAGACAATGCCGCGCAGCTTGCGGGGCGCAAGATTGACAAGGATGCTGACTTGTTTTCCTACGATTTCGTCGGGACTGAAATATTCGGCAATACCCGAAACAACAGTACGTTGGTCGATGCCGGTGTCGATTTTCAGTTTAAGCAGCTTTTTGGTTTTGGGTACCTTTTCGGCTTCGAGGATGGTGCCGGTGCGGATGTCCATTTTCATGAAGTCGTCGTAGGTGATTTCGTCTTTTTGCGGGGCGACGGGGGCCGCGGCGGCTTCGTTGGCCTTTTTGGTGTCGAGCAGTTTTTGTACCTGGGCTTCTACCTGGGCATCTTCGATTTTTTCGAACAAAAAGGCGGGTTTGCCGAGGGAGTGGCCGGCAGATAAAATGTCGGCATGGCCGGCATCTTTCCATTTCAGCGGTTCGATGTTGAGCATGCCGGTGAGCTTTTGGGCCGTAAACGGCAGGAAAGGCTCGGCTGTTACCGATAATGCCGCCACAATTTGCAATGAGATGTTCAGCACGGTTTCTACCCGTTGCGGGTCGGTTTTAAAGACTTTCCAGGGTTCGTTGTCGGTAAGGTATTTGTTACCGAGGCGGGCCAGGTTCATCATTTCGCCCAGGGCTTCGCGGAAACGATAACGTTCGATGCTTTCGGCAATTTTTTCGGGAAATGTCCGCAGACTGTCCAGGGTTTCTTTGTCGATCTCCTGCAACGTATGCCGTGGCGGAACCTGGCTGTTGAAATATTTTTTGGTGAGAACCAGAGTACGGTTAACAAAATTGCCGAAGATGGCCAGTAACTCGTTGTTGTTGCGGGCCTGAAAGTCGCGCCAGGTGAAGTCGTTGTCTTTGGTTTCGGGCGCATTGGCCGTCAGGACATAACGCAGCACATCCTGTTTGCCGGGGAACTCTTCGAGGTATTCGTGCAGCCAGACGGCCCAGTTGCGCGAGGTGGAAATTTTATCGTTTTCGAGATTCAGGAATTCGTTGGCCGGCACATTGTCAGGTAGGATGTAGCTGCCTTCGGCTTTGAGCATCACCGGAAAAATGATGCAGTGAAAGACGATGTTGTCTTTTCCAATAAAATGCACCAGTTTGGTATCGGTTGATTTCCAGTAGGGTTGCCAGTCTTTTCCGGTGCGCTGGCTCCATTCGCGTGAAGCCGAGATATAACCGATGGGGGCATCAAACCATACGTAAAGCACTTTTCCTTCGACCCCTTCCACGGGTACTTTTACGCCCCAGTCGAGGTCGCGGGTAACGGCACGCGGCTTGAGTCCCTGGTCAATCCACGATTTTACCTGGCCATATACGTTGGTTTTCCAGTCGTTTTTATGGCCTTCGAGTATCCATTCGCGCAGGAAATTTTCGTACTGGTCGAGCGGCAGGTACCAGTGTTTGGTTTCGCGCAGCACCGGCACATTGCCACTCAGTGCCGATTTAGGATTGATGAGTTCGAGCGGGCTGAGCGAAGTACCACAGTTTTCGCACTGGTCGCCATAAGCTTTTTCGTAACCGCAATGCGGGCAGGTGCCGGTGATGTACCGGTCGGCCAAAAAAGTATGGGCTTCCTCGTCATAATACTGCTCGCTGGTACGTTCGATAAATTTGCCTTCGTCGTACAACTTTTTGAAAAAAGCAGAAGCCGTTTCGTGATGCACGGGGGCAGATGTACGCGAATAGACATCGAACGAAATACCAAACTCTTCGAAAGATTTTTTGATGATGTTGTGATACCGGTCCACAATGTCCTGCGGCGAAACGCCTTCTTTTCGCGCTTTGATGGTGATGGGAACGCCGTGCTCGTCGGAACCGCCGATGAACAAAACATCTTCGCCTTTCGAACGCAGGTAGCGGGCGTAAATGTCGGCCGGTACGTAAACGCCGGCAAGGTGACCGATGTGGATAGGCCCGTTGGCATAAGGCAGGGCCGAAGTAATGGTATATCGTTGTGGTTTTTTTGTCATGGCCTGATTTTTCTAAAAATTTCGGCAAAGTTAATGAATCGTATAGTTGTGAAAGATAAACCATTTAAAAAATTTCGCTTTGGTGTTGACGTAAAGAAAATAATCTTCATTTTTGCACGTTTTATAAATGTAAAAAGTTAAATATTATGGAAAATCACGAAGAAAAACAGTGCTTATTTTGCAAAAGAAATGCAGATGAAGTTCCGTTGGTGCAATTGGAGTTTAAAGGGAAAAAGTACTGGATTTGCCCCCAGCATATTCCGGTTTTAATTCATGATCCTTCGCAACTGGAAGGGATGTTACCCGGGGCCGAGAATTTACAAGCGGGCTGATTTTTTTAGACGTTTGTTAGTCTTAACTAACTGAAATTGAATAAAAAAACTTGCAAAACAAAAAATATTTCTTATTTTTGAACTAAAATAAACAAAGCAATTATTCACCAAATCTTTTAACCATGAAAAAATTCAGTTTACTTCTTGTTGCTGTCCTCATCAGCGGAATGATGTACGGGCAGTTTCATATCGGTCCTCAAATTGGTTATACGGCATCCAAACTTTCTTACAATGGGTCCGATATCACCAATGATTTGAAAAGCAATATGCTTATCGGTGTATTTGCGCGCATCGGGAAGAAAATTTACCTGCAACCCGAAATTAACTACATGACCCAGGGAAGTGTGTTTAAATTTCCCTCATTAAGTAATACTTCTGTTGTGGAACAGGACGTTTCCTTGAAATCGATCCAGGTTCCTTTGAGCTTAGGATGGCGTTTTTTGAATCTTAAGATTGTGAAATTCAGAATTTTTGGTGGCGCCACGGCAAATTTTGTGGTGGATAAAACCATTGATACTAAAAACGGTGATCCGAAAGATTATCTTTTGCCGGATGATTTTGATGATATTCAATGGCAGTACCAGCTAGGGCTGGGTGTGGATATTGCCATGTTTGCCATTGATATTAAATATTACGGCGGAATTAATGATTTGTTTAACGGTACAGTTCAGTATGATAATGTTACGCATTCTGTCACCGGTGCCGCCAATGCGTTTGAAGTTACTGTAGGATGGAAAATATTCTAACGGTTTCTTGATTCCGTTAAAAAATGCCGGTACTTTTGTGCCGGCATTTTTAGTTGTTACATATGAGAAAACGTCATTTTCTTTTGGTTTTACAGGGAGTTCTCGTTTTGTTTTTCCTGGCTTCCTGTCATCGCCGGCAAGCGGAAGTGCCGGTTGTTCCCAAAGATAAACTTCCGGAGGTTCATGTTCAAATTCACCGGTATGGAAAGGCTTTGTTCAGCCTGCCGTTAAAAAATTTTCAGGCGGGATTGAAAAAAATCAAACCGGAATTTTTACCTTTTTTGAATGCCAACCTGGATGATACAGCCCATGTAAATCAATTGTACCGGTATGTTACCGATACACAAATTTTATACGTTTATCATCAGACAATGAAAAAATTCCCGGAGCTGGGAAAAGAAGAAAAAGCACTTTCACTGGCTTTTGCCCATTTAAAATATTATTTTCCGCATTATTCATTGCCTCAGGTTTACTCTTATGTTTCTGATTTGTACTATGAACAGCCGGTGATGAAACAAGGAAATACTGTGGTCATTGCGTTGGATGATTATCTTGGAAGCCGTTTTCCGCTTTACAGCGACTTGAATATTCCGTTATACCACCGGCGCTGTATGGTGAAACAGGAGATTGTTCCGGATGTTATGCGGACTATTTATCAAACTGATTTTTACAAAGATTATCGTCCCAAAACGTTACTTGACCATATGCTGGAAGAAGGAAAGAAACTTTATTTTTTGGATGCCATGCTGCCGCAGGTTCCGGATACATTAAAAATATGTTACACGGCAAAGCAACTGGCATGGATGGAGAAAAACCGGAAAGAAGTATGGGCTGTAATTGTTCGGAACCGGTTTTTGTTCTCAACAGATTATCTGCTCATTAAAAAGATGACCCAGCCGGGACCTTTCAGCGATGGTTTTTCTCATGATTCACCACCGGCTATGGCCGCCTGGTTCGGCTGGCAAATGGTACGCCGATACATGCAGGAACACCCGAAAACAACGTTGGAAGAGCTCTTCAAAAAGAAAGATGCCCAACAATTTCTGGATGATTCAGGTTATAAACCCTGATTTTTCAGCGACAGACTTTGGGCCAATACTCCGGCAATTTTATCTATCGGAATCCGTTCTTGTTTCATGCTGTCGCGTTCGCGCAAAGTAACGGTGTTGTCTTCCAGTGTTTGGTGGTCCACGGTAACACAATAAGGCGTTCCGATGGCATCGTGGCGGCGGTAGCGTTTACCGATCGTATCTTTTTCTTCGTAGAAGCACATGAAATCAAACTTCAGATTATCCATGATTTGCCGTGCTTTTTCCGGAAGACCGTCTTTTTTGGTCAGCGGGAATACCGCCACTTTATAAGGAGCCAAAAACGGCGGGAGTTTCATTACCACTCTTTCCGAACCATCTTCCAGTTTTTCTTCGGTATAAGCATGGCTTAACACGGCCAAAAACATCCGGTCAAGACCAATGGATGTTTCAATAACGTAAGGAACGTAGCTTTCGTTGATTTCTGAATCGAAATAGCGTAATTTCCTTCCGGAATATTTTTCGTGGGCGCTCAGGTCAAAATCGGTGCGCGAGTGAATGCCTTCCAGTTCTTTGAAACCCATAGGGAATTCAAACTCAATATCTGCAGCTGCATTGGCATAATGCGCCAGTTTATCATGGTCGTGAAAACGGAATTTTTCTGCCGGAATTCCAGTGGAAAGATGCCATTTCATGCGTTGTTCTTTCCAGAACTTATACCATTCCATTTCTGTTCCGGGACGAACAAAAAACTGCATCTCCATCTGCTCAAATTCACGCATGCGGAAAATGAACTGCCGGGCTACAATTTCATTACGAAAAGCTTTTCCGGTTTGGGCAATGCCGAACGGAATTTTCATCCGGGCTGTTTTCTGCACATTCAGATAATTCACAAAAATACCCTGGGCCGTTTCCGGACGCAGATAAACTTCAGAAGCTCCGTCGGCGGTAGAACCCATTTGTGTGGAAAACATCAGGTTAAACTGCCGGACTTCTGTCCAGTTTTTGGTACCGGAAATGGGATCTGCAATATCCAGATCGATAATCAGCTGCCGGATGGCTTCCATGTCCGAACGTTCCATTGCCGGATAAAGCCGGTTTTTGATCTCTTCAATCTTTTTTAAATGACCCAAAACACGGGGATTGGTTTCCACAAACTGTTTTTCGTCAAATTGTTCCCCGAAACGTTTCCGGGCTTTGGTGATTTCTTTCTGTATTTTGGCTTCAATTTTGGCAATATAATCTTCCACTAAAACATCGGCCCGGTAACGTTTTTTGGAATCTTTGTTGTCAATGAGCGGATCGCTGAAAGCATCCACATGTCCGGAAGCTTTCCATACAGTCGGGTGCATGAAGATGGCAGCATCCAGTCCGACGATATTTTCATGCATTTGCACCATGGCTTTCCACCAGTAATCGCGGATATTTTTTTTCAATTCCACGCCATTCGGACCATAATCATATACGGCACTTAATCCGTCATAAATTTCACTCGAAGGAAATACAAATCCATATTCTTTTGCGTGAGCAATAATTTTTTTTAATACGTCTTCTTGTTTTGCCATAAGTTATCTGCTGAAAATTTCCCTCTACGGGAAGATTAAAATTTAATTTGTAAAGAAATCGACAATATTACCAAAGGTGCTGGTACGGCGTTTGTAAAGTTCGCTGTATCCGCAATGGGTACAAGAGATTACCGTAAATTTTTTGTTTTGCACATCGAAGATTTTGGCCAAAGCCCCTCCTACTGTGCGAATTTCATCTACTTCATATTCCTTATTGCCGCACTTCGGGCAAATGTATTCTCTTTTTTCCATGTTGTTGTATTTAAGTGGCAAAATTAAAAATATTCGGACTTCTCAGGAGAATGCTTTTTTATTCTGTTAAAATCTGATTTTTCTTCTTTGTTTCAGAGGCTCTTTTACCTGTTTTGCCGGATAGGACAAGGGCAAAAGTATAATCTATTGGGGTTTTTCAACCAGGCGGATTTATTTTCAAGCAAAGCGGTGTTTCCGAGAAAAAAGGCGTGCGGATGTTTCGATAAATTTTTTTGAGAATCTTCTTTTCCGGTGTTTTTAAACATTGTTTAACATTTTATAAAACAGTCTTTTTATGGCACTTTGGCTTTTTTCTTTACTTTTGAGCCCTGAATATAACCGGCCTTTTGTATCAAATGTGCCGGAAAATAAGACAGGGAATAAAAAATATGAAAATCAAAGTAGTAAACCGGTCGAAACACGTATTGCCGCAGTATGAAACAGAAGCTTCGGCCGGGATGGATTTGCGGGCAAATCTGGAAGAGCCGGTACGAATGGCTCCGATGGAAAGGGTTTTGGTTCCGACCGGACTTTATATTGAATTGCCGGTGGGATATGAAGCTCAGGTGCGGCCCCGTAGCGGACTGGCTTTGAAAAAAGGAATTACGGTATTGAATAGCCCCGGAACCATTGATGCCGATTACCGGGGAGAAGTCCGGGTGATTCTCATTAATCTTTCTTCAGAGGATTTTGTTATTCAGGACGGAGACCGCATAGCCCAAATGGTGATTTCTTCACATGTACAGGCCCAGTGGGAACCGGTTGAAGTTCTTTCGGAAACCGACCGCGGGGCTGGTGGTTTTGGCCATACCGGTGTGAATCATAAAGAAAAACAATCATGAATACCAAAATAAAAACTTTTATTCTGTTGCTGTTTTTTATGGGGACGGTTCCCCTTTTTGCACAAAAAAAACATCATAAACACAAAAAGAAAAAACATCAAACCGAATTAACCGCACAAGACCGGTATAAAGAAGCGGATCTGTTTGCCAAAGCGGTGATGTACAAACAAACCGGAAGGATTCATCAGGCTGATAGTCTTTTGTCTTTGGCGCTTCAAATCAATCCGAAAGATGCTGCTGCCAATTACGAGAAAGCCCGTCTTTTGCTGGCTTACGGAAACAATGCTGATGCTCTGGCCCTGGCCAAAAAAGCGGTGGAAATTGACAGCACCAACAAATGGTATCAGGTACTCTATGCCGATTTATCTAAAATTAACGGTGATTATAAGGCCTATCTGGATACCTATAAAAAACTGTGTGAGAAAGAGCCCGGCAATGTAAGTTTTGAAAATGAGCTGGCTTTTGCTTATTATTTTACCGGTGATTATCAGCATGCTGTACAAGCTTACCGGAAAGTGGAAATGCTGGTGGGTGTTACGCCACAACTTACCAAGCAAATCGCTGATTTATATTTACGTTTGGATAAAAAAGACTCCGCTTTAATGCAATACGAACAGCTGGTCAAATTCAATCCGGAGAATACCCGTGCTTATGCTATGCTGGCCGAATTTGCTTCGAAAAACGGATTACCCAAAACGGCTGAATGGGCTTATCATCAGATTATCCGGCTTAACCCACAAGATCCGTATGTACATATTTCATTGGCCGATTTTTACCGGAAAAACGGCAAACCGGCCAAGGCTTTTGAAGAGTTGAAAGAGGGATTTGCTAATCCGAAACTGGATGTAAAAACCAAAGTTAACTTGCTGATTACCTATTACTCCGGGCATCTTAACGATGAAAAAAGGGCCCAGGCTCTGGAACTGGCCAATGTGATTAAAAATACGCATCCCAACGATTCGCTGGCCGAAACGTTTTATGCCAGCATGTTATATGAAAATAAAAAGTATAAAGAAGCCCGCCCGTTGTTTAGAAAACTGGTGGCTTCAGATTCTACCAATTATGCTTTGTGGGAACAGTTGCTGTTTTGCGACCTTTACATGAACGACAGTTTGCAATTGGTGGCTGATGCTCCGCTGGCGATTAAGCATTTTCCGCAAAAACCGATTCCCTACCTTTTAGGTGGAATTGCTGAATTTCAACTGAAACATTATAAAAAAGCCAAAGCCTATCTTGAAAAAGGAAAAGAACTGGCCGCCGGAAACAGTAATCTGCTGGAGAATTTTTATTCGACCCTGGGCGATACATATCATGCTTTGAAAGAAAACAAAAAGGCGTATGCTGCTTACGATCAGGTGTTGCATCTTAACAGTGAAAATACCATTGTACTCAATAACTATGCCTATTACCTGGCGCTCGACGGAATTCAGCTGGATAAAGCGGCCGCTATGGCTAAAAAGGCGGTGGATCTTGACCCGTATAATCAAAACAATCTGGATACCTATGCCTGGGTTTTGTATAAACAGAAAAAGTACAATCAGGCATTAAAATGGGAACAAAAAGCACTGAATAACGGGGGAAAAAACAGTGGCGTAGTAGTAGAACATTACGGCGATATTTTATACCGTTTGGGAAGACATAAAGAAGCTTTGGTGCAATGGAAAAAAGCATTAAAGATGAAAGATCATTCCAAATTGTTGAAAAAGAAAGTGAAAACAGGAAAGTTATATGAGTAAAAGATATTCTTTGTTCTTCTTTTTGGGGTTGTTTGTTGCCGGTACTTTTTTTCTTTCTTCGTGTCAGTCTACGAAAAACATTACACGGCGCCGGATAAAGCCGATTCCTTTTCACCGGCTTTATACCAAAATGGAAACCCATGCTCCCAATTTTCGTTACTTTTCGGGTAAGTTGGGGATACATTACCAAAAAGGAAATGGTGAACCGCTGAATTTCAGGGTACAGATCAGAGCGAAAAGAGATAGTCTGATATGGATGAGCCTGATTCCGGCTATGGGCATTGAAGCGGCCCGGGTAGTGCTTACCACGGATTCTGTGAAAATGCTGAACCGGATGAAGAAAAATTATGTGATCGGTTCTTACCAGCTGATCGATAGTTTGATGCATACGCGGATTACCTTTTCCATGATACAGGCCCTGCTTTTTGCCCGGGTGGTGGACGGGCCAATCATTGACTCTTCTGCTACGACGGATAACGGATTGTATTTGCTGAAAATGAAAATACAACTTACCGGAGACCAAGGGAAAACCCATGTGTTGGAACAAAAAGCCTGGCTGAATCCTGAAGATTTTACCCTGCATCGGTTGGAACTGAATGACAGCCGTTTCCCCGGAAAAAAAATGATTATTCTTTATAATACTTATCAAACCGTTTCCAATACGAAATTGCCATTAAAAATGCAGGTAATTATCCGTGCCAAAGAAAAACTGGTAATTGATATTTCTTTTAAGAAGGCGGAAATTAATGTTCCCCATCATTTTCCGTTTATTGTCCCCTCCAAGTACAAGCGGCTTTTGTGATTTCTGAGTAGTTGTTTTTCTGTAGCCTTTTGTTGTTTGGTTTTTGCGCTTATCTTTGCGTACGGGTAATGTACTAACCATGATTTTAAAAAACAGGCTTCTGGCGATTCTTTTTTTGGTAATGGTTGTGGGCAACGGTACGGTTTTTTCACAATCGACCAACAGCCTGAAAGCCAAGCGGCAAAAATTAGAAAAGGAGATTACTTATACCAGTCAGCTGTTACAAGAGATAAACCGGTCGAAACAAAACACAGTATATGAATTGCAATTGATTAGCAAACGCATAGCCATGCGGGAACGGTTGGTACAGGTTCTTAAAGAAGAAATTACCCAACTTTCTGATTCAATTCTTTCCACTTCGGTTTCGTTAAAAGCGCTGAACCGTAGACTGGATACCCTGAAAAAGGAATATGTCCAGATTGCATGGTATCTGTATAAAAATGATAACAGCTATAACCGGTTGATCTTTCTTTTTTCTGCTAAGGATTTTAATCAGGCCTATCAGCGATTGCGTTATCTGGATGAGATTTCTTCTTATATCCGCAAAGAAGCCGGGCGAATTCAAAAACTTGAAGCATTAAAAAAAGAAAAACTTTCGCAGTTGATGCAGGCTCAGGCACGGAAGAAAAAATTATTGAACCGCGAAACAACCCAGCTTTCAAAATTGCAATACGAGTTACATCAAAAGCGGCAGGTACAGAAAAAATTAACAAAGAAAGAACGGAATCTACGAGCCCGGTTACGGGAAAAACAAAAAGAGTCGCAGCGATTGGATGCTCAGATTAAAAAAGCAATTGCTGCCGCACGAAAATCAGCAGCAAGCAAATCGGTAAAACATCATGCGGAAGAAAGCCGGCTTTCTTCTTCTTTTGCTGCAAACAAAGGACGTTTGCCCTGGCCGGTGAAACACGGCGTGGTTTCGTTGACGTTCGGAGTCCATCATCATCCGGTACTGAAACATGTGCAGATAAAAAATAACGGAATTAATATTGCCACGGCCAAAGGAAGTCGTGCTTACGCTGTTTTTCAGGGAAAAGTGGTTAATATTGTGGTGATTACCCATACCAATAAAGCGGTTATTTTGAAGCATGGAGAATATTATACGGTTTATTCCGGACTTGATCAGATTCTTGTGCGGAAAAATCAACAGGTAAAACGAGGACAAGTGTTGGGTGTCATTCATACCAGCCTGCAGGGAAAAACCGAACTCCATTTCGAAGTGTGGCACAATAAGATTCTTCAAAATCCGGCTTATTGGCTGAAAAAGAACCCGTAAAAGTTGTCAATATTTATCGTTTTTTTATCTCTGGCTGAAGCGAAATAGCTTTTTCAAGTAAAATAAAGATGATAAAAATAGATCCGATGATGGGGATAAAAAATAATTGTTTGTTTGATGTCAAAAAACAAAAGTAGAACAAAGCATGAAAAAAGGTTGCTATTCCTAAAGCTGTAGCTTCATCAATAATGGTTGATTGTCTAATTTTTCCCATTCCAAGAAAAAAACCTTGGATAGTTCCAAATACAATATTTGCTAAAGGATAAGTCCACAAAAATAAAGTAAGGTATTTTATTTTTTCAAATCCAATTACTCCTGTTGCGTATATGATTATTGCTGTAAATGAAAAACCAATAGAGATGGCTATGCCATATAAAATTCCGGAAAATGGTGAATTGAAACTTTTTTCATGATAAAATAAATAACGAAGAATAATAAATTTGCCAAGTTCAGCACAAAAAGCAATTACAATGAATATATAAAAAACAATTTTACGTAAACTTGTATAATTATAATAATACCAATCGTTTATTTTGGTTAATTCATGTGCTATAATTACAAGAACAATAGCCAAAGTCCCTCCAATAAAAGCCTTAAAAAGATGTTTCCATGTTTTTATTTTGAATTTATAGTGCAAATAAGCAAGGTATAAAACAAATAAAGCCAAAGGAAAGCCAAAAGATAAATAATCGGGTAAATTCATCGTTTTAATTTTAAAGGGTTTAATTAAGGCAAATTTAGTAATATGTTTGTACATTTACACGGTTTTTGAAAAATTTTTGAATTAGTTTATGGCAACAGTAAAAATTGAAAAATTAACAGAAGAAGAAATTGCCCAACGGGGAATCCGTAACTGGCCGATTTGGGAAAAAGAAATTTCACGGTTTTCATGGTCTTACGACGGTGAAGAACAGTGTTATATCCTGGAAGGAGACGTGGTGATTGAAACCGACCACGGGAACTTCACACTGAAACCCGGTGATTTTGTTACGTTTGAAAACGGACTTCAGTGTGTTTGGGATATCCGGTCGCCTGTAAAAAAACACTATCATTTTTCATGAGTGAGCTGCTTCATGGGGTGGTAATTCGGTCTACCGGCAGTTGGTATACTGTAAAAACCAACGACGGAAAGTTCTATCGTTGCAAGCTGAAAGGCCGTTTTAAGATCAAAGGAATTCGTACGACCAACCCGCTTGCCGTAGGTGACCAGGTTGCATTTCGTCTTACCGAAATTCCTGAAACCGGTTTGATTGTTCAAATTGGTGAGCGGAAAAATTACATCATCCGGAAAGCCACAAATCTTTCAAAAGCTACGCACATTATTGCTGCCAATGTGGATCAGGCAGTATTAATCGCTTCGTTGGAAAATCCCCGGACTTCCACGGGATTTATCGACCGGTTTTTGGTGACAGCCGAAGCCTATCATATACCGGCGGTTCTGGTTTTCAATAAGTTTGATTTATACAGCGACCAGACAAAAGATCAGTTAAACGAAGTACTGAGCGTTTACCAGGCTGCCGGATACCGTTGTTTGGTTACTTCGGCAAAAACCGGTTGTCATCTTGATGAATTGAAACAACTTTTAAAAGATAAGATCAGTCTGTTATCCGGCCATTCCGGAGTAGGAAAATCAGCATTAATTAATCGCCTTGATCCTTCTCTTCATTTGAAAGAAGGCGAAATTTCAAAAGCTCATCGCAAAGGAAAACACACCACCACCTTTGCCGAAATGTTTTCACTGAATTTTGGCGGCGAAATTATTGATACGCCCGGAATTAAAGAATTCGGATTAGTCGGCTTTGAAAAAGCAGAACTCGGACACCGGTTTCCCGAAATCAGAAAACTGATGAACCATTGTCGTTTTTCCAACTGTTTACACGTCAGTGAGCCGGGATGTGCTGTACGCGAAGCGGTGGAAAAGGGTACTTTTCCGGCTTTTCGTTATAAAAATTACCTCAACATGCTGGAAGATCTCGATTGATCATTCTTCCGGAAAAACAGTTTGTTATTCCATTCTTTCCAGGGTTACGGTAAAGTGCCGTAAAATAGGAGCCTCTTTAATAATTTTCAGCCCTTTTGTAATTTCATTACGCCGGTCGAACACATTTTTCACGGTAGCAGCAACATAGTCCATATGGTTATTGGTGTAAACACGTCTTGGAATAGCCAGCCGCAGTAGTTCCAGTTCCGGATAACGGTTTTCGCGGGTATCCGGATCGCGGTCAGCCAACAGGGTTCCTATTTCCACCCCTCTTACCCCGCCTTCGATGTAAATTTCCACACCCAGTGTTTGTGCAATAAATTGTTCTTTGGGCAAATTGGGTAAAAAGCGTTTGGCATCAATAAAAACAGCATGTCCGCCAAACGGATATTGTGTAGGAATTCCGTAATCGCGTAGCTGTTGCCCCAGATAGGCTACCTGTTTAATTCGTGTTTCAAGGTAATCAAATTCAGTGCCTTCGTAAAGTCCCTGAGCCAGTGCGTTCATATCGCGGCCCGACATGCCGCCGTAGTTGATAAAACCTTCGAACATGATGTTGTACAGGGTCGCTTTTTCGAAGAGTTCGCGTTCGCGAAAGCCGATGAATCCGCCCATATTCACAATGGCGTCTTTTTTGCTGCTCATGGTCATGCCGTCGGCGTACGAAAACATTTTACGTACAATATCGCGAATCGACCAGTTTTTATAGGCTTCTTCGCGTAATTTGATGAAATAAGCATTCTCGGCAAACCGTGCCGAATCAAAAAAGACCGGAATACCATATTTTTCGGCCAGTTTTTTTACGGCCTGCATATTTTCGATAGAAACCGGTTGTCCGCCTGAAGAATTGCAAGTGATGGTGACCATAATCAGCGGGATTCGCTCGCGCGGATATTTTTTTAATACATCTTCCAGCTTGTTCAGGTCGATATTTCCTTTAAAAGGATGATCCAGTTCGGTATGGAAAGCTTCGTTAATCGTGCAGTCCACAGCATGAGCTTTTCTGAATTCGATATGGCCTTTGGTGGTATCGAAGTGTGAATTGCCCGGAACGATATCTCCGGCTTTGATCATCGTGGAAAAGAGAACATTTTCGGCTGCTCTTCCCTGATGGGTAGGTAAAAAGTATTCGAAACCGGTAATTTCCTGTATGGCTTCTTTTAATTTGTAATACGATGATGCGCCGGCATAACTTTCATCACCCAGCATCATGGCTGACCATTGTTTATCACTCATGGCTCCGGTTCCGGAGTCGGTAAGCAAGTCGACAAAGACATCTTCGCTGCGCAAATTAAACAGATTGTAATGTGCTTCTTTTATTTTTTGAATTCGTTCTTCGCGCGTTGTTCTTTTAATGGTTTCAACCACTTTTATTTTATAGGATTCTGCAAAAGGTAACTCCATTTTTTTTACGATTTAAAATGAAAAATAAGTTTGAAAATAACCTGAAATAAGAAAAAGGAGGGGACAGGTTTAGCAGAATCTGTCTCTTTCTTTGATATTCAGAAAGATCGCTTTAGGATGTATGTTTGCCAATGACAACATGATCATCAGATTTGATGCAAAGGTAATCATTCTGCAGGAATATTCATACCGCTGATTTTCGAAATGGATGCCATCAGCTAATTCTTATTTTGATGTTTTGTATTTCCCTCTTTAGACTCTGCAAACTTTGGTCATTAGTCATTGTTGATTGGTTGATTTTAAACAGTTTATGATTTTGCATTTGGGTGTTTAAGATTTTTTTGTGATTTGCTTTTTTGTCTTTTGAAATTTCCCACTTTAGGCACTTGAAGTACTTGAAGGACGTCTCTTTTCAAGTCGGACAGGACTTGAAAAGTGGAGGCATAAACACAGACGAGCCGAAATTATCGTTTGATTTTCAATGCTTTATCATGTTTTCATTGCATCCTGAACGGAGCGATAGCGAAGTGAAGAATCTCAAAAATAATTACGGTAGTTAAACGAGATGCTTCGCGTTGCTCAGCAGGACAAACCGGTTGGTTTTTGGGATTTGAGATTCTTTTGTGATTTGCTTTTTTGTTTTTTGGGTTTTCTAACTTTAAGCACATTTTCCTTCATCGAAACCAGATGGTATCACATCAAAATAGAAATTAGCCTTACCAACCGTTATAAAAGCAACAGCCCTCCCCCGTCAAACAGCGGGCCGTCATACAATTCTACCGGCTGGAACCCCTTTTTTTGGATAAACTGTTTCAGTTTGTCCCCTTCGGGATAGTGTGATAAAGAGCCGGTAATCAGTATTTTATTTTCATATAAGCCCAGGCATCCTCCGAGAAAACCATGTGAAAAGCCCGGAAGAACAATTCCTTCCGGTGAAAAATATTCCGGTTGAAGTCCTTCTTTTTTCAGTGCTTTTTCAATTCCTTTGTCAGAAGTGATAAAAAGATCTTCTTTTAAATGCAGTAAATTACACCGCACATATCCCTGTTTTACGGCAATCAGTTTTTTATCGGTGAAGGTTTCCAGGATGCGTTTATCCGTAATTTGGGGATGGTGGATGATAAAATCTGATGTGATGACAGCATTGTAACGGGCAGTGTGAGGATAACGGTTTTCAGCCGGTAGATTTCCGGTTTGAAAAGAAATACCGTTGTTCTTTAATAGCTGCAAATATTCTTCAGGAAGATTGGGAGCCACGACCAATTGCCGGTCACCGGAACAGAAAAAAATATCCGGATGTCCGGAAATGGCATCATAAACCAGTTTCCGGGTGTAAAACGGAATAAACTGACCGTAATGGCTTAGATTTTTCCGGACCGCAAGCGGAAGCCGGGCATCTCCCAGAATGAACATAATTTTGAGTAATTTAACCGACTCAAAATTACATGGAAATATGAAACGCAAAAAACCAGGTAAAACCGTCAGCCTGCTCATGGTTTTGCTGATTTACATTTTGGCTTTTCTGGTGGGGTTCTGGGGAGTCTTGGAATTGAAAATACCTTCTCCGTTATGGCAAACGGCTTATGCCAACCTGATGGCTGCTGTGGTAATTTATTTCTTCAGCAAGTTTATGGATAATTCCAGTCTGTTTACTCCTTTTTGGAGCATTGCTCCCATTTTAACTGCTTTTTACTGGCTGCTCCCCAACTTATTCATGAAAACCATTTCGTTTTATCAGTGGGTAGGCATTGCGCTGATTTTGTTTTGGGGTTTGCGGCTTACCCTGCACTGGATGCTGCGTTGGGAAGGTTTCCGGCAGGAAGACTGGCGTTTTCAGGCGTTGCGAAAACAAACCCGTCATTGGTATTGGACTTTCAGTTTGGTGGCCATCCATCTTCTGCCGACGGCACTTGTTTTTTTAGCCACGTTACCGCTTTATTTTGTTTTCGAACGGCCGCCAACAGTCCCGGTTACCGGCATTTGGGTTGTTGCTGTTTTTATCATGGTACTGGGAGTTGGCCTGGAAACGGTGGCTGATTTTCAGCTCCTGAAATTTAATGGCAATACTTCGAACCGGAATAAGCTTTTGCGTTCCGGAGTCTGGGCAAAATTATCCCATCCGAATTATGTGGGCGAAATGCTTTTTTGGTGGGGCATTTATTTATATGCCATTTCTTTTTATTTGCCTTTGTGGCGTCTTTTTCTCGGGCCGACGCTTATCACCTTCACGTTTTATTTTATTTTAATTCCCTGGATGGATAAACACCTTGAAAACAGAAAAAATGATGGAAAATAAATGGAAATTAAACGGAAAAACAGCACTTGTTACCGGAAGTACAAAAGGAATAGGAAAAGCCACCGCTGAAGAACTGGCTGCGTTGGGTGCTACGGTTATTATTACGGCTCGCCATGCGGAAGATGTGGAAAAACAGGTTGAACAATTGCGGAAAGACGGTTTTCGTGCCTATGGAACAGCGGCAGATGTTACGTTGGAATCTGACCGGCTAAAGCTGTTTCGTTTTGTGAAAAATACGGTTTCGGGTTTGGATATTCTTGTGAACAATGTGGGAACCAATATTCGCAAACGTATGACCGATTATCTTGTGGAAGAATACCACCACATTTTAAATACGAACATGCATTCGAATTTTGCACTGACCCAGCTTTTTTATCCGTTGCTAAAAGCATCAAAAGATGCTGCGGTGGTCAATGTGCTTTCGGTAGCCGGACTAACCCATTTGCGTTCAGGTGCTCCTTACGGGATGACCAAAGCTGCACTGACCCAGCTTACCCGTAATTTATCGGTTGAATGGGCTTCGGATGGCATTCGGGTCAATGCTGTTGCTCCCTGGTACACGAAAACTCCTTTGGTAGAACAATTGTTGAAAGACAAAAAATATTATCAGGATATTTTGACACGGACTCCCTTGAAACGCCTGGCTGAAGCCGAAGAAGTAGCTTCTGCTATTGCTTTTCTTTGTTTGCCTGCTGCCTCTTATATTACCGGACAATGTCTGGCTGTTGACGGCGGCTTTTTGATTAACGGGTTTTAAGCAGGTCCTGCTTTTAATGCCGATAAAAAAGATTCAATTCCTTTTGCTTTGGGATGAAGCGGCTGCTTACGCAAAATGACGGCCAATTCATGAAGCAGCCGGCGAATGATCTCAATATTACTGCACGGAAGAAAGAATTTATCCTGCGGAGTAATCCGGAGCTGCTTCAGGTACAATTCAATTTCGCTTTTTCTGAAAATAGCTCCTTTGTTGAAAGGGTTGATATAGAACAGAATGTCCTTTTCCTGGATGCTTTTTGCCGGAACCGGTAGAGACGATCCGTTGGTGTACGCAAGAATGAAATGGCGTGGCAGGTTCACACCATACACCGGTAATCCGAGCCGCCGGGCAATGATAAGATAAAGCATCCCCAGCGATAACGGATTTCCCCGTTGCATCCGGAGTACATTTCCCAGCAAATAAGCTGGAACCATGGCTTTTTTTTCTTGTAAGGCCCCGTATTGATAAACATTGTAGAAAACATGATTAACCACCCGGATTTTTTCCAATGCAGTTAAGTCCTGGTTCATTTCAACCCAAACGTCGCGATATAGTTTACTTACCGATTCTTTTTGTTTTTCCGGATCGTCGTCAGGAGAGAGATAAGACGAAATAAGAATCCAGGCATCTAAAAGATGATGGCTTTGTGTAGCGGCCCACAGTTTTAATTTTTCAAAAGTATCGTTTGTGCGAAGGGTATAGATGATCTCCTCAAGCCGTTGGGTAATGATGGAACCCGGAAAATTGCTTTCGGCTTCTTCCAGTTCAGGAATGGCTTCAATTCCCAGCGCCAGAATCTGCATGCGGATGGTGGCATAAAGTTTTTCATCCGGTTCGTCCAAAAGCCGGATCATAGCATCCAGTGTTTTTTTAAATTTTTTTTCGGGCATGGGCATACAATTACCGGCAATAAAAGTACGGCTTTGCAAAAATAAAACTCGGAAAAAGGAAAAATGTTTTACACAATTTTCACCAGAAAATAGTTTTTCTTTCCTTTTTGCACGAGGATATACCGGTTTTTCAACAGGTCGTTGGAGCTCAGTGAGTAATTTTCGTCTATGCGGTTTTTGTTAATCATCACAGCACGGTCTTTTAACATCCGGCGGGCTTCTCCATTCGATTTAAAAATACCGGTTTTCCCGGCAAGGAAATCCAGTAAGCCAATACCGGCTTCGAAATCGGCACGAGAAACTTCCGGTTGCGGAACACCTTTAAAAATATCCAACAGCGTACGTTCGTCCAATTTTTGCAGCATCTCGGTGGTTCCTTTCCCAAAAAGGATTTGTGATGCTTCTACGGCAGCCTGATAATCGGCTTCGGAATGAACACGAACCGTAATGTCTTTAGCCAGTGTTTTTTGTAATAACCGGAGATGAGGTGCTTTTTTATGTTCTTCGATAAGCTGCTCAATTTCTTCCCGCGAGAGAAGGGTAAAGATCTTGATATATTTTTCAGCATCTTCGTCCGATACGTTCAGCCAAAACTGATAAAATTCGTAAGGACTGGTACGTTCCGGATCGAGCCATACGTTTCCGCTTTCGGTTTTCCCGAATTTGCCTCCGTCAGCTTTAGTAATCAGCGGACAGGTAAGGGCAAAAGCTTCATTTTCATGTCCCAGTTTACGGCGAATCAATTCGGTTCCGGTGGTGATGTTTCCCCATTGGTCAGCTCCGCCCATCTGTAATTTGCAGTTTTCATGTTCATACAAATACAGAAAATCATATCCTTGTACCAACTGGTACGAAAATTCGGTAAACGACATTCCCGATTTACTGTCTGCCCCGATGCGTTTTTTCACCGATTCTTTGGCCATCATATAATTGACGGTAATGTGTTTCCCGATATCGCGAATGAATTCCAGGAAAGTGAAATTTTTCATCCAGTCGTAGTTGTTGACCAGCAAAGCCCGGTTATCGGCATCACTTTCAAAATCAAGAAATTTAGCGAGTTGTTTTTTTATTCCTTCTTCATTTTTGCGCAACGTGGCTTCGTCAAGCAAGTTCCTTTCCTGTGATTTTCCGGAAGGGTCTCCAATCATTCCGGTAGCTCCGCCTACCAGTGCAATGGGACGATGTCCGGCCAGCTGTAGATGTTTCAGCATCATTACGCCTACCAGGTGTCCGATGTGTAACGAATCGGCTGTGGGGTCAATGCCCACATAACCCGAAGTCATGTGCTGTTTCATATATTCTTCTGTTCCGGGCATGACATCGTGAATCATTCCCCGCCACCGTAGTTCTTCCACAAAATTTTTCATAAGACGTATTACAAATTTTCGGCAAAAATAGCGATTTGCCTTTATTGACCACATACCTGTTCCTTTTGCTTTAGAATTTTGTGATCACACTGAATTTGAGTTTATCATCAAATTCGTTACTTTAGCTTACTATTTTAAATACCAGGAAAACAATGAGTGAAAAACCAATTCGCCATTTTGGCATCACTAAATTTATTAATCAGGAAACCGCCGGAGGCGTCCTGTTGATTTTAGCTACTATTGTTGCGCTGTTTTGGGCCAATTCGTCTTATTATCCGGCATATCATCATTTGTGGTACGAATTGAAAGCCGGTATTACCTGGGGCAATTTTAAACTGATTGGTTCTCTTCATCATTGGATCAATGATGGGTTGATGGCGATTTTCTTTTTTACGGTAGGACTTGAAATTAAACGCGAAATTATTGGCGGAGAGCTTTCGTCCATGAAAAAAGCAACACTGCCTATTGTGGCAGCTATTGGCGGAATGCTGGTTCCGGCACTGATTTATGTGCTGGTGGTAATCAATAAACCCGAGTTAATACATGGTTGGGGCATTCCGATGGCTACAGATATTGCTTTTGCTTTAGGGTTGCTTGCCATGCTCGGAAAACGGGTAAACATTCAGTTGAAAATTTTCCTTACAGCATTGGCTATTGCCGATGATTTGGGCGCTATTCTGGTCATCGCCATTTTTTATACCGATACCATTGCCGTTAAAGAACTGATCACTGCGGCTGTTTTTCTTGTGGTTTTAATTGTTGCCAATTACGCAGGAGTGCGCCGGACGTTGTTTTACACCGTTGTGGGGTTGTCGGGCGTGTGGCTTTCGTTTTTATATTCCGGCGTTCATGCCACCATTGCCGGGGTTTTAATCGCCCTGACCATTCCTGCCCGGACAAAAATTAATGAAGAAACGTATATCACAAAACTGGAAAAACTGTTAAAGAAGTTTAGAAACATTAATCCCAACAACAATCCGTTGCTTACCGAAGGGCAGGCTCACGTTATTGAAGAAATAGATAAAGTAAATGACGAAGCGCAAACTCCTTTACAAAAACTGGAACATTTTCTGCATCCGATTACCACGTATTTTATTCTTCCTCTTTTTGCTTTGAGCAATGCCGGTGTCCGGATTGAAGGAAATATTTTTGATTTGATGTTTCATCCGGTTTCGATTGCTATTATTCTGGGACTGGTTATCGGGAAATTTGCCGGGATTACGATTTTCTCGAAACTGATGGTTAAATTTAAATTGGCCATTTTGCCGGAAGGAGTAACCTGGAAACAATTTTATGGAGTGGCGATGCTTGCCGGCATCGGTTTTACCATGTCTATTTTTATTTCGGAACTGGCTTTCCGGGATGAGGCGCTGAAACAGATTGCCAAAGTGGGAATTATGACGGCTTCTCTTATTGCTGCTTTGGTGGGTATGGGCTGGCTGGCGATTTCGACCCGTAAAAAATGATCCTTTTGTTTTTTGTTCCAACGGGGTTAAAATTTCCTAAAACAAAAGCCGGTTTCAGGATAAAGCCCTGTGTTATTTCTATCTTTGCATTTTCTACAAAAAGTTGAAAGATGTCTCAAAAGCAGAAAAATTATCGTATTTATCTGCCCATTGTTTTTGCCCTGATTTTGATTTCAGGCATTATTCTGGGATTTTTATTACAAAGTAAAGTTTCGCAACAAGCTGTTCTTCCTTTTGTTAACCGTCCGGGTTCGGGCTACAACAAAGTGGATGAAGTAATCCGCTATATCGAAAACGATTATGTGGATTCCGTTCATCAGGATCACCTGGAGGCTGATGCCATAAAAGGGATGCTGAATGATTTGGATCCGCATTCGCAATATATTCCGGCGGATGAATTTAATGAGCTGAATGATCCGCTTTTGGGAAGTTTTGATGGAATTGGTATCAGTTTCCAAATAGAAAAAGATACCATCATGGTAATTAATCCTATTCCGGGAGGTCCTTCCGAAAAAGTAGGATTAATGGCCGGTGACCGTATTGTGCGGGTAAATGATACTTTAGTGGCTGGTGTGCATATTACCAATACCAAAGCCATGCACATGCTGAAAGGGAAAAAAGGAACCAAAGTGAAGGTAACCATTTACCGGCGTGGTGTGCCCAAATTACTGCATTTTACCATTACGAGAGCCCGCATTCCCATGTACAGCCTTGATATTGCGTATATGGTGAATAAAGATTTGGGATACATCAAACTGAATAAGTTTTCGGCCACTACTTATGATGAGTTTGACCGTGCCGTGCGGAAACTGAAAAAAGAAGGAATGAAAAAATTAATTCTCGACCTGCGGGGGAATCCCGGTGGGTTGCTGAGTGCTGCCATCCGCGTGGCGGATGAATTTCTTCCGGCAGGTAAGCTGATTGTTTACACCAAAGGACTTCACCGGCTTAAAACGGTAGCTTATTCTACAGACAAAGGACAGCTGAAACATACCGATGTGGCTGTTTTGATTGATGAAGGAACCGCATCGGCAGCCGAAATTGTCACCGGCGCTTTACAGGATAACGATATTGGTGTTGTAATTGGTCGCCGTTCGTTTGGAAAAGGATTGGTGCAGGAGCAGCTTCGTTTGCCCGATGGGTCGGCTTTGCGCCTGACGGTGGCACGGTATTATACGCCTACCGGCCGTTGTATCCAGAAACCATACAAAAAAGATGATTTTAAAGATTATTATGCCGAAGCTTATCGCCGGTATCTTGACGGGGAAATGGAAAACCCGGACAGTATTAAATTTAACGATTCGCTGAAGTTTGTTACCCCGAAAGGCAAGGTGGTTTATGGCGGTGGCGGTATTATGCCGGATATTTATGTGCCGTTGGTAGAAGACACCCTGCATTCGTTCTACAATATTTTGGCCAACAAGGGCTTGATTTATCAGTTCGCCTTTGATTATACCGATACGCATCGTCCGCAATTGCGTAAATACAAAGATTTTAAAAGCTTTGATAAGAATTTCCATATGACCGAAAAAGAGTATGCTGACCTGGTGGCTTTTGCCAAATCAAAGGGAATTAAAACCACCAAACGGAAAGAAAAACTTTCCGAAAAACGGATCAAGATTCTTTTTAAAGCGTATGTGGGAAGAAATATTTTGAATGAGAAAGGATTTTATCCGATCTATCATCAGATCGATCCGATCTTTAAAAAAGCTGTGGAGGTGATGAATCACCGGCATGTGGACGATTGATCCGGATTAAAGGGCGAGGAGTCTTTTCGCTTCGTACACGATAAAGTTTTCATCTTGCTTTAGCATGCACTGGAAATGTCCTTTCGGGCATTTGTTAAAGCCCAGTTTGCTACAGGGCCGGCATTTTAGTCCGTTGACTTCTGCCATAACCACTTTGTTTTTTTCTCCCGGTTCGTAAGGATACATGCCGAAAGCCGGAATGGTATTTCCCCAGATGCTGATTATCGGTTTTTTGAAAGCGGCTGCAATATGCATGAGACCGGTGTCGTTGGTAATGACTACTCCTGCCTGCCGTACGAGAGATGCAGATTGATTCAGATTGAGTTTTCCGCAGGCATTTAGGATTTTTTCGTTTTTGCTTAATGCTTTTATTTTTTCGCCGCGTTCCCGGTCTTCTTTCCCGCCAAGCAGAACAAAAGGATGATCCAGTTTTTCGATGACAGCTGCTGCTTTTTCTGGCGGAAATATTTTTGTGGCATGTTGTCCGCCAATAACAAAAGCAATGTATTTTTTTGTTTTTAGTAGGGGATATTCCCGCAAATCCACATAATCTTTGTCCGGAATAAAATAATCCAGTCCTTTTTGGTCGTTTTTTACGCCGATTTTTTCCACGGCTTCAAAATAGCGGTCAACAATATGTTTTTCCGGCAACAGGTTCCATTTAAAACGGACCATTAGCCATTTTTGGGTATTGACTTTCGGAAAAGAAGCAGAAGGCTTTTTTAATGCTTTTTTAACCCGTAAAGAGCGGATGTTTTTGTGTAGATCGACGATAAAGTCAAAGTTTTCTTCTTTTAGCCGGGTAATTACTTTTTCCAGTTTATCCTGTAAAACATGAACTTTATCCACGTAAGGATTTTCTGAAAAGATGGGTTTATATTTTTCTTTGGTAAGGAAATGAACCTCGTAACCGGATTGTGTTTTCAGCGCTCTGATTACCGGCGTGGTAAGAACAATATCCCCGATAGAACTAAAACGGATGATTAAAACTTTTTTCAAAATCGGTTCTTTTTTCTGCAAATGTATAATAAAAGCGACAGCACTCAAGTTCCGGGGTTTTTAAAATTCTGTTTGCTATTTAACCATGTTGATTCTTTTTGTTTAAATTTGTCAAGAATTATGAAACGCAGGCAGATTCTGTCAGCGGCCTTCCATTGATTCGTTTAGCTATGGTAAATAAATAATAGTCAGCCATTTAATTACAGTAATTATGAAAAACAAAGTACACCTGTTACAGGGAATATTCATTACTTTCCTGTTTTTGTTTTCATTTCAATCCTTGCAGGCACAGGAATGGAAGCGTTTTTTACCCCAAGACAAAGTAAAAAATCATACCCTTACGTTAGAAGATTATCAACAAGCTTTCTCGAAATACTGGCAGGGCGAAAAGATGAAAGAAACGGAAGCCGAACGGGAAGTGGAAGATGAGATCAGGGATGAAAATTATGAAAAGTTCATGCGTTGGGAGTGGTATTGGGAAACGCGTGTTGACCCTAAAACCAAAGCTTTTCCGACAACAACAGCCTGGGATATTTATCAAAAGTATCTGGCACAGCATAAAACAAAATCAGCACTCGTTGAAGACGATGGCGATTGGGTAAGTATCGGACCAAACCAAACACAGGGCGGTTACGCCGGATTAGGACGTATAAATTGTGTGGCTTTTAGTCCTGTTGATACGAATACTTTGTATGTGGGTACGGCATCTGGTGGTGTTTGGAAAACAACCGATTTGGGGAATACCTGGACCCCGCTGGGCGACTTTAATATGTCTTTGGGCGTTGCCGATATGGTGGTTGAAAATCACGGCGGAGACGATATTGTTTATCTCGGTACCGGAGATAAAGACCATTGGGATACTTATTCCATCGGTGTCCTGAAATCGACCGATGGAGGAAAAACATGGAATACAACCGGACTTTCCTGGAAACTGACAGATTATGCCATGGTTTACCGGATTTTGAAAGATCCGGATGATGATAATACACTTTATGTGGCCACCAATAAGGGGTTGTATAAAACAACGGACGGAGGCGTTTCTTTTAATGAAATTGATGCGCATCACTTTCGTGAAATAGAATTTAATCCGGATGACAAAAGCATTATGTATGCCGGCGATTCGTGGGGCGGAATTTTTTATAGCACGGATGGTGGCCAAAGCTGGACCCAGGTAATTGATAAGAATGATGTGGGTGCCGGAAGAGTAGCTATTGCTGTGAGCCCGGACAGTGCTAATGTTGTTTATGGTTTAATTGTGGGATCTGATAATGGCCTTTTTGGTGTTTACCGGTCGAATGATTACGGACACACTTTTCAAGTTGTACAGGATACGATTAATTTGTTAGGTTGGAATTGTACAGGAACCGACGATGGTGGACAAGGATGGTATGATTTGGTGTTGGTGGCCGATCCAACAGATGCCAATACTGTTTATGTTGGCGGTGTGAATACCTGGGTTTCGCATGATGGTGGTCATCATTGGGCACTGGCTAATCACTGGTCCAGTACGTGTTCTAATCAAAATGAAATTGTTCATGCCGATAAACATTATATGGCTTTTCAACCGGGAACAAATGCATTGTTTGAATGTAACGATGGCGGTATTTATAAAAGCAACGATGGAAAACATTGGACCGATTTGACCAGTGGCATGGCCATTAGCCAAATTTATCGTTTAAATACGTCTGCTACGGTTTCTGATGAGGTACTTACCGGATTGCAGGATAACGGAACCAAACTTCTTTCTTCCGGTACCTGGACTGATGTTATGGGCGGTGACGGGATGGATTGTCAAATAGATTATACCGACGTAAACACCCAATACGCAGAAAATCCGAATGGGGCTATTGAACGGACAAAAGATCACTGGAGTCATTCTGAAGATATTTCAAGCGGATTGGACGGAGAAGGTGCCTGGGTAACCCCGTTTTTACTTGATCCGAAAGATCCTAAAACGATTTATATCGGATACTCTGATGTGTACAAATCAACAGATCAGGGGGATACTTGGACAAAACTGAGTAACTGGGGCGGCAAAACCTTAAAGTCTCTTGCAGTAGCGCCTTCCAATACAAAATATATTTATGCCGCGACTTATTCTATTATCTATAAGTCGGAAGATGGAGGAAGCACCTGGACAAATATTACTTCTAACTTACCGGTAGATTATGCCTCCATCAAATACATTACGGTAAAAAATGATGATCCGAATACGGTTTGGGTTGCTATGGGTGGTTTTAATGACTTGGGTGTTTTTAAAACGGATAACGGCGGTGAAAGCTGGGAAAATATTTCTACCGGTTTACCGGAAGTACCTGTAAACTGTATTGTTCAGAATACAGCAAAAAAAGATACTGTTGAGCTGTATGCCGGAACCGATGTTGGCGTTTTTGTCCAGCAGGATTTATCGCGCTGGATTCCTTTCAACAAAAATCTTCCCAATGTGGTTGTGAACGATTTGGATATTCATTACGACGGAACCGGCAGTGGAAAATTGTTTGCCGCTACTTTTGGCCGTGGATTGTGGACATCTCCTTTGTTTACCGGATATATCGAGCCCATCAAACAGGCATTGTTTGAAGCCGATAACCTTCATCCTTATGTAGACGATACTGTTCGGTTTACGGACATGTCTACCAATCATCCCACATCGTGGAAATGGAAATTCTCTCCGGCAACCATTACTTATTTGTCTAATACGGATTCTACTTCACAAAATCCGGTAGTGAAATTTAATGCTTCCGGATCTTATACGGTAACCCTTACCGCGACGGGCGACAGTACGTATACGCTTACACAAAACGATTACGTTCAGGTAAAAGATTTGTTAAGTGTTACGGTAAAAGCCAACCGTACAACGGTTTGTTCGGGTGATACCACACAACTCTTTGCAATCATGAGCGGAGGCTCCGGAGATTATAATTTTAATTGGAGTACCAATCCTTTAGGATGGACTTCTTATGAGCAAAACCCAATCGTGAAACCGTTTCAGGACTCGGTTTTATATATCGTTCAGGCATTTGACGGAAGTCTTTCGGTGAAAGGCAGTGTTATGATTTACCGGGTTGAATGTACCGGCATACAGAACAACGAAGCCCTGTTGGGAGAAGTTCGTATTTATCCGAATCCGAATACCGGAACTTTTATGGTGAAAGCGGATAAGGAATTTTATCAAATTACTATTTACAATCATGCCGGGGTAAAAGTTTATAGTAAAGTCTTCAACAGTAAGGAGGCTTCAATTCATCATCATTTTGCCCGGGGAGTCTATCTGGTTAAAATATCAGTGGGTTCGGCTAATGCCGTTAAAGGCGTTATAACGCGGGGTATTGTTGTGAAATAGATATCTAAGAAAGAGAAAAAGCCGGGTTTCATAATGAGCCCGGCTTTTTTTGTGATGTGAAGTTTGGCGTTTTGTTTGCTTTTCGGTTAATTCTCTCGGTTTATGGTAAAATGGATGATTTCTTCCAAGGCTTTACGGCCTTCGTTTTCAGGAAAATCACCCAGTAACCGGATGGCTTCTTCTTTGTATTCCATCATTTTTTTACGGGCATATTCCAGCCCTCCGGACTCCCTGACCTGGCGAATTAATTCTTCTACTTTTTGTGGGTTTTTATTTTGATGTTTTATGGTCCGGATAATTCTCCGTTGTTGTTTCTTATCGCTGTTTTTTAAAAGAAAAAGGAGAGGAAGGGTAATCTTTTTTTCTTTGATATCTATGCCGGTTGGTTTGCCGGTGACGGATGTTTTTTTATAGTCCAGTAAGTCATCCATAATTTGAAAAGCAATACCGGTCAGTTCTCCTATTTTCCACAGCTTGTCAATTGCTTCACGGTTATTTGTTACGGAAAGTGCTCCGGTGGCAAAGCAGGATGCCAGCAGGGATGCTGTTTTTTTACGGATAATTTCAAAGTAAATGTCTTCGCTGATATCCAGTTTTCTTGCTTTTTCAATTTGTAAAAGTTCGCCTTCGCTCATGTCTCGTGTGGCTTTGGAAACAAATTCCAGTAAATGCGGATTTTTTGTTTCCACTGCCAGCAGTAATCCTTTTGCCAGTAAATAGTCTCCGGCCAGAACGGCGATTTTGTTTTTCCAAAGCGCGTTTATGGAGAGCAGTCCTCTTCGCTTGTTTGAATCATCCACGACATCGTCATGAACCAGCGTTGCAGTGTGTAATAACTCAATGAGCGTGGCAGCGTAATAGGTTGTTTCTGTAATTCCTCCCATCATTTTCGCTGTGTAGAGAACAATAACCGGTCTGATCTCTTTACCTTTTGTTTTAAGGATGTATTTCATGATGATATCCAGCAGCGGTACTTTCGACCGGATGGTTTCTCTGAATACCTTATGGTAGGCTTTAATTTCTTCTGCTATGGGTTTTTTTATCTCTCTTAACCGGGACATTTTTTTCTTTTCAAAATTACCGTATTTTCCGGAGTTTTTTCATTGTTTCTCTTTTTATTTTAGGGGAAAATGAAGCGTGAAAGAAGTTCCTTTCCCTTTTTCGGAAGTTACGCGTATGCTTCCCCCAGCTTTAAGAATCAAATTCTTTACAATTGCCAGCCCTAATCCGTTTCCTTTTGATTTTGTGGTGAAATAGGGAATAAAAATGTGTTTTCGTTCTTCTTCATCCATTCCTTTCCCGGTGTCTTTTATCTGAACGATGGCTGTTTCTGTTTTTTTGGTGACATATACTTCGATCTTTTTTTCCGTACTTTTTTCCATGGACTGGATGGCATTTTTGAATAGATTATTCAAAATACGGACTAAATCGCGTTGTGAAATGGCTACATTAATTTTTTCTGTTTCGGTGTTGAATTCGATTTTTACCGGATATGATTTTCTGAAGAGGCTGATGGTTGATTGGATGGTTTGGATCAAATCAGCTTTTTCCTCTTTCGGTTTTTGGGTTTTTGAAAAATCATAGAACATATCGACCACCTCATTCAGTGTTTCTATTTGGTCGATGAGCGACTGGCTTATGGTTTCTGTTTTTTCTTTGAACGACGGGTCGTTTGCCTGGTACAGTTTTTTTAAATATTGAATATTTAATTTCATTGGGGTGAGCGGATTCCTTATCTCATGGGCAATTTGTTGTGCCATTTCTCGCCAGGCTTTTTCTCTTTCTGAGTCTTTTAGCAAACGGGCACTTTCTTCCAGTTTGTCAACCATGCTGTTGTATGCTTCTATGAGTTTTCCGATCTCGTCCTGCCGTGGCCATTCAATTTTTTCGTTTTGTTTTTCAATACTTACATTTTTTATTTTTTGCTGCAGTACCTCCAATGGTTTCGTCAGTAATTTGGACAGATAAATCATGATGAGCATTCCAATCAGTCCGCTAAATACGAATAAATTGATCAGATTGGTCAACATTCGGAAGTAGGTGTATTGCAGTTCTGATTGCCGGGCAAAATATGGCAGGTTGATAATTCCGGCTTCTTTCCCGTTCTCCAGAATTAGCGGGGCATAAGCAGAATAAAATGTAGCGTTTCTGATTTTTTCTTTGCCGAGATAGAACAATTTGTGTTCTTTTTCGATTTTGAAAAATGCTTCCGGATTCATGAGTTTCGATTGTAATCCTGCGCTAAAAATTTCAGGTCTCGATGAGGTAATAAGAAAACCGGACGGGTTGTATAAATGGATATCCGTGAAAAAAATCATGGAAAGTTTTTGCAGATAAATTTGTAAGCCTGCCGGCTGGTTGGGGTACGGATAAAAATTTTGTTTTAGCTCTATGGCTACCGAGTTGATTTTTTCTTTGAGAATATTACTGATATTTCTTTTGCTGTTGGTGTTGAAATACGAAATGATCACCATGGTGAGAATGGCGTAAACTACCATCATGGCCGAGAACATGGTAATTTGTAAACGGGTACTGAACGAATAACGATAGGTTTTCCGGATTTGTTTTCCGTAGGTTATGACAATGTAAGTTACCAGAATAATGGCCAGCAAAATAAATGATAACGAGAAAGGAAGTAGCCGGTCGGAGAGTTTGGTTTGCGGCCGGCTGACGATCAGGATTTCATTTTTCCCTACCGGAATTTTATAGTGCGTGAAACCATCCAGGTTGATAAATGTCCTTTCCGGTTCTGTTTTGTATTTTGCCATGTCGATGGGGTACAGAAAATCGCCAAACTTATATTCCAACTTTCCCTGTCGATAAAAAGCAAAGGAATAACCGGAGAGATTTATTTTGTCTTCTTTTTTATTTTGTAACAGCTCCGGGTAGCCAATCCCTTTGGGGATGATGTTGGTGAAAAATTCGACATATAAGTTGAAAGGCGTGTTCTTTTCGTTGTATTTGAATTGGGCCAGGTAATAAATACTTTCTCCTGTATTGGGGATGAACGAGAGCTCAAAATGCGTTGTGCTGTCAATTACCGGACCTTTTAGCCGTTTAAAGAACCTTTCGCATTCGATAAGCCGGTTTTCCGGCTGAATCTCTAATTGTTGTCCCGGTTCGCATAAGGTTACCTGTGTCGTGTAGGCCTTAAGTGTTTTGCCAAAGTATTTTTGTGAGAGTATTTTTTTAATCGCAGATTCTTTATTTCCACTTTTCCCGTAGATGACTTTCCGAATTGTTTGATCGTTTAAAATCTTGGCCGCTTTGTTTTTTACCATGTATTCTAAAAACGGGTCTCTTTTTTGGGTAAGCAGATTGGCCGTGTAAATTTGTCGGGCGTTTTTGTTGGCTTTTTCATTTTGGTTTAAAACGAAAGCGATGACCAATGATAAAATAAAGATCGTTAAAAGGCTGTGGATGTACGGTTTTTCTTTTCGGTCAATTTTGTATATCGTGATGGTGAGTGAGGTGGTAATGAACCAGGCTGCAATGATTTCTTGTTTGTTGAACGGGAAAATCAGAAAGAAAATGGCAGCTATAACCAGTAAAAGGGCCAGCACATAACTGTCTTTCAGTTTGTTTTTTTTGTAAATTGATACGAAGAAATCAATCCACAGATAAATGAGGACATTAACAACAATCAGGATAAAGATATTTACGAATCCGGTTTGGGTAAAGTAGATGTTCTCATGAAATAATATTCCTGAGCGGTTTTGTATCAGACTTTCTGTAACGGAATAGAAAAGAATGGGAATGCTCAATACGATGATTTCTATCCCCAATATTTTTAGCCATTTGTTCTTTTGCCATTTTTTCTGATCTTCTTTTTCTGTATTCCGCAAAAACTGAAGAAACACAATAAACCAGATGGCATTTATTAGAATATCTGCTGCCGTGTGAAATCCCGGAATTTTTGTCAGCGGGTTACTGGCAAACTCAAGACGGAATATTTCCGGGAATCCGGCCCATGCAACGATCAGCCGTAGAAAAATTAAAACAAGAATAAATAAAAACTGTTTGGTTCTTTTGGATATTCTTTGTGGCTTTTGAATTTGATAGAAGACGAAAACCGATTCCAGTCCGGTATAAATGATGATCAGGTAGAGTATGAAAAACCATAAAGGAATGGCTTTGGGTTTTTGTGTTTTGTCGGTTGTAATGGTAATGTTCCAATTTTTTAGCGGGATGTTGTTTTTGTTAAAATGTAGCCCTTTGATAATTCGGCTTCCCGGTGGCAGGTTTTTTTGGTTTAAGGAGATGAAAACCGAAATGGTGAATTTGTTTTGTTTTTTTTGGTAGAGGAGATAGAGTTTGTTTTTTTCGAAGTGAAAAACAGGGGTGTTGATTTTTGTCATCTGAAGAAGGTGCTCCGGGAAAATGTTGTTGTTCCAAAAGACGATTTTCCCTTTTTGGGTGATGACAATGATGTCTTTTGACTTTTTAAACTGTTTTTCTAATATGGTCCAGTTGATCTCTTTTTTTTGCTTCACTAAACCGGACACTTTGTTTGCTGTTGTAATGGCCTGATTAACAGTTAGCTCAATCTTGTTTTTTGCCCGTTTAACTACATTTTCCGGCGCATAAAACTTTTCCGTTAATAAACTGGTCGTAAAAAACAGAAAGAGAAGAAGGAATAACAGGGTTATCCTGCGATAAAATTGTTTTTTTTTCTTTTCTTTTGTGTAGATGGGCATCGTATTCTTTTTTCTTCCGAATACGTAAAAGTACGAAATTAGTTTTTCTTTTGATCGGTTGCTTTTTCAATCACATAAATCAGGCTTGAGTATTCTCCGGTTTGTCGGGCCGACCGGTTTGATCTCCATCCTTTGATGAACCCCCTAAACAGGGGAAGTTTTTTTTGCCGGTATTTTTCGCTCAGATAGGATACATAATACGCATCCATTTTCATGGGAACGATTTTTATGATTTTTAATTCTTTGTTTTTCAATAGGTTGCTTAACGATTCCTTTGTAAAATGGTATAGGTGCCTTGGAACGTCTAATGCGGCCCAGTATTTATGATAATGTTTTGAATCCCAGCTGTTTGGGTTTGGTAGAGCGATGATTATTTTCCCGTTATCTTTTAATAATCTTTTGGTTTGATCAATTCTTTTGTTGATATCGGGCACGTGTTCCAGTACATGCCACATGGAAATGATATCAAATTCTTTTTTCGGCCACTGGTCTAATTTTGTTTCTGTTTCTATTTGCAGGTGGTAATTTTTTCTTCCGAACGTTCTTGCTTTTTCGCTGGGTTCTATTCCTTTTGTATCCCACTGTTGTTTTTTGAAAAAATTTAATAGTTCGCCGGTACCACAACCGATATCCAATATTTTTCCGCGCTTGACATACTGATTGATTAAGTTGTATTTTTTCCGGATATTTTTTTGCCTTAGTTGGGCATAAAGAAAACTTAATGGGTTTTTCTTTTCCGTTTGGTGTGAAAAATATTCGTTCGACTGGTAATATTTGGGAAGTTCTTTTTCCTCAGGTTGTGGAGTGGTAAAACGTATTTTACAGGTTTGGCATTCCCATATTTCAAAAGCTTCGCCCGTTAAAAAATAATCTTTTGTTTCCAGAAATTTTGTTGTCTCTTCAGAGGCACATACCGGACATTTTTGCATCTTTTCCATTTTGGTTGTTTCACGTGAAACATTCTTTCTTATCGGCCTAAATAAACCAGTAAAACGTTAATGTCGGATGGAGAAACCCCGCTGATTCGTGCTGCCTGGCCGATGGTTTTAGGTTTGATTTTCGTAAGTTTTTCTCGTGCTTCGTATGAAATGGATTTTAATTGTTGATAATTGAAATCGGGTTTTAAAGGGATGTTTTCCAGTTTGTCTAATTTAATGGCGATCTCCTGTTCCTTTTTAATGTATCCATCGTATTTGATTTGGATCTCTGCCGATTCGATACACTGGTCGTCAATTTTGTTTTTTTGAGTGAATGTTTTTAGTGCCGAAAGTTCTTCGGTTAAGTCGCTCAGGCGGATTTGCGGACGTAATAATACTGTGGCTAGTTTTACTTTTTGTTTTAGTGGTGCAGTATTATTCTTTTCTAAAAGATGATTGATTTGTTCCGGAGCGATCCCTGTCTCTTTTAAAAACGTAATGAGCTGTTCTATTTTTTCTTTTTTTGCCTGATATTTTTCAAAGTGGGCAGCCGGAACCAGGCCTAACTGGTATCCTTTTTCTGTTAACCGGGTGTCGGCATTATCTTGACGCAGCAGAATCCGGTGTTCTGCTCTGGAAGTAAACATCCGGTACGGTTCGTCCACGCCTTTGGTGATCAGGTCATCAATCAGCACGCCGATATAGGCTTCTGAGCGCTTTAATATGAACGGTTCTTCTTCTTTTATTTTTCGGTGGGCGTTGATGCCGGCCATGATTCCCTGTGCCGCTGCTTCTTCGTAACCGGTGGTTCCGTTGATTTGTCCGGCAAAAAATAAATTTTTTATTTTTTTGGTTTCCAGGCTCGCATTTAATTGTGTCGGCGAAAAATAATCGTATTCAATGGCGTAACCCGGTCTGAAGATTTTGGCATTTTCCAGGCCCGGGATTTTTCTTAAGGCTTTTACCTGGATATGATCGGGCAGGGATGATGAAAAGCCGTTAAGGTAGTATTCAATGGTATTCCATCCTTCCGGTTCAACAAATAACTGGTGCCTTGATTTATCCGAAAAACGTTCAATCTTGTCTTCGATTGACGGACAATAGCGCGGTCCGACTCCTTTTATTCTTCCGGTGAACATGGGTGATTCCGAAAATCCGAGTTTTAGGGTGTCGTGTACCTGTGGAGATGTATAAGTAATCCAGCAGCTTTTCTGTTTGGTTAGTTTTGTTTTTTCGAAGAAGGAAAAATTCCCCGGATTTTCGTCTCCTTTTTGTTCTTCCATTTTCGAAAAATCGATGGTTCTCCCGTCGATTCGAACCGGGGTTCCCGTTTTTAGTTGGAGAGTTTCAAATCCCAGTTTTTTAATTTGGTCGCTAAGACCGTAGCTGGCCGGGTCACCTAACCGGCCTCCGGGAAATTGCTTGGTTCCGATATGTATTTTTCCGTTCAGGAAAGTCCCGTTGGTTAAAATAACCGTTTTGGATTTAATCTCGATTCCCATTGCGGTTTTTACTCCGATGACGTAATCTCCGCGAATCAAAAGGCCGGTTACGGTATCTTGCCAGAAGTCGAGATTGGGTGTTTGTTCCAGCATATTTCTCCATACGGCTGAAAACAGCATCCGGTCACTTTGGGCTCTCGGGCTCCACATGGCCGGCCCTTTTGATTTGTTTAGCATACGGAACTGAATCATGGATTTGTCCGTTACGATTCCGGAATACCCTCCCAATGCGTCAATTTCGCGTACGATTTGGCCTTTGGCAATGCCTCCCATGGCCGGGTTGCACGACATTTGGGCAATGGCATTCAGGTTCATGGTGATCAAAAGTGTTTTTGATCCGAGATTTGCAGCGGCAGCGGCAGCTTCAGAACCTGCGTGACCGGCACCCACAACAATCACATCGTATTGTTCAAACATTTCCATGATGTTCCACGTGAAACAAAATTATTTTTGCGGCAGCAAAGATAGGTAATAATCTTCTTTGGCACGCATCTGTTGCCTTTCTTCGTCGGTGTGGTCGTCGTATCCAATGAGATGTAAAACTCCGTGAACCAAAACACGAGCCAACTCGGTTTGAAAAGGGATTTTCCTTGTTTTTGCGTTTTCATTAACCCGTTCCGTACTGATGAAAATTTCTCCGGAAATTATTTCCGCAGAACCCGATAGTGGAAAGGTGATGATATCGGTGTAATAATCGTGCTGTAAAAATGAACGGTTGATCTGAAGTAAACTTTCATCGGTGCAAAAATGATATAAAATATCTCCTGTTTTGTATTGCTCAGAAGCAATTACTTTTTTTAACCAATTGGAATAAACAGAAGGATGAAAGGAAAATTTATCTGCACTATCAAATTGAAAATTAATCATTTAACTATATTGTATATTCTTCCTGTTTTTGAATTTGTTCTGGTGGTTCTCCCGAAATATCTTCAGGAAGTTCCCCGAGATTAAATTTTAATATTAGTTCGGTTTTTTTTAAAATGACCTCGTCACAGACTTTTTGTATTAAAAAGATGGCTTTTGTCGGACTGTCTTTTGCTTCATCCGGCAAATAGTGCTTTTTGAATGATGCCAAAATAGCCGGCGTTAATTCGGCAATGCTAAGAATAAAAAAATCATTTTGCCGGGAAGCCGTCAGGGTAATTTCCTGATTTGAGTGGACGATGTGTTGAAATAAAAGCGTGCAGGCGGTTTGAATATTTCCGCGATAAATGGTATTTACTTTCCATAGATCGAAAAGATACTCCAGAAAAAATTCAAGATTTACCTGAATGGCTTCTGTGGATTTTATCTGATAAGCTGCAGTCAGATTCATTGTTGTCCGTGTTTTTATTTTGCCTTTTATACCCGGTTTTGCTTGGTAAGGTTTCTTTTCGGTGCGTTTTTGTGTATTTTTGAAATGAAAAAACGATAGTGATGTTCCGGTTTTTGTTTCTCTTTTTGCTTTTTCTGGATTTTGTGCCGGCACAAGCTCAGCGACAAGTATCTCCTGACCGGTTTAAACAGGCTTTTTCACCTGAATACGCCTGGCAAAGTAAATATCTTTTTGATTACGATGTGCATTTTTATGGCCTGGATATTTCAGTGAGTCCGGTCAGCCGTTTTATTCAGGGAAGTTGTACGCTTGAAGCGACTACTTTGATCCCTCATTTTGATACGCTGGCCGTGGAATTAATCCCGGAAATGGAAATTGATTCCGCCCTTTTTAAAGGAAGGAAGTTAGCCGTTCCCCAGAGAGATGACAATAATGTTCTTTTTGTGTTGCCGGATATTCCGGATAGTGGAAGCTTATTTTCTGTTCAGATTTTTTATCACGGGACACCGCCTGAAGGAGGCTTTTTTTCGGGTGTTACAACTGCTTACAACGCGACCTGGGATAAACGGGTTACTTGGTCGTTATCGGAACCTTTTGCGGCAAAACAGTGGTTTCCGGTAAAAGAAGACCTGAAAGATAAAGCGGATTCGGCTTGGATTTTCCTGACTGTGGATTCGATCTATATGGCAGGCTCAGAAGGCCTTTTAACCCGGGTGGTAGATCTTCCGGGCGGGAAAAGACGTTTCGAATGGAAAACGCATTATCCTATTGATTATTACTTACTTTCGTTTGCTGTAGCTGATTATCGCGACTTCAGTTTTTATGCTCATCCGGATGATCCCAAAGGAGATTCTGTTTTGGTCCAGAATTTTATTTATGATTCTGATGCGTATCTGAAACAAAATGAAGATGCCATTAAACGAACCGCAAAATTTATCGAGTTGTATGTAAAGCTGTTTGGCCCGTATCCGTTCCGGAAAGAAAAATATGGCCATTGTCTGACCGAGCTTCCCGGGGGAATGGAACATCAAACCATGACAACTTTGGGTAGTTTTGGTTTTGATTTGGTGGCCCATGAGTTGGGGCACATGTGGTTCGGTGACGATGTTACCTGTGCTGACTGGAGTGACATTTGGGTGAACGAAGGTTTTGCCTCTTATGCCGATTATCTGGCCAACGAATATATTCTTGGAGACAGTATAGCGCAGATTTTTATCCGTAAGGCGGAGGATTATGTAATGACTCAGCCGGGAGGGTCTGTTTATATCCCTGAAGATCAGATTTATATGGGGAATGAAGGACGGATTTTTAATGGCCGGCTTTCGTATGATAAAGGGGCGGTTTTGCTTCACATGTTACGTCATGAAATTCATCAGGATAGCGTGTTCTTTACGATACTGAAAACGTACTTGATCCGTTTTGCCGGCGGGGTGGCTACCGGTGATGATTTCCGAAAAATTGTTGATGAAATTACCGGAAAAGATTATCGTTGGTTTTTCCAGCAATGGTACTATGGCGAAGGTTATCCTGAATTTTCCGTTGACTGGTATCAGCAATCGGATACGTTGCATATTTTAAGTACAGAAACCACTTCAACCGATAACCCGTCTTTTTTTAAAATGACAGTTGATTATCAACTGGTTTATGATAACGGTTTGGACACCATCGTCCGGCTGGTTCAGACAGAACAAAACAATCATTTTGTTGTTCCTGTAAAAGGTAAAGTAAGCGCCATTCACATCGATCCTGATCACTGGTCGCTGTTAAAAGTTTTGCGGAACGATTTTGTTGGCATACAGGAAGAAAAAAATCCGGCAAGTTTTACGCTGTCTCCTGTTCCGGTTAGAAATATGCTTTTTATGCAGTTTTTTCATCCCGACAGGAGTGAAAAAAACGTCATTATTTCGGACATGAACGGCCGTATCTTTTTTAGAAAAAATACAACGGCTGTCCGGTTTCAAATTCCGGTTTCAAAATTTCCGCCCGGATTATATGTCGCGCGGGTAATGGCAAACGGACAGATTTATGTTAAGAAATTTGTGAAATGGTAAAGCCAAATGCGCTAATTTAGCCGGCATGATTTTAGTAACCGGCGGAACGGGATTTACAGGAGCCCATTTATTGTATCATTTGCTGCAAAAAGAACCGAGTGTTCGTGCTTTGAAACGGCCTTCGTCTTCTTTGAAAACCTGCCGTAAAATCTTTTCATATTATACGGATAAGCCGGATGAATATTTCTCCCGGATTGAATGGGTAGACGGAGATATCCTGGATATTTATTCGCTTTTGCCGCTTTTGGACGGGGTACAAAAGGTTTTTCATACCGCAGCGCTTGTTTCATTCGATCCGGGCGATAAAGACCGGATTATGGAAACCAATGTTGCCGGAACAGCGAATGTGGTGAATGCCTGTCTTGAGAAAAAAGTGGAAAAACTGGCTTATGTCAGCTCAATTGCTGCACTGGGCAGAGAAGGAAATGAAAAGCTGGTTACCGAAGAAAGTGAATGGAAACCATCGAAAAACAGCTCTCCGTATTCGCAAAGCAAATACGAAGCCGAACGGGAAGTCTGGCGGGGAATGGCCGAAGGGTTAAAGGCGGTGATTGTCAATCCGTCGGTTATACTCGGGCCGGGCGATTTTTCAAAAGGCAGCCTTAAAATGTTTCAAACGGTTTATCAGGGATTGAAATTTTACACCCGTGGCGTAAATGGCTATGTGGATGTAAATGATGTGGCGAAAGCCTTAATCTGGCTTATGGAAAGTGAAATTTCAGAAGAGCGCTTTATTTTAAACAGCGAAAATGTAAGCTACCAGAAACTTTTCCAGATGATGGCCTCTGCTTTGGGGGTTTCTCCGCCAAAGCAAAAAGCCGGAAAGGTAATCAGTGCGCTGAGCTGGCGGCTTTTTAAAATACAAGCTTTATTTACCGGAAAAAAACCGCTGGTAACCCGGCAAACGGCGCGTACGGCTAATAGTGTTTTTCGTTACAGTAATGAAAAATTTATCGGGGTAAGCGGATTTTCTTTTACTCCGGTGAAAACAACCATCGAAAAAACAGCTCAGATTTTTTTATCCGAAGTCTGAACAACTTTTTCTCCGGGTAAAGGATAAAAAATTCAGCCTTCGTTTTCTGGAACGGAATTCGGGTTCAGAATCAATTCTTCCAGTTTATTCAATGCTTCGTCAGGCGAAAGATACTTAAAAATAATTTTGTTCTTTTTGTACAAATTCACTTTTCCTTTTCCTGTTCCGACATAGCCGTAATCGGCTCCGGCCATTTCTCCCGGTCCGTTAACAAAACATCCCATGATGGCTATTTTTAGTCCTTTTAAATGTCCCAGCCTTTTTTGAACCCGTTGTAGTTCTTTTTCAATATCAAATTGAGTTCTTCCGCAGGAAGGACAAGCAATAAATTCTGCTTGCGAAAACCGTAATCCGGCAGCCTGTAAAATTTGAAAAGCAAGTGTGGTATCCGATTCCTCCGTGTTGTTTTTACGATGCAGAATAAGCAATCCGTCCGGTTTTTCCTGTTCCCATGTCCGGAAAAAGTCCACGGGCGCACGGAACAGGATTTCATCCATTTGTAAATCCGGATAGGAGAGAAGACAGACTTTTTTTTCGGCATCCGGTGTTTCGTTTTCTTTTATCCAAACCACGAACGGCCGTAAATGATTTTCAATTTCGCCATATCGTATTTGTTGTATCGTATTGCCCGGAAATACAAAATGGCGGGGATAAGTACGAATGATTTTGCGGGCTACCGGGATTTCTTTTTCTGGGGCTTCGGTAAGCGAAACACGCAGCGTATCACCAATTCCTTCCGATAACAGTGTTCCGATACCCATAATGGATTTTATCCGGCCTTCAGTGCCGCTTCCGGCTTCGGTTACGCCCAAATGAATCGGATAATTCCATCCGTGTTGCTTCATTTTTTCAACCAGTAACCGGTTGGCTTTAATCATCACCGGAACCGAGCTGGCTTTTAAAGAAAGGGTCAGGTTGTGAAAATCATTTTCGCGGCAAATTTGAATGAATTCCAGTGCCGAAGAAACCATCCCCTCGGGTGTGTTTCCGTATCGATATAAAATTCTGTCGGATAAAGAACCATGATTGATTCCGATTCGGATTGTTGTGTGGTTTTTTTCACAGATGTTGAACAGCGGTTTCAGGTTGGCTGCGGTATTCCGTAATTCCTGATGATATTCTTCTTCCGAATATTTTTTGTTTTTGTGATGAGAGCCGGTAAAATTACCCGGGTTAATCCGTATTTTATCCACAATGCCGGCGGCGATTTCTGCTGTTTTGGGTTGAAAGTGGATATCCGCGATAAGCGGAATATCCACTCCTTTTTGCCGCAGCAGATTACGGATATTTTTCAGGTTTTCAGCTTCCTTAACGTCAGCGGCAGCTATTCGTACCAACTCGCAACCGGCTTTTGCCAACCGGATAATTTGATTGACCGTTGCCTCGGTATCCTGTGTGGGAGTGTTGGTCATGCTTTGGATACGAACCGGTTGGTTGCCGCCAAGTGGTAAATTGCCTACGGTTATTTCGTTGCTGATAAAATGCTGATTCATGGTTCTTTTTTCCGATGCAAAGATACGGGAAAGCGGATACTTTTTTTGCGGATTTTTTTCCGGTCGCGGAAGCATAATGCTAACCAAAATTCTGTACTTTTGAAAAGAACGAAACAGAGAAATCCCTGAAAATTTTGTAAACCAAATTTTAAATACCGTATGAAAAAGATTATTCAGACTTCAAATGCTCCGGCGGCCATTGGTCCGTATAGCCAGGCTGTTGAAATGAACGGAATGTTATTTATTTCGGGACAAGTTCCTATTGACCCAGAGACCGGAAAAGTGGTGGAAGGTGATATTACCAAACAAACCGAACAGGTAATGAAAAATATTGGTGCCATTTTACAGGCAGCCGGATACCAGTTTTCTGATGTGGTGAAATCAACTTGCTTGTTGAGTGATATGGCTCATTTTGGAGAGATGAACGCGGTTTATTCGCGTTATTACGCTGAAAATCCGCCGGCGCGGGCGGCTTTTGCTGTTAAGGAATTGCCGCTTGGTGTGCTGATTGAGATAGAGACAATAGCGATGAAAAAATAAATCACAAAAGCATGAGAATACCGGCTCGCTTTTTTGTCTTGGGAGGCTTTTTGTTTTTACTTCTGGCTTTCCCTTTTGGGGGATATTCGCAGACGTTTTCATCCGGTCAGCCGGTTTTGCACACTTTTCAGATCGATTCGTCTCAATTTTTATTGGATGGGAAACCCTTCGAAATCATTGCCGGCGAGATGCATTATGCCCGTATTCCGGCCTGTTATTGGAAGCAACGGATTGAAATGGCCAAAGCCATGGGGTGTAATGCGATTTCTACTTATGTGTTTTGGAATTATCATGAGCAACAACCCGGTCATTTTGATTTTAAAACCGGAAACCGGGATCTTGCGCATTTCATTCAGTTGGTGCAGGATGCCGGCATGTGGCTGTTGATCAGGCCGGGTCCGTATGTTTGTGCCGAATGGGATTTCGGCGGGCTTCCGCCGTACCTGCTCAGTATTCCCGATATTAAACTGCGATGTTCAGATGCGCGGTACATGCAGGCGGTAAAAAAATATATTGATACCTTGGCAAATGTCCTGAGGCCTTATCAAATTACCCGTGGAGGCCCCATTATTTTATTACAAATAGAAAATGAATATGGCAGCTACGGTAACGACCGGTCGTATTTGAAAACATTGGAAAAACTCTGGCGAAAGAATGGAATCAACATTCCTTTTTATACAGCCGACGGTGGAACGCCGTATATGTTAGAAGCCGGTTCGTTACCCGGATGTGCCGTCGGGTTAGATCCGGGCGGTTATGAAAAAGCCATTCGCCTGGCGCAGAAAATAAATCCCGGCGTTCCGGTTTTTAGCAGTGAAACCTATACCGGCTGGCTGACGCATTGGCGGGAAAAATGGGCCAAAGCCGATACTGCTGATCTGTATAAAGAAGTCCGTTTTTTATTGGAACATCATCGTTCGCTAAGCTTTTATGTGGTTCATGGCGGAACAAATTTTGGCTTTACGGCCGGTGCAAATGCCAGCGGTCAGCGTTTTCAGCCGGATGTAACCAGTTACGATTATGCTGCCCCGATTACTGAAACCGGAAGACCGACTGCCGAATTTTTCCGGTTACGACAACTGATTCATCAATATCATCCTGAAACGAAACTTCTGCCGGTTCCTGCGGCGCCTCCGCTGATTTCCATTCCGGAAGTGGAAATGAAAGTTTTTTCTTCCGTATGGGCAAATCTTCCAAAACCGGTTCATTCGGTTCAGCCGCGTCCTTTTGAATATTACGGGCAATATCATGGTTATATGATGTATCAGACGCGTCTGATTGGTCGCAAAAGCGGGAAACTGGTGCTGACTCAATTGCACGATTATGCTACCGTTTTTCTCAACGGAAAATATATCGGCTCAATTGACCGGACCAAAGGACAAAATTCTATTGTTCTTCCGAAAACGAAAGCGCGTGTTCCGCTTTTGCAAATTTTAATCGAAGCCATGGGGCATGTAAATTACGGGTCGCAGCTGATTGACCGGAAAGGAATTACCGAAAGAGCTACACTCAACGGTATGACTTTAATGAACTGGGAGGTTTATGGTTTGCCTTTTGGTGCATCGTACCTCAAACATTTGATTCCGGACCATGACGTTTCCCGTCCGGGTGTTTTCTTCCGGGGCACGTTTCAACTCGATAAAACAGGCGATACTTATTTTGACCTTTCCCGTTATCAAAAAGGGCTGGTTTGGGTAAACGGACATTTGCTCGGGCGCTATTGGAATGTTGGTCCACAGCATAGCCTCTATTGTCCGGCTTCTTTTTTGAAAAAAGGCCGGAATGAAATTCTGATTTTCGATTTACACCAAATCCATCCCATGCCGGTAAAAGGCATTCGAAAATTGCTTTAAACCGGCTTGGGAGGCCTGGAAACAGCTTTTATTGCTTCTTCTTTTGGTCTAAGATGGTAATGGCTGCCTGTTTGGCCGCTGCCAGTGTTTCGCGATCTACTTTATGCATAACTTGTCCTTTGGTCAGATCATCATTGATAATATGATGTTTGAGCAAAAGCAGCTGGACAATAATGTTGTTCAGTTGTGTTTCGCGGTTGTACTGATCGGCGACATAAATTTTATCCGCCTCTGATACAAAACTGGCCATCAGATTTTCCATCTGGGGCAAATGCAGCAGCTGTTTATAGGTTTCGCTCATGGCTGAGATCTCACGGTTCATGTTGGGTGTAACCAGCAACGGTTGAAATTCATGATTTTCATCCAGTCTTGATTTCAGATTGGATAAATCAATCTTTTCATCCGGACGATCGATGCGTACGAGCTGGGCTTTTCGCATTTGTTCCATTTGCCACAGCCAGAAATTGTACCGGTTGATTTCGGCATTTTGTTCGATGTCGGGCAAAACGGTTTTGTAAGCCGCTGTTACTTTTTGTTTTACCCGGTTTTTATTTTCGTTGATGTCCGGACGTTTGTTGCGGACTTCACGAATCAGGCGCCGCATATCTTCGGCTGCGATTTGCGGACCGGTAATTTCTTTTCCTTTTCGCCCGATATCGGTGGATAAGATACCGAGTTGTACTTTCTTTCCTTCTCCGGCTTTGAGTGCTTCGATCAGGTGTTTTTTGCTCTCAAATTCGCCTTCTTCATCCACAAACGGCTGTCCGGCCGGGGTGCTGGCCAGTGAGTCGAACAGGGTGTTGAAAAGGTTCCGGTCGATAATTTGTTGTTTCTCTTCCCCGTCGGCATTCCGGATGGTGGCTACAAAACGGTTTTTGATAATATCGAAATCAACCCGGGAAATTGTCCACTCAATGTCTCCTTCACAGAATCTTTTTTCACTGAATATTTTATTGACAATTTCTTCCAGATTAATCTGGTCGATCATTTTATAAGAAGAGCACAAATAATAACGTCCTGAAAAGTCATCGTATTCCCAATCCAGCACATCATCGATGTAAGCGCCGTGGCGGTCCATTACCTCCACGATGTTTTTATCGCTGGTGTAGCGCAAAAGGGTACGCTGGAAGTGCGGGTTATCGCCCGAAGTGGCTTTTTCTTTCCGTTCGCCGTGTGAGTTGCGGTAAAGAATAAAGTTTTCCGGATTTTCGTAACGGGTAATTCCGGCTTCTTCGCGGGCAAAGTTACTGGCGGTAAGCATGATGTCAATTTTGTACGGCATGCTCACATCGCATAATCCACTGATGGTACTTCGTGAATTGAGGTCTTCCACATTGGAGTCGGAAGCACTTTCAAACAGGGTGTAATAGTATTTGATGTAATCCGGATCGAAGTCGGTAACACGGCTAAAGTCGCCTTCTTCGGTTCCGATACCATACAGGTTCCCCTCTTTATCCGGGAACAGATGCAGCATATCCCCAGCAATCATTTTCAGCGAACGAACGCCGGTGAGGTTATTTTGCATCCATTTCAGCATCATGGCAGCCAGCATTTCCGATTTTCCCACACCACTGTCGCCGCTGATCTGAACGACAAATACTGCGCCGTCTTCTTCTTCTACGGCAAACATGGAACCATGAATGGGAATGCCGCCCATCTCTTTGATTTTCTCGTTCAAAACCGTCAGGCGGGGCTTTTTGATGTTCCCGAAATAATCCACTTCTTTACGCAGCGGCGAAACAATGGCTTTAATGTTTCCGCGCGGACCGGGAATATCAAAGTAACCGATCTGCGGGAAAGAAATCAGTTTCTCGGGAAAACCGTAAAAGCAAATGGTATCCGGAACAAATTGCTGAATTTGATCAAGCGTTACTTCCTGTTTTTGCAGCAGGCGGAAGTTGTCTGCCAGATATTTCATGTAGGATTTATGGAAAACAAAAAGTTCATTGACCAGTCCGCCGTTGAAGATCTTACACCGGTAATCGCCGGCATCCATATTTCCGATAAATTGCTGAATACGGTTCAGGAAGAAAGCCGGCATAGGCCGGGTGTCCAGCACTTTAATGTATTCATTGGAATTTTTTTGCGCCAGCGCAGCAATTTTTTCCGGTTTGTTTTTTTCGCCGTGCAACCGGTCGAGCCGGTGGTATGGGAATCCGCGTTTTTTGGCATCGGTAACAATGCGGGTATGGGTTTGTACATTTTGTTCCGTTCCGATAACTCCGCATTGCGATAACATTTGTGGTATCCAGGTCAGCGTTTTCTTTTTGCTTTTTACCAATACATGTTCTTGAATGTCAAAGTGTTCAAAAACACTAATGCCGTGCTGGGCCATTTCGTTAATGGCCGAGTTTTGTTTCAGGTAAACGGCTTCCGAAAGGCGCATAACGGTATGAACGTACGGATAGTAATGTTCGTTGGCTTTGGTGTTGTTGATCAGCTGGATGAGGAACAGGACAAACCAACGGGTTTCCTGATGGAGTTTTTCCGCCGGAATTTTTTTATCGGCCAGTTCGGCTACCTGATTCCACAGCAGATTCCATTGTCCGGGAAGGGTTTCGTATAAAAACTTATCAATTAAAGCCTGTTCATCACGATCGTCAATTTCGTGGAGTTTTTGGTTAAAATGACGGAAAGTATCCGCCAGATTTTCTTTAAACCGGCTTTTTTCTTTTAACAGATAAAGATAAGCAATACGCTGTCCGGCCGTGAGATCGGTATCATAAACCCGGTTCCGGATACGTTGGTTGATATCGCCAAAGAGTTTTTTCCCGGTTTCCAGATTTTCTTTTTCCAGCAATTGATAAATATCCTCGCCAAAATCTTTCAACGTATGATCCAGATCGATTTGTTCCGGATTGATCCCGATGATTTCTTCAAATTTTTCGAGAATGCTGTGTAAAAGCTCCAGCATGGAAGGTTCTGACGGGTCGTTATCAAACGGAAGATTAAAATGGAGCATCAATTCCTGAATGTATTTTCTGAGCAATTGATTCATCCCTTCCATGCGGGCGATGTCAGAAGAGTGGTTTCCGCTGCTGCGGAGAGCAATAATTTTTGTTTTTCCTGAGGAGAAAAGCAAGCGCTCCATTTCGAGCAGAATCTCAGCCATGATCAGCTCTTCGTCCGGTGCATCCAACACATAATGGTTGGGTTCGTAGTAAAGCTTGTTGGTGATGTATTTCAACAACGTGGCTTTTCCGAAACGGGCCAGTACTTCGCTAAACGGATAATGTTTTATTGCCGGAATGTTTTTATAAACCTGGGGAAGCAGGTTTTCGTAAACCGACGAGAATGCCTGGCTCTGGATAAACTCCGGAAGAGATGAACAGCGGCCCAGCGCATCGGTAAATTCGATTACTGCATTTTGCGAATCGTCAATGGCATGAATACCGACGCCGCTTACCGAAGGAGAAGCATGATAAAGTGTCCAGCGGTTATCGATCAGCAGGGTTTGAAGCGGCTTTTTATTCAGATCGCGAATCAGATAAAAATCATCCAGAACACGGTCAATAAAAGCCCGTTCCGACGGCAGCGTAAAAATCTTGTCCAGCAATTCGTCGGTGCTTTTCTCTTTGTTTTCCGGGTTGTTTTTGGCCTGGTAAAATTGTTGCCAGTATTTGAGAACGATTTCCAGTGCATTTTTTATCTCTTTCCGGAAAACATCATATGAGGCTGCCGTTCCTTCAAGATACCCGCCCAATGAAAACCGCAGAAAACCGGTTTGGTAAGGGATGACTGCAATCCCCCGTTGTTCGGCCAGCTTTTGAGTAAATTTCTCCAGATCCTGATAAGAGAAAAAGTGCTTGAGCTGAATGTTGAAAAGGAAAGAGCCATCAGAGGCAACTACGCGGGCATATTTTCCGTTTTCGCCGCTGAGCAACTCTGCCGCCGTTTCTTTTCCGATTTTTAACCGTTTCAGCGATTCGTTGCGGAAGTTTTTGTTTACGCGGAAACTGTTTAGTGTACCGACCAGTTGTTTTTGATAATAAGCAAAGAAAGGTTCGTCTTTGTATTTGAAATCATCCGGAAGTTCCAGCATGTTCAGTTTGTCGATGGCTACCAGCTCATTAAGCAAAAAGAGATGTAGCGGACTTCCTTCAAAAGAGTTTTTCGGAAGACCGGCTTTGCTTTTGTCTGCTTTTTGTCCGGTGCATGTTTCCACGATAAACTGCTCAATGATGCGCTTGATCTTATGTCGCGAAGCATTACGCGGCATTTTTTCTTCCAGGACATTCTTGATTTTCTTGGCTTGTTGTGCCGTTTCCAGTACGTTTACCAGCATGTACAACGAGTTGGTATTGCCGGTTTCTTTGTTGTTTTTACGCCGGGCAAAATCAATCACGTCTTTTTTGGCCGGAGTGGCCACAATTGAACCGAGCCGGTCGCCGGTAGCTCCCAGGTTTTTGGTTGTGGAAATGGAAGACACCATGTTAAGACGGGCATATTTCTGGTCGAGATTGTCCATAACATACCGCGAAATGGTGCGCCATTTGGGTTCGTTGGGGTCATCGGTTTTTACGGTGTCGTTGTAGGCTTCATCCAGGAACAGCGTGATTTTGCTGGTGCTGATGAATTTTAAAAACTCCAAAAGCGACGGGTTGTTGAAATCAGAATAACCGGACGGGTTGGCCGGATCGTTGATCACAATGGTCAGGTTTTCGCAAAAACGATCCCACAGGTTTCCAGTTTCGTCAAAAATCTGAAACGTGTTTTTCATACGTTCCAGACGCAGCGTCAGCCGGTCAAAATCAATACGGCCCTCAGGGGTAATCCCGATTTCCAAATCGAACGGATTGATGTCGAAACGATCGGTGGGGAACAAATCGAGGTATTCCCAGGAGGAATATTTGTTAAACAGAATGTAAGGTTTCAGCACCTTGTCTTCCTTCCCAAAAAGCACATCACGGATAATCATTTGGACATCATCCGAAATGGATGTCTTTTTCAGATTGGTGAGGTTGCTGATAAATTCTTTGATAATGTGTTGTTCTGAAGGCGACAGCGCGTTGTATTTTTCCAGAATTCCTAAATCGATCAGTACATTTTTTAGTCGTCCTTCGTTATCGGCTTCGTTTTCCGCTTTGATCAAATATTGCTTGTACTTTTCAAGAAACAGGTTGATTCCGAAGTTTTTATGAAAATGATTTTTTAGTGTGCGCTGGTAGCTGTCCGGATAGAGATCCAGAATAACGCGGCAACGTTCCACAATTTCGTTACTGATGGGTTTGAGTTTTCTTTGCAGCAGATAATCGCCGTAAGTTTTAATTTGGTTTCTGCCGCCACCTTCCACTACGGTGGCAATGTGGAGTTTTTTGGTTCCTGAATAGAAATATTTCAGGGTGCGTTCTTCAAAAGCCTCAATAAGTGCTTTGTTCAGTTGTTTTTGTTTTTTACTGTCGGCACACCGGATGATCATGTCTAAATAGTTGCTCAGCCGGGTTAGCGCATATTTGTCCTTGATGATCTGCCGCGAAAACTCGTCAAATTTGAATAGCGTCAGATTTTTTTCCGGAGAATCGGTTACCCCCAGTTGTTCTTTTTTCAGTTGTTCCAGTTCGGTTTGGTAGGCTGCAATTTTTTCGTCCATCCGCTGTTTGAACTTTTGCAGGTGGGGCAAGCTGACTTTTTCAAGGATTAACCGCAGGTTCATCTGGCTATTGGCCAATGCCCCCAGCTTTTTGGTGTGTACTTTATCCAGGCTTTGGATGATTTTGTTGTGAAAGCTGTACACCAGGCTGATGTTGGTACGGATAGCCATGGGAGAGTTGTCCACAAAAATCATCCGGCTCAAAAACGGGAACCATTTGGTGTCGTGAAATGGATTGTGTGTCAGTGATTTTACTTTAACAGCAAAAACAGCCGTGTTATTTTCCTGTAGCTTCTCAAAAAGTTGTTCGTCATTCTTATATTCTACTACAACTACTTGCGAAGGGTGAAACATTTCTTCGCGCAGCAGTTGAACAACAGTATCAGGACTTCCGCTCACCGCCGTTACCAGCAATCCGTTCAGGCCTTTGAACGAAAGGCTTTGAGACATTCTTTCGAGAAAATCGGTTTTTTCGGCTTTGGTAGTATAGTGTGCGCTTTGTACGATCATCTGTTCCAGCACATCCATCAGGTAGTTCCACTGGAGCTTTTCACGGTCATCGTAAATTCCCAATACTTCCCGGAAACGGCGAAGGGTAGTAACTTCTTCGCCCAGCAGGATACGAAACCGGAATTTCAGGTTGGCCTGCGTGAAAGGCGGGGTGCCCATGGAAAAATCGTGGAAACCCAGTATTTTTTTTGCCTGTTCCTGTTTTTCATCGTTGATGAGTTCGGTATCCATGAGGTTGACCAGCCGGTTCCGGAAGCGGTTAAGCCGCGAGCGGTACTGAAACGCTTTGGATTCATCATGCGGAAACAGCATAAGGGAAACATCCGTATAGGAAGGAAACGATTCTTTCAGAAGCAGAAGCTGTCGTTGTATTTCTTTTTGCTGATAAACCGGATCGTCAGGCTCTTCGTAGCAAAGATGATAGAAGTTTTTCAGCAGTTCCATGTAGTGCAGGGGAAGAATGTTTTCGGCTTTATGCCGTAAAGCCAGATAGAGTTCAATAAAATCGAGGGCGTCTTCACCGGGTTTGAGCTTTGATTTACTTAATGTACGCATGGCTGTTTTGTTTTTATCTTTTCAAAAGAGAACCGGTTGCTGTTTTCTTTTGAAGTTGAATGATTATTTTTCTGTTTTTTTCTCCAAAAAAAAGGCCGAAAATTTTGTTTTTCCGGCCTTTGGTTTTTTATGTTCTTTTTATCGTTAATACGATTTTTTATGAACTTTTTGAACCGCCCGGCCGGAAGGATCAATCACATTATTCAAGGATTTATCCCACATAAGCGCTTCCGGGGTACTGCAGGCTACCGATTTTCCGCCTGGAACACACTTAGCCGCCTCATCCCCGGGGAAATGATGTTCAAAAATGCTCCTGTAAAAATACGCTTCTTTGGTCATCGGTGTATTTACCGGAAAACGATAAGCTGCTTTTTCTAATTCCAGATCCGTAACCTGTTTTTCGGCCACTTCTTTCAGGGTATCAATCCAGCTGTAGCCTACGCCGTCAGAGAATTGTTCTTTTTGCCGCCAGGCTACTTCTTTTGGAAGGTAATCGCTAAAGAGTTCGCGAAGGATCTGTTTTTCCATTTTTCCTTCTTTTACCAGCTTATCTTCCGGGTTGATGCGCATGGCCACGTCCAAAAATTCTTTATCCAAAAACGGAACGCGGGCTTCCACACCCCAGGCAGCCATCGATTTATTGGCCCGCAGACAGTCAAACATGTGCAATTGTGACAATTTTCGCACGGTTTCTTCATGCAATGCTTTCGCATCAGGGGCTTTATGAAAATAAAGATATCCGCCAAAAACTTCGTCGGCACCTTCGCCCGACAACACCATTTTTACTCCCATGGAACGGATTTTACGCGACATCAAATACATGGGAGTTGCTGCCCGGATAGTGGTTACATCATAGGTTTCAAGATGATAAATGACATCTTTTACTGCATCCAGCCCTTCCTGAATGGTGTAAACAAAAGAATGATGAACCGAACCGATATAATCAGCTACCTTTTGTGCAGCTTCCAAATCGGGCGAGCCTTCCAAACCAATGGAAAAAGAGTGAACCTGAGGCCACCATGCTTCTTTCAGGTCAGAAGTTTCAATACGCCGTTGGGCATATTTACGAACAATGGCTGCAATGATGGAAGAATCCAGACCGCCGGAAAGCAGAACACCATAAGGAACATCAGACATTAACTGACGGTGAACGGCACTTTCCAGCGCCTGTTTTAATTGTTTTTTGTCGGTTACATTGTCTTTTACTGCTTCGTACGATTCCCAGTCGCGTTGGTAGTAACGGACAAATTTCCGGTCTTTGCTGCTGTAAAAATGTCCGGGAGGAAATTCCTTGATCTTTACACAATGGTTGATCAATGCTTTCATTTCGGAAGCCACACAAAAATTCCCCATTTTGTCGTATCCGTAGTATAAGGGAATAATGCCGATATGATCGCGTCCGATCAGATAAGAGTGGTCTTTGTTATCGTATAAAACAAAGGCAAAAATACCGTTAAGATCATCCAAAAAACCGGTTCCTTTTTCCAGATAAAGGGCATTGATGACTTCACAATCCGATTTTGTCTGAAAATCGTAAGGGACTTTCAGGTTTTTTTCCAGTTCACGGTGGTTGTAAATTTCGCCGTTTACAGCCAGAGCCAAACGGCCGTCAGCACTCCGCAGAGGCTGAGCGCCATTTTCCACATCTACAATTGATAACCTTTCATGAACCAGAATGGCTTCGTCGTTCATGTAAATTCCTGACCAGTCCGGGCCACGATGACGCATGGTTTTCGACATTTCCAACGCCTGTTCGCGCCATTCTGCCGTACCGGTTTTAATATCTAAAATGCCTAATATTGAGCACATAATATTTCCTCTTCCTGATGCCTTTATTTTACCGAAACAAAACTATTAATCTTTTTAATATAACAAATCGTTTATATGATTTTTTCTGAAGAGCCTTTTGCCGGTTTGTTTTTCGTGATGAGGTTTCTGCTTGATGTGTCAGATTTCAAACGATTGAGATAAGTATGCAGCCGGAAAGGAGTTCTTTTGGAATGTCGAATATTTTCGGGATGATTTCCGCTTTTTTTTCTTAGTTTTGAAAAAAAGAAAAAGAGAAAACCAATTGGTTTTGAAAAAAACCGGTGCCGGCTTGAAAAATCAAAAGCTGAATTTTCCACACCTTGTGCTTAATCATTAAAAGAATTCTGGTATGCAAAAAAGTGTTCGAGAAAAAAAAGACCCGACTTTGGTTGATGCATTGATCCCCATGTTGTTTTTAATTGGGCTTTTATCAATGGCCGTTTATCTTTTTGGCGAAGATGCTTCGTGGGGACCGAACCAGATTGCTTTGATATTCAGTGCGCTGGTAGCTGCACTGGTGGGGCTGAAAAACCATCATCACTGGGATGAGATGGCACAGGGCGTGGTGAAGAGTATCAACCAGGCGTTGCCGGCCATTTTTATCCTGCTTGCTGTCGGAGCACTTATCGGAACCTGGGTGATGTCGGGAACCGTAACCACGATGATCTATTACGGATTGAAATTGTTGAGTCCTCATATTTTTTATCCGACCGTGGTAATTGTTACTGCGATTATTTCGGCCAGTATTGGCAGCTCGTGGACGACGGTCGGAACTATTGGTGTCGGATTAATTGGCATTGCCCACGGGATGGGAATGTCTATGCCGGTAACGGCCGGAGCCATTATCAGCGGTTCCTATTTTGGCGATAAAATTTCTCCTTTGTCGGATACGACCAATCTGGCTCCCGCGGTAGCCGGAGCTGATCTTTATTCTCATATCCGCCACATGCTTTGGACAACGGTTCCGTCCATTACGCTGGCGCTGATTCTTTTTAGCATGTTAGGATTTTCTGCTTCTGCCACAGGAGATGTTGCTATTAAAGAACAGACATTGACAGCGATTCATCAAAACTTTCATACCAGTCTTTGGTTACTGACACCGGTGCTTTTGGTGATTGTTTTAGCGGTGCTTAAACTGAAGCCTTTTCCGGTGATTTTGTTGGGAGCCCTGGCCGGAGGAATTCTGGCGGTGATTTTCCAGCCGGAACAGATTGTTCAGTTTGTCAACCGGCCCGATTTATCCAAACCGATGGTGATGATTGCCGGCGTGTGGAAAGCCATGTATACCGGATTTACTACATCTACCGGGGTGAAAACCATTGACGACCTGGTGAACCGGGGCGGAATGAACTCGATGCTGGAAGTGATTTGGCTGATTTTAACGGCGCTGACTTTTGGCGGAGTGATGGAAGAAACCGGATTGTTAAAAAGACTGGTGCTGACTTTGTTAAAAGGGGTGCGTAGTACCGGCTCCCTGATTTTTACCACCTTGCTGACCGGACTGGGCGTGAACATTGTGGCTTCTGACCAGTATATGGCGATTGTTTTGCCGGGCCGGATGTTCAAAGCCGAATTTGAAAAACGGAATCTGGCTCCGGAAAATTTATCACGGGCTTTGGAAGATTCGGGAACGCTTACCTCTGCACTTATTCCCTGGAATACTTGTGGCGCCTATATGGCCGGAACACTGGGCGTAGCTACACTGGCCTATCTGCCGTTTACCTTTTTCAATCTGATTAATCCACTCATGGCCATTGTATTTGGTTTTACCGGGATTTCCGTGAAAAAGATGACCAAAGAAGAAAAATAGTTTTCGTCTGTTTTAGCTTACCAGAAAATAATGTATAACGTGGCAATAATGGCTGTAATGGCAACAGCACCTACGTTAAAGGCCGTATCGGTATGAAACAACTCTTTGCTGACAGGAATGGCTTTGGATTCGGTTTTCTTTTCCAATAAACTGATAATTACAATAATTGCGCTGATAATCAGAAAGCTGTATCCCATCTGGTTCATCCACGGCACCTGCGGAAAAACAAATTTGAAAAACATGGAAACCGGAATGGTAAAAATAGCTGCCCACAATGCCGAATTGGAAGTGGCCCGTTTCCAAAACAAGCCAAACAGGAAAATAGCCAGAATACCCGGACTGACCATACCGGTATATTCCTGAATGTATTGAAAAGCCTGATCGAGCGTTTGTAACATAGGTGCAATGGCCACAGCGATCAGTAAGGCTATTGCTGCGGTGGTTCGTCCCACACGCACCAGGTTTCTTTCGGTGGCATCCTTTTTAAACTGCTTGTAAATATCCATGGTAAAGATGGTAGATGTGCTGTTGAGCATCGACGCCAGTGAGGAAACAATGGCTGCGGCAAGGGCGGCAAAAGCAATTCCTTTTACACCGTACGGCAACAATCCGAGTAACCACGGATAAGCATAATCGGCATGTTGTGCCGAAGGCAGATGCTGGTGCGCTGCCGGCCCGAGGGTGGCCAGCAGGTTGGTATCTTTCGTTAAAACAAAAGCGGCAATACCGGGAATCACTACAATCAGCGGGGTTAATATTTTCAGAAATCCGGCAAAAATAATTCCTTTCTGGGCTTCGCTTTTGCTTTTGGCAGCCAGAGCACGCTGGATAATGTACTGGTTAAATCCCCAATAATACAAATTGGCCACCCACATACCGCCCACCAGCACGCTAATGCCGGGTAAGTCCATGTAATACGGGTTGCCTTTGTGCAAAATCATGTGAAATTTCTGCGGTGCTTCGTGAATTAAATATTTAAATCCCTGAATAACGCCGTGCGTTTCGGGAATGGCATTCAAGGCAAGATAAGTGGTAGCCAGTCCGCCGCCGATGAGAAAAATAACCTGAATAACATCGGTCCAGGCCACAGAAGAAAGGCCGCCATACAGCGAATAAGCTGCCGCAAAAGCCGCCAGTCCGATAACTCCCCACAGCAACGGAACGCCCATAATCGACTGAATGGCCAGCGCGCCGAGATACAGCACCGAAGTAAGATTAACAAAAACGTAAACCAGCAACCAGAAAACAGCCAGAATGGTGCGCACCCGGTTATCATAACGCCGGACGATGTACTGCGGCATGGTGTAAATTTTGGCTTTCAGGAAAACCGGCAGGAAGTATTTTCCGACAATAATCAATGTAATGGCCGACATCCATTCATAAGAAGCAATGCCCAGTCCGATAGCATAACCCGAACCCGACATGCCGATAAACTGTTCGGCCGAAATATTGGCAGCAATAAGCGATGCACCCACAGCCCACCAGGTTAACGAATTACTGGCAAGAAAATAGTCGTTGGATGTTTTTTCCTTGCCTTTTTTATTGCGAGAAACCCACAATCCCACGGTGATGATCAGGGCGGCATAAGCCCCGAAAATAATGTAATCCAGTGTTGAAAATCCTGCTGTCATAATTTTCTGTTTTTACTTTCCAACCAGCGATATATTTTATTCAAAACATTCATCATCTGTCAAAAATAGAATTTAAAAATACTTTGATGGGAATAAATTTCTCCGGGCTGTAAAACAACCGATGGAAACGCCGGGTGGTGGGGCGAATCGGGAAAATGCTGGGGCTCAAAGCAAAAAGCACCATATTTTAAATACGGTTTCCCGCTTTTACCAGTATCGTTTCCATCAAGAGCGTTTCCTGTGTAAAATTGAAGACCCGGCTGGTCGGTCCACACTTCGAGTCCCCGGTCCGAAAACGGATCGCGTGCCGCAGCGGCATAACACAAGTCTTGGTTATTATTGTTCAGTACAAAATTATGATCGTAACCCTGTGCTATTTTTAATTGTTCATCATCAGAAAAAAATCCTTCTCCTATGGACTTAAATTTTCTGAAATCAAAAGGGGTATCTGCCACCGGGCGCAGTGAACCGTCGGGCACCATACTTCCGGACTTTACGGAGGTAAAGCGGTCGGCATTGATTTGTACTTCCTGATTTAAAACTGTGCCGTTTCCTTCGCCGGCCAGGTTAAAAAACGGATGTACAGTTAAGTTGATGATGGTGGGTCGGTCGGTTTCGGCATGCATTTCAATTTTCAGAGCATTTTCGTCGGTTAGCCGGTAAATAACATCAACTTGCAGGTTTCCCGGATAGTTTTCTTCGCCGTCGGGACTCAGATAACGCAATTCCAAAGCCTGTTCACCATTTATCAACCGGGTTTCGGCATCCCAAACCACGTTGTGAAAACCGTTGTTCCCGCCATGCAGATGGACGTTCCCGTAATTTTTATGTAAATAATAAGTTTCCCCGTCCAGCATAAATTCTCCTTTATCAATGCGGTTGGCATAGCGGCCGACCAACGCCCCGAAAAAAGGATTTCCGTGGATATAATCGCGGATATTGTTGTACCCAAGCACCACATCTACCGGTTTTCTTTGCTTGTCAGGAAGCTGTATGGAAACAATTTTCCCGCCGAAATTGGTGATGAATACCTGCATTCCGTTGTTGTTGGTCAGTGTGAAAAGCCGGGTTTTTTTACCCTTTATCGTTGTTTCGAAATGGTCTGTCATAAAGCCGTTCAGAATAAATGTTAGAGAATAATTTTTACGGGTGATTTTCCGTTCCAGATAATTTTTTTCTCCGGTTTTCCTTTTTCGGCCACCGTGATTTCTTCTCCGTTTTTAATCCGCTTAACGCGAAGGTCGAATGTGGTGTTAAAAGCTTTTATCTTATCAAGATTCATGTAGTTCCAATTATCAGGAAGATGAGGTGCACAGGTAAAAGCATGCAATCCGACGGGGGTAATACCGAACAGCCCTTCGATAATGGTACGACAGTAAAGACCGCTTTCGGCGGAAAGCTGAGCTTGGTTGCCTTCGGGCCAGGCTTCCACAGCGTAAGGCACATGGTTACCCAACAATCTTTTCTGCGAATAATATTCAAGATATTTCAGCCCGATATTGGTTTCGCCGGCTTTCAGGATGCCGCGTAGCGCAATAAGTGTGGCACGATCCCAGTACACTGAATCGCCGGCTTGTGTCAGGATACCGTTTTCGCTCCACAGCTTGTCGGAAAGCAGCGCACGGATGGTGCCTTCTTTACGGTCGTAAACTCCCATGGTCAGCGGAAAACAAATCCATGAACGCAATTTGGTGTTGCCTTTGTAATAACGATAAGTATGAAATCCCTGAACGGTAGCTCCAAAATAACGGTTACAGGCTTTACGTAAAGCTGCCGCTTTTTGGCGATACGAACGGGCCAGCACCGGATCTTCATGCAAGGCATCCAACAGGTCGGCAGCACTTAAAAAGCCGCCATAAGCCAGCATATTGGTGGACAGGTTGGCTTTTCCGGCCGGAAAACGACCTTCCAGTTCGTCACAATCGGAAGCAATCACCCCTTCGGGAAGCATTTTTTTCTCGCAGTAAGTCAAACACCATTTGATGAGCGGCAACAGCGAATCAGCCGTTGATTTTTTTCCATAAGCCAAAGCAAAACACGAAGCACCGTAAGCCAGCATGGCAGCATCGCCCCGGTCGCCGGCGCCGTTCCAGATACCGGTTCCTTCGGCAATGATGGACGACGGAATCGGTTTATATTCCGGATTCATGTATTTCGCAAACCAACGATAGCTGTTGATGGCAGACTCATTCCCGTTTTTCATGCCGAGAAACGGAAAAAACGGATTGATGTATTCGCCCTGGTCGTTGGCCCAGATAGCCGCATAATATCTGCCGCCACCGGGGCCGTGCATCAGTCCGCCTTTGGTGGCAAAAATACTTTCCACACCCCGCAGTTTGGCAAAAGCAAACATCCGGTTCAAAATTCTGTCAGGGGTTTGCAAAATCAACCGGCTGTTGACACTGTCGATAAATGCCTGTCGCTTTTGTATTTCACGGGAAGCATCAAGGTGAAAATGCTGGGATACTTTGGTGGCGATAAACAGCTGTGAAAAAGTATATTTTTCGCCGGGGCGAAGTGTGATGTTTCCGGCTCCGGTGTTGTAAGTCTGGATGGTATAAACCCCATAAACGCCTTTGTTTTTCGGGGTTTTGTAAATATAATTCAGCTTTCCGACGGTGATTTTCTTCCGACTTTTCCCGGTATTGACCAGTGTAATTTGTTCCACGATGGCCGGCTTGTCGATGCTGGGTGACAACACTCTTTTTATATCAATTGTTCCGGCATGTGATTGCAGGGTTAAAATGCCGTTAAACGAAATCTGGTACGGTTTTTCCGGAGGAATGGGCCGGCCGTTTACTTTCAGCGGAACCGTTTGGTCAAATATATGAATCAGGCTGGCCTGCGTGATATTGGGAATGGTGCGCAGCATGGGCCAGACCACCTTTTCGCGCAGGTAAAGATTTCCGTTTTGTACACCGTAACGGATAATTCCGGAAACCATCAATCCGCTGAATTCGAGATGATCGAGGTGGTTTTTCTGTTTTACAGTCCAAATGATCTCTTTATTGTCGGGCGACAAATGCCAGATATTTACCAGCGAATCGAGTTTGACTTCGGCAATGGGCTTGTTCTCCTTTTTTTGTTTATTTACCTGGTTTTGACAGGCAAAAAATGAGGTGGCCAGCAGGAGAAGAAGAGCGGTTTTTAAATTTTTTTTCATTTTTATGCGTGAAATGTTTGTGATCTTTTCTTGGCTCGGAATCCCCCTTTGCTGATGTGATTAAAGCAGATGACGGCGTTTTGATAGGGTACAGCCAATTTTATCAAAATAAATGAGTCCGGATGAGAATTAAAATTTAATGATTCTTTCCGCACTTTTTTTCATGGAATTTCCATTAAAAGTATAATAATAAGCTCCTTTCTTTGATTCAGAGACATCTTTTTTGTCGAGCCGTTTTAAAATGTGAAGCGAAAGGATCTTTTTCCGGAAATTTCCCGGATCAAATTCTTTCATAAAAATGGAGTTGTATACATTGCGTAATTGGGTTAAGGTAAATTCGGCGGGGAGCAAGTCGCTTCCGATCAGCTCTCGGCTGGCTTTCATCCGTAACTTGTTCAAGGCCGTTTCCACCATCTCACGATGATCAAAAATCAACTCGGGGAGGTTTTTTACCGGCCACCATTGTGCTCCATACTGATCAACCAGCTCATGGTCATGTTCCTGAATGTTGATTAATGCGTAAAAAGCAACGCTAATGACTCTGCCGCCTAAATCGCGGTTAGGTTTTGAGAAAACCGCCACCTGTTCCATGAACAGGTCTGAGAGGCCGGTAATCTTTTTTAATACACGGGCAGCCGTTTCTTCTACCGATTCGTTGGCATTAACCCAGCCACCCACCAGGGACCATTTCCCTTTGCATGGTTCGATATTTCGCTTGAATAACAATAGCTTGAGTTGGCCGCCTTCGTAACCAAAGACGATGTTATCAATGGCTACGAGGTGTTTTTCTTGTAAGGAATAAGAGGCTAACATAGGCAAATTTTCTACAAAAGAAGAATATACTTTTATAAAAAGCAAGAAAAAAGGTAAGAAATACTTTTAAATAAAAGAGTTTTTTCAGCAGAGAAAAAAAGAAGAACAGAAAAAATAATGATATTCTATTGTTTTTTGGTCCTTTCAAAAAGGATTTGTTTCTTGAATGAAACTCTTTGTTTTTTTAAGGGTTTTCATCTGTTTTTCCGGCGGGCGGGACGGCACCTGGTCAAATAGAAACGTACAATTTTTATTTGGTCGTGTTATGCTATCAGGTGCCGTGCCTGCCGGGGACAACGAAAGGTTCTTTTTTTGGGGGTTAATGTGTGAGTATCAGTTGTTTCAATCTTTTGGAACCTTTGTTTTCCAATTTATAATTTTAATAGTTCTTTAGTAAATGTTTCTGAAAGACTTTTCACTTTCAGGATATAAATTCCTTGTGGGAGTTGTTTTAAATGAAGTGTTATTTTTAATTGACCCTTAGGAAGCTGTTGTTTTAAATAAATTTTTCCATTTACAGATTGAATGGTTATGACTCCCTGAGAATATTCATTCCGGGGAAATTCCAGTGTTACTTGTTCTTTTACCGGATTAGGATAGATTTTTATTCCTGGAGAAGAAGAAAAAGCATGGATTCCTGTTTCAACAACTACGATATGATTTGAAGTATCAGAGCGACATCCGTTTTGAGTAACAACAACATAATAATTCCCTTTTTCTTTTACCGTAAAGTTTTGTCTGGTAGAATCCGTAATCATTCCGTTTTGATTAAACCACTGATTTCCTGTTGGGGTGTTGGAATGGAGAATATTGCCGTTTTGCAGAGTAATCACCGGAGTAGCCGGTTGCTTTTTTATACGAATGGCTAACGAATCGGGGGCTCCTTTGCTGTATTTGTTTTTTCCGTAAACCGAAATAAAACCGGAAACAGAAGAACTGCCATAATGGATGTAGACGCTGTCTGTAGAAGTTTCCACCGTCTTCCCGTCAGGAAGAGTCCAGACATAAGAAGTGGCTGTGGCGATTTCCGGAAGCGTGTATAATACCGAATCCTGTCCCTGACAAACCACCGTATCGCCGGTGATGGAACCCGCTTTATCCGGTTTTAACGGATGGGTGCCGATAACAGCTCCTTGTTGGTAAGAATAATTCCTGGTTGATGTAGGACTCAGGTTATTTAAAAAGAAATAACCATCGTCAGTTCCATTCCAACCCCAGTTAAAATGGAAAAAATCACCCTGATATCCATCGCATACAAAAGAATGGCCTCCGCCGCTGGCTTTATGTCCTCTGTATAAGATTGGCCTTAAGGAGTCTAATTCTGTTTTTATGAGAGACTCCCACTGTGCATCAGAATACGATTCTTTTTCGACAAAATGGGCTGTTGGTGCGTAATAGAAATAATCAGTCAGAGCAGATACGGTATAACTGGTATGTGAACCTGAACTTTTGGGCCCGTAATCCATATCAATAGAAACTCCACAATGATACATCAGAGTAGCTACGGCATTATTAGCAGAATCAAGACGGTCTGGCATATCAGACCACTGATAGGTTGTAGCGCCAAAATTTACGGTTAACTTTCCGTAAGTTTCTGTATTGTCTGTATGAGAACCTTTTCCGTGTTTTGGAAATGACCAGTATTTCATTACTTGAGCCATGGCTGTGGCAACACATCCGGTTAAAGCATGTCCACAATGGCCATCTATATCTTCTGGACATGATGCATTATAGTAACAGCCTTGGTCCCAGGTTGTTTCTAATAAAGGACCAATAATTTTTTCATTTTCATTAGAAGTTTTAAGATTGCTCCAAGCATTTTTTATTGTTTGATTGGGTTGGATATTACTTGTTTTAATTTGAATAATTTCCTGCTTTTTCTCTTTCATCCAGTCGGAAAAAGCCGGAGGTTGGTAATAAGGAGAGTATGATCCTTTAAAGGCATAACCGATCACCGGATACACTCTGCGATCAGCGGAAAGGATTACAAAACCACGGTTTTGCCCGAAGTTAAAAACGTAATACAAAGTATCATTTCCGGAGGTAATACTATATTCGTCTGAGATGGTAACCTGAACCGGTGATGTTTTAAACCGGGATTGATAAAACTGGGTATATTGATTTTTTGCAAAAGCCCGGGCAGTACGGATGGGTACGTTCTGACCAGTAGCCATAGCTGCCCAGGCGATTAAAAAAATGGAAGCAAATAGTTTTTTCATGATCATGGTTGTTTGAACATTTTTTCCGGCAGGTTCATTCAAAAAACGTCTGTTTTAATGTGTTTTAGCACTTTTTTTAAAAGGACTGGTTACTTTTACCACGTCATACTTCACGGCTTTGGGAGTAATGGTTACTTTGATGTAGTTGTAAAAGCCGTCGTTCTCAAATTTTACCAGAGGAGCTCCGGCCCCACCAGTAATAATAAACGGTGTTTCATGCCATTTCCCGCGATAATAAAAATGAATATGTGAGCAAAACAGCATCGTTACGTGATATTGGTCAAACAAATCATTTAACGTCTTTGCGTTTGTCATATCTTTTAAGCTGTGTCCTCTTTTGTATTCTCCGGCACGGGGATCATAAAGCGGAACATGCATAAAAACAAAACGGTACTGATAGTTTTGACTTTCTTTTAGTTGATCTTTTAGCCAGGAGAGCTGCTTGCCCAGTATTCCTAGTTCATCTGCATCGTCCAGTACAATAAAATAGCTGTTTCCTGTGTGAAAAGAGAAATAATCTTTTCCAAAGAATTTTTCATAATTTTTTGATCCGTCATATCGTGGAATTTCGTGATTACCAATTATACCAATGAACGGAACATTAGATTTTTTAATGATCTGCATGTAGTTTTTATACTCTTTCAGGTATCCATGATGGACCAGATCACCATTATCCAGCGTAAATTTTACACTTTTATCTTTATTAATCTCCTCGATGATTTTTGCAAGTACCTTATCTCCACTACGGTTGTCGCCCATTACGACAAATGAAAAACTGGTATCCGCAGGATTTATTTTTTCTATTGCATGAATATTCCAGTTTTGATCAGGTATGGCTTTCAACGAGTCAATGGTGTGATTATAAGTAATGGTGTTGTTTTCGCTCGATGATCCACAACCCATTAGAAAAATGGAAATTACCAAACCTACTATAAACAATATTTTTTTCATTATCAATGTTTTATTCCTTTTTTCTTCAGTATAAATAAAAAAAGCGCAAGCAGATGGGGTTTCTTTCTGCTTGCGCCGATTAACAAAAAATCACGTTACTTTACCCAAAATCATCATTACATCACCTTATGTTGTGCGAATAATTATGCTAAAATTTTCCTGATCCGTTTTGATGATAAGGCTTCCCAACGGGGGGCAGCTTTTGTTGCTGCCCCGGGATTGGGATTTTTGTGCAATTATGCAACAGGATAGGGTTTTCTATTAAAAATCGGAACCTCAATAGCCTTCATTTTGAACCATATTCGGATTGGCATTAATTTCTCCAATCGGAATAGGGAAAGCAAACCGGTAGTCTCCGTATTTCACCAAACCATGGGTTTGATAAAATGGATCAACATCCGGAATGTCTTGGTGGGTACGGGCCAAATCGTCGAAACGGAAACCTTCAAAACACAGTTCTTTTCGTCTTTCCAGAAGAATATTATCTTCAGAAATGGTGGTATACAATTTCGCATCACGATGGGCCGGTATCAAATTTAATTCGGTGAGCGCTTTTGCATCATCTCCTAAGTGATACAAAGCCTCGGCATAATTCAGAATTACTTCTTCATATCGAATAATGGGGATGTCATAATCAAAATTAGCATTGGTCGGATATTTACCAATATTTCTCCATTTTCCATCTACGTTGGCAATCATATCTGGGGCAATGCGTACGTCTGTCGAATCAAATATTTTAGGAAGATTGGGTAATACCTCTATATCACCATAGTTATCTCCTCTGTAGATGTAAGAAAGCCCGTTAATTCCAGCATTATCTGTTGGCCGTTGAGCCAATTCAAAAATAACATTTTTTGCTCCTTTGGTCGAAAATGTTTTGGCATAATCAGCAGCCGGAGCAATTTCGTAATCCCCTGAATTTATCACTTTTTCGCAAGCCGTTTTAGCAGCATCCCAATCGCCAAAGTAAACGTCTACTCTTGACTGTAAAGCTTCTACGGCATAAGTGGTAATAAATTCTCTGGAAGGATCGTTCAAGTCTGGATCCATCAAAGAGAGGGCTTTTTCAAAATCCGCATTAATCATTGTTTTGTCCTCTGCCACCGTTTTTCTAGCAGGCGATAAATCATCTCCTTTAAAAGTGGTAACGTAAGGAACGCCCAAAGTGCCGCCGGTAACATTTTGCTGGCCATACAGTTTCAGCAGGTCAAAATGAGCCAACGCACGGATGGCATACGCCTGACCAATGATATTCTTGATGGCCTCCGGATCTCCTGTGATTTTTTCCGGATCCTGTTTTATGATAACATTAGCGCTGGCGATAACCCGATAAATTTGAGCCCATGTACCGGCTGCATAACCATCATCATCGCCCATTTTCATAGCCGCTACAGTGGTAAATCTTCCGGAATTGCCATTGGAAAAACAATTATCAGACCGTATTTCTCCATAAATAATGTAGTTACGACCATAATAATAATGACTGGTCATTCTATTATAAGCTCCCAATAACAATCCTTGCATATCTTCAAGTGTATTTATGCTTGTACTAATCGCTTTATCTTGTGCAAGGGTAGGGTCTAATGCGTCTTTACTGCAAGAAAACAAGGTTCCCAATAACACAAGCGTTAATAGGATATTAATTGTCTTTTTCATCTTTTAAAAATTTAAATTTAAACCAAATACAACTGATTTTACAGGGGGAGTAGTTAATCGAGTAAACCCGTTGGCTCTGACTTCCGGATCATATTTTAACCGGTCATCTTTAACCCAGGTCAATAAATTTGTCCCTTTCACATAAACGGTTAATCCTGTTAATCCGACGTGAGATAAAAGTGCTTTGGGGAAATTGTAACCCAGTGTAACATCTTTTAACCGGATATAGTCTCCATCATACAAAAATCGGGTAGAAGTTCTTGATGAGTTATCATGGTATGTGTATTTCATTTTTGGTACATCGGTAATATCACCGGGTTTTTGCCAACGATTCATAAGCGGAGAAACGCCGTTGAATAACAAGGTAGAATATAACCCGGCATTGTGAGTATAACGCGACCATCTTTCGAAAACTTTATTTCCTCCAGAGTAATACATACTGGCATCGAGATAAAAACCCTTGTAGTCAATATGGGTTGAAAGGCCGCCTGTATAAGTAGGAATGGCACTTCCTCCCTGAAAAGCTTTTTTGGCTGCATAGTAATCGGTAGTGACCGTATCATTTGGTCCTCCGGTACCGTTCAGATACCAAAGAGCATCACCTGTGGCAGGATCCACTCCGGCGTATTTCCGCATATACCAAGCAGAAATTGGATGGCCTACAGCCACTTTTTGGCTTCCGCTTTCGATATCAATATAGTTCCCTTTGGCATCTCTGGCCAAATCCAGCACTTCGTTGCTCAGTCCGGCATAGTTGAAAGATACATTCCAGTGGAAGTTCGATTTCTGAAAAATACTTACTGTTAAAGTAGCTTCTATCCCTTTGTTTAATACTTTCCCGGAATTTTGTACCTGACTGCTGAATCCGGTAGTACGCGACATGGGAACATTTTGTAGCAGGTCGTATGTTTTTTTGTGGAAATAAGAAATTGATCCGTTGATTTTATTTTTCCAAACAATAAAATCCATTCCGATGTCATAATTCTTATTCTTTTCCCAGGTTAAATTACTGGCTCCAAATTGGCTGGGGTAGATGGCTGCTTTGTCTGCATAATTTGCATCGTACGAAAGCAGTGCCTGATAAGAATTGATCGGAATTTCAGAGTTGCCGCTTAAACCATAAGAACCACGGATTCTCAACATATTAATAAACTTAATATTTGAGAAAAAGGATTCACGGTTAATGTTCCATGCGGCACCCACTGACCAAAAGTTACCATACCGGTTGTCGGAAGCAAACCGGGAAGAACCTTCTCTTCTGAAAGTAAAGTCAGCAATGTATTTTCCAAGGTAGTTGTAATTAAACATACCGAGGTAAGAAAGATTACTCCAATCATAATAAGATGAGGTAGCATCCCAATTGGCTCCTGCATTGGCAATATTGGTTAAACCATCTGCAGCAAACTGTTCACCATAACCAAATAAGTAATTATCTTTATTTTTTTGGTATTCCATTAAGGCTTTAAAATGGAAAGTGTGGTCATGATAACGATAGGTGTAATCTAAAGAGTTTTGAGCGACTACTGTAAAGTTTCTGTCAACAGAAGATTCTGCATAACCATTGACATCTGCTCCGTCACCATAATGCCGGTTAGCATATCTTTTGTAAGTGGCAATATTGTAGTCTAAACTGATCACAGATTTAAATTTCAGGTTTTTAATAATTTCCCATTCTACATAGGAGTTACTCAAACCACGTGTCAGTTCATTACGTCGAATGTCGTTTTTTACAATGTAAAGTGGGTTAAACGGCATGGCTATATCTGTATTAATTGTGCCATCATCATTATAAGGATGATCCCACGGACTCATAAAATACTTTGCAATAAACGGGTTTGCAAAGTAGCCGCTTTGTTCTGCCAAAGCATTTTGTGTAGAGTTAGAAACCGTATTAACCGTAGAAAATCTTATATTCTTTCTGAAATTCCGGCTATAATTCAAATTACCGCTAATTCTTTTAAAATCACTACCAATAACTGTAGCTTCGGTTTTATTGTAGCCAACGGAAGCATAAAAATCGGAATTTTTACCACCGCCACTAGCAGAAAAATTATAATTTTCAGTAGGTGCGTTTTTATTTTTAATGACGTCCGGCCAGTCACCATCCACGCCATCCCAATTTTGAAGTTTGCCATGGTCGAGATTGTGGGCAACCATAAAACTGTAGGTAGAGTCTTTGGATTGGAAATAACCTTTTCCATAAGGGCCATAAGTATTGTAAATTCCTTCCAGGAATAACGTTTCTCTTTGTTTACCTGTTAAAGGTTCGAGTCCTTTAACGGCATCATTTTGAAATCCGTAACTGGCATTAAAGTTAAAATGAGTTTTGGTGTCCATCCTTCCTTTTTTGGTGGTAATCACAATAACACCGTTAGAACCCCGGGCACCATAAGCCGAAGTGGCTGAAGCGTCTTTCAAAACAGTAACGCTGGCAATATCATTACTGTTAATGGCGGCAAGCGCACTCAGCGAACTGGATGACCGGCTACCGCTGAAGTTTTCGTTAATAACAGGTACTCCGTCAATAACAATTAACGGGCTGTTTCCTGCTGTGATAGATCCTACCCCGCGAATCCGAATGTTTTGTACAGAACCGGGAGTACCAGAAGATGTGGTAACCACAAGGCCGGGAACTTTCCCCTGCAAAGCCTGGGAAACATTAACTACCGGAATTTTTTTGAGGTCGGCCCCTTTTACCTGAACAGCCGAACCGGTTATCTCGTTTCTTCCTTTGGTGGTATAACCCAGTACAACGACCTCATTCAGGCCTTCGGTAGCTGTTTTCATGGTCACGTTAATAACAGATTTTCCTTTAATGGGAACTTCCAGTGATTTCATCCCAACAAAAGAAAATACCAGGGTTTGATCCGTGCCTTTTACTTGTAGGGTGTATTTACCATCAACGTCCGTAACGGTACCGTTGGTGGTTCCCTTTACCAATACGGTAACTCCGGGAAGGGTTTGTCCTTTTTCGTTAGTGACGGTACCCGTAATGGTGATTTTTTTCTCTGCTTGTTGTTGTTCGGCTTGTGCCGCAGGCGTGAGAATGACGGTTTTTCCCTCTATTTTGTATTTTACCCCACATCCGTCGAATAATTTATTTAAAACAACGTCAATGGGTTGATTGTTAACCTGAATGTCCACTTTTTTATCTAAGTTAACAAATTTGCTGCTCCAGGCAAAAGTGTAATTACTTTGCTGGGAAATTTCATTCAAAACCTGCTGAATGGTAACATTAGTCATTCTTATCGACAAGTTGGCTTCCTGGCCTTTAGACGTTTTTGCCGACAATGTGAAAAGATTCACCAAGATTAATATGACTGTTAACCGTGCGATAAGGAAAAATTTACTTTTGTAAAAGCTGTAAAGCCATTTAATCGTATCTTTATAATTCATAATTTTGTATTTGTGATTAATAATTATAAATAGACCTTTTGCAACGCGTCTGTTTATGATTTTTTAATTGTCCAGTCGGGAAATGTGCCAGCATTTTCCGACTTTTTTGTTTTGCATCTCTTACTCTTTTTTTGTTTCATAGGCAACTGGTTTTTGTTATTCATTATTTTTGATAAAATCTTTCCATCGTTTTTTATCTTTTGTCACAAAGATTTTTCCGTCTGATTGTTTGAAACAAACCGGGGTCATTTCGTGTAATATTTTCAAGACGGTAGGTAAAGGCGTTTTGTTAAACTGAACGGTATAGTTCATTTGATTTAAAATACTGTCGTTGTCTTTTATAACAATTTTTGCATTGTACCAACGATTAATTCTTTTCACGACCTCCGGTAAAGGCGTGTTTTTAAAGACAAGACGGCCTTTTATCCAGGCAGTATAGTCGCTTGTGTTGATTTTTCGGACCTGGAACGTGTTGGTTTTTTCTGAAAAGGTGGTTTGTTCACCCGGCGACAGAATTACTTTTGCCTTGATTCTTCCAAACCGGCTTTTCCTGAAGGCCATGACCCGGCCGTGGACCAAAGTAACCTGAACCGGTTCATCGCAATAGGCACTGACATTAAAACCGGTTCCCAATACTTTTACATTGATTTTTGGGGTGTGTACAATAAAAGGATGTTTAGCATCTTTTGTTACCTCAAAATAAGCTTCTCCGTGCAAGCAGATTTTTCGGGTTTTCCCAAAATGTCGGGGGTATTTTAAAATGCTTCCGGAATTTAACCAAACGTGGGAGCTGTCCGGAAGAATAACCGATTTTTTTACGCCTAAAGGTGCTTTTACAAAAACGCAAACTTCTTTTTGATGCCAGTGGTAAATGGATCTTCCGCCAAAAAACAATAAAAGCCCCAGAATAAATATTGCAGCTATTTTTAAAAGACGCGGGATAACTTTTTTCCGGGGGATAGAACGAATCGTTGTTTTTTTATTGGGTTGGGCTTCTTTGGTCCGGATGGTGGTCAAAACACGTTGTAAAAGTTTTTCCGGATCGTAGGAAGCGGGGCTTTCTGTATTTTCTGCTGTTTCCCAGAGTTGTTCAACAGCTTTATAAAAAGCTTTCTGTTCTTCTTCTGTTTCAAATCGTTTTAAAAGTTGACGTAGTTCTTCCTCGTTGTACTCGTAGTGAAATAATTTTCGAATAATCTCCAGATATTCTCCCTCACGCTTCATAGAAAACTTCTTTTATTACAAGTATGCTTTGCTCAACAAAAACCATTACCCGAAAAAGAAAAAATTTTCCTTCGGGAGGGATTGTTTCTTATAAGTACAATGTAATCAAAGAAATAGGAAAAGAAGAAACAGGTATTTTCCGAGCGACTCCCGGATAAATTTTAATGCTTTTGACATTTGGCTTTCCACCGTGTGAACGGAAATATTCAGCCGTTGAGAAATTTCTGCATAGGATAGCCCCTCTTCGCGGCTTAGTAAAAAGATTTCTCTGCGTTTAGGGGGTAGCTGATTGATTACTTCGGTGAAAGATTGCTCTAATTCGTCAAATAAAACTTTTGACTCGGTAGGATTGGGATTGGCCTTTCTTTGTTTAATAACTTCCCGCAGGATAATTTGCCGGTGGATCTCGGAACGAATGTGGTAAAAAGCCATGTTTCGGGCAATCGTAAAAAGAAAACCGGAAAACGATTTTTTGGTGTCAATGGTTTCTTTTATCGTCCAAAGCTTAACAAAAATGTCTTGGGTAATATTTTCGGCTTCTTCACTTTGGTGTAAAATGGAGTAACAAAACGAATAAATTTTTTTGTTGTATAAACGGAAAATTTCTTCAAAAGCGGTACGATCACCTTTTTTTAATGCTCCTACCAACGTTATTTCATCCCGCATTTTTAACTCCCTTATCTGCTTAATTATTAAAAATTTAATTACAACAGATGTTGAAAAGAAAAAATAAAACCCAAAAGCCCCTGAAGAAAGAAAGTTTCATTTTTTCCGATAAATTTCTTGAACAAAAGTATGATAAAAAAAGCATTTTGACCTGGTTTTGTATTTAGAAAAACGAATTTAAACTGAAAAGGATGCTCTTTGATAAGATAATTTTGTTCTTAAAAGCTTACAGCCAAGCGTTAATAACGGTTATTTTTTAACGGATAAGAATTTGTAAAAAAAACAGTAAAAAATTTTCTCTTTTGTAGAATCTGGAGAAATAAACCGAATTTTAAAACAACTGTTTGTTAAAATAAAAACACCATATAAGTACTAAATTATCAGTATTTTTTTTAATCAACGTTTTTATCCGCCAACAGGGAAAAGAACAAATTTCCGGTTGTCGGAAACTGATAATTAATGTGTTCCGTTATTTTTTTAAGTCTCTCGGTTTTCCGCCTTTGCGCCAGTGTTCTTCTATTTTTTCCAGCGGTACATCTTTGGTTTCGGGCAGGTAATAATATCCCCAAATCAATCCCAGAACACCAATAAAAGCATAAAGCCAGAAAGCTCCTGCCGGATTGCCGTTGTCGATAGCCTTGGTAACAAAGGTGTGGGTGGTTGCATCATAAATTTTTTCATGGGTAATGATGCCGGTACCGGAAGCGGTAAACAGTTTAACTATCTTAAAGAAAGTAAATGCCACCACACCATTAAAAAACCAGTTGGAAAGTGATCCGATGGATGTACCGATTCCTCTTACCCGCAACGGGAAAATTTCGGAAATGATAAGCCATCCCAATGGTCCCAGGCTGATAGCAAAAAAGGCAATGTAAATCCATACAAAAGCAATAGCCATCCATTTTCCGGTATCACCCAGTGCGGTATGAAAAGCAAATACCATTCCGAGTGCCATCAGCGAAATAACAATACCGCTCAATCCGATGAAGTACAGCTTCCGGCGTCCCAGCCGGTCAATCATAAACAATGACAGAATGGTAAACAGTACGTTGATGACTCCCACACTTACGGCTCCCCAAATTCCGGCACGGGCCCCTTCAAATCCGACAATCATAAAAATTTTCGGGCTGTAGTAAATTACTGTATTGATACCCACGAATTGCTGAAAAAACATAATTCCTACAGCAATAATTAAAGCCGTACGCAGCCAGGGACGGAAAATTTCCCGCAAACCGGCTTTTTCTTTGTCCTGTTCAATTTCTTGCTTCATCCGTTGGATCGATTCTTCCACCAGTGCCGGTTCTTCAATGCGTTGCAGGATTTTCCGGCTTTCTTCTTCGCGGCCTTTGCTCATCAGCCAACGCGGTGTTTCCGGAAGAAACAGCATGCCAATGAGCAGAATGAATCCCGGAATCATTCCGGCATAAAACATGGGGCGCCACGAACTAAGCACATCATTATTGGCAAAAGCCAAATCGCTCAGATACGAAACCAAAATACCTATGGTGATGAGTAGTTGAAACAGCGAAACAAGACGTCCCCGCATTTTGGTGGGAGAAATCTCTGCAATGTAAAGTGGTACGGAAAAAGAGGAAATCCCGATAGCCAGACCGATGAACAAACGGGCAAGAATTAAATCGGTGGGATTAGGGGCCCAACCCGACCAGGCTGCACCCACAACAAAAATGATTGCTGCTCCGAGAATTGTTTTCCGGCGTCCGAAAATGTCGGAAAGCCGTCCGGTAAACATGGCTCCGATAACTGCACCGATCAATCCTGCCGTGGTAATATTTTCCACCATGCTGTTACTTAACTGAAAATCCTGTTGAAAAAAAGGAATGGCTCCGGAAATTACGCCGGTATCAAATCCAAAAAGTAATCCGCCTGTGGCGGCTACCGCAGCAATAATTACGACCAGATTTTTGTTGTAGGTTGTTTGTTTTTCCATTTCTGTTGTTTTTAGGATGGTCTGTTCAGGACACTTAATGTAAAAATAACACTTAATAACCCTACAAATGTATAAAAACTATTGAATTGAACAAGGTTTTTGTCAAGCATTAATCATGGAGCTTTGTTTATATTATATAAACTATTGTTAATAAAAAGTTTATGTTTATTGTTTTTTTGTTCAAACCTCTTGTTTTTGTATTTCTTCTCTCGGTCTTAGTAAATGTTTTTATGACAATAAGTCTGGATGTAAAATGAAATGTTTACCTTTGTACGGTGAATTTTTCCCGGAAATAGCCTTTGTATTTTAAATATAACCGGAATAATCCGGAGAGAAAACCCGGTAAAAAGAACAAAAGCCGTTTTGACAAAATTTTGATACGAACGCAACTTGATAACAAAAATAAACGGTAATTCGACAGATATAAAACAGAAAAATGGACAAACGATTGATTCCTAATATTTCAGTGGATGCTGTGGTTTTTGGCTTTGATGATTTTCATCTGAATATTTTGTTGGTTACCCGTCCGGTATATCATGAGGGGAAAAACTATATCGATTGGAAATTTCCGGGAGATCTGATTCGGAAAGATGAAGACCTGGATGTTTCTGCCGAGCGGATTTTGTATGAACAAACCGGATTACAGAAGATTTACCTGAAACAGTTAAAGGCATTTGGCGATACCAACCGGTTAAAACGACAACCCCGCGATATGACCTGGCTGTATGCCATTGATCATCCGGAAGAACGGGTAATTACGATTCCCTATTTCGGACTGGTAAATCTTTCTGAAGATGTGGATTATAAAACTTCTTTAAATGGAAATGCCCGTTGGTTTCCGGTGGATGAAGTAAAAGATTTGCCATTGGCTTTTGACCATCGTGATATTTTTACTTTTGCTCTGGAAACGCTTCGGAATGAGTTGCGTAATCAGCCGCTTGCCTTTGAATTATTACCGCCCAAGTTTACCTTGAGCCAGTTGCAACGAATTTATGAAGTTGTTTTCGAAAAAAAGCTGGACAAACGTAATTTCCGGAAAAAAATAGCCGGCTTGCGCTATATTGTTCCTTTACACGAAAAAGAAACAGAGGTATCGCACAGGCCGGCTCAGTTGTATATGTTCAGCAAAGATATTTACCAAAAACTACATACCCGCCAGTTTGATTTTACAATTTAACTGCACGGGCTGTAGTGTGTGGCTGTTATTTCTTTTCTTGCCCCGGTACTTTAAATTTATCGCCGGTTTGTTCAATAATTAGTTTATACCAATCTTCACCATATCCCGGTTGCTCCAGTTTAGGATTCACGTATTTGTATCCTTTGGGTACCGGACGTTTAAATTTAATGTTCCCGTCCATGTATTTCATAAACAGGTGGTGATAAAGATTCTTCCAGGTTTTGAACGTTTTGGATGCCATGGCATTGCTGTATTCGGTCAAAAATGCGACAGCTTCTTTCGGATTGGTTTTATAAAGTGTTTCAGCTGTTTCGTCTACGGCAGGTGTAAAAGCGAAAAACTCATTTTCAAGTTTCGATTGTGCTTTCACAATGTCGGGATGAATCCGGTCCCATGCCGTGTAGGCAAAATTTTCGACCTGATTGAAAATCCAGAACCCTGAGGAATCAGACCATTCCATCATGCTGCCATTGCCGACTCTGAAATTTTCCGGAATGGTAGTAATGGACGAATAGATGGGCATGTAAACTGTTCCGGAAGCATCGTCAACGCCCCACCAGATAATTCCGCCCACTGCGTCGGGCAGCCAGCTGCGCGATTGGGCTACAAAAGTAAACCCGGTTTGTTGGGTAGCCGTGGCCCGTTCGTTAAAGTATTCTACACCATTTACTTTCCAGGTAAGCGGACGCCAGCGGTAAGGACAATGAAATGGTCCGGCACCTACGTCTTTGCTCATGTCGAGTTCGGTACCTTCCAGATGGTTTCGCATAAAATGCATCATATCTTTCAACGTGATTTTTTTATCGGGTTTTACCCACAGCGGCATCCGGTTCGTGGCGTAACCGTTCAGGTTTTTGTCCCCGTCGGCCAGCCGTTTTCCGTGCTCAATATGTCCTTTGGCGTAATCCCAGTATTTATCCATTCCTTTTTTTACATCGTTAAACATCGTCCATACACGGATTTCACAAAAACGGGCCCCTTCAAAGTCAACGGGAGCATAAGTATCGGAAAAGGAAAAATCTTTATCCGGTCCTTTGTAAAAGCCTTTTTTGCGGGCAAAAGAAATGACGTCAGCAGCATAAACGGTGTTGACCTCTTTATTAAAAATTTTATCCATTTGGTCAGAAGTGATGGAGGTTTTTCCGTTGGCCAGCGGGAAAGTGGTAATACGTGCCTGGTTGGCATGTCCGGATACATAACCGTCAGGTATGCGGCGGGCTACCCAAACAGCGCCTTTTTCGCCTTTACCTTTCCCAATCATTTCCAGAATCCAGGCTTCGTTTTTATCAGCAATAGAAAACGATTCCCCTTCGCTGTAATAGCCATATTTTGCTACCAGCTGTGTCATCACCTTAATGGCTTCGCGGGCACTTCTTGAACGCTGTAAAGCGATATAAATCAGGCTGCCGTAGTCGATTACGGCTTTGGGTTGGTGTTGTAATGATGCTCTGCCGCCGAAAGTGGTTTCGCCGATGGCTACCTGGTATTCATTCATATTGCCCACCACATTGTACGTCTGATGCGCCTGTTCAATTTTTCCAAGATATTTTCCGGTATCCCAGTCGTACACATCCATCATGGTGCCTTTGGGCCAGGTTTGTGCCGGCCAGTGATAAAGTTCACCATACAACACGTGTGAGTCGGCATTGTAGGAAATCATAACGGAACCGTCAGCCGAAGCTCCTTTGGTAACCAGATAGTTGGTACAACCGTAACTGGTTTCGGTAAATGAAAAAAGAAAAAGGACAAGAAAGCCCAACAGGGTGGAGATTTTTTTCTGCATAAGACCAAAAATTTAATGTTTTATTGAAATGAACGACAAATGTACATGTTTTTGCGGGATGAGACTTTGAAATTTTATTTGTTTTCCGGATCGAAAAAACGAAACATTTGAAAAATAACCAGGACAAAATAATGACAGAGCGATAGATGAAAATTATTATCTTTAACCCTGTAAAATAAACAGCCAACCAATCATTTAACAGCTATCCTATGAAAAAACAATTTACGTGTAAGATTTTTTATGTCTTACTGGCGGGTTTTGTTGTCTTTGGGACACTGCCTGCCCAGGCAAAAAAGAAAAAAACCAAAACTCCGGCTCAGCATGAGCTAAAAGCATCTTTGTTCAACGGATTAAAATGGCGAAGCATCGGGCCGGCTTTCACTTCCGGACGAATTGCCGATTTTGTCGTTGACCCGGATAATCACAGCCGGTTTTATGTGGCAGCTGCCTCGGGTGGTATCTGGAAAACCGATGATGACGGAACAACCTTTAAACCGGTTTTTGATCATTACGGGGCCTATTCCATGGGATGTCTTGCGATGGATCCGAATAACCACCACGTTATTTGGGCCGGAACCGGAGAGAACAATCACCAACGGGCACTCGGTTACGGAAACGGTGTCTGGAAAACGACCGATGACGGAAAAACATGGAAAAACATGGGATTGAAAAATTCACGTCAGATCGGGAAAATTCTCATCGATCCCCGAAACTCCAATGTTGTTTATGTGGCGGCCGAAGGTTCGGTTTGGGCACCCGGTGGCGATCGTGGTCTTTACAAAACCACCGACGGCGGAAAAACCTGGAAACGGGTGTTGTACATCTCGGAAAATACCGGAGTGGCCAATATGTGTTTTGAACCCGGGAATCCGGATGTGATTTATGCCGGAGCCGAACAACGTCGCCGGAGACAATGGACACAGATTGGCGGCGGCCCCGAGTCGGCATATTACAAAACCACCGATGGCGGAAAGACCTGGAAAAAGTTGACCAATGGAATTCCTTCGGTGGACAAAGGCGGAATGGCTATTGCTGTTTCTCCGGCCAATCCGGATATTGTGTATGTCATGTTTCAGGCTTCTAACGGAAAAGGCGGATTTTTCCGGTCAACTGATCGGGGGGCTTCTTTCAAAAAAATGAGTGATTATTACAGCAGCGGACAGTATTACAGCGAATTGTATCCTGATCCGAAAAATCCAAACAAGGTTTATGCCGTGAATACTTACGGAGCGGTTACACTCGATGGCGGTAAAACCTGGAAACATATCGGAAACAACAAACGTCATGTGGATGATCATGCGTACTGGATTGATCCACAGCATACCGATCACATGCTCATTGGCTGCGATGGTGGGGTGTATGAAACCTGGAATGGGGCCAAAACGTTTATTTTTAAAAATACGCTTCCGGTTACTCAGTTTTACCGGGTTTGGGCCGACAACACCAAACCTTTTTATTGGGTTTACGGCGGAACGCAGGACAATAACAGCCTGGGTGGCCCCTCACGAAACCTGAAACGGGGCGGCGTTACCGGTTGTGAATGGGTGACTACGCTTGGGGGCGATGGTTTTTGGCAGGCTTCCGATCCAAACAATCCGGATATTGTTTACTCGGCTTATCAATACGGAAATATTTATCGCTATGACCGGAAATCGGGAGAGCGAATTAAAATAAAACCGATGCCCAAAAAGGGAGAAAAAACCTTCCGCTGGAATTGGGATGCTCCGTTTATTGTGAGCAGTCACCAGCCAACCCGTTTGTACATGGGGGCAAACAAGTTGTTTGAAAGCGATGACCGCGGAAACAGCTGGCACGAAATCAGTGGCGATCTTACCCGCGATCTGGATCGCAACAAGATGAAAATCATGGGAAAATACTGGCCGTCCGATGCTGTGGCCAAGGATGTTTCCACTTCACAATGGGGAACCATTGTTTCGTTGGCCGAATCTCCGTTAAAAGAAGGCCTTCTGGTGGTGGGTACCGATGACGGTGTCATTCAGATTACCGATAATGACGGAAAAACCTGGAATAAAACAACCTCTTTTCCCGGAGTTCCTGAATACACTTATGTGAGTGATGTTTTCCCCTCTAATTTTGATGAGAATGTTTTCTTCGCTTCTTTTAATGATACCAAAAGCGATGATTTTAAAGCTTATTTGCTGAAAACGACCGATAAAGGAAAAACATGGACTTCCATTGCCGGAGACCTTCCCAAAGAACCGGTTCATACTGTAGCTCAGGATCCGGTTAACAAGAATCTACTTTTTGTGGGAACGGAATTCGGGTTTTATTTTACCCTGAACGGTGGAAAGCACTGGATTAAACTGGGAGCCGGACTGCCGGATATTGCCGTGCGTGACATTGCGATTCAAAAAAACTGGAAAGACCTGGTTATTGCCACTTTCGGACGTGGAATTTATATTCTGGATGATTATTCTTCTCTGCGACAATTGTCGGCAGACAAGCTGAAAAATACACCGGCTATTCTTTTTACTCCGCGTGATGCCCTGATGTATATTCAGCAAGATGATCGTTACGGAACCGGTTCGGCTTATTATCAGGCGCCTAACCCGCCTTTTGGTGCTAATTTCACGTATTATGTAAAGGATGTTCCTAAAACATTGAAACAGCAACGGCTGGAGAAAGAAAAAGCGCTCTTTAAAAAAGGAGAACCTATTCCGCAGCCAACACACGAAGAGTTGGAAAAAGAGAAAAACGAAACCGGTCCGTATTTTGTTTTTGTCATCAAAAATGCTCAGGGTGAAGTGGTTCGGAAGATATACAAGCCGGCGGCCAAAGGCATTCACCGTGTAAACTGGGATTTGCACTATGTCAGTCCGCAACCGGTACGGCTAAAAAATAAAGAGTTTAATCCGATGGCCGATGGTGCTGACGGCATGATGGCTCTTCCGGGAAAATATACGGTTACCTTGGAATTGTTCCACAACGGAAAAGAAAAACCGTTGGCCGGTCCGGTTTCATTTACCGCCAAAGTGTTAAACAATACCACTCTTCCGGCAAAAGACCGGCAGGCACTGGATGCGTTCTTCGGACAGCTTTCTGATTTGTGGCGGGTAATGAGCGGGGCCCAGCAATATCTGAACAGCCTGAAAACCAAAACGGCTTATGTTCAACAGGCTATCCAGATTACTCCGGCAGCTACGCTGGCCATGAAAAATCAAGCCCAGGCAGTGAAAGAGGAAATTGAAAAAATCAATTATCTCTTCCATGGCATGCCGGCCAAAGCCAGTTTTGAAGAAGTTCCGCCGGAACCGATGCCGTTGATGAAACGATTAAACGAAGCGGTGTTTGCTTCCTGGGAATCTACCTCGGCACCTACCGAAATGCAGAAAATGAACATGCAAATTGTCAAAGAGGCTCTTCCCGGTGTCCTTGCCCGCATAAAAAAAGTGGACGAGCAGCTGAAAGCACTGGATAAAGAACTCAATGCGATTAAAGCACCCTATACGCCCGGACGTTTGCTTCAATAGAAAATTTCCGGAAGAATAAAAAAGCCTCTCTGCAAAACAGAGAGGCTTTTTTTAAAACCGTGATAAAATTATTTTTTCTCGTAGGTTACAATTAAATCACCCAACGGGGTTTTGGTGTCCGAGATAATGTGGGTTCCGTCCCATTTTCCCAGTTTATGAAACATGGCCGGTTGTGTGGTGAAGTAATAACTGATCTCATGATCTTTTCCCATTTTCCAATGGGCTTCGTGGGTATTGTTGTCCAGAATCAGCACCATGACCGAATCGTTCATAATCCGGAAACTGATTTTTTTCTGTTCGGCCACAATATGGGCCACCAGTTCCGGAGGTAATTTGGTTTTCCCAAAATTAGTTTTTACATCAGCTACTTTCCATTCGCCTTTTAACTTTGATGCCGGGCTGTTACATGCTCCTAAAAAAACGGCAGAGAGCAGAATAAGAATCAGAATTTTTTTCATACGTTTTATTTGTCTCGTTTCCGGCAAAAATACAACCATATTTTAATTGGAATGAAATGACGGGATTTTTTTTCGTTATCAATTAAGTTGTTGTATCTTTCTTTGAGAAAAGTAAGGCCTTGGTTATACTTTTTTGTGTGGAATAGTGCATCAGTAAAGTGCTTCGCTGGTAGTGGTTTAACAAAGATTATGTTTTCGGGAGAAGGGCCTCAGGCGAAAAAAGTCTATCTTTGAAGCATGTTAACGGTTAAAGATTTAAACATTCATATTGGCGATCGTCCGGTGGTTCAGGATGTAAATTTTACATTGAAAAAAGGAACCTGTACCGGACTGGTAGGAGAGTCGGGTTCCGGCAAATCGTTAACCGCCTTGTCGCTCATGGGGCTTTTACCCAAACAGGCCCGGATTACAGGGGGGCAGATTTTATTTAAAGACAGAAATTTGGCTGCTCTCTCCGAGAAAGCTTTTCGGGATATCCGGGGAAAAGAAATCTCCATTGTATTTCAGGAGCCGATGACTGCGCTGAATCCGGTGATGCACTGCGGTAAACAGGTGGTAGAGATGATCAGGCAACACCAAAAAGTTTCGAAAGACGCTGCCCGGCAAAAAGTATTGTCTCTTTTTGAGAAAGTGCAGATCCCGCGACCGGAAAAGATTTTTTCTTCCTATCCGCATCAGATCTCAGGCGGGCAAAAACAGCGGATCATGATTGCCATGGCTTTGGCCAATCATCCGGATATTCTTATTGCAGATGAACCGACGACGGCACTGGATGTAACAGTGCAGAAAGAGATTCTTCTGCTTTTAAAGCGCCTTCAGCAGGAAACCGGAATGAGCCTGCTTTTTATTTCGCACGACTTAAATGTGGTTTCCGGTATTGCCGATGAAATTTTGGTGATGTATCAGGGAAAGATTGTGGAATCCGGAAACCGTCAACAAATTTTTGGGAACCCGCAGCATGCTTATACCCGGGCCTTGTTGGCTTGTCATCCGCCATTGGATAAGCGGTTGAAGAAACTGGCAACGCTCGATGATTTTATGCGTAAAGAAAATGCCGAAGGTTTTCATCCGGAAGAAGAAAAACCGGAAGAAAGAAAAGAACGGCTGGCCCGGTTATATACCCAAAAACCGTTGGTCAGGGTGGAAGAGCTGGTCAAATCGTATCCGTTGCAAAAGTCGTGGCGGGGAAAGGTCATCCGTTCGTTACAGGCTGTGGATCATGTGAGTTTTCAGGTGTATCCGGGCGAAACGTTAGGTTTGGTCGGGGAATCCGGTTGCGGAAAAACAACACTTGGCCGGACATTATTACGGTTGATCGATCCGGATAGCGGACGGATCTTTTTTGAAGAGACAGATATTCTGCCTCTTTCACGCAAAGAATTAAAACCCTACCGTAAAAAAACCGGAATTGTTTTCCAGGATCCGTATTCGTCACTAAACCCGCGGATCAGTATCGGAAAAGCCATTATGGAGCCCATGCAGGTGCATAAGCTGTACAAAGGCAAAGAGTTAAAACAGAAAACCATCGAACTGATGATAAAAACCGGTTTGAAACCGGAACATTTTCACCGTTATCCTCATGAATTTTCCGGCGGACAACGTCAACGGATTGTGATTGCCCGGGCACTGGCTCTCAATCCGCGATTTATTATCTGCGACGAAGCTGTTTCTTCGTTGGACATTTCGGTGCAGGCAACCGTTCTTAATCTGTTAAACCGGTTGAAAGCCGAATTCGGATTTACGTATATCTTTATTTCGCACGATTTATCGGTTGTCCGCTTTATGTCCGACCGTATTATCGTGATGAAAGAAGGAAAAATTGTGGAAACGGGCGATGCAGATGAGATCTATTATCATCCGAAACACCCCTATACTCAAAAACTGATTGCTGCAATTCCCGTTTTGCAAAATACCATGTAGAATTTAAAAAAAGAGAAAAAATTATGGCACGGAAAAAGAAATATCCCAAAAGCCAATTACACGGAATTATTGTCAGCATTTTTGCCGATAACCCGTTCAAAGCATACAACAACAAACAAATTGCCCATAAGCTCGGCATTAAAGATAAAGCCGGGAAAAACATGATTTATACCATTCTTACCGAATTGCTTGCCGATGGATATCTGCAGGAGGTGAAAAAGGGAAAATTTGTTTTACATGCTGATAAGCTGGCCACGCTGGCCAATAAAAAGAAATATATCACCGGAACGGTGGAAATGAAAAAAACCGGTAAAGCGTATATCGTTTCTGATGAAGGTGGTGAAGACATTTATATCGCACCGAACAACACCCATCATGCTTTGCATGGCGATCATGTTAAAGTGTTGCTCTTCCCTAAACGAAAAGGACACAAAACCGAAGGTCAGATTGTGGAAATCCTGGAAAGGAAAAAGACACAATACGTGGGGATTCTGGAAGTCAGCAAAAACTTTGGGTTTGTGGTACCGGACAGTCCGTTTATGCCGGTGGATATTTTTGTTCCGAAAAGTAAGCTCAAGAAAGGGAAAAATGGAGATAAAGTGTTGGTAAACATTACCGACTGGCCGGAACATTCCAACAACCCTTTTGGAGAAGTGATAGAAGTGCTGGGTAAACCGGGCGATAATGATGTGGAGATGAAATCGATTCTGGCTGATTTTGATTTCCCGCTGTCGTTTCCGGACAAAGTACTCCGGGAGGCTGAAAAAATCAGAACGACCATCAGTAAAGAAGAAATTGCCCGCCGGAAAGATTTCCGGAAAGTATGGACCATTACCATTGACCCGGTGGATGCCAAAGATTTTGACGATGCACTCTCGTTAAGAAAACTCAAAAACGGATTATGGGAGGTCGGAGTGCATATTGCCGATGTAACCCATTATGTTCGTCCGGATACGGTCTTGGATGCCGAAGCCTACAAGCGTGCGACTTCCGTTTATCTTGTGGACCGGGTAATTCCTATGTTGCCCGAAAAACTTTCGAATGGTGTTTGCTCTTTACGCCCCGATGAAGATAAACTGACTTTCTCGGCAGTCTTTACCATGAACGACAAGGCCGAAGTAGTCAGCCAGTGGTTTGGCAAAACGGTAATCCGTTCTAATCGCCGGTTTGCTTACGAGGAAGTGCAAAAAATCATCGAAACCGAACAGGGTGAGTTTGTTGAAAACATCCTGAAACTGAACCAACTGGCTTCTATTATGCGCGAAATCCGGTTTAAAAACGGAGCCATTAATTTCAATACCCCTGAAATCCGCTTTAAGCTCGATGAAAAAGGAAAGCCAATAGAAACTTATGTAAAAGAGTCAAAGGAAGCCAATCATTTGGTGGAGGAATTTATGTTACTGGCCAATAAGTCGGTAGCGACTTTTGTAGGAAAACCAAAGAACAACAAAACACCCAAAACGTTTGTTTACCGGGTTCATGACGAACCCAATCCGGAAAAATTAAATACGTTTACCCAGTTTCTGAACCGTTTGGGATATTCGCTCGAAATTCAATCGCGTGACGCATTGGCCCGCTCATTTAATGCCCTTTTCGACCGGATAAAAGGAAAAGGGGAAGAAAACATGATTGAAACCATTGCCATACGAACCATGTCCAAAGCCTATTATTCCACAGAAAATATCGGGCATTACGGATTGGCTTTTCCTTATTACACTCACTTTACATCTCCTATCCGGCGTTATCCGGATATGATGGTACACCGGTTACTTGAGAAATACCTTGAAGGAAAAAAATCGGTAAACAAAGAAACCTGCGAAGAAAAATGTGAACATGCTTCTGAAATGGAACGCAAAGCGGCTGATGCAGAAAGAGCTTCCGTAAAATACAAACAGGTTGAATTTTTAATTGACAAAGTGGGAAAAACCTTTGACGGACTGATCTCCGGGGTGAGCAAATGGGGAATCTTTGTGGAATTGGTCGAAAGCAAAAGCGAAGGACTGATCCGTTTCAACGACATGAAAGACGATTATTATTATCTGGATGAAGATAATTATCAGATCATCGGAAAACGCTATGGCCAGAAATTACGACTGGGCGATAAAGTCAGGGTTCTGGTGAAAAATGTAGACCTGGAACGGCGACAACTCGACTTCGAAATGGTAGAGTAGGGAAAAGGCAGAAGAGGGGAGTCAGAAGTCAGAAGTCGGAAGATGGAAGATGGAAGTCAGAAGAGGGTTATCCTTGCTTTTTTCCGTCGTAAGCCCATTTCAGGTAAATGGCTCCCCAGGTAAATCCACCGCCAAAAGCCGCTAATACCAGGTTGTCTCCTTTTTTCAGCTGGCTTTCCCATTCATACAAACACATAGGAATGGTTCCGTTGGTCGTATTTCCGTACCGCTGAATATTGATCATTACCTTTTCTTTTTGAAGCTTCATGCGTCGTGCGGTGGCTTCAATAATACGAAGGTTGGCCTGGTGGGGTACCAGCCAGTCGATATCATCCGAAGAAAGATGATTCCGCTGCATGATTTCTACAGCTACATCGGCCATATTGGTAACAGCAAATTTAAATACCGGCTGGCCTTCCTGATAGATAAAGTGTTCGCGGGCATCGACCGTGGCATGAGAAGCCGGTTTTACCGAACCGCCTGCTTTTTGGTGAAGATGAACTCTTCCGGAACCGTCGGTATAAAAACGATGATCAATAATTCCGACATCTTCTGTTGTAGGCTCCAGCAATACTGCTCCGGCGGCATCTCCGAAAATGACACACGTGGCACGGTCGGTATAATCGGTGATGGACGACATTTTATCTCCTCCTACAACAATGACTTTTTTATATTCTCCTGATTCCACATATTTTGAAGCGGTAACTAACGCATAAATAAAAGTGGAACAAGCGGCATTCATATCAAAACTAAAGGCGTTTTTTATTCCTACTTTATCACTGATGATGTTGGCGGTTGCCGGAAACTGCATATCGGGGGTTACGGTGGCACAAATCAACAAATCCACTTCTTCCGGTTTTGTTCCTGTTTTTTTCAGCAGTCCTTTTACCGCCTCTACTCCCATATCGGAAGTTCCCAAACCTTCTCCCTTTAATATATGACGTTCTTTGATTCCTGTTCGGGTGGTAATCCATTCATCGGTGGTATCCACCATTTTTTCCAGGTCTTGGTTGGTGAGCACGTCTTCGGGTGCCCAGGCATGAATACCTTTAATGGCAGCTCTCAATTTAGCCATAACTTCATTTTAAAATATCAGGAGGCAAAAATAGTATTTTCATTTACATATTGAACTTTTATCCCAATTGTATTTTAAGACGCGCTAAAAGTGCATTTTAAAATTTACAATGGTAGATTGCCGCAGAAACCGGGCATAAAAAAACCTTTGTCCGGTAAGGAACAAAGGTTGATGGGTTTATAAATCCGAAGGTAAACAATACCTGAACAGATTGATAAATTGACTTTTATGCTTCTGCGCCCTGTACAATCAGTTTTCCTTTGTAGTAAAGATCGCCGTCAACATAATATGCGCGGTGATAAACGTGTACTGTTCCGGTGGTGGGGCAGGTAGCCAAAACAGGAACGTGTGCTTTCACATGAGTTCTTCTTTTATCTCTCCGTGTTTTTGATGTTTTTCTCTTTGGATGTGCCATTTTTATAAATTTTATCGGTTATTCTTTTTATTTTATTTTCACGTTTTTTAATGCTGCCCAACGCGGGTCAACAGCTTGTTTTTCAAATTTTTCCAATTCTTTGAGCATCTCCGGGTCACAGGTGCTGTTTCCGTGTGCATCATCCGGATGCACATGCTTGATCGGAAGCATCAGCTGGATAAACTCAAGAATATAAGGCGCAATATCGAACCGGCTGGTTTCAAACGGAATTGTCATTAACTCTTCCGATAATTCTTCCTCTTTTTCACCGTATTTTACGATCAGCCGAAAATCGCCCTGCAAGGGCTGTCTATAATTTTCGAGACACCGGTCGCATGCCAACTGCAGATTTCCGTTAAAATGAAATTGAAAAGTCATTAACCGGCTTTCTTTTTCAACATCCAGCTGCAGCTTAATATTCCCATGATGAATTTCTTCCAGGGGATATTGCTCAAAGAACGCGTCTTCCACCACAAAATCGAAATGATGATTCCCTAAAGCAAGGCCTTTTACGGGAATCTGAAATCTTTCGCTTTTCCTTTCCACTCTTCAAAAAATTGGGCGGCAAAATTAGAGATAAATATTTGTTTAAACAAATTTTTTATCGTATAGATTTTCCCGTTGATTTACCAGACAAAACAAGGAGAGATCTATTTCTCAAACTTTGATTTTCAAAACGTTTATCCGCGTTGTTTTTTATTCAGCTATTTTAAAGCCGAAGGAAATATTCAGGGTGGCTTTTCGTGCTGTCCGTTTTAGTCCCGGTGCCATAAGCCGTGTTTCGCTCCCGCGGCATACGAGCTCCCTGTGGTCGCTGTCTGCCCGACTTGCGCAGCCAGGCGGGGCTCCACATCGGCTTCTGTCGCCGGGCGCTGCCACTCCCATCACGGCCACAGAGGAAATCCAAAAAGACAAAAAGTCAAATCACAAAAAACTCCCAAATTCCAAAAATCAACTTCTTTTGTCATGCTGAGCAACGCGAAGCATCTCGTTTAATGGCATCCTTCATCGTCCGGGCGGACGCCCAAACGATGAATTTCACCGATAAGATGTAGTGTAATGGAGCCCCGTAGGGACGGACTCAGCTTTTCGCTTTGAATTCATTCAGAGCAAAAAATAACAACCCCTGAATCTATTGTCGTTTTTTATTTGTCTTTAACCAAACGAACACTAAAGGCAGAAGTGTTATCTACAGCCAAACCAAGATTTAACCAAGTATTATTATAATCCATTCTCGTAGTGTAAGCACAATTTAATAATGGTGCTTTATCACTAGTCCAAAAATAAGCAAACTCTTTTATACCAGCAAAAGAGATTAAAGTTTTATGCTCATTAGTTAAACCGCGCATTCCTCCTGGTAAAGCAGTGAAGCCAGTTGAATTAGTGGCTCCCGTATTGGGAGCATTCCAATGCTTAAAACTAGTTTCTTTCATTTTACCACCAGCAACAGGAGTCTTTCCTAAAGCTATTGATAAATCAATGTATTCCTGTAAAGTCGGAACATGCCAGCCCTGGGGAGCTAAACCACGAGGATCGTCAACGGCATAGAAATTATACAGGGCTCCATAGATAGAATCATATTTAGCCCGGTTATTCTGATACCAGCACATTGCTCCTTGCTTGTCATTCAACCAAACCGTGCTATCCTGAACTTCAGGGATGGGATCGCCATTACGATAATGGGTTACCTTGAGATTTTCCACGGTCCAGATACGGTTATTGATTTCAACGGTATGGTAACCATTGCCATCAATATCCATCAAACCGTAGGTCCAGATCTCCAGACTTTTGGAAAAGATAGTTCCATCAGCTGTGGTGCAATAGGCCCAAACATGGTATTTAGTGTTTGCCTGTAAACCAGTTAAGGTTAAGGAGATGATTCCGCTTTTAGCATCAGCTTTAACTTTGGTAGCGCTGCTACTGGTAGTACCAGTGCTGTAAGCTACGCCAGCTTCGCTGATCTGAGAATCATTGGGTGTTACTGTGAAATTTACAGTTACGCTTGTCATTTGTAAGTTATTGATACTGTCCATTTTTACGGTAGCTGGCACCGGAGCAGGCGTTGGTGTAGAAGAATCTTTTTGGCAACCGGTAAAAGCGGCCAAGGCGGTAAAAGAAACAGCAAGGAGTAGGGTTTTTGCTTTTGTTTTCATGGGAGGTAAGGGTTTAAACAATAAAAGTACTACAATTAGAAATACAATATTCGAAAAAAGCGAAAAAAAAGATTTTTTTATTTAAATCCGAACAAGAGATTGTTTTATTCAACCCCTTCGGGGTTATGATTTTCTGATGGGTTTATTTCCCTGCACTTCGTACAGGGTTATTCTGGTTTAATCCCTTCGGGATTAGTTATAAACACGAGATAAATATCTGACTACTTTAAGTACTTCACACTTCAAATTTTAAGTACTTCAAGTGCCTAAAGTTTGAAGTGCCTAAAGTGGGAAATCCCAAAAGACAAAAAGTCAAATCACAAAAAACTCCCAAATTCCAAAAATCAACTTCTTTTGTCCTGCTGAGCAACGCGAAGCATCTCGTTTAACGGCCTCCTTCATCGTTTGGGCGTCCTCGGACGATGAATTCCTCGGTCCACCCGCTCGCTTGCGAACAAATACACACAAAATGTGGTTGTATTGGAGTCCCGTAGGGACGACTCATTACCATTGACGCTGAATTTATTCAGAGACCGGTGTTTAACCCCTTTGGGATGAGTTATAAATACGAGATATGAATCCAAACTTTAAGTACTTCACACTTTAAATTTTAAGTACTTCAAATGTCTAAAGTGGGAAATTCCAAAAAACAAAAAAGCAAATCACAAAAAATCCCCAAATTCCAAAAATCAACTTCTTTTGTCCTGCTGAGCAACGCGAAGCATCTCGTTTAACTACCGTGATTATTTTTGAGATTCTTCACTGCGCTGCGCTCCGTTCAGAATGACAATGAAAACATGAGTAAAATATTGAAAATCAACCAATCACCAGTGACTAATGACCAAGTTAGAAATCACAAAAAACAAAAAACCAAATTGCAAACGAAATTCCAAGGTCCAAAAAACAAATCACAAGAAAACAGATAAAATTATAAATCGCCGATATTTTTAATAGAACCTTCGTTTTTCATTTTTCCGGATCGACTTTCCCGGAACGCCGGAAAACCATAAATTTGCCTCCTCATTTGAAAACATGACCATCGCAAAAGAAGAGATTACCGGAATCATTCTCGCAGGCGGCAGAAGCAGCCGTATGGGAAAAGATAAGGGTTTGTGTATGTTGAAAGACAAACCGTTGGTTTCGTATGCCATACAAACGCTTCAGCCATTATGTACCCGGTTGATGATTTCTGCCAACCATTTTCCGGAAAAATATGCCGAATTTGGCTGGCCTGTAATCCGTGACGAAATACCGGATATCGGTCCGATGGGAGGAATTTATACCTGTCTGAAAAAATCAACTACACGTTACAACCTTATCCTTTCCTGTGACACTCCTTTTGTCAATACGGCTGTTTTTCAGTTATTGCTGGAAAATGTGGAAAACAATCAGGTCATTTGTCCGGTACACGATACTTTTCTTATCGAGCCTTTAAGTGGTTGTTACCATACCAACATTTTGGGTGATTTAACCCGCTCCATCGAAAACAAAGAATTTAAAATGATGCAGTTTTTAAAACGTATCCGAATGAAAACGGTGACCATTGACGAGCATCTTCCTTTTTTTAACGACTTTCTGTTTCTGAATGTGAATTCTCCGGAAGATTTGAAAAAAGCAGAGGAGGCCGTATGGTGAAAAAACAGACATTACCTCCGGATGAATTATGGTTGCGGGCGGCCGTAGCCGGTGGTTTGTGGGCATCCGTTGAGATTATTGTGGGTAGTTTCTTGCATAATACCCGCCTTCCTTTTGCCGGTTCGATTCTTGCATTTACCGGAACGGTGTTACTCATCGGATTTTATCAGATTTGGCCATACAAAGGGTTGATTATCCGAGCCGGACTGATTACGGCCATTATGAAATCGGTTTCGCCCAGTGCGATTATTCTCGGACCCATGACCGGAATCATGCTGGAAGCAATCTTGATTGAAATAGCCATCCGGATATTGGGCTCTAACCTTGCCGGTTATATGGTAGCCGGAATCCTGAGTCTTTCCAGTGCCTTGTTTCATAAAATTATCAGCCTGATCATTTATTACGGTTTTAATCTGGTAAAAATTTATGTCAACATCATTAATTTCGGGTTAAAGCAACTGCATATCCAACAGGCTACGGACTGGCAAATCCTTTGGTTTTTGCTGTCGTTTTATGTTTTTTTTGGCGTGCTGGCCGGCGGACTGGGCTACCTCATTGGGCGTAAGGCGTTGAAGTTACAATCAGAACAACAAGACTTTGGAGAGATAAAAGGAGAACCCGAAAAAGATTTTTTTGTGATCGATAAAAACCAAAAAACCTCTACAACGTTGTTGTTTTTTCATCTCATTGCTTTACCGCTGGGACTTTTTCTGGTGAATATGCATTACCACCTTCCGGGATTGATTTTTATGGGCGTTTATGTATTGGTTTTTGGCTTTGTGTACCGGAGAGCGTTACGCCGGTTACGAAAACCCATTTTTTGGTCACAGTTGGTTATTATTGTATTACTGTCGGCGCTGTTTTGGGATTTCGGGAAGCCTGATCACCACTGGTTTAATTTGGATGGCCTTTGGGTCGGGCTGGAAATGTTACTCCGGGCTTTGTTTATCGTTACCGGATTTTCGGCTTTAAGTGTGGAATTGCTTAACGAACATGTACGGCAATTTCTTTACCGGATTGGCTTTGGCCGGTTTTATAAAGGAATTGGAATGGCTTTCGGTGCACTTCCGGTAATGATCAGTCTGTTGCCTTCGTCCAAAGAAATCTTGCATTCTCCGGTAAAATCGTTGTTAAAACCATTGGTGATGGCCAACCAGTGGCTGGATACGTTCAGAAAAGAAAGTCAGTGATTTTGATTTTCCGGTTTGGGTAAAAATTAAGAAAACGATTTCATTTTTCCGGAAAGGGAAAGAAGATATACCGAAGCTTCTTTTCCGGTTTCTTCTTTGTATTTCGTTTTGATTTCTTCTGAAAAACCGGAAACGGCCTCGTGCTTAACCAGGTTTAAAGTACAACCTCCGAAGCCGGCGCCGGTCATCCGTGCTCCGGCAGTTCCTTCGATTTGAGAAGCGGCCTGTACCAAAAAGTCTAATTCTTCACAGCTTACCTCAAAATCAAAAGCCAGCGAATCGTGCGATGCATACATCAATTCACCAAAAGCCCGGGCATTTTGCTGTTCTAACAGTTCTGCCGCTACTTCTACCCGGGTGTTCTCGTTTACGACATGCCGTAAACGGTTTTTGAGCGTGGTGTCTTCTACCAGTTTGTCTAACCACTCGTGGTCTTCACCCCGCAACATGCCCAGGTAGGGAACATCAAAAAACGAATTGATAATTTCTTTCACCCGGTTGAGTTCTTCTACCCTTTGGTTGTAAACCGATTGAACCAGACTGTGTTTTACGTTGGTATTGACCGCCACAAAATCATAACCGGTAAAGGAAGCATCGGTTTCTTTATGGTTTATCTCGTGACAATCCAGCAAAAGGGCTTTTCCCGGTTTTCCAAATACGGCAGTATATTGATCCATAATTCCGCATTGAACCCCGGCAAAATGGTGCTCGGCCCGTTGAGCCAGTAAAACAAGCTCTTTTTTGGACAGCTCGATCGAAAAGATCTGCTGAATGGCAAAAGCGGTTACTGTTTCGATGGCTGCCGAACTGGAAAGTCCGGCATTCAGGGGTACATCACTGAAAAAGGTGAGTTCCAGTCCTTGTTTTTGCCAGCCTTTCTGCTCCATCTCAACCAAAATACCTGCCGGATAATCGGTCCATTTTTTTTGCGGAACAGAAAGTAAATCGAACGGAAGAGTAATTTTTTCGTTGTAATTTAGAGAATGAAACTGTATTTCCTGTTCCGGAATAAGTTTTACAAACAGATAAGTTCCGACAGAAAGGGCGGCTGGCAATACCAGTCCTTCGGTGTAATCGGTGTGATCACCCATTAAATTTATCCGGCCCGGGGCAAAAAAAAGAAAACGATCGGTCCCGTTTATCTGCGGAAGAAAAGTCGCTAGGAAAGTTTCTGTATTCAATGTCTCTCTTTTTTTCGGGCAAAAGTAAGGCATTTTGCCTGAAGCCGGTTTGGCGATTTTATCTTTACCGGTTTATACCCGTAAACGTTTGAAAAAGCCACTCTATATAAAACTTGTGGAACAATAGCTATTTCGTTAAAAAATAAGGATTTATTAACAAACGATGAAAATTTTCCACCGATAAAATACGTATTTTTGCCTTTGAAAATCTTTTTCTCCGAAATTAAAAAAAATGGGTTATATAAAATTCGATAAAAAGCAGCTCATCAACCTGAATTACTCGCTGAGCAGAGAAAAGCTGCGGACAAACCGGGCCGGCAGTTATGCCAGTTCTACCATTATTAACTGTAACACCCGGAGTTATCATGGTTTGTTGGTGGCTCCCCAGCCGCTGATTGATGATAACAACCATGTTTTGCTGGCCGATTTGCACGAGACACTGCGCTCTAACGATTTTGAATTTCATTTGGGATCGCGGATGTACCAGGGAGATGTGATCGAACCCAAAGGACACAAATATCTGCGTGACTACGAAATGGACCCCATCCCGCGGCTGGTGTACCGCTTGGGAAATATTGTCTTGGTCAAAGAACTGATCTTCACCCAAAAAGAAGACCGTATCCTGATTCGTTATACCCTTGAAGAAAGTGCCGGAAAGGTAACTTTTCAGTTCCGGCCGTTTTTGGCTTTCCGGAGTGTTCACTCGCTGAGCAAATCCAATACATACGTGAATACCCATTTTAAACCGGCTAAAAACGGGGTGAGCTGGCAGATGTATCAGGGATATTCGCCGGTGTACATGCAGTTCTCCAAAAAAGCCGAATATGTTCATGTGCCCGACTGGTATTACAATGTAAAATATATCCGGGAGCAGGAACGTGGTTACGATTATCTCGAAGATCTTTATACACCGGGTTATTTTGAAACTACCCTTGAAAAAGGGGAAAGCCTTGTAATTTCAGCCGCTCTTGATGAAGAAAATCCGGCTTATTTTAAAAGAAAATTTGTAGCCGAAATCAAAAAACGGGTTCCCCGGAGTAATTTTGAAAACAGCTTGCAAAATGCGGCCGAAGAGTTTATCATTCATGTAAAAAACCGTACTGAAATCATTGCCGGATATCCCTGGTTTGGCCGCTGGGGACGTGATACGTTTATTTCATTGCCCGGTCTTACCCTTACCCGGGGCGATACCAAAACTTTTCATGCCGTGGTAAAAACCATGTTGCATGAATTGAAAAACGGTCTTTTCCCCAATCTCGGTCACGGCAAAGAAGCCAGCTATAATTCGGTGGATACTTCCCTGTGGTTTTTCTGGGCTTTACATCAGTATGTGCTGATGACCGGTAGCAGTAAGGGATTATGGCAAAGCTACGGAAAAGCCATGCGAAGCATTCTGAATCATTATAAAACCGGGACGCTTCATCAGATAAAAATGCACGACAACGGGTTGATCTGGGCCGGAGAACCCGGAAATGCTGTTACCTGGATGGACGCCATCGTTGCCGGGAAACCGGTAACCGGACGGATTGGCTTTGCCGTGGAGATCAATGCGCTTTGGTATGAGGCGATCCGTTTTGCTTTGCAATTGGCTGAAGAAGCCGGTGACAAAAATTTTGTCAGCCGTTGGAAAAAATGGCCGGAAAAAATTGAACACTCGTTTGCTGCCATGTTTTGGGACGGACAAAAAGGCGTGTTGGCCGATTATGTCACGTATGAAAATAAAGATTTCACCATCCGGCCGAATATGGTTATTGCTGTTTCTCTTCCGTTTACCCCGGCTACGCTGGACATGAAAATCGGTGTACTTGGGAAAGCCAAAAACGAACTGCTTACGCCAAGAGGATTGCGCTCTTTGTCGCCTCGTTTCCCGGAGTACAAAGGAAAATATATCGGGAATCAGGAAGAACGCGACCGGGCTTATCATCAGGGAACGGTTTGGCCGTGGTTGCTCGGACCATTTTCAGAAGCCTGGCTGAATCTTTATGGAAAAAAAGGAAAAGAATTTATTCTGAACCGGTATGCTGCCTTTGAAGAAGTGATGACCGAGGCCGGTGTGGGAACGGTTTCGGAAATTTACGATGGTGACCCGCCACACGAAGCCCGCGGAGCGATTTCACAGGCCTGGAGTGTCGCTGAATTGCTCAGAATAAAATGGCTGACAGACCATGTTTAATGAGAATAATGAACAAAATTTACGCTTGCTAACGATTTAAACGAAAAGAAGACATGAGAGTTTTGATGTTCGGTTGGGAATTTCCGCCACATATTACCGGAGGACTGGGAACCGCCTGTTATGGCCTTACCAAAGGCTTAAGCAAACACGGTACCGACATTATTTTTGTGGTTCCGAAAGCCTATGGCGATGAAGACCAGCAAGTAGCTTCCATCCGTAATGCCAGCGGTATTCCTTTCGATATAAACGATGAAGAATACAAAGCTTACTGGGAACATATTCAGTATATCGAAATTGGTTCCAACATCATTCCTTACGTCAGCCCTGAATATTTTTCAAAAGTTACGCAGAAAAAACAAAAAACCGGTGAAGAGCTGATCAGTCATGTTTTTTCGCGTCATTTTGAGTTTTCCGGAACGTATGGCGGTAACCTGATGGAAGAGGTGGCCCGCTATGCACTGATTGCTTCTGCGTTAGCACTAAAAGAAAATTTTGATGTGATCCACGCCCACGACTGGTTGACCTATCCGGCGGGTATTGCCGCAAAAAAATCTTCCGGAAAAAAACTGGTAGTCCATATGCACGCCACCGAATTTGACCGTACCGGTGGAAATGTGAACCAACAGGTTTATGACATTGAACGCCAGGGTATGGAAGAAGCGGATGCCGTGATTACCGTGAGTAACCTGACCCGTAACATTGTCATTGAAAAATATGGAATTTCCCCGGAAAAAGTGTTTACGGTGCATAATGCAGTGGACCAAAACACCATGAAACAACATCGGGGAAATACAAAACATTTTAATGAAAAGCTGGTAACTTTTTTGGGACGGATTACTTTCCAAAAAGGTCCGGATTATTTTATTGAAGCAGCCTATAAAGTTTTGCAAAAAGACCCGAATATTCGTTTTGCCATGGCGGGTTCGGGGGATATGCTATTCCGGATGATCCGGCGGGTAGCCCAGCTTCGCATGGCGGATAAATTTCATTTTACCGGATTTTTACAAGGCAATGATGTAGACCATATTTTCAGCATGAGCGATGTATTTGTGATGCCGTCGGTTTCCGAACCGTTTGGTATTGTTCCGCTTGAAGCGATGCGTTCCAGTGTTCCCGTAATTATTTCAAAACAAAGCGGGGTAGCCGAAATTTTACATCACGCTTTAAAAGTAGACTTTTGGGATATCGATGCCATGGCCGATGCTATTTACGGCCTTTGCCACTACGACGGCTTGTCGAAAATGTTTAAAAAATACGGCCGTCAGGAAGTGGAAAATTTAAAATGGGAAGATGCAGCCCTGAAAGTGATAGATATTTACAATAAATTGTTAAACAACAACATAAGATAATACATACCGTAATGAGAGCCATTTGTTTTTATTTTCAGGTACACCAGCCCATGCGGCTGAGAACCTACCGTTTTTTCGATATTGGAGAAAAACACGACTATTTTGACGACCATAACAACAGTTATATCATGCGAAAAGTGGCGCAGAAAAATTATCTGCCCATGAATGCCCTGCTGCTCGATTTGATTAAAGAATACGGCAGCGCGTTCAAAGTCAGTTTCTCCATTTCGGGTACGGCACTCGACCAGTTTGAAGCCTATGCCCCGGATGTGCTGGAAAGTTTTAAACGACTGGCCGAAACCGGAAATGTGGAATTTCTGGCCGAAACGTATGCCCACTCGCTGTCGGCTCTCAAAAGCAAAGAAGAGTTTACAGCCCAGGTGGCAGCACAGGCACAGAAAATCGAACAGCTTTTCGGACAAAAACCCACCACATTCCGGAATACCGAGTTGATTTATTCGGATGAAATCGGTGCCATGGTGGCCGATATGGGTTATCAGGTGATGCTGACCGAAGGAGCCAAACATGTTTTGGGCTGGCGTAGCCCCAATTACATGTACACCAACGCCATCAATCCTAAGCTAAAACTGTTGTTGAAAAATTTCCGTCTGAGTGACGATATTGCTTTCCGTTTTTCGCAGCAAAGCTGGAGCGAATGGCCGTTGACCACCGAAAAATTTGTGGGATGGCTTTCGCAGATTAATCCGCAGGAAGAAGTGGTGAATCTGTTTATGGATTATGAAACCTTTGGCGAGCATCAGTGGGAAGAAACCGGTATTTTCGATTTTATGCGGGCTCTTCCGGCTCGTGTTTTTTCACATTCCGATTTTACTTTTGCCACACCAAAAGAGCTGGGCGAAAAATTGCAGCCCGTAGCTCCGATTCATGTGCCTTATCCGATTTCGTGGGCTGATGAAGAACGTGACCTTACCGCCTGGCTGGGTAACGAACTGCAGGACGAAGCATTTGATAAACTGTATGCTCTGGAAGAAAAAGTGAAAAAATGTGACGACCCGCAAATTAAGCACGACTGGCTTTATCTGCAAACGTCCGACCATTTTTATTACATGTGTACCAAATTCTTTTCCGACGGCGATGTGCATAAATATTTTAATCCTTATGGAACACCTTACGAAGCCTTCATCAATTACATGAATGTGCTTTCTGATTTTATTCTTCGCGTGGAAGAAAATACTGCCTTTGCCCGGTCGGATGCTGATGAGCTGAAAGAAGCGGCCAAAACACTGTTTGAAAAAACAGAAAAACTGGCCCGGAAAAAGACCCGTCAGACACAAAAAGTGGTCAAAGAAAAACTAAATAAAACCAAAGAGATGAATTTCGATGACATCAAAAACATGTCGGATACTGCGGTGAAAAAACTGTTGCGCGAAATTGATCTTCAAAAACTGAGTGTGGCCATGGAAGGCGCCGGCGAAGAAATCCGTCAAAAGATCCTTCCTAATTTAGGTAAACGGGCCCGCAAACAATTTGATGAGCTGGAAAAAGAACTGAAAAAAGTGAAAAAATCAGACATCAAAAAATTTAAAAAAGAAATTGAAGATAAGCTGAAAGACCTTTTTGGCAACAAGAAATAACCGCCAAAATCTTCCGATTTTTTACCGGCAGAAGAAAATTCTACAAGCGGCTGTCCGGCAATTGAATTTTGCCGGTACATTCTCTGTACGTGAGAAGTTATTGTTAGCTTTGCAGGCCGTTTTTCTAAAAATAAATGAAACAAACACAGGCTCAAAAACGGAAGAAATAAATTAAAAAGAACGGCCCCGATTGTTTCGGGACAAAAAGAACAAACTGACAGGTATCTGCTATTTTGTTGCCCGTGTAAATAACCAAAATCAAAAAAACGAATGAAACCGGATTATATATTTGAAACAAGTTGGGAGATTTGTAATAAAATCGGGGGGATCTATACGGTTCTTTCCACCAAAGCTCCTGTGATGGTCGAAAATTATGGCGACCATTATTTATTGGTTGGACCGGATGTCTGGAAAGAAACACGTGCCAATCCTGATTTTATAGAAGACAAAACCCTTTTCTCGGAATGGAAAGAAAAAGCGGCCTCTCAAGGGCTTCAGGTAAGAACCGGACGGTGGAACATTCCTTCACAACCACTGGTTATTTTGGTGAATTTTACCGGACTTTTTGCCAAAAAAGATGAGATTTTTGCCCGTTTATGGGAAACCTACAAACTCGATTCGCTTTCCGGACAGTGGGATTACATCGAACCGGCCATGTTTGGTTATGCGGCAGGGCAGGTGATAGAAAGTTTTACGCATTTTTACCTGACGCCACAAACACATGTGGTGGCCCATTTTCATGAATGGATGACCGGTACCGGAATTTTATATCTGAAAGAAAAAATGCCGCGACTGGGTACCGGCTTTACGACCCATGCTACGGTTCTTGGCCGTTCCATTGCCGGAAACGGTTTGCCGCTCTACGAAAAGCTGGAGACTTACCGGCCGCTGGAGATGGCAGAGAAATTTCACATTATCAGTAAAAACTCGTTGGAAACGCTCAGTGCTGCCCAGGCAGATGTTTTTACCACAGTAAGTGCCATAACTTCCCGCGAAAGCCGGCAGTTTCTTGGAAAACAGGCGGATATTCTTACTATCAACGGAATGGATTCTGGTTTTGTTCCGGCGAAAAGCCAATACAAAAAACTGCGGGATAAAGCCCGCCGGAAAGCCTTTGAAACGGCATCAAAATTGACCGGAAAAAATTATGATGAAAATACTTTCCTTGTCCTGACCAGTGGCCGTTATGAATTTAAGAACAAAGGAATCGATATTTTTATCCGTGCACTGGGAAAACTGAACCAGACCCTTCCGGAAGGGAAACAGATTTTGGCTTTTATTACGGTTCCGGCAGCTCATGATGGTCCGCAGGCTGTTTTTTCCGGCGAAAATGCATTACCTCAAAATCCGTATCTGACCCACAACCTGCTGGATGAAAACAATGATCCCGTTTTACAGGAAGCACGGAAAAACGGTTTGAATAATACCGGCGAAGACCGTGTTCATCTCATCTTTGTTCCGGCTTATCTTAATGAGAACGACGGAGTAATTCAGTTAAAATATTATGACTTTCTCACCGGTTTCGACTACACGGTTTTCCCGTCTTATTATGAGCCGTGGGGATATACTCCTCACGAAAGTGTAGCTTTTGGTATTCCTACACTTACCACCTCCTATGCCGGATTTGGCACCTGGATTCAGGAACATTTTGACGACAGCCGGGTGGTAACTGTGATTGACCGGAATGGAAAAAATGAAGAAGACATTGCGGCGGAAGTTGCAGAAAAAATAATTCTCTTTTCTGAAAATAATGATACAGAGATCATCCAAAAAGAAACGGTGGCCATTACCCGCCGGTTAACCTGGAAAAAACTGGAAAAGCAGTATGAGCAGGCATGGAAGATTGCACTGGAAAAAGCAGGAAAAAGAAAAGAAAAAGAGCAAACCCAATGGACAATGCCTGAGACCTTGCGTGTAGAAGCCAGTGTAAATCCGGATAAACCGGTATGGAAAAAAATTCTGGTGCAACCGGTTTTACCCAAAGCATTGCAACCGCTGAAAGAACTGGCTTTTAATCTTTGGTGGTCGTGGAATACCGACGCGGTGGAGTTGTTTCAAAGTATTCTTCCCGACCAATGGGAAGCCCTGGACACCAATCCGGTGATGGTACTGGAATCCCTTTCGCTGGATAAAATCAATGCACTGGTAAATGACGAAAAATTCATTGACCGGCTTCATCGGGTTTACCAGAAGTTTCAGGATTACATGAAGAGCAAAAACACCGATGCTCAAGATCTGATTGCTTACTTCAGCATGGAATATGGTTTGCACAACAGCGTGAAGATCTTTTCCGGCGGATTGGGAATGCTGGCGGGCGATTATCTGAAACAGGCCAGCGACTCAAATAAAAATATGATTGCCATCGGTTTGATGTATCGGTATGGATATTTTACACAGGTCATCAGTCATTTTGGTGATCAGATAGCCGAGTATCACATCCAAAAAACCACCCAGCTTCCCCTGATTCCGGTACGCGACAAAAAAGGAGATTTGATCCGGATTCCCATTGCATTACCGGGGCGGGTAGTCTTGGCCAAAGCCTGGCGCCTGCAGGTAGGAAGAGTTTCGCTTTTTTTGCTTGATACAGACACCGCTCCCAACAGTGAAGAAGACCGGAAAATCACGGCTCAGCTTTATGGCGGGGATAACGAACACCGCTTAAAGCAAGAAATGATTCTTGGTCTTGGCGGGATTCGCCTGATTGAAGAAATGGGATATGAACCGGCAGTATATCACAGCAATGAAGGGCATTCGGCTTTTATCGGGCTGGAAAGAATCCGGCATTTGATAGAAAAAGAACATATTCCGTATGCCGTAGCCCGCGAAGTGGTACGGGCCAACACGCTGTTTACCACACATACTCCTGTGCCGGCCGGACACGATAGTTTTGAAGAACATCTCATGCGGGCTTATCTTTCGCATTTCAGTGATGTTTTCTCAATTTCGTGGGAAGAATTTATGGGATTGGGGCGTTTTAATCCGAACGACACCACAGAGAAATTCTCCATGAGTGTTTTGGCTACGCGCCTTTCGCAGGAAGTAAACGGAGTAAGCCGCATTCACGGCCGGGTTTCCCGCGAGATGTTCCGCCCGCTTTATCCGGGTTATTACGCTGAAGAACTGCATATCGGTTATGTAACCAACGGTGTGCACTATTTTACCTGGACGGATAAAATTTGGCAGGAACTCTACCGGAATACCTTTGACGAAGGCTTTGAAAACAATCAACCCGAACCGCGTTATTGGGAAAAGATTTATGATATTTCGGATAAAAAAATATGGGACAATCGTTTAATGGTGAAAAAACGCATGATTGCTTTTGTAAAAGAGCATCTGCACCATGATATGCTGGCCCGCCAGGAGAGTCCCCGGCTCATCATTGAGTCGATGAAATATCTCAACGAAAACCATCTGATTTTTGGTTTTGCCCGTCGTTTTGCTACTTACAAAAGAGCTTATCTGCTTTTTACCAATCTTGAAAGGCTGGAAAAAATAGTAAATCATCCGGAAAAACCGGTGCTTTTTCTTTTTGCAGGAAAAGCCCATCCAAACGACAAGGCCGGGCAGGATTTGATTAAGCGCATTATTGAAGTATCCAAAATGCCACAATTTGCCGGACGCATCATTTTCTTGGAAAACTATGACATGATTATGGGGAAAATGCTGACCAATGGTGTTGACGTGTGGCTGAACACACCTACCCGTCCGCTGGAAGCATCGGGAACCAGTGGCGAGAAAGCCATTATGAATGGCGTTGTAAACTTCAGTGTGCTTGACGGATGGTGGGCCGAAGGATACAAAGAAGGAGCCGGATGGGCCATTCCGGAAAGCCGTACCTACGAAAATCAAAACTTTCAGGATGAACTGGATGCAGAGATGATTTACAACATGCTGGAAGAAGAGATTATCCCGACGTATTATGCAAAAAATGCCGATGGCTTTTCCGAAAAATGGATACAGCACATTAAAAATACCATTGCCGGAATTGCACCGCATTTTACCATGCAACGCCAGCTGAATGATTATTACGAAAAGTTTTATACTCCCCTGCTGAAACAGAAAAAACGATTTACCGAACAGCATTTTTCAAAAGCCCGCGAACTGGCTGCCTGGAAAGAAAAAGTGTTGCAGGCCTGGGACAAAATTTCTGTTCTGTCACTGATTGTTCCTGATTCGGTGAAAGGGCCGGTGGCCTACGGAAAACATTTTGTGGCCGAAATTAAACTTTCGGCTCCCGGACTTACTGCCGATGATTTAGGTATAGAAATTATTATGGGCAACCGTACCAACGGAAACATCGAAAAAATCATTTATAAACAACCGTTGCAGGCAAAACAAAAAGAGAATGATATCATCTGTTTTACCTGTAATTTCCCGTTGGCACACTCAGGCATCATGGATTATGCTTTCCGGTTATTTCCTAAACACGAGCTTTTAGTACACCGGATGGATTTTCCCTTGGTGAAATGGATTTAAGGAAACGGGGGAAAGTGTGAATGATGAACGATGGATGGGGAAAGCTATTAGTTATTGGTTGATTTTCAATATGTTAACTGTGTTTTTTACTGTCATCCTGAACGAAGTGAAGGATCTCAAAAAATAATCACAGTTGTTAAAAGAGATGCTTCGCGTTGCTCAGCAAGACAAACCGGTTGGTTTTTGGGATTTGAGATTTTTTTGTGATTTGCCTTTTTGTTTTTTGTAATTTCCCACTTTAGGCATTTGAAGTACTTGAAATTTGAAGTGTGAAGTACTTAAAGTTAACCTGATATTTATCTCGTGTTTGCGACCAATCCCGAAGGGATTAAACCAGAATAACCCTGTACGAAGTGCAGGGAAATAAACCCATCAGAAAATCATAACCCTGAAGGGGTTGAACACCGGCCTCTGAATAAATTCAGCGTCAATAGTAATAAGTCGTCCCTACGGGACTCCAATACACAGCATCTTATCGATGAAGGAGGCCGTTAAACGAGATGCTTCGCGTTGCTCAGCAGGACAAAACTGTTGGCTTTTGGTATTTTGCGTTTGGGGCTTGGGATTTTTTTGTGATTTGCCTTTTTGTTTTTTGTGATTTCCCACTTTAGGCACTTCAAACTTCAGGCATTTGAAGTACTTGAAGTTTGAATGTTTAATGAGAGGAGCAGAATGAAAAACGATGAGTTGTTAATGTTTTGTGTTTTTGGACAGTAACTCTTTTTTTCGTTATCTTAGCAGGCAAAACAAAAAGTAATAAAATCAACCTGCTTCTGAAAACCCCGGAGCAATGAACCGACTCATTGTTTCCTGCCGGCAAAAGCATTGTTTATAGTAAGTTATGTCGTTAATAAAAACTTTATTTTTTCGGCTTTTCTTTTTTTTGGTATTGATCTGTTTTTATGCCTTTACGGAAGCCGGACCACAACGTCATTTGATGGAAAGCGGAATATCGCAGCATGTTTCCGGTATTGCTTCCGATTCTGTTCGTGTGGTGCAACAAATTTTCGGAGCAGATACATTGCTCAAACGAAAAGCCTCTTCCGAAGCAAAAAAACAGTTTTACCAGAAAATACAGCAGGCCATTGAATTTGCCCGGAAAACCGGACACCTTTCTGCTGCAGGTTATGCTGTGAATAAACTGGGAGAACGGTTCCGTAATGAAGCAAAATATTCGATGGCTATCTGGCTGCACAAAAAAGCCATTGATATAGCCAAAGAAACAGGAAATAATAAATTACTCATCTTTTCTTATAATGATTTGGGTGTGGTTTACCGCCGTATTGACAGTTACCAAAAGGCCATGGAGTATCACCTTAAGGCTTTAAAACTGGCTGCCCAAACAGGCGATTCTGTAAGCCGGGCCATGGCGGTGAACAGCATTGGCAATGTATATGTGATGCTGGGTGATTTTAATCAGGCGCTGAATTATTTTAGACAAAGTTTGCGGCTTGAGCAAAACCGGAACAACCCGATTGGCATTGCTATCAATCTGAATAACATTGGACATGTTTACGAAGAAAAAGGAAATCTTGCCCGTGCCTTTCAGTATTATAAACTTTCGCTTGCCATTAACCAAAGAATCGGTTCAAAAAGAGGGGTTGCTATTTGCAGTAACGATATTGCAGGGGTGTTGATCAAAGAAAAAAAATACCGCGAGGCTTTGCAATTCTCCAAAAAGGCTCTTCAAATTACCCGCGAAGTAAAAGATTACGACAACATGGCTTATGCCTACATCAAAACCGGTACAGCCTACAGTGCATTAAAAGAGTATACACAAGCTTTTCGGTATCTGTTACCCGGTATTGAACTGGCAAAGAAAATCAGGGCAAGAGCTATTCTGGAAGAGGGTTATGCCGTTTTGTTCAAGACTTACATGGCAATGAAAAACTATAAAAAAGCCATTGCCAGCCTGAAACTGAAAAACGCTTATCACGACTCTCTGATTAATCTGGATGTTAAAAAAAATATCGCGCGTTTACAGATTCAGTTTGATACCGAACGCCAGAAGAGTCAGATGCAACTGGAGAAACAAAAAACCCGGATTGCTATTCTGCAACTGAAAAAACAGAAATATTTGCTCTATTTTACCTGGAGCGCTTTTGCTATCCTGCTTATTGTGCTCGCTTTTGTCATTTTTTATCTTTTCAATAAAGAAAAACAAAACAAACTGTTACGGGAAAAAACAAAAGAAATAGAAAGAGCAGAAAAAGAATTGAAAAAAAGCAATCAGGCGCTCCAAAAAGCCATCCGGAAAGCAGAAGAAAGTGCCCGGGCAAAAACCGATTTTCTGGCCAATATCAGCCACGAAATACGGACTCCGTTAAACTCTGTCATTGGTTTTTCCGATTTGCTTTACTCCATGACTACTGACGAAAAACAAAAAAATTATCTCCGTACCATTAAATCGAGCGGAGAAAGTCTGTTGGCGTTAATTAACGATATTTTAAATCTTTCAAAAATTGAAGATGGAAATATTTCGCTTGAGTATAAGGAAACCGATCCGAGAAAAATTCTTCGTGAGGTATCTGAGATCTTTAGCATGGAAGCCTCCAATAAAGGATTGCATCTTTATGCCGAAACTGATGAAAATGTTCCGCCGACAATAATTTTTGATGAAGCCCGCTTACGGCAGATTTTATTGAACCTGGTAGGAAATGCCATCAAATTTACGGAACGGGGAAGCGTAAAAGTTCATGCTTCCGTGACAAACGAAAAGGATCAAGACCAAACGGTGACGCTGATAATCGATGTGGAAGATACCGGCCAGGGAATTTCTCCTGAAGAACAAGAGAATATTTTTGAACCGTTTCATCAGGCCGAAACACGACAAAAGTCGGAAGGGGTAGGACTTGGACTGGCTATTACCCGGCGCATGATTCAGGCCATGAACGGCGAAATTCAGTTGGAAAGCCAACCGGGAAAAGGAAGCCGTTTTACTATTCTGTTTTACGGAGTGAAAAAAGTAGATGGCCATGTTGTTAAGCTGTCGGAACAAAAGATGATCCACACGGAAGAACAGATGAAGTGTATGTTCATCAGTGAATCGCATCCGCTAAAAGAAACAGCAATAAAAACTTTTACGGAGAATGGTTACCTTGTTGAAGATGTCGGACTTAATTTAACATGGGCCCGGAAAAATCTGGAAGAATACCGGATGGTCGTTTTCTGCTGTCTGCAAGAAGATATCTTAAAAAACACCCTGAATATCTTTGAAAAAGAAAACCTGGATAACCGTTACTGTTTTATCATTTTAAATATCAATAAAGAACCCGCTTTTAATATTGCCCATAGTGATGTTTTATCTTTGCATGACAAGAACATATCTCAGATAAAAGAAACGTTAAATGCATATTTGAGAAAATTAAAAGAATACGACAAAGCCGTAAAGCTTTTCGAGCCGCTGTCCGTTCAGACGGATGCTTTATTGTTTCAGGAGATCCAACAGATTTACCAAAAGGAGTTTTCAGAAGCGTATCAAACAAAAATGTTTGATAAGATCAATGATTTTACTGAAAAAATATTGCATTTTGCGGTTAAAAATAAGTTGTTCAATTTGGAAAACTTTGCCACAGAACTGAATGTATATGCTAAGAATTTCGATATCGTATTGATTGAAAATCAAATGCGTATCTTTCAGCAGGCTTACGATTTGATTTTTCATCGCAAATGAAAGGAGCAGAAAAAATAGTTTATGGCAAAAATGCTGTTTTCCGCGTGTTTAAGCGGACCTTGTTTTTGTTGTCTGTTTTTTTACTCCTTACTCCCGGCAAAACTTTTTGTTCAGTACAGTTAGATACTGTTTCCGACACTGTTTCTATTTCGGCATTGCTAAAAGATAGTTTGCTCTCGCCATTAGACCGGTTAATTCTTTCTAAAAAGATGGCTGCGTTGTATCAAAAATCCGATCCTGAAAAAGCTTTGCCTTTAAACCTGCTTACCCTTCGGCTTGCCAAAAAGCTGAAAGATGATCCGGCATATGCTCATGCCATGTTTTATGCAGCCGAAAATTACCAGATGCTCGGGCAATACAAAAAAGCAGATTCGCTCTATGAGCAGATTATCCATACTTTCCAGATGTGTAATAAGGAACGGAAAGCCCGGTTGTATTTAAAACTGGCCAATAATTATTTTTCGTGGAGCCGGTATAAAAAAGCAGCAGAGTTTTATCAAAAAGCCCGCCTGCTTTTTGAAGAGTTGGGAATAAAATCAGGAATTGCAGATGCTTTACAGGGAGAAGGAAAAGTATGGACCAATTATAACGATTATGCCAAATCGATTGGCTTATTGCAGCGGGCTTATGATATATATAAAAGCCTGAATGACAAAAAAGGACTGGCAGCCATTGACAACCAAATGGGCATTGTAATGGAAAACTGGGGGAAACCCGAACGGGCCAAAGAATTTTTTACGTCTGCGTATAAAATTTACCACGAAACAGGCGATCTTTTTCACGAAGCCAATATGTTCCTTCATCTTGGTGATATTCAGAAGAAACAAAATCATTATTTTGAAGCCCTGAGTTATTATATGAAAGCCGAGCGGATTGCCCGGAAAATTAACAGTAACATTCTTTATGTCATTGCCCTGAGTAACGAAGCAGAAGTTTATTACGAGCAAAAACGGTATGACCGGGCCCTGGACTTGCAAAAAAAGGTACTCCCGTTGAAAAAAGCCATCGGCGACCGTCGCCGGATTGCTATCAGCTTGCTGGATATCGGAAAAATTTATTACCGGAAAAACAAATTGTTACCGGCCAAAAAATATGCTGATTCTACTTTAACCGTGGCCAAAAGTATCGGTGCCAAAGATATTCTTCTCGAAGTCTATGATCTTTTATCGAAAATTTATCTCAAACGAAAAGATTACAAAAACGCTTATTTCAGTTTGTTGAAGTACAATAAAATTCACGAAAAGATCTTTTCCGACAAAAACCGGCAAATGATCAGTGAAATGGAAGTTCGGCTTGAAGCCGAAAAAAAAGAAAAAGAAAACATCCTTTTGCGTAAGCAAACCAAGCTAAACGAAGTACGGCTTGCCGAGGAAAAAACCACCCGCCTGATCCTGGTTATTTTTATCTCATTTTTTGTTTTTGCTTCGCTGATCGTTTTCTTTTTTATACAATACAAAAACAAACTGCTCAACAAGAGTTACGCGATTTTAGCAGCCCGGAACCAGCAAATTTCTCATCAGGCTGAAGAACTGCGCAAGCTGAATGACGAGTTGTTTACTAGTCGTGAACAATACATGAGTATTGTGGAGAATGCCACTATTGGCATGTATAAAACTACGCCGGACGGAAAAATTTTGTTTGCCAATAAAACGTTGCTTCGCATGCTGGGATATACTTCTGATGATTTGAAAAAAATCAATTTGAATGAAACCAAAAGAGAAGCGCGCAAAGTATTTATACAACTGATTGAAAAACAAGGAATCATTACCGGGCGCGAAGATGTTTGGGAAAAAGCGGACGGAAGTAAGATTTATGTGAACGAAAGTGCCTGGATTATTCGTGATAAAAACAATAAGACCCTTTACTACGAAGGAATTATTGAAGACATTACCAAGCGGAAACTGGCCGAGCAGACCGCCGAAAAGAGAAAAGAGCGACTCCGGAAAATAAATGCAGAGTTGCGCAAACGAAACATAGAAATCCGCAGAGCCAAAAACCAGGCAGAAGAAGCTAACCGGGCTAAATCGCTTTTTATTGCCAATATCAGCCACGAAATTCGTACGCCACTTAATTCCATCATTGGTTTTACCGACTTGCTTCTTCCGATGGCCAAAACCAAAAAAGAAGAAACTTTTCTGGAATCCATAAAAAACAGTAGTAACAGCCTGCTTTCGTTGATCAACGATATTCTCGATCTTTCTAAGATACAGGCAGATAAACTGGAACTGTTTTACGAGCCGGTATCTGTTTTTTCCATTATTGAAGAAATCCGCGGAATTTTTTACCCGCAAATCGAAGAAAAAGGCATCCGGTTTATTGCATCTGTTTCGTCTTCGCTACACGGATTGTTTTTATTGGACCGGGTAAGGTTCAAACAAATTCTTTTTAATCTCATTGGAAATGCCATTAAGTTTACAGATAAAGGCCATGTAAAGGTTTCTGCCCACGGAGATAAAATACCGGATGAAAAAGATTACTTTGATATTACAGTAGTTGTTGAAGACACCGGATCCGGAATACCGGAGAAAGAGCAGGAAGTGATTTTTGAAGCATTTAAACAATCTTCCGAAACTTTTTCGCAACAACAGCAGGGAACCGGGCTGGGACTTAGCATTACCAAAAGATTGGTAGAAGCCATGAATGGGGTGATTTCTTTAGAAAGTCAGCCCGGAAAAGGTACCCGGTTTACCATTTGTTTCCACCATGTCGAAAGAGTTTCTTCCGAACCCTATCGTCCGGAAAAAAATCAACCGGAACCGGAAGTTGTTTCCGAAGACCGGTCAGAAACCCATTCTGCAGGAGAGATGGAAAGCCGGGTAAGAGCAGCTTTTTCAAAACAATTTCATACCACGTACGAAAAGATTTATCGAAGCCGCGTGATTGATGATATTATTCTTTTTGGAAAAGAAATGATTGTTTTTGCCGAAAAACACCGGGTATTGTCGTTGAAAAACAAAGCCCAGGATTTGGTGAGCGCTGCCGAACATTTTGAAATTGAAACCATAGAACTGATTTTAAAACAAATAAAAATCTTCTTTTAATTTTTTAACCATCATGATGCAATCTTCCGGAAAACATAAAATCCTTATCGTGGATGATATCCCGAAAAACATTCAGATTCTGGGGAATATCCTGTCTAAAGAGAATTATCAGATTGCTTATGCGCAAAGCGGCAATCAGGCTCTTTCTATCACGAAATATGAGAAGTTCGATTTAATTCTGCTGGATATTATGATGCCCGGAATGGATGGTTTTGAAGTTTGCCGGGCTTTGAAAAACGATCCGGAAACCAGCGAAATCCCGATTATTTTTCTGACAGCAAAAGCGGATATGAACAGTATTGTGAAAGGTTTTGCCTCAGGCGGGCAAGATTATATTACCAAACCGTTTAATGCTTCGGAACTGCTGGCCCGTACCCGCACCCACATTCAGCTGCATGAACAAAAAATTGCCCTTCAAGAACTGAATGAAAAACTGGAAGAAAAGGTAAGAGAACGTACCCGGCAACTGGAAGAAGCTTATGAAAGACTGAATCAGACCGAAAAAGCAAAAACCGATTTTCTGGATATTATCAGCCATGAGCTGCGAACCCCGTTGAACGGAATAGCCGGACTGACCACGTTGCTTAACCTTACCGAACTAAATGAAGAACAACGGGAATATCTCCGGTATCTGGAAGAAGTAGCCGGACGGTTAACCCGGTTCTCGGAAACGGCTTTACTGATCACTGACTTAAAAGTCAATCAAAACCAACCCGATTTTCTTCCTACACAAATCAAGTATATCCTGGAATCTGTAATCCATCAATTCGAACAAAAATATCAGGGCAAATACGGAACGGTAAGGCTGGTCATGGACAATGAAAAGATGATGCTCTCTGCCAATACTTCGTTGCTCAAGAAATCGTTGGATATGTTGTTGGAGAATGCGGTAAAATACGGGGGGCCGGAAGTTAATATTCAGTTAACGGTAACCCGGACGAAAAAAAATACAATTATTTCGTGTGAAGATGACGGCCCCGGGTTTAATGAAAAAGCCCGGCAACGTCTTTTTGAAATTTTTACCACCGGTGATATTCTGCATGACGAAGGTACAGGCCTTTCTCTGGCAGCCGTGAAGTTGATTATGGATTACCATAATGGGAAAACAGAAGCAGGAAACAGACCAGAAGGCGGAGCATACGTCCGATTGATCTTTTAATAACATCGTTTTTTACAATATTATTTGTAATAACGCCGGCTTGAGATTAGATGTAAAATGATGCTATACTGCTGATTAGTGTCTGGTAATACATATTTCTGAAACAGGTCGAAAACAGCCGTTATATCCGTTTTTCCGGTGATTTTTCACTTGCCGAAAATTTTCCTGTTCCGGTATTCATCGAATAATGAAACTTTTTACATTTGTCCCCTGACAACCATGAAAAGAAAAAGAAAATTCTCCGATACACTGCTTATACTCAGCAGAAGAATTCCCGACCGTCAATTGATGATTGTGCTCAGTGTGGTAGTCGGTTTTTTGGCCGGGATGGTAGCGGTTGTGATGAAAAATCTGGTTTTTATCATCAAAAAATTGCTCACCGGAGGATTCGAAATCGATTATTCCAATTATTTGTATGTGGTATATCCGGCTATTGGTATTTTGCTGGTGATGCTTTTTATCAAGTTTATTTTGCGGCGGCCGGTGCGTGATGGAATTCCTAATGTGTTGTATTCCATTTCGCGAAATCACGGAATTATCAAACCACACAACACTTTTTCGTCAATTATCACCAGTACCATTACGGTGGGTTTTGGCGGATCGGTAGGATTGGAAGGTCCTACGGTGGTTACCGGAGCCGCTATTGGTTCGGTGATTGCCAAAAAACTGGGACTTAATTACAAACAGGTGGTTGCCGTGTTGGGGTTTGCCTCAGCAGCAGCGATGTCGGCTATTTTTAAAGCCCCTATTGCAGCGATTGTCTTTGCCTTGGAAGTGATTCTTTTCGATATGACCATGAGCTCGCTGGTCCCTTTGTTGCTGGCTTCCATTGTAGCTGCCATTACTTCATACGCTTTCCTTGGGCAAGATGTACTTTATCCTTTTCAGGTGGTGTATCGTTTTACGCTTTCCGATACGATTTACTATTTTGCCCTTGGGGTGTTTTGTGCCATGATTTCGGTGTATTACATCAAAGGATATGTACTTAGCGGACGTATCTTTGATAAGATTCCGGGTTGGCTTACCAAATTGTTGGTTGGCGCTTCGTTGCTTGGGTTTTTAATTTTTCTGATGCCGGCACTTTACGGCGAAGGTTACGAAGCGATTAATACGGCTTTGAAGGGAAATCTTAGTTTTATTTTTGATAACAGTATCTTTTACGGCCTGCGCAGTAATCAGGCGGTGGCACTGGTGTTGTTGTTGGCGATTATTTTACTGAAAGTAGTTGCGACTTCGTTGACATTCAGAGCGGGAGGTATTGGGGGTGTTTTTGCTCCCACCTTGTTTATCGGTACCATGACCGGGCTTTTCTTTGCCAAAAGCATGAACTTTTTTGGAATGGCCAGCCTTCCGGTTAGTGATTTTGCTTTGGTGGGCATGGCCGGATTACTGGCCGGGGTAGTTCACGCTCCGTTGACTGCTATTTTTTTAATCGCTGAAATTACCGGTGGTTATTCGCTTATCTTTCCTATTATGATTGTGGCTACCACCTCTTACGGATTAACACGGATTTTTTCCAGCCGCTCCATTTACACCATTCAGCTTTCCGGACACGGCGATATGCTTACCCATCATAAAGACCGGGCATTGCTCTCCATGATGAGCATCAAAACCTTGATCGAAACGAATTTTAAAACCGTACATCCCGAAGGAAACCTGGGGGATTTAATTAAAGTAGTTGCCGAATCGACCCGGAATATTTTTCCGGTAGTGGACGAAGAAAATAACTTTTACGGAATTATTGTCATGGATCAGATCCGGCATCTGATGTTTCATCCTGAAATGTATGAAAAGGTTTCGGTACGCAGCTTGATGTTTCACCCCTCCACTATTGTGGAACTGAGCGATGACATGGAAACGGTAGCGGGTAAATTCCAACATTCGGGAAAATACAACCTGGTGGTATTGGATAAAGGCAAATATGTGGGTTTTGTATCAAGAGCCAATGTTTTTTCGCATTATCGTCAATTACTGAAAGAGTTTTCTGAAGACTAACCGGTCTAACTTCCACTGAAATTTGTATTTGACTTTTTTTTATTCCTTTTAATTTTTTGTCAATTTGTGGCAATAAAATCTGAAGAATCCGTTATAGTTTTACAGTTTTATAAAAGTAATTCTTACTATATTTGCAAAACGTAAGGGAAAAGGACAAAAGTAACGGATTTATAACAGTTTAGATGAGATTGTTTTATAACATCTTTATTTATGGCTATGGCTTCCTTATTCGGTTAGCTGCTCCTTTTTATGGCCCGGCCCGGCAGTGGATTGCCGGCAGAAAAAACCTTTTTTCTGACATGGAGAAAGTTGTGGGCAAACATGAAGATGTGGTGTGGTTTCATGCAGCCAGCCTGGGAGAATTTGAGCAAGGAAGACCGGTCATTGAAGCTTTTAGAGAAACTTTTCCCCGCTATAAAATTCTGCTTACCTTTTTTTCTCCTTCGGGTTATGAATTAAGAAAGAATTACGATGGCGCAGATTATGTTTTTTATCTCCCGTTAGATAAACCCCGGAATGTCCGGCGGTTTATTCAAATTTTCAGGCCTAAACTGGCCGTTTTCATCAAATATGAATATTGGTACAATTTTATTCAGGAGTTATCCAAAAACAAAATCCCGCTCTTTTTTATTTCGGCCATCTTCCGGAAGGAACAATACTTTTTTAAACCCTGGGCCCGGTGGTTTCGGCATCAGTTGCAAAAAGTTACCTGGTTTATGGTGCAGGACAAAACCTCTTCTGACCTGCTTAATTCCATTCATATTTATCACCATCAGATTATTGGTGATACCCGTTTCGACCGGGTTTTGAAGATCGCTCGTGAGGAAGTTGATTTTCCGGTAATTCAGCAGTTTGTAAATCACAGCGATGTGATGGTTTGCGGGAGTACCTGGCCTGCCGGTGAAGATATTCTCAGTGCTTATCTGAAACAGAATCAAAAAATAAAAATGATTCTGGCTCCGCATAAAATCGATGCAGAACATATTCAGGAGATCAGAAAAAAGTTTAACGCTTTTCATCCGGTTTTATATTCGGAAACCGGCAAGGCACCGGTGGATGAAAAATCAAGGATTCTGATCATCGACACGCTGGGAATCCTTTCTTATTTGTACCGGTTTGGCCAAGTGGCTTATGTGGGTGGCGGATTTGGTTCCGGAATTCATAATCTTCCGGAAGCTGCGGTTTATGGCGTCCCTGTTATTTTTGGGCCGCATTATAAGCCGTTTCGCGAAGCACACGATCTGCTGAAAAACGGAGGGGGTTTTACCATTCAGGATAAAAAAAGTTTTTTTGCTGTGGCTGACCGTTTATTTCAGCAGCCGGATTTCCGCATCCAGGCCGGACAAGCAGCCAAGCAATATGTGGAAAAAGAAGCGGGAGCCACTTTTCAAACCATCGAAAAAATCAAAGAGTATTTGGTGGCTCAACAAAAAGAAAAATTATCACGGAACTTATAAATCAATTTAATATCAACCAAAACAAGTAAATATGGATACAATACTAAAAAAGGCTTTACGAAAGCCTACAGCAGCCGACACCATTTTCCTGGTGAAAGACGGCAAAGACTTAACTCATCTCGGACTTACCGAAGAAGAAATTAACTATGTAAAAAAACAGCATCGCCTGAACCATAACGTGGTTTCAATTAACCGGTATAAAAATGTTTTAACGGTTGTTTTTGGTGAAGTGGTCGGTACCCGTGCCGTTCGGCTTGAAGCTTATCGTCAGCGGGGTGACGAAGCACAGGCACAGCTTAACCAGGCCCGTGTAGAACGTACGGTTATCTTTAATGTAAGTGTGGAAAAAGAAGAAACCCTGGCTTTTACCGAGGGTTTCCTGTTGGGGAATTACGCATTTAACAAATATAAAAAACCGGATAAGAAAAAAGACAATACCATTGAAGAAGTCGATGTGTATGATGGCGAAGTAACGGAAGAGGATCTTCAGGAACTGCAAATTGTTTTGGATGCGGTTTATGCAGCCCGTAATTGGGTAAACGAACCGGTTTCGTATCTGACAGCAACTCAATTTGCCGAAGAAATCAAAGCGCTGGCACAACAGGCAGGAGCCAAAGTGGAAATCTTTAACAAGAAAAAACTGGAAAGCCTGAAGTTTGGTGGGCTGTTGGCTGTGAACAGAGGCAGCGTGGAACCTCCGACGTTTACCATTGTGGAATGGAAACCTAAAAATGCCAAAAACAAAAAACCTTATGTGTTTGTAGGTAAGGGGGTTGTGTACGATACCGGCGGACTGAGCCTGAAGCCGACCAATTTTATGGATACCATGAAAAGCGATATGGCCGGAGGCGCTGCAGTGGCTGCTGCGCTGTATGCTATTGCCAAAGCCAAACTTCCGGTATATGTGGTCGGACTGATTCCGGCAACGGATAACCGTCCGGATGGAAATGCTTATACCCCCGGTGATGTCATTACCATGCATGATGGTTCAACGGTGGAAGTGTTGAATACCGATGCAGAAGGCCGAATGATTCTGGCTGATGCGCTGAGCTATGCCAAAGAATATAATCCGGAGCTGGTAATTGATATGGCTACACTTACCGGAGCGGCTGCCCGTGCCATTGGTCCGCAGGCTATTGTGGGAATGGAAGCCAAAGCAGATGACGATTTTGAAAATCTGAAAAAAGTAGCGGCATTAACCCACGAACGGATTGTGGAATTTCCTTTCTGGGATGAATACAAGGAAGCTTTGAAATCTAAAATCGCCGACCTGAAAAATATTGGTGGCGTAGAAGCCGGTGCCATTACGGCCGGTAAATTCCTGGAGCATTTCACCGCTTATCCGTACATCCATCTTGATATTGCCGGTCCGGCATTTTTAGATAAGAAAGACAGCTATCGTGGTGTTGGCGGTACTGGTGTAGGAGTAAGACTCTTTTACCATTTTATCCGCTTTATCATGGAATAAAATCACGTTGTTTGAAAACAAAAAAGCCGCAGAGAATTTTTCTGCGGCTTTTTTTATTTATGGTTTTAACCATTGATCGAAATAACTTTTGATTTTCCGGGTAAGTTGTAACCGGTCGCGGCCGGTTACGCCATGTTGATGCCCCGGATAAACAAAGTAATCCATCAATTTGTTATCGTGAATGGCTTTTTGAACAAACAATAAACTGTGTTGCCAAACAACTACCGGATCCATGGTGCCGTGTATCAGCAGAAGATGACCTTTCAGGTTATCCACATAATTCAACAGACTGGCTTCTTTATATCCTTCCGGATTTTGTTGTGGCGTATCCATGTATCGTTCGCCATACATGACTTCGTAATATTTCCAATCGATAACCGGTCCGCCGGCAACGCCCACCTGAAAAACACCTGGTGTACGAACCATTAACGATGTGGTCATAAAACCACCAAAGCTCCAGCCATCCACGCCCATGCGGGTAGTATCCACATATGGTAATGATTTCAGGTATTTTACTCCGGTAAGCTGGTCTTTTATTTCATTGGTTCCCAGATGACGGAAAATCACCTGTTCGAAATCGCGGCCACGGTTTTCAGAACCGTGATTATCGAGTGTAAAGATCAGATAGCCATTTTCTGCCAGGTAATTAAGCATAAATCCGGCGCCACCCAGCCAGCTGTCGGTAATGAGCTGGACGTGCGGGCCACCATAAACATAAACAATGACCGGATATTTTTTGGTGCTGTCAAATCCGACCGGTTTAATCATTCTGCAGTATAACGGAGCTCCGTCAATGGTTGATTTCAAGGTGAAGATCGACATTTTACCCAGTTTATAATCAGCCAGCGGGTCTTTATCATTCTGGATTACACGAACAATCCGGCCACGGTCATTTAAAACCTGATATCTGCGGCAAACATCCGTGCTGCTGAAAATATCGATAATGTATTTACCGTCTTTGCTCACTTTTGCACTGTGTGTGCCGTGGTCAGGACTCAGCCGGATGACCTTGCCGTTTCGTAAATCAACCGAATAGATATTTTGTTGTAACGGACTTTCTTTGGTGGAGATAAAGTAAACATAATGTTTTCTGAAATATCCCAAAACATGAGTTACTTCCCACTTCCCTTTGGTAAGTTGTTTGATCAGCTTTCCATCGGTATTGTAAAGATACAGGTGGTTCCACCCGTCGCGGCGGCTGTTCCAGATAAATTCGTCAGGATTAAACGGATTGAAATACAGAGGAAACAGCGGCTCTACATATTTCGGATTCGTTTCTTCAAAAAGGGTTTTTACCAGCTTTCCGGTGGAGGCATCATACTTGTTCAGCCACATGTGATTTTGGTCGCGGTTGAGTACAGCAATGTAAATGTATTTTCCGGCCGGTCCCCAGGTGATGTTGGTCAGGTATTGTTCTGATTTCGGGTCGGTTTTCAGGAAAAGGGTTTTTCCGGTTTTAAAGTCATAAACACCAAGTGTAACGTATTCACTGGGCGTTCCGGCCATGGGATACTTAATGTATTTTACTTTGGCAATCCGGTGATTGATGTCAACCAGCGGATAGTTAAAAACACGAGACTGATCTTTGCGGTAAAAAGCCAGTTTTTGTCCGTTGGGCGACCAGAAAATCCCTTTGGTAATTCCAAATTCGTTGCGCGATACAATCTGGCCATTTACATCGTCCGGATTTTTATCGTGGGTAATTTGGGTAACCTTTCCGTTTTCTGCAAAATAGAGGTTGTTTTTAATGGTGAATGCTACTTTGCCGGTTTTTGGGTTAAAACTTACGTTTTCGGCAGTATCCGGTATCTGATTAAGCTTTTTGATTTGATGTTGCGTATAATCATACAAATAAAACCGGCCTTTGACCTCAAAATCGGCTTTTCCTGTTACAGGGAACTGAAAACGGGGGAATCGTTGTACGGTATCCTGTTCTGCTTTTTTCAAATCAAGATTTAATGTGTGAAGATCAAAAAGTAGTGTGGTTTTTCCGTGAAGCGCATCGGCTTTAAAAAGGCTGTCATTTTTTGAAAATACGTAATGATCTGTTTTCCCCAGCCACTGTAACTGATTTACCCTTTTGGGAAATAATGCGGGATTCAGATAAGAAGCATCTGCAGCCGTCATGGTTTTTTGTTGGGCCTGCAGGCTAAAGGTGGTAGCAAAAAAGAGTGCCAGCACCGTAAATGTCCATTTTTTCATTTGTTTAAAATTTTAGTCAAATGCAATAAAACAGGCAAAATTAGCGGTTTTCAGCGAAAGAGGCGAATCTTTTTCAATCTGCCCTTTTGACCGGTTTTGCCGGAAAGTTTTTTGCAAAAAGGTTTACTTTTGTGGCATGGGCAAAAAAAACGGAAAGAAAAAGTACTATGTAGTTTGGCGTGGATTTCGTCCGGGGATTTATCATACCTGGGAAGCCTGCAAAGAGCAAATAAATGGTTATGAACGCGCACAATACAAATCTTTTTCGTCGCTGGAAGAGGCCCGGGCTGCTTTTGAAAAATCGTATGAAGAAATTCGTGAGCTGAAGGGGAAAAAGAATCTGCACGAACTGACCACCGATAAAAAACCGATTTTAAATAGTCTTTCGGTTGATGCTGCCTGCAAAGGAAACCCCGGAATTTTGGAATTTCGCGGAGTGTATACCGATACTGGTACTGAAATTTTCAGGCGAGGTCCTTATGATCAGGGAACGGTAAACATTGGCGAATTCCTAGCCATTGTTTTGGCGTTGGCCTGGCTGAAAAAAAACAAACTGGTGATGCCGGTTTATTCTGATTCGCGCACGGCGATTGCCTGGGTCAGAAAAAAACAGGTAAATACCAAACTCAAATGGACGAAAAAGAATGAGGAATTGCTCAAAGCAGTGCACGGAGCGCTTCGCTGGTTAAAAGAGAATGATTACAGCAACATTCCCATTTTAAAATGGGAAACCCGCCTTTGGGGAGAGATCCCGGCAGATTACGGAAGGAAATAAAAAAAGCCGGTGTTTAACCGGCTTTTTTTGAATATAAATTGAGGAGGAAATCATTACATCATACCAGGCATACCGCCGCCACCCATCGGAGGCATAGCAGGAGCCGGGGCATTTTCCTCTTTGTGTTCGCTTAATACACACTCGGTTGTCAGCAACATACCTGCAATGGAAGCTGCGTTTTCAAGTGCTACACGCGAAACTTTGGTCGGATCGATAACACCTGCTTTGATCAGGTTTTCGTAAGTTTCGGTGCGTGCATTGAAACCAAAGTCACCTTTTCCGGATTTTACTTTATTTACGACTACAGAACCTTCCAGTCCGGCGTTTTCAACGATTTGACGCAATGGTTCTTCCAAAGCACGTTTTACGATAGCAATACCCGTGTTCTGGTCTTCGTTTTCGCCCTTCAGTTTTTCCAGTGCTTCGATAGCACGGATATAAGCTACACCACCACCGGGGATGATACCTTCTTCAATAGCAGCACGGGTAGCAGCCAAAGCATCTTCGAAGCGGTCTTTTTTCTCTTTCATTTCCACTTCGCTGGCAGCGCCCACATAAATTACTGCTACGCCACCGGCCAGTTTGGCCAAACGTTCCTGTAATTTTTCTTTGTCATAATCCGAGGTAGTGGTTTCAATCTGGGCTTTAATCTGGGCTACGCGGGCATCGATGTTTTCTTTTGAGCCTTTTCCGCTGACAATAGTTGTATTTTCTTTGTCAATGGAAATTTTTTCGGCTTCACCGAGCATGTCCAGTGTAGTATCTTCCAGTTTGTAGCCTTTTTCTTCGGAAACCACAGTACCACCTGTTAAAATGGCAATGTCTTCCAACATTTCTTTTCTTCTGTCACCGAAGCCAGGAGCTTTAACAGCTACTACTTTCAATGAACCCCGCAAGCGGTTTACAACTAAAGTAGCCAAAGCTTCGCCTTCGATATCTTCGGCAATGATCAACAGCGGTTTTCCGCTTTGTACTGCTTTTTCCAGAATAGGAAGCAGATCTTTCATTACCGAGATTTTCTTGTCGTAGATGAGGATATACGGATTTTCGTAAACGGTCTGCATTTTTTCGGTATCGGTTACAAAGTAAGGAGAGATGTAACCGCGGTCGAATTGCATTCCTTCTACCACATCTACGTAAGTTTCAATACCTTTTGATTCTTCGATAGTAATAACGCCTTCTTGTTTTACTTTTCCCATGGCTTCGGCAATCAGTTCGCCAATGACGTGGTCGTTGTTTGCCGAAACAGTAGCTACCTGTTCAATTTTTTCTTTGTGGTCGCCTACTTCCTGCGTTTGTTCTTTCAACGATTTAATCACTTCCTGAACGGCTTTGTCCACACCGCGTTTCAGGTCCATCGGGTTGGCACCGGCAGTAACGTTTTTCAGTCCGGTGGTTACGATGGATTGTGCCAGAACAGTAGCAGTCGTTGTTCCGTCACCTGCCAGATCGTTGGTTTTGGAAGCCACTTCTTTTACCATTTGGGCTCCCATGTTTTCGATAGGATCGGTCAGTTCGATTTCTTTGGCTACGGTAACACCGTCTTTGGTCACTTGCGGACCGCCAAAAGATTTGTCAATAATGACGTTTCTTCCTTTAGGACCCAAAGTAACTTTTACTGCATCGGCTAATGCGTCTACGCCTCTTTTCAGTCCGTCTCTTGCTTCGAGATTGAATAAAATGTCTTTTGCCATTTTTCTTAAATTTTTATTTTGTTATTACTCGTTTTCTTTAAATAATTGCCAGTATATCTGACTGGTTTAAGATCAGATAATCTTTCCCGTCAAGGGTAATTTCAGTTCCGGCATACTTTCCGTAAAGCACACGGTCACCGGCTTTTACTTTGATGTTATTGTCTTTATCATTGTCGGGAACAGCCACTACCGTACCCTGTTGGGGTTTTTCTTTGGCTGTGTCGGGGATAATAATTCCACTTTCTGTTTTTTCTTCTGCCGGAGCAGGTTCTACAACCACCCTGTCTCCAAGCGGTTTGATGTTCAACTTATCCATAATCTCTCTCTTTTGTTTTCGTTTAAAATTTTGAACTGCTCCCTTACTGTCATATATTATGCCAAAGTGCAGGCATAAAAAAAATGTCAGAACGCTTATGACATTCTGACATTTTTATGGGATAAATAAACCGGAATTATTTTTTCTTCTTCTCGGTTGTTTTTCCGGTATTATTTTGTGTGGCCGGACTTATTGGGGGTGCCTGAAAGTCAACAGCCGGTTGTTTCAGATTATTAATTTTGTTCTGCAACTCCGTATTCTGCATATTTCCGGTTTTGTTTCCACGGGGAATAATCATGGTAGCTGTAAGACTCAGCAAGAGTAATACTACAGCAAGTGTCCAGGAAGCTTTTTCGAGAAAATCAGCAGTTTGACGGGCTCCCATAAATTGGTTTCCACTACCAAAGTTAGCAGCCAGACCGCCTCCTTTTGGGTTTTGTACCAGCACAATCAATCCCAACAGGATACATACAATTAAAATCAGTATGGAAATGAAAATATACATCGTTGTAATTTTTAAATGTTTACGTTCTTTTTTGCTTTTTCAATAAGGGCTGCAAAGTAACTACTTTTTTCCGGAAATTTCAAAATTAATTTTTCGTAAATGTGAATGGCTTTTTCGTAGTGCCCCTGAGTCATATAAATATTGGCCAGTGTTTCGCTCACAATGTTTTCCTGGTCAACCACGCTTTGTTTGGCGTATTCTACCGGATCGTAAAAAGTACTTTTAACAGGTGTTGAAATCGTCGGTTTGTTTTGAATGAACGAATCAATGAGTTCTTGTTTGGATAATGGTTTTTGTTTTTTCTTTTTTTCTTTCTTTTTCTGTTCCTTTTCGGCTTCAATTTCGCGGATGCGTTCTTCAATAATCTTTTTCAGTTCTTCGATGGTGTACGAACGGAGTTCATCTTTCGGTTTTTCCTGTTTTTCAGGTTCTTTTTTCGGCGGTTGGGGTTGGTCTTTTGTTGTTTCTTTTTTGTCCGCAGTTTCAGTTTCCGGTTTTTTTTCGCTTTGTTGGCGGGTTTTGTCAGAATGGCTTTTCTCTGTTTCTTCCGGAGCTTCCTCGTCAGGCAAGACAATACGTACCGGCTCGTCGCTCAAACGGTCAATATGTTTTTTTAAAATGCGGCGGTTTCCGGCATAAATGGCGGTCATCTTCAGTTCAGCATCATACAGTACATTTTTATCCATAAAATACTTGAGAACCAAAAGGGTACGAACAGTGGAACAGTACGGAAAATCTTTTACCAATGCCGTTAACTCAGACAACGGGGCTTCGGCCAATTGACGGGGTTGTTGCAAATAGGATGTAAACTGTTCGCGATTCATAATACGAAAGTAATAAAGTTTTGATTACCAGTTAGCCAGTGCCTTGTTAAAAATATTGTCCGTCAGGTCATCCACAATTTGCTTAATCAGGTCGGCTTTTATGGAATTGAAGTTTTCTGTGGACGGATAATCTCTGTATTGGGTAAATGTGGTTTCAAAATCTTTGGAAGGATCCTGCTTGCTGGTGTAATGAACTTTTACCGAAATGGTAAGCCGGTTCAGTGCTGCGGTTTCGTCGCCCTGAATAGCTACCGGTGTGGTTGTATAAGAAACAATAGCTCCTTCCAGATTAATATCTCCGTTTTTTTCCACCATTTTCAGGTTGGTTTGCGAAGTAAAACGGTCGCGTAAGGCATTCGTAAAAATGGCACTTAAAGTGGGTTCAACAATATCGGCCTTGTTGGGGAAGTAGTGAATAGACATGGTTTTGGCTCCTGCCGGAATGGAAGCGCCTGTAAATGAATAAACCCCGCAGGAAGAAAAAAAGAGCACGGGTAAAATCAAAAACAGCACAGGAATAAACAGGATATTCCTATCTTTGAAAGTTTTTGGAAAAACGGATATTTTCTTGAACAGGGCCAAAATCAAACTTTTTTACCGGGCAAAGGTAAAAAATCCGTTCGTTTAAATAGGGTCCTTTTTCAGTAAACCATCCGTTTCCGGTAAAAGATTAAGAACATGAAACGTTTTTCAAAGATATCCTATGCGTTTTTCTTTATGTTTTTAGGGGGTGTTTTTTTCCTTTCGGCTTGTCAGAATCATCGCCGTACAACAGCCGAGAAGGCAGCAGGGCCCGTTGCTAAACAACCCGTTTTTATTTCCGGACAGGTGTATGATACCGTAAAATGCGAAGCCCATCCGGATGAGTCGTATGCCCTTTATTTGCCGAAAAAATATACTCCGTCGCGATCGTTCCCGGTATTATTTCTATTTGATGCCCAGGCCAGGGGAATATTGCCGGTTCGTCGCTACCGGCCATTGGCAGATCATTTTGGATGGATCTTGGTTTGTTCCAATAATTCGAAAAACGGACTTTCAGCGCCGGTGCGTAACCAGTATATTTATCATTTTATGGATGATGTGGAAAAACGTTTTTCACTGGATTCCCGGCGAATTTATACCGGTGGTTTTTCGGGAGGGGCCCGTATTGCTGCCGGAATTGGCCTGTCCAATCCGGGAATTGCCGGAACCATTGGCTGCGCGGCCGGTTTCCCGCCATTGAATAAAATCGTGAACAAACAATTGACTTATATCGGTGTGGTGGGAAATACCGATTTTAATTATCGTGAAATGAAACGATTGTCTAATGAGCTGGAGGCCGCCGGTTGGCGTCATGCGCTGCTTATTTTTTCCGGACACCATCAATGGCCCCCGCTTCCGGTGATGAAACAGGCTTTTTATCTTTTGGATGCCGATGCCATGCAAAAAGGCAGTCTTGCTAAGAATCCGTCAGAAATAAATACCATAAAAAGAAGGTATGACTCAATCCGGCAGCAGGCGCTGCAGAAAAAAGATTACTTGTTATTGAAGCGTACCGATCGCCAGCTTATTGAGTTTCTGGGAAAACTAACCGATGTTTCTGCTTATCAAAAAGAGATCCGGCAGATTACAGAGAATCCTGTTTTCCAACAACAAAAAGAACAGCAGGCTCTCCTGAAAAAAGAAGAAAAAAAATGGCAGGAGATTTATACGCGAGCCCTGGAAAACAGAAATAGCGAATGGTGGAAAACATCGTTGCATCAGCTTTCGATGATGAAGAAAAAAGCCGAAACTCCGGCTCAACAACAAATGGTGCAACGTCTGTATAATTACCTGAGCCTGATGTCCTATTTATATGCCTACGGAAGCCTGAAAAATGAAAATACGCCGGCTGCTGCCAAATATTTGATGATTTATCAGTTTGTTGATCCCAATAATCCGGAAGTGTATTATTTACAAGCCCGGTTATATGCCAAAACGGGCCAGCAATCAAAAATTCTTCCTGCATTAAAAAAAGCGGCAGACAAAGGTTTTTATGATTTTAAAAGACTCCGTACCGATGTAAATTTCTCTTCTTTTCATCAGAACAAAACCTTTTTGAATATCTTGAAAGAAGTGAAAAACAATCCGATGAAAGAGATGTAGCATTTCCCTCTCCTTTTTTTGTTATTTTTGAACAACAAAACATCCAAGTATGTCCGGCCTTCGAGAGAAAGAAGAATGTTTTTCCTGTTTTTGTCAGGAAAAATTCCCTGAAAACTATTTTATAAACCATAAATTATACTTGCGTCATGAAAAACTTTGTTGTTCATCAGCTGCTGCATCATGCGGTAATTACGTATCCTGAACAGGAAATTATTTCCGGGAACACCCGTCTTACATTCAAAACATTTTACGATCGGGTGGTAAAGCTGGCTAATAGTTTAAGTAAAAGAGGCGTTAAAAAAGGGACGGTATTGGGCGTTTTAGAGGTAAATACTCATCGGTTTTTGGAGCTTCATTATGCTTCGTCCATGTTGGGGGCTGTTTTACATACGATTAATTTTCGATTGGCTCCCGAGCAAATGGTTTATTCAATGAAACATGCCGGTGATGAGTGGGTATTTGTTTCAGAACTTTTTGCTCCGGCGATAAAACCAATTTTATCTCAGTTTCCTAACTGGGTTTATATGGGAGAAGATAAAAATGAAGAATTATCCGATGGATCACATCATTTTTTCTTGTACGAATCATTAATAGAAGAAGGAGAGAAAAAAGAACCTGATTTTGCTAAAGAAACCAACGAAAAAGACATTTTTTCCATTTTTTATACTACCGGAACAACAGGTAAACCCAAAGGAATTCGATATACGCATCATGCTATATTACACGGAGCGATTCAACTTTTTCATCACCTGGCCATGCATAAATATGGAGCCCGTGTCAGTAGCCGGGATGTTTATATGCCGCTTATTCCGTTTTTTCATATTCATGCTTGGGGAATGGCTTTTTTTCCTTTATACATCGGGGCTAAATTGGTATTGCCCGGGGCGGCTGATCCTGCGCATCAATTGGAATTGATAAAAAGAGAAAAAGTATCGTGGATGAATATGGTTCCCACCCAGTTGCAGATGCTTTTAAATCAAGAAGGTTTTGAGAACATAAAGGTACTTACCGGAGGAAGTCCGTTTGCTTCCGGAATTGCACAGCAGGCACATCGTGCAGGAATACAGTTTAGTTTGATTTATGGAGGATCTGATCAATTAGCTACTGCGATATCTGTTGTTCCTGAAAATGTGGATCCTTCTTCACCGGAAGCTATGGAATGGCGCCGTGTAGGAATGCGCCCTTTGCCGTTGGTAGAAATTTCAATTAAAGATAAAGAAGGAAAAGAAGTTCCTCATGATGGGAAAACTTTAGGCTCTGTTTGGGTGCGTAGTCCATGGTTGCCCGAAGGATATTACAAAGAACCGGAAATCACAAAGGAACATTTTATCGATGGTTGGTTCCGAACAGGAGATTTGGGATTCTTTTATGAAAATCATTCTTTGTATGTAGCAGATCGTGAAGGCGATGCGATAAAAAGTGGAGGAGAATGGATCCCAACAGGAATGTTGGAGGCCGTTATTTCTGAATATCCTGCAGTAGAACAAGTTGCCGTAATTCCTGAAAAAAATGAACAATGGGGACAACGGCCTCTGGCTGTGATTAAGGCAACAGAAAAAGTGACAGGACAGCAGCTGTCCGACTTTTTATTAACCAAGGTAAAAGAAGGAAAACTTGCCAAATTTTGGATTCCTGATAATTATTTGTTTGTAGATGAAATCCCCCTGACCAGTGCAGGAAAACTGAACAAAAAAGCGTTGCGAAAACAATATGGGAATTAAAAATTCAATAAAACCTATTACCTTTACCATTCGTTTGAAAATAAAAAATACGAACCATGTCAATTGACCAAATCTTAACCAAAGAAGAACTGACCCTGCGCGAAAAAGTGCAGGATTTTGTAAAATGGGTTCCCCGGCAATTATTGCTGGATATGGATTCCGACAAAGTAAAATATCCCAAGGAATTTATCCGTGAAGCCGGTAAACGCAACCTGCTGGGTTTACGCTTCGATAAAAAATGGGGTGGAGCAGGAATGCCCTGGACCAGTGAAATGGTGGCTTTGGAAGAAGTAGGTATTCTCGGAACTTCGTTAGGTTGTCTTTACTCTTTGTTTTCCATAGTGGGCGAAGCGATCCATGTGTTTGGTACCGAAGAGCAAAAAGAGCGCTTTTTAATTCCTATGCTGAAAGGAGAAATCGGTGTAGCCGAAGGGCTTACGGAACCCCGTGGCGGTTCTGACTTTTTTGCTGCCACCACCAAGGCAGTCCGGAAGGGTGATATGTTTTATCTGAGCGGTCAAAAACGTTTCGTGGTGGGAGCTGAAGGCGCCGATCTGATTCTTGTTTATGCCAAAGTGGAAGGTATTGACGATGCTAAAAAAGCGATGACCGCTTTTTTGGTTGAACGCGGACCCGGTGTGGAAGTAGAGCATGTTTATGGCCTCATGGGTACCCGTGGGGGCGGAACAGGAAGACTGGTATTTAAAGATGCTGCTGTTCCGTTAAAAAATGTGCTGGGTGGTGAAGCCGGCATTGGCAATGGAACCCGTGTATTTCATCAAATGATGGTTCCTGAACGGCTTACCTCTGCCGGTGGTGCTGTCGGTATGGCCCGGGGCGCTTTTGAAGTAGCTGCCCGTTATGCAGACAAACGCAAAGCCTTTGGACGAAAAATCCGTTCTTTTGAAGCGGTGAGTGCTAAAGTGTCAGACAGCCTTACTTTGCTTGATGCTTCGCGTGCTATAAACTATATGGCAGCTAAAACGGCTGATGCTCCGGTGTCGGCAGGTCAAATCAGACAGGTGGTTTCCGAAGCCAAGAAATTCTCCACCGAATCAGCCTGGAAAGTGGTGAATCATGCCATGCAAATCATGGGAGGCATCGGTTATACCAATGTTTATCCGGTGGAAAAGATGCTGCGCGATATTCGCTTGATTACCATATGGACCGGGACCAATGAAATTATGGATTTGGTGATACAACATGAATTTTATAAAGCGTTTTTAACGCAAAAACAAAAAAGTCGTGATATCGAGCCGGACGCAGAAGGAGCTGAACTTCCTGATGAAAAAATTTATAATGATGATGAGTAGTCGTCGGTTTATTTGCTCTGCCTAAGTCTAACGACAAGATGGACAAACAAAAGAAGGAAGAGGTAAAAAGAGTAGTCCTTTTTTTAAGTGTATGGACGGGCTTTTTACTGTTTTTAGATCTTGCAACCGGTGTCTCGTGGTTCCATTCGGGCGATTTTTCTTACCGGACAGCCATGGCATATCACGGATTGCTTATTCCGGTGTGGATGTTTTTGCTGCTGGCTTTTTCTGATGAGATACCGGAGTCTTTTCTTCGCCGGAGAACACTAGTTGTCGGCGTCTTGTCCGCATCGGTATTAACCGGTGCCGCCTCCTTGTTTATCCGGCAAAAAGGAATCTCCTTTCCGACGGTCATCTTGGTTTCCGGGCTTGTTATCGCTGAAATAACCGCGCTTGTTGTTCTTATCGGTGCTTTGCGGGCTTATCGTGTTTCTTCAGAAAAAAAACCGGTAAACCGGTTGGCATGGACTACTGTTTTTATTGCCCTTGCCGGGATGTCGCTGGCAACTCCTGCCGGTCATCTTGTCGGCGCTTTTCAGGATGCGGAGCAATGGTTTTCGGGTTGGGCTGCTCATTTTCAGACAGACAGTCTGACGGATGCCCATAGCCATCAGATGCTGGCGTCGTTGCTGGCTGCTGCTTTTGCACTGCCTTTTTTAAAAAAAACGGGAACAGAACAAAAAAGAGTATGGCGATTACAAAATACAGGATTAATACTGATCATGGTGGCAACACTTGCTCAGATTGCCATTTACCAGGCTTCTGCCTGGGTTGGATGGGAACCGCCTGTATTGTTTTCGCATGGACTGAACGGCGTTCCGTTGGATGATGCGGTGTTGTCTGTTTTAGGAATGGGGATGCTGATGTTGGTTCCCGGACTTTGGATAAAAACAAAAGACAAAACGGTTTCCCCGACAAAAACAGTAATTATAAACCGGTTGCTGGCGGTTCTGCTGTTGTCTTACTTAATGAGCGTCGTTGTTTTGGGAATTTATATTGAATTTCACGAGCCTTTTTTTGGACAGGCCGCCGGAAATGCTCCCGGGGTTCCCAATGATTTGGCTTTTATCCGGGGACATCTGCTATTGGGTTTTATGCTCATTCCGGTTATGACTGGCGTTTTGCTGAACACACATCGTTTTGCCTTCTCTGGCAACAGCCTTTTTGTTGTTTCTGTTTTGCTGGTCGTAACTTCTGGTGTGGCCGGGATTTTTTTATGGACTTTCGGATTACATCCTGTCCTTATGCAGGTAGCGGTTTATCTTACCATCGTTTTTCTCTGGCTCAGTGCTTATTTGTTCTGGTTGGATGAAAAAGAGACGGCTTAACAACAGCTAGTTTCTTTACGGGTTGTTTTTCTATTGCGGTTATTGTTAACCGGTCATTCATGTCTCTTCTTGCTAAACCGGAATTTATTTAATACCGGCAGTAAGCAGAAGAGAGCAATTTTAAGATAAAAGGATGCATCCAATCCGGCTGATGTTTTCAAATCGGTTGTTAGGTATTGTAGAACAGGCTTGTGTGGTTTTGATAAAGGTCCGTAAAAATTTTTGTAATTTTACAGATTAAACATCGGATTACCATTATTATTTGTATGGATATCGATAACAATGAAGAGAATGAAAAACTTTTAATTGCCTCTTTTAAAAGAGGCGACCAGGAAGCATTCACTAAATTGTATAAAAAATATAGTCCTGCTCTTTATCAATACATCTTTTTTATTACTCAAAACAAAGAGCAATCGGAAGGAATTGTTCAGGATGTTTTTTTGAAAGTTTGGGAAGGAAAAGACAGAATAGATGAAAACCTTTCGTTTGAATCATATATTCACACCATTGCGAAAAATAAGTTTTATGATTTTATTCGTAAATCAGTTCATCGCGAAGCCTATTTAACATTTCTTGCCGAGAAAAGACGTCTCAATCTTAACCAGACAGAACTCGAAATAAATTATCTGGAATTGGTTAATGTCATTAATGAATTAATTGCCCAACTTCCTCCCAAAAGAAAACGTATTTACGAATTGAACCAAAAAAATGGTTTAACAAGAAAGGAAATTGCCGAAAAATTGTGTTTATCAGTAAGTACGGTTGACAATCAGCTTGTTAAGGCGTTTAAATTTATTCGTTCAGGGTTAAAAGATTTGGGATATTTTATTCTGTTGCTGCTTTTTTTTCAGCAGTTTTAAAGGATTTGTTAATTCAACAGGCCGGGTGTTTGAAAATTTTTCTGATTAATTTTTTGGGGGAATAGTGATTTCTTCTTTTTCAAACGTAATATAAACAGAAAGATAACTTATGATTTCTGAAAGCAAAATAAAACTTTTACAAAAGTTTTTTAAGGATCAGTGTACAGAATATGAATTGCTGGATCTTACCCGGTGGATTAATCAACCGGAAACATTAGATGAAATTTTACCGGAGTTTAAAAAATTGTTGGCTGAATATAATCCTGATATGGAAGGGGCTTTCGATTCTGAAAAAGTTCTTGAACAAATTCAGAAGAAAATTGCCAATAACAAAGAACAAAATAACAAGAAGGTCTTTAAGCAGGCCAAACAGCGTATCCTTTTCCGGAATCTGTTAAAGTATGCTGCTGTCTTTTTCATCGCATTAACTGTATTTGCTTCCGGGTATTTCTTATTGGTAAAACCGGAGAGTCATCAAATTACGTATATTGAAAAAACAGTTCCCAATGGAAAAAAAGCAAAAATTGTTCTTTCTGACGGAACCAGGGTTTGGATCAATGCCAACAGTACTTTAAAGTATCCGCTGAAGATGGGAAAGCATTTCCGGAAAGTGTTTTTGACCGGAGAAGCTTATTTTGATGTGGTGAAAAACAAGAAGAAACCATTCATTGTTATTACCAGAGACATTAAAATTAAAGTGCTGGGAACAGCTTTTGATGTAAATGCTTATCCGGATAATGAACGAATTAAAACAACGCTGGTTCGGGGCAAGGTAAATATAACCGGTAACAACAAAAAGAATCAGGAACAACATGTTGTTTTACTTCCCGGACAGCAGGCCATATATTTCAAAAATGCAAATTACATTCAGGTACATAAAGTAAATACAGCACAATATACTGCCTGGATAAAAGGCGAATTGATCTTTAACGAAACAACACTCGAAAACGTGGTTAAACAGTTAAGACGGCGGTTTAACCTGAACATCTCAATCCAGGATACAGAAATAAGAAATTATAAATATACCGGACAGTTTTCTCATGAATCTCCTGAAGAAATTATGCGTATTCTGGAAAAAGTTACCCCAACCCAGTTTATAAAAACAGATCACGGTATCATTGTTAAATTTGATAGTAAAAGAAAAAACATGCTATATAAACGAAAAGAAGAAAATAATACGAGAAACTAAATTCCTGCTCATGTAGAATTGTTGTAATGGAACCAAAATGTTTTCTGTACAAGAAGAAAAAAAGAGTAAAAAAAACGGGAAATGCGGCAACATTTCCCGGAAAAAAATAATTAATGTTAATGATAATAAGCAACTTAACCGGTGAAATTATCATTAACCAGTATTAACTAAATTTTTTTTAAAAGTATGAAAAATAAATTTACATTCAGATGGCACAAAACCATCTCCGGAAAAAAAGTAATTATGGTTACTAAATTAACATTTCTTCTAATGTTAGTTAACATTTTTACGGTTTCTGCCAAATCATACTCGCAGGAAACCAGGTTCTCTCTCCAGATGAATAATGTTACGGTAAAGCATGTTTTAAATGAGATATCTCAATTAACCGATTACCAGTTTGTTTGGAGTAGTAGTACGGTCAACACGGATAAAAAAGTAAATTTTCATTGTGAAAACAGTACAATCCGGCAGGCGCTAAATCAGCTTTTTTTAGGAACAAACATTAAATATGAGATTATTGACCGAAATGTTGTGTTGATGCCAGCGGAAAAAAATGTTGTCAATGCTCAGCAATCAACGGGTACGATCAAAGGAGTTGTCAAAAGTAACACCGGAGAAACGCTTCCGGGTGTTAATGTGGCTATAAAAGGAACTTATCAGGGTACAGTAACAGATGCCAAAGGTGTTTTTGAACTCAACGGCTTATCTCCGGGAGATTATGAGCTGATCATTAGTTTTGTGGGGTTTAAACCGAAAACAGTAAAAGTAACGGTTACACAGGGACATACTTCTGTAGTTCACGTAAATCTGGTTCCTGATATGTTGAACCTTAATACGGTGGTTGTAACGGGTATGCTGAATCCGAAGTCAAACATGCGTTCGAGTGTTGCCATTACAACCATGAATAAAAATGAAGTTGAAAAACTAAATACCGGAAGTTCTGCCAAGTTGCTCTCTTATGTTCCTGGTTTTTATGTGGAAGCCTCTGGCGGAGATGTTGGAAATAACCTGTTTGTGAGAGGGATTCCTGCTGCCGGTGCTTATCAGTTTACCCAAATACAAGAAGACGGACTTCCTGTATTTGAAGATGGAGCCCTGCAGTTTAGTAATGTGGATAATTATTACCGTGTGGATGCCAATGTTGATCGGGTAGAAGCAGTCCGGGGTGGCTCTTCTTCTATTTTTGCCAGTAATGCTCCCGGCGGCATCGTTAATTTTATCAGTAAAGTAGGAGGTCCGGTATTTAACGGATATGCCAAAATTACAACGGCCGATTACGGTATGTTAAGAACCGAAATAAATATTAATGGCCCGCTGTCTTCCAAAATACGCTATAGTATCGGCGGCTTTTACAGAGTGGGAAACGGTGTTAGAGATGCCGGATTTAAAGGAAATAAAGGCGGACAAATAAAAGCAAACCTAACTTTCTTGCATAAAAATGGATATGTAAGAACGTATTTTAAATTTTTAAACGATAGGAACATCTTTTATCTCCCGATTCCTTTGCAAAATCAGGATAATCCGGAAGGAATTCCTGGTTTCGATCCCAATTATGGAACCATGACCAGCTTTTATGCCAGTAAGATAAGTGTTCCTATGCCTGGTGGCGGAACCTGGAACAGAAACCTTGAAAATGGAATTCATCCTATTGTTGCCGCAATTGGTGCCGAATTATTTCAGGATCTTAAAAATGGCTGGACCATTAAAGATGCTTTTCGTTACACCAATATCAATCTTACGTATGATGCCATGTTTTCCATGGGGAGTCCTGTTTACGCAACAGACTTGGGCGAATCTGTTTTTGGCGCAGGAAATTATCAATATTCTTATGCCGATAACGGACAGGTTATTTCTGATCCCAGTCAGTTAAATGGAAACGGATTGGTTGTTCAGCCCGGTTTTTGGAGTATTGACCGAAAAATGAACAATTTCGTTAATAATTTAAGCATCACAAAAAAAATTGGCACACATAAAATTACCGGAGGATATTATTTTTCTCAGTACAATGCCACTCAACATTGGTATTGGTCACAAGTGTTGATGGAAGTTACCGACCAGGCTCATCTTCTTAATTTAACCAATCCGGCAACCGGACAGTCATATACCTGGAACGGAATTAGTAACATTGGATTTTACGGAAGAAACAGTGATATTTATGGTACAATTAATGCCTTTTTCCTGGATGATGAATTTAATATCACAGAAAAATTATCAGGAGAAGTTGGATTAAGATACGATGCCGATAGATATTCAGGCGACAGAGAAGGAGACAAATGGAGCGATTTGCCCAATCAGGATACTTTGCTTACACCGGCTCTTAATACTGCGTGGAGTGGAAATGGCCAGATGAAATATTTTGTTTATGATGTAGATAAACTTTCATGGACCTTTGGTCTGAATTATTCTTTTTCTGAAAGAATGGCTGCCTATGTCAGGGTAAGTAGTGGTTTCCGTGCTCCTATTGAAGAATCATTTATGGATAATATCGACGACGAAAGCAAACTTAAAACAACCGACGTTAATCAGTATGAATTGGGATACAAATATTCTTCCCCCAATTTGGCCGTGTTTGCCAATGCCTTTTATATGAAAATGTCGAATCTTCCGTTTACAGATATTTTAGCCAGCGGACAGTCTGAAAATAAATTTGCCGGAGCCGATAACCTGGGACTGGAAATAGAATCGATTGCCAAAATCGGAATTTTTAGCTTGCGTTTTAACGGAACATTCCAAAATCCTGTGTTTACTGATTTTGCATATCATACCTCGGATGGAACGCTTGTTGACAACTCAGGAAATCAGGTGAGACGTATTCCTAAATACTTTTTCCATTTAACCCCTTCGTTGAATTTTAAAAATGGTTTGAGCATTTATACAACGTTTCACTATTACGGAAAGAAATACCAGGATAATGAAAACCTGGCAACTTTACCGTCATATTCAGTGTTTGATGCGGGGATTTCGTACAAGTACAACAATATTTTGTTCACCATTGATGGGTATAATCTTACAAACACCATTGGCTTAACAGAAGGTGATCCGAGAGTTAGTCCTGATGCATCGGCAAAATACTATATGGCACGGCCGATACTGGGGAGAAACTTCAGGTTTTCAATCAGTTATAAATTTTAATTATTAGGTTTCATGCGATAAAAAACTAATCCCATAGTTTTTTAGATGGGATTAGTTTTTTTATTTATTGCTGAACTTTTCAAGCTGTTTTTCAACGGCATATTTTTTACCCGTCAAATTATTGTTGTATGATAGATTTAATTTTAGTTGCAGCATTTGTTATATACAGTGTTAGTGCCGGTTTTTTTGCAAAATCAAAGGCATCAAAAAACCTTACAGAATATTTTTTAGCCGGAAGAAGTATAAAAGGATGGAAATCTGGTGTTAGTATCGCTGCAACACAGTATGCGGCAGATACGCCTTTGCTGGTGACCGGTTTGGTGGCTACCGGTGGAATTTTTATGTTGTGGCGTTTGTGGATATATGGAATCAGTTTCTTGTTTATAGGATTCGTGTTGTCCAAATCGTGGTGGCGTTCAAGAATTCTTACGGATGCCGAGCTGACCGAAGTAAGATATAGCGGAAAAGTCGCTTTATGGCTGCGCGGCGTAAAAGCGTTGTTTTATGGTATTATTATCAATAGTATTGTTCTTGCCATGGTATTGTTGGCAGCAACCAGAATTTCAGAAGTTTTTCTGGTTTGGGATCAATGGTTGTCCCCCTCCATATATAATACCCTTTTGCATTGGGTAACCCATGCCGGAATTAATTTTTCAATGGGAATTTCGAGCGGCAATATTTGGGTGTCTTCTACCAACAATATTATCAGTATGACCCTGATTATTGCCTTTGTTACCCTGTATTCTACCACCGGAGGACTAAGAAGTGTAATCGAAACAGATGTTGTACAGTTTGTTATAGCAATGGTTGCCACTTTGCTGTATGCAATTTTTGTAGTACAAAAAACAGGCGGCTTGGGAAATATGATTCATCAGTTGGTCGCTTTATACGGAGAAGCAAAAACAAAACAGTTTTTGTCTTTTATGCCAACAGGCGGGGAGGCTGTTTTTCCTTTTTTGGTAATCATAAGTTTGCAATGGTTATTTCAAATGAACAGTGACGGTACCGGCTACATCGCACAACGATTGATGGCTACAACATCAGAAACAGAAGCCAGAAGAGCCGGACTTGTTTTTTCTATTTTTCAGATATTGGTTCGGAGTCTTTTTTGGCTGCCGATTATCATCGGGGCTTTAATCCTTTATCCATTTAATCCGGCAACCCCCATAAATACGGCTTTTACGGCTCATAGAGAAATGACGTTCGTCATGGGGATAAAAGATATACTCCCCCCGTTAGTACAGGGTCTGATGCTTTTGGGAATGCTTGCGGCATTATCTTCTACAATCAGTACGCTTTTATCCTGGGGTGCCAGTTACTGGAGTAATGATATTTATAAAAGAATTATTAATGAAGCCTGGTTGAAACGAAAACCCAAACATGCTGAGCAGGTAGTGGTGGCCAGAATCACAAACTTTCTGGTTTTATTATTTGCCCTTGTCATTATGGGACAAATGGGATCAATTCAGGCGGCATGGTATTTGTCTTTGTTGTTTGGTGCCGGTGTGGGGTCGGTATTAATATTACGCTGGTTATGGGAACGAATAAATATATATTCAGAGATTGCAGCCATTGCTTCTTCGTTTGTCATAGCGCCGATTATTCTTTATACCGTAGATGCCGAATGGCTTAAGTTATTGATAATGTCTGCTTCTTCTACGATTATTGTTATTGTAGTCACGTATTTGACCCCGCCAACAGAACAAAAAATACTGGCTGCTTTTTATCAGCGGGTTTCTCCATCGGGCTACTGGCGAAAGACAGCCAAATATATTGGCGAAAATCCTGAAAATTCCATTAAAGAACTGTGGAGCAATATTGTTGTTGTTACCCTTTCGTCGATTACAATCTTTTTGCTTCTTGTTGGAATATCAAAGCTTTTGTTTCCGCAACCCGGTCAAAGTATCTATTATCCTATTTTGTTGATTGTAATTGCTTTAGGGGCATTACCTTTCTGGTGGAAAAAAGCGTGGGGAAAAACCGTTGTGAATGAAAAAGTGGTTACCCCAAAATAAAATGATAAATATCCCCCGGCATAACATGTTTCTTTGCTTTTGACAAAATACCAATTGAAGCAGGGGGATATTTTTACTTTATCTGCTGGAAAAATTACCGGTAAACCTGGCTTTTTACTTTTACCAGCAGCTTTTTAGAGGCTTTTAAAGCATCTGTGGCCAGCGAATTGGAATAGTTTTGAAGAAAAAGAATCGCTTTTTTCGGATTGGTTTTGTAAAGTGTCAGGGCACTTTTTTCAATGGCCGGTTGCCAGGCAAAAGCCTCTTTTTCTTTTGCTTTCCACACTTTTTGAATCATTCCGATGGTTTCGAAATAGCGGATCCCGCTGATGTTTTCCAAATCGTTGAAAATCCAAAATGCTTTATCCGGCTGATAGGTAAACGTACCGGGCAACGGTTTTAGCTGATGTTGCAACGAAACCTGCCAGTTGCCGTTTCCGGGAACAAAATGATAACACGCCGGTATTTGTGCTGCCACAGGATAAAAAGGCACATAGGTGTTTACGTCCGGTCTTCCGAAGCTCAGCCACAACACCGGGCCGATTTCTTTCGGCAGGTTGCTTCTCAACTGGGCAACGACTGACACCTGGGTGGAAAGCGTGCAAATGGTCCGTTCGCTGCCGTTATTGGGATTTGCCTTTTTGTCGCGTGTCATATCGTAAGGTGTTCCTTCGTAATGGTCACGCAATACCTGCATCAGGTCGGCAGGAGTCAGTTTGCGGTCGGGAATTACCGAAAAAGGCAATCCTGATTTTTTGGCTTCTTTTGCCGAAACCGTTTTTCCCGAAAGTAATTGTTGTCCGCGCCATTGGCGGGTGTCGAATCCCCGTTCCTTAAAATGGCGGGCACGGAATTCCGAAAAGATATACGAGAAATCAAAAACTTTGTCTTTTTTCGGGTTATACCATCCTTTGCTGATGGCATATTGCCGGATGTCTTTTTTGGAAAAAATAAAATTGACCGTATCATTAAAATCCACTTTCCGGATAACGTAAATATTTGGCTGTAATACAACAGCATCATCCGGAACCCGTTCGGCAATCCAGTATTTTCCGGGCAGGATATCCAGCAGCCAGGCCTCGTTTTTGTCGGCAATTACCAGGGTACGTCCTCCTTTTGGTCCGACAGCGTAACCAAATTTATCCAGTAGTTGTCCGGCAATTTTTACCCCTTCGCGAGCTGTTCGGGCGCGCTGAGCCACAATCCGGCGCAGCATATAACCTATTCCGCCGTCTGTTGTTTCCGGGTCGGTTATTCGCGAGCCACAGGCATTGCTGGCAATGGTTACGCCCCACTCGTTCATGTAAAGATCGCTAAATTCCTGATGTACGTCCTGTATCCAGCTGAAAGCCCATGTTTCGGACACTTGGGGCAACGTGCCTCCCCGTACCAGAGTGACTACAGCTCCCGGCTTGAAATGCTGCCGCGGAACGTTCCAAAAATTCATGAGCTGAATACCCCAATCGTCTTCGTTGTGGGCAAACAATACCGACCCGTCGGCCGTGGCTTTTTTGCCCGCTACAATGGTATAACAGGCTTTTGAAGTAAAAGGCAGAAAAATAAAAATCAACAGGCTGAAGAACAGGAATTTTTTCATGGCAAATGTTTTTGACGGATGAACAACAAAGGTGCACACTTTTGGGCAAATATCCGACAAAAGTATGCACCTTTTTCATCGAAAAATATCCGGTTTTATTTTCCGTATTTGGCTTTCAGTCCTTTTTTAGGATTGTAACCGAAGAATTGACCTTCGAGCATAAACAGGTATAATGTGTTTTTTACCTGTTTTTTTGCAATGGCTTCCGGTGGTTTCGGAGCATTTCCTTTGTAGAATTTATTCAGTGTTTCCAGGTTTCCTGTGGGCGGGATGTACATAAAAACTACCACCGTGGGTTTTCCTTTGATCACATTTTCCAAAACCACTTTTTTCCCGTCAGCGGTTTCTGCAGTTACATCCTGTGGAAAAGGATGACCGGTAAGGAATGGCGACCGGACAACCGCCGAATGCCGCAAACCGACTTTCAGTTTGGGATGCACATGTCCCCAGGGATAATCACCCGATTTTACCTTGGCGGTTTTTCCTTTTTTAACCACATCTTTCAAATTATCCCCAAATTCTTTTCCGTTAGAACACAGTGCCTTGGAAATGTCCACACTTTCCAGCAAATCGCTTCCTTCGGTGTAACAAATCCCGTTTTTGTCAAACAACAGAAAATCATATTGTTTTAGATGCCTCTCGTTGTATGCCCGGACGATAAATTCCGGACTTCCGGTGATGTCAAATTTGTGGTTGATATCTGCTCCGTTCGCGACCTGGATATCCGGCAAATAATAAAATTTCAGGTGCGGATAAATCGCCTCGTCAAAATGCGGATTTTTCGGACCAAGATTCACCACAATAACCTGCGGAGCCAGTTTTATCAGGTTTTGGGCCATTACACCGGTCCCGCTGATGAGCGCAAAAATCAAAACAAAAAAAGTAGATAATTTCCTTTTCATATCGCTTTAATTTTTTTGGTTAAACAAATAAGCAGCAACTGGTTACGGGCAAATATATAAAATTTTATTTTTTGAAACATTCATTTTTTTGAGGTTCTGTTTTTGCTTTTTACCGGATAGGATCCGATGCCTTTTTATCCCCATTGTATTTTAAAATACGCAAGTTTTCTTCTTCACCACAAGTATTCCGGCGTCAATATTTTTTGGCTTTTGGCGTTGGTTTCCCGTTCCTGCCTGCCGTTTTTAAAAACCGCTTCTTCTTTTTTCTCTGACGGAGGCTTTACTTTGTCGTCGTAAAAAGATCCAAAACAATGTTAAAAAAGTATAAATATTTAGTAATCAATAGTTTTAATTTGTTTTAAGCTTGACTTTCTTGTTTAAAGAATGTAATTTTGTGCTGAAAGAAAAAACAAAAAACGACTCAAACAATCGAATTGAAACTTAAAAAACAAAAGCCATGAAAAAAATCATTTCATCAGGGAAATGGGTGATGTACACCTTACTTTTCTCAACCCTTCTGTTTGCCGCCTCGTGTGCCAACCAGGCCAATAAAAAAGAATCGACCCAGCAAAAACTGGAACAAGAACCCAAAACGGTTCAGAAAGAAGCCAAAGTAGAAGAAAAACAAGACAGCGTGATGTTTCAGAAGAAGATGGATTTCTTTAAAAAGTTTGATACCAACAACGATAAAAAAATCTCTGAAAAAGAGTACATGGCCATGGCAACACAAAAATTTGCGGCCCTGGATGCTAATCATGACGGTATTTTAACCGCTACCGAATCCGATTTGGTTACAGCTATTGCTCCACAGGGAAAAACATCCGTTACCAAACAACAGTTTTTGGATTACTACAAAAAGAAATTCCAGACCATGGATAAAAATAAAGACGGTTATGTGATGATGGAAGAGTTGGATGTGAGGGAGAACTAAATTTTTTCAAAGTGTTAAAGGGAAAAGCAGCGGAAGTCTTCCGCTGCTTTTTTATATTCATACAGAACCTGTTGATTTGGAATGTGTTTGGTTCTCATAAAGAAAATTTTTCGGAGAAGATGTTGTTCAAAAGATTTTTTATAATTTTGCGCCCACATTGCCCGATGGTGTAATTGGCAACACGTCTGACTCTGGATCAGAAGAGTCCAGGTTCGAACCCTGGTCGGGCAACAAAAGCCTCTACGATAGCAGGGGCTTTTTGTTTATTACCAGGTGGGCGTGAATAATGATGGGTAGTTCAGTGTTACGCAAAAACACTTTTTCTTTTTCCAGACAATCTTTTGATACAACTGATACAACCAGGAGAAAAGCTGGTGGTTTATGTCGAAAAAGAAATTATTTTTGATACCACTTACTCGTCAACAGGAAACATTAGTTCTAATGAATTTATTGAAATTCACAGGCGGTATTTTTTCTTTGGTCTTTGGAATCTGGTTTTTCTGGTATCTGGTAAAACACCCCATTGACCCGGAACAGGATATTAGCAAATCAATGCTTCAGGGTTACATTAGTGCTGTTGGGGCTATTGTTTTGGGTTTTTTGTTAATATACAGTGAATTAGATCTGTATTTTCATAATTAATGGCGACAGGTTTTAATAAATTGGCAACATGAAAATTCTCATTCTTTGTACCGGAAATACTTGTCGCAGCCAAATGGCCGAAGGTTTTTTAAAAGCGATGGATCCTTCGCTGGACGTTTGCTCGGCGGGTACTGAACCGGGTAAAAAAATTCATCCTGTGGCTGTAGCGGTGATGAAAGAAAAAGGAATAGACCTAAGTCAGAACAAGCCCAAACCCGTCGAAAAATTTCTGAATACCGCATTCGATTATGTCATTACGGTTTGCGACGGTGCCCGGGAATCTTGTCCGGTTTTTACCGGTAGTGTAAAGCACCGGTTACATATCGGTTTTGACGACCCGGCCGAAGCCACCGGAACTCCGGCAGAAATCAAAGCGGTTTTTGTCAGGGTTCGTGATGAAATAGCCTCTGCTTTCGGGAAATTTTACCGGGAAAATGTAAAAAATTAATTTCTGCACGGTTACCCTGCTTTTTTTGCAGCCCGTTCATTAAGGTCGTTGTGTTTTTCATTAGTTTTACAAAAAAATCAGCGAAAGCATGAAAGGCATCCAAACCGGTAAAAAGCGATTCGTTTTTGCGCTTATTATTTTATTATTCCTGCTTTTTTTCTATCCGTTTAGCGGGCCGCAACCAGTTCGTTATGTAGACCGTGCCACCGGACAGGTTAAAACCGAGCAGATAGAAGCCGGGGGCTGGCTTTTCTGGCTGTACAACAATCCGGTGGGAGAACTTTCGCTACAGGCGCTCATCAAACGTAAATGGGCTTCGGAATGGTATGGAAAACGTATGGACAAACCGGAATCGGTCAGTAAAATTGCGCCGTTTATCCGGAAGTACCACATCAACATGAATGATTTCCAAAAGAAAAAATATACTTCATTTAACGATTTCTTTATCCGTAAGCTCAGACCCGGTGCCCGGAAAATCGATACGAACAGGAACGTGGTCATTTCTCCCGGTGATGGAAAAATACTGGCTTATGATAACATTGGCCGACAAGATTTTATCGTTAAAGGATACCGGTTCAATTTGCGTAGTTTTTTAAAAAACGATTCGCTGGCCCGGGTTTATTCCGGCGGAAGTTTACTTTTATTGCGGTTGTGTCCGTATGATTATCACCGGTTTCATTATCCTGTAAGCGGACACCTTTCGCCGATAGTAAAAATCAAGGGCGATTATTACTCGGTAAATCCGATTGCTCTGCGGCAAGATATCCGCATCTTTTGCGAAAACAAAAGAGAATACCAGATCATCACGTCAAAAAATTTTGGTCCGGTGCTTATGGCTGAAATCGGGGCAACATTCGTCGGCAGTATTGTGATTACACACAAAAGCGATACAGCTGTAAAAGGACAGGAAGCCGGTTACTTTAAATTTGGCGGGTCGTCGGTTATTTTGCTTTTCCGCAAAGGTAAAATACAAATAGATAAAGACTTGTTAATCAATACCCGCAGGCATCTCGAAACGGAAGTAAAAATGGGGGAAGCCGTAGCGAAAAAACGGCTTTAAAAATCACAATACCGATTTCTTTTTTTCTTCAATCAGCACCAGGGCATCCTCATCGGTACCCAGCAGAGCCGCCAGCGGACGGGTTGATTCGTTGTATTCCAGCACAATTTTAATGGTCATGGTCAATGGTACGGATAAAAACATGCCCACAATACCCAGTACATATCCCCAAACAATTAACGAAAGGAAAACCACCAGCGTGGAAAGGCCCATTCCTTTTCCCATTACCCGTGGTTCTATCATGTAACCGATCATCAGATTAACGACAGCAAAAATAATCATGGCCCAAACGGCATGAGCAAATCCTAATTGTATCCAGGCGAACATTACCGCCGGAATAGCAGCAATAATGGAACCGATATTGGGAATATAATTGAGCAGGAAAGCAATCAGTCCCCACAAAATCGCATATTCCACTCCCAGAATCCATAAAAGAAGACCGACCAGGATTCCGGTAAGCAAACTGACAAAAGTTTTAATTACAAGGTAGTGACGGACACTTTTTTCGATACGTGTCAGGTTTTCCATTGATTTTTTAGAAGAAGCGGCTCCCAAAGCTTTTGCTTTCAGCCCGATGCTTTGCATTTCAAGCAGGATGAACAAAACGATGAAAAAAATCAGGGCGGTATTGCTCATTACATTTCCCAGCTGTCCCAGGGTGGAAGCGGTAAAATCCAGTACTTTGGCCGGATCAAAAAGTTGTGTTAGCCGGTCGGTAGAAAGGTTGATGCCATATTGGCTAAAATCGTTATTGATGGAGGATAAAATAACACTGAGACGCGTTTCGTATTTGCCAAGATGGGAAGTAAAGCTGCTGACCGAACTTCCCACAATACCGCTTAAGCCGGAAATGATCAAAATAAACCCCAATAGAACAATAGTGACGGACAACCAGTGAGGAACTTTTTTCCGGTCGAGCCACGATACCGGATGGACTCCGATAATACTTACAAAAACAGCCAGCAGAATAAGGGTGATAAACGATTCGGCCATCATCATTCCGGCAATAATAATGAACGATGCCGCCACAAAAAGAGTTACACGAAAAAGACGGTCGCTGATAAAAATGTGTTTCATGGTGGTGGTGTGTTTCTGATGTCAAAAATAACGAATCAACAGCGAATGAAAAAGATTTTCTTCGGCTTGTTTTGAGCAGCAAAATGTTAATAAAATCGGTTTTGTCTTCGATTTTAAATTTCTGATTTCCCGCTTTAACAGGACCTACCAGTTAAGAAAATGCACTTCAAATCCGGAGGCTTTGTAAGATTCTATAACCTGCATGCGAGAAGCTTCGGCCTCCCGGTACGTTTTAAATGCATTGGATGTACGGTGACCGCTATCGGTTTTTCCCCAGTTGGGCACCGCTTTAATCAACAGGGCATTAAACTTATAATTCAGGTCGTAAGCGCGTTTTTCTTTATGAATGTTACTGATGAAGAGATGATATTTCGGATGATCGCCGCCTGACGGGTCGCAAAAGCAGGAAGCAAATACATAATAGTAGTACGGACCGTTGGATAAACGGGGAATCGGCTGGATGGTAGTAACTTGTCCGTTTTCCACTTTCGGATTTTTGTCATTCCGGTAAATCCGGGTGATGAAGTCATAACAAATGGTAATACCGGAAACCAGCAAATCCATATCTCCGTCATGGTCAAAATCGCCCCAGATGGCTTTTCCTGAACTTACTCCGGGAATTCCGGTAAGGATACGTTTGAAATCGAAGGCCAGTTCGTTTTCATAAACTTCGGTATATGATCTTTCCATGGATTCGCCGGTCATCACAATGTCCAGGTCGCCATCGTGGTCATAATCAGCCAAATCGATGGTACATGATTTAAGCGACCGAATGGAAACCGGTACATTCATGAAATAATTGTTGAGTTCGTTGGAATAAATGCGACAATCGGGGAATCCGTCTTTATCTTCTCCGCTGATAATAAAATCCAGGTCACTGTCGCCATCCAGATCACCCCATTGGGCATCGCTGTTTTGCAGCTGAACAAAATGATCTTTTACCGGATAATATTTGTTTTTTATGTTTTGATAAAGTGCTGTAAACGGGCCGTTTCCATCGTTTCCGGTAATCAGCAGATCCAGATCGCCATCCTGGTCGTAATCTCCCCAACGGGCTACGCCATGATAAACACCGGGAACATTGACCGGAATTTCGGTAAAAACGCCATTATCGTTACGGTAAATCAAAGTAACTAATTTGTTATCGTACCGTTTTCCGGTTTCCAGAATATCCAAATCGCCGTCATGGTCATAATCACCCCATTCTATAGAGCCGTCTGTCAGCGGAGTAAAAGCTTGTGGAACGACGGTAAAATGTCCGTGTCCGTCATTTCTGTAAAGTCGCATTTCCGGCTGTCCCTGGGCATTTAATCCGGTCATGACAATATCCTGATCGCCATCGTGATCGTAATCTGCCACGGCAGCATCTCCCCGGTACAACGCCGGAAAGGGAGAACGGGAAGCTGCAAACCGGAGATTTTTTCCGTGAACAGTAAGTTGAGAAACAATGACATGTTTGTCATTTACGTAATAATCACCGGCCACAAAAGCCTGAAGCTGATGATTGTTTTTCACGTCTATCCAGCTCATTACAGGGTCTATTACACCGTGTAAATTACTGCTTACCTGCGTAAAAACCTGGGCAAAAACCGGTCCTGTGATCAAAAAAAGAAACAGGAGAAAAAAGTATTTTTTCAACATCAACATCAAAAAACAATTTCAATCAATAAAAGTAAAAATTATTTCCACATGCGAAAAGCCGCTTTTTCACTTTTTTCTTCGGCTTTTTCTTTGGGAGGCACGATAAGAAGTCCGAAACACTTGCTCCGTTTTGAAGCGGTTTGTGGGAATTTTTTATTTTAGTCAACATAAAAGCGGGGTTTTTATGAGGAAAACAATAGGTATTTCTTTGATTCTGTTGCTGTTGATTGCTTCTTGCCAGCATCCGGTCCGGCAGGAGCAAAAACAGATAAAAACGGAAAAACAGACTCCGGACTTTCTTGATTCAATTTTAGTACACAAAAAATTAACCGCGTTAACCGATTACAGTGCCAACACGTATTTTATTTATCGCGGTGAACGCATGGGTTATCAGTATGAACTTTTAAAAGCTTTTGCGAAATATCTGGGGGTATCACTCGACTTGCGTATCGAAGCTAACCTGGACAGCAGTTTTAAAAAGCTGGAAGAAGGAAAAGCCGATGTGCTGGCGATGGGACTGACGGTAACGCAAAACCGGTTAAAGTTTTTGCGTTTTACGCGCCCGTTGTTTTATACCCGCGAAGTGCTGGTGCAGCGTAAACCGGATAATTATCAGAAAATGGCTACTGCCGATGAAATTAATTCTCATCTGATCCGTAACCGGATTGATTTGGGAGGCCTGACGATTCATATCCGGAAAGGTTCGGTGTATTATCAGCAACTCCGAAGTTTACAAAACAGTATTGGCGACACTATTCATATTATTCAGGATACGCTCAGCTCGGAAATGCTTATTCGTGAAGTAGCGGAACATAAAATCGATTATACCATTGCCGATGAGTTTGTTGCCCGTAATGCGGCCAGGGTTTACCCGAATATTGATGTGAAAACGCCGGTAAGTTTTGAACAAAAAATCGCCTGGGCTGTCCGTAAAGACCAAAAACATTTGGCTGATACGCTGGATGCCTGGCTTATGAAGTTTAACAAAACACTGGAAGCCCGTCTTTTGTACAACAAGTACTTTAAGAATATGCGGGTTCGCCGTTTGGTGAAAAGTAAATATTTTTCATATACCGGCGGAAAACTGTCGCCGTATGACGATTTGATTAAAAAAGCCGCCCGGAAAATTGGCTGGGACTGGCGTTTACTGGCATCTATGATTTATCAGGAATCGGAGTTTAAACCGAATGTTACCTCTTGGGTGGGAGCATACGGTTTGATGCAGCTGATGCCGGAAACCATGAAAGAGTTCGGAGTAACCGAGAATTCCTCTCCCGAAGAGCAGATCAATGCCGGGGTGGAATTGTTAAAATCGTTTGAAAGCCAGCTTCCGGATTCGGTTACCGACTCGGTGCAGCGCATTAAATTTACCCTGGCTTCTTACAACGGCGGGCTGGCGCATATTTTAGATGCCCGGCGGCTGGCCCGTAAGTATGGTAAGGATCCAAATGTATGGGACAATAATGTGGACTTTTTTGTGCTGCATTTGTCGGAAAAGAAATATTATCACGATCCAGTGGTGCGCAACGGTTATATGCGGGGTTGGGAAACGTATGAATTTGTAAAACAGATTTTTGACCGCTATAAAAGCTATAAGTTACTGATTGATAAATAATCTACAAAAAGTAAGGAAATAAAAAAAGCCGCTTTTTGAGCGGCTTTTTTTGATACGTGTATTTTTATTATTCTTCCATCTCTTTTTTCAGTTGGGCAACCCACTTTTTGGCTCGCTCTTCTGTTTTTTCCGGCTCATTGTCTTCGTCCAGTGCCAGTCCGTAAAAGTAATCGCCTTCAACGCCTTCAGAATCGGTAAAACGGTAACCTTCTGTAGGCCAGCGACCGATTACCCGGGCATTGGTTTTACTGATTTCTTCATGGAAAAATCCGAGTCCGTCCACAAAATGGGCCGGGTACAAAACCTGATCTCCCAGGCCAAAAGCAGCAAAAGTGATGTGTGATAAGTCTTTGTGTTGAATATTCCTGAAAAAGTTATTCCAAAGATTGTCGTTGGAAGTGTCTTCCCAGTTCTCGGCACCTACCGTAGAACCGCCTAAAATAACCAGACTGTACTGGTCCAGATCTTCCGGATTAAATTCATCCAAAGGCATAAAATCTGTCGTTTGCGGGTCCAGTTGCCGGTAAATAATTTTTGCGGCATTTTCTACGTTTCCGCCTTTTCCCCAATATAATAATGCTGTTTTTTTCATGTGCTGTGTCCATTAAAATTTCCGTAAAATTACTACTTTTTTAGTTACCCGTTTCTGGAAGCGTTGTGTACAGCCTCTTTTGGTGGCTTAGGTGAAAAGTGTAAATTTGCTTTTTTTCAAAACCAAAATCAGAAAAATGAAGAATATTGCAGTATTAGGGGCCGGTGTTCTCGGTTCACAGGTAGCCTGGCAGGCAGCTTTTCATGGAATGAACGTTTCGGTGTATGACATTTCACCGGAGGCTTTGCAAAAAGCCCGAGAGAAGCATCGGGAGTTTGCTGTCCTGTTTCAGGAGAAATATCATGTTACGGAAGAAGAAACAAAAAATGCACTAAAGCGGCTCCGTTATTTTGAAAATCTGGCAGAGGCGGTTCAGGATGCCGATATTACCAGTGAATCGGTGCCGGAAGTGCTGGAGATAAAAAAAGATTTTTACCGGAAACTGGCCGCTGTGGCTCCGGAAAAAACCATCTTTACGACCAACTCTTCTACCATGATTCCCAGTATGTTTTCGCAGGAAACCGGGCGGCCGGAAAAATTTCTTGCCATGCATTTCGCCAATCCGGTTTGGGAAGCCAATATTGCCGAAGTAATGGGCCATGCCGGAACTCAAAAAGCTGTTTTTGATGCGGTGGTAGATTTTACCCGCGAAATGGGAATGGTTCCGGTTCCGTTGTACAAAGAACAACCCGGATATGTGATTAACAGCTTGCTCTCTCCGTTTTTGTCGGCGGCAGCCAATCTTTACTTTAACGGGGTAGCGGATTATAAAACAATTGATAAAACCTGGATGATTAGTACCGGTGCCCGCTCGGGGCCGTTTGGTATTATGGATTTGGTCGGTATGCAAACCATGTACAACGTGATGATGCTAAAAGCCAAACAAACCGGAAATCCGGATGCGTTAAAAAGAGCCGAAGCCATTAAAACGCAGTTTATCGACAAAGGAAAAATGGGAATTGCCAGTGGCGAAGGTTTTTATCGCTATCCCAATCCGGCGTATAAAGATCCGGATTTTCTCAAATAAAAATAAGGTTTCGCATGCATTTCTTCCTTATCTTTGAACAGATATAAATACCTAGATTAAAGAATTTTTAATGATGAATCCAGAGATTTTTTATTCCCTTTCTTACGGCCTTTATCTTGTTACTGCCCGCTATGCGGAAAAGAAAAATGGTTACGTGGCGAATACGGTTTTTCAGGTTACTGCTGAGCCGGCACAAGTTGCCATCAGTTGCAATAAAGACAACCTGACTGCCTCCATGATTGCCGGTAGCGGTTATTTTGGGGTTTCTGTTTTGGCACAAGATGCCTCCAAAACATTGATCGGCCGTTTTGGATACCGGAGCGGAAAAGAAATCGATAAGTTCGAAGAAACGGCATTCATTGAAACGCCGGAAAATATTCCGGTTGTTACCGAAGATTGTGTGGCCTGGTTTACCTGTAAAGTAGTGCAAACTGTGGATACCGGTTCGCACCTGCTTTTTATCGGAGAGATACTTACCGGCGATGTAATTGATGCACATCAGCAACCGCTTACTTATGATTATTACCGGAAAAACCGGCATGGCCGGTCGCCAAAAAATGCCCCGACTTATATCAAGCCGGAAAAGGAAAATGAAGTTGTTGAAATTCAGAAAGAACAAGCATCAAAAACGGTTGCCGGACAAAAATGGATATGTACGGTATGCGATCACATTTATGATCCTGCCGAAGGTGATCCGGAAGCCGGTGTAGCTCCGGGTACGCCGTTCGAGTCGTTACCCGATAACTGGGTTTGCCCGGTTTGTGGTGCTGAAAAAGCCGATTTTGAACCGTATCAGGAATAATTTTAACTGTTAAATAATACCCTTATCATGAAATCACTAAAAGGAAGTAAAACCGAGCAGAATTTGCTGAAAGCGTTTGCCGGAGAATCACAGGCGCGAATGCGTTATAACTATTTTGCCAAACAGGCTAAAAAAGAAGGACTGGAACAGATTGCTGCTATTTTTGAAGAGACAGCCATCAACGAAAAAGCCCATGCCAAACGCTTTTTTAAATTTCTGGAAGGTGGGATGGTGGAGATTACCGCTGCTTATCCGGCCGGTGTAATTGGTACAACCCTTCAGAATTTAAAAGCAGCTGCCGAAGGAGAAAACGAAGAATGGACAGAACTTTATCCTGAGTTTGCCCGCGTTGCCGAAGAAGAAGGATTTAAAGAAGTAGCTACGGCTTTTCGTATGATTGCCAGGGTAGAAAAAGCCCATGAAACCCGTTATTCCAAACTGTACAAAAATCTGGAAGAAGGTCGTGTTTTTGAAAAAGACGGTGTTGTTGTTTGGAAGTGCCGGAATTGCGGTTACCTGCACGAAGGCAAAAAAGCACCCAATAAATGTCCGGCTTGTCAGCACCCGCAGTCCTATTTTGAAGTGGAAACGTTTAATTACTAAACAAAGCCGTTTTTGTATTTTCTAATCGGTTGCGCCACAGCTTTATCGCTGTGGCGCAATGGTTTTATAAGGAAAAATTTTCTTTATCAGGGTAAAATTCCCACCACAATTTTTGACGGATATTCTTTTGAGAACCAAACGCTTTGCGTAGCTTTTACAAAATCACCGGGTTTGGCTTTGTAGATATTAGTAAAGGTTTGCGGATTCACATCGAAAAACGGAAACCAGCTGCTTTGAATCTGGATCATAATCCGGTGACCCTTTTTAAAAGTATGCAATACATCCTGTAAGGGGAGTTTGATTTCTGTTATTTTTCCCGGGGTGAAAGGTTCCGGTTTTTCCGGGTTGTTCCGGTATTTCCCGCGTAAAATATCTCCACGTATCAGCATTTGATATCCACCGGCTTTCATTTTTGTCGGATTGGGATTGGGGTCACGGGCGCTGTCCGGAAAAACGTCAATGAGTTTTACCACCCAGTCGGCATCTGTACCGGTGGTAGAAACATACAGGTCAGCCAGCAGCGGCCCGGCCAGGGTTACGTCTTTTTCCAGCGGAGCGGTTTCAAATACCAGTACATCCGGACGGCGGGCAGCAAAGCGCTGGTCTTCATTCATGTACGGGTGATAATAAAAAGCACGCGAGTCCATGATATGGGCCGTGTAAGGTACCGGCTTATGCGGATCGCTTACATAACTGTAATGATTGACTTTGGCGGATTTGGGCTGGCCAAAAGTAAGCTGATGACCGCTTTCGAGCGACAAAGCTGCTTTTTGTACATCCTTGGGGGGCCACTGGTCAAAAGAACGCCACCTATTGACTCCGGTATTGAACATCCGGGCTTCCGTGAGCGGAAAATGTCCTTTTCCTTTTAGATAATAACGGAAAAACGGCAGCTGGATCTCTTTCCGGAAATATTCGGCGGTAGCCGAACCGTAAGTGATGTCGCCTAAACGATAGCCTTTGGTGCTGGCCCACCAACCGTGAGGCCACGGACCAATAATCAGCATATTTTGTGCCCCTGGATTTTTTGCTTCAATACTGTGATACGTGTGCAATGTTCCATAAAAGTCTTCACTGTCGTACCAACCGCCCACGGTAAGCACTGCCGGGGTTACGTGATGAAAATGGGGCAGCGTGTTGCGTTTTTTCCAGAATTTGTCATAATTCGGGTGCTTTTTGATTTGTTCCCAAAAAGCAATTTTCCCATGATAGAATTTTTTGTCCACGTTGGGTAACGGTTCCAACGACATGAAATAGTTGTAGGCATCCGGCGAAATTCGTGGCATGGGATGCGGCCAGTGCGAGATAAGGCTGTCGCGTTTTATGCCAAAAACAGAGAAAAAATTCAACGTCATCTGCATTGACAGGACTCCGTGATGATGCATGTCGTCATCTACCCACCAATTGGCAATGGGTGCTTGCGGCGAAGCGGCTTTCAGCGCAGGGTGCGCATCAATGCAGGCCATTGCTGCATAAAAGCCGGGGTAGGAGATTCCAAAGATCCCGATTTTCCCGTTGTTGTGTTTGATGTGTTTTATCAGCCAGTCTTCGGTATCCCAGGCATCGCTGCTTTCATCAGTTTGTTTGCCTTTTTTGTTGGGGATGTAGGGCCGCATATTTACAAATTTTCCTTCCGACATAAATCGTCCGCGGACATCCTGATATACAAAAATAAATCCGTCTTTGGCCAGTTCAACCGGCAATTGACGAAATTTATCTTTACCATAAGGCCAGCAGGAATAGGGTGTCCGCCAGATTAAAATAGGATAATTTTTTGTGGTGTCTTTGGGGGTATAAACGGCGGTAAATAATTTCACTCCGTCACGCATCGGAATACGGTATTCGGCTTTATTGTAATGATCTTTTACCGAATAGGTTTCCTGTGCAGCAAGTGACGAAGAGAACGCCACGACGAAAAAGAGAACAAAAATCCGGGTAAAATTTTTCATGTTTATTTGTGTTAAAGATTTTTTTCTGAAAATGAAGAGGGATTATAAACCAGGTGAACTATTTTTTCCAGTGCAGCAGCATCGGTTTCATCAAAACGGTTCAGTTCCCGGCTGTCCACATCCAGTACGCCGCGAATGGTGCCCGATTCATCATACACCGGAACCACAATTTCCGAACGGCTGCGTCCGTCGCAGGCAATATGTCCCGGAAAAGCTTCCACATCCGGAACAATAAGCGTTTTTTTCTGTGTGATGGCCGCCTGACAAACACCGGTTCCTGCCGGAAGATCAATACAAGCCAAAGAACCCTGATACGGCCCAACCTGCAGCTTGCCCTTTTGCAGTAAATAAAAACCACACCAGAAAAAGTAATCCATTTTATGGTACAATACGGCATTGATGGTCGCCATGTTTGATAACGGATTATTACTGCTTTTCAGAATTAAGTCTCCAATCTGTTGATAAAGTCTTGAGTAGCGTTTTTCTTTCCTGGTTTTCTCCATGCTGCCGGTGTTTCTTGCTTTTTCAAAAATAAAAAAACATTCCGTTATAAACGGGGTGGTTTGCCAAAATACCGGGCGTATTCTTTGGCGGTATTGATATTGATATGAATACGGTCATCATTCACCGGACAATGGATTTTGGGATACCGTGACAGAAAAGCCCGCAGGTTGATGGTACTGTCCGGAAAAGCCGTAAGATCACGAACAATTTCTTGTGCTATCAGGATAGGATGCCCGCCGTGGTGGTTGTGTCGGGGTACCATAAAACTTCCCGGCCGAAAACAGTTTGTCAGCTGCCGGATGGTTTCGGTATTTACAAAAGGATTATCCACATTGTGAAGAAAAACCGCCTGAAAACCGGTTAATGTTTTTAATCCGGTTTGTAACGAAAAAAAGCGTTCTTTCTCGGGGAAAGGGTTGAGCACCTGTTCCACTTTTTCTTCTTCTTGCAAGAACAGGCTTTTTTTCAGCTGTTTCATGCCGTCGGCATTAACAACCAAAACGACTTTTGCCACGCCGGCTTTTAAAAAAGTTTGGGTGATCTGTTCGGCAAAAGTGAATTTTTCATCAAAAGCCAATGCTGCTTTTGGAATGCCCATCCTCCCGGAAAACCCGGCAGCCGTAACGACAACGGCCATACGGTTGATTTGAGCAGCTTGTTTTTGCATGGCCTGGCAAAGGTAAACATTCTCCGGTGTTTTGGGGATGTTGGTCTTGATGGGAGATGTAAAGATGGAGGATTTTCGATGTGCGATGTGAAGTGTAGATGCCTGAATATGGTTGACCGTTTTTACTTACTTATTTTCATTATTTACGTTGTTCATTCATGAGTGATCTTAGAGACTGAAGGATTGTTGTCCATTACAAAGATAACTTTTTTCAAATTCATTGGGGCTTTTTCGTTGTAACTCTATATGAGGCTTTTCCTGGTTGTAAAGTAACACGGTTCGGTCAACCTCTTTTTGAAGTTCTTCAAAACTGTTTATCTGACGATGGTTCAGGTAATTGTTTTTTATAACCCCGTTTAGTCTTTCTACTTTCCCGTTCTCCCACGGGTATTCGCACATGCTGTTTTTAAAGCCTTCTTTTTGAGTCAGCTTTAAAAAAGCCTTGTCGTAATATTGACCCCCTCCGTCTGAGTGAAATACAATACCGGTTGTCATTGTGTTTTCCTTCATCCGAAGTTTAATAGCCTTCTGTAAAGCCGGTAATGTAGTCTGTTCTGTAGTCAGCCTTTTTGAAACAGAATGACCTAAAATCCGTCTGGAATAGGAATCTTCAATAAAAGTGATGTAATAGAATCTGCTGTTTATTTCATAGTAGGTAATATCACTTTGCCATGCCTGATTAATTCCGGTTAAAGTCATGCTTTTTAATAAATTATCAAACCGGACAACGCCTGTGCTATCGGTGGTTCTTCGCCAGTTTTTTACCTTTGCTACCGTTAACCCTTCTGATTTGCAAAAGGCTTCAAACCGGTCTCTGCCCATGGTCTGGGGACGTAACTTATAATACATATCCCGTATTCCCATTGTAGGATGATCCTCTCGTATTTGATAAATCATAACCAGTAATTGCTTTTGCTCTGAGCGTATTCTCAGCTTTTTATCCAGCATCTTATGAAAAGCCTGTTTACTAATCCCTATGCTCTTATACAGACGGTTCATGCTGTATCGGTATTGTTCTCTGTGGTGCCAGAAATATTCGAGGGTCGGGTAGAAAACTTTTTTTTTATATCTACGCCATAGGTCTCTTCTGCCAGTTCTATCATCTTATCTTTGAAATCAATCAGGATTTGCTTTTGGCCGATTATCCGTTCAAGTTCTGCTACTTTCTTTTTGAGTTCCAATAGCTGCCTTGTGTCACTATCTGTTTCAATAATAAGTTTCTCTTTCTTGTCTTTCATAGTTCCGAATTTGTTTAACCACCGATAAACGTTAGTAGTGGTTACTTCATATTGTTTGCTAATTTCGGAAACTTTTGTTTTGCCTGTTTCTATTTCCCTGACTTTTTGAATCTTGAAACTGTCGCTGAAATGACGACGCCTTCGCTCGGCGGTGGTCATTTTAAATTGTCTTCTTGTTGCCATTTTTAACTGTTTTTTAAAGTGAATTCTTATGTTAAAAGTGGTCAACCTATTTCAGGCATTGACAAAGACGGAAGGATGTTTGGATGTTCGATAGGTAGATGTGTGGATGTTTGATGTTTTATCTTTAGTGGGGAAAAGGGCATTGGGAAAGGATGAATGATGAGTCTAGAATGATGAACCGATGAATAGGAAAAAGTTATTGGTCATTGGCGATTGGTTGATTTTTAATATTTTACTCATGTTTTCATTGTCATCCTATGTTTGCAAAAAGAAATAATTACAGGAAGTGTTAAGTTTGAAAATTATTAACCAATCAGAAGAGAAAAAGGAGAAAGATAAAGACTAATGGTTGTCATTAGGCTAAAAAAGCCCGTTCAGGATGATAGTCCCTTTCTCCTTTCTACTCAATCTTGAACAGTTCGTTAGGCATGAAAGCCTGTATTTAGGATTGAAAAGACAAAGTAGAATCCCTTCTGATAAAAACATCTTGTCATGTGCAAAGTTATAGGAATTGATGTATCAAAATTAACTTTTGATGTTGCTTTTCAAAAAAAAGATGAAAAGTTCTCTTTTTTCAAATACAGTAATGATGCCAAAGGGTTTACAAAGTTTATGAAGATTATTGATAAAGAGGATCTCTGTGTAATGGAAGCAACAGGCCCTTATTATCTGTTTTTAGCCCGGTTTCTTTTTAAACAAGGGGTAAAAGTATCCGTAGTTAATCCATTGCAGATTAAACACTTCGTAAGAATGCGAATGGTAAAAGCCAAAACGGATAAAAAAGATGCCCTGATGATCGCTTTATATGGCCAATCAGAACAACCCGTTTTGTGGCAACCCGATGAGCCGGTGATTATGCAGGTTCAGCAAATTCATTCTGCCATTGAAGGTTTGCAAAAACAGGCAACCATGCTTCATAATCAACTGGAAGCATTTTCCCGGTTTCCTGATTGCGACAAGAAAGTAATGCGTGAGTTAAGAGCATTGTTAAAAACGATTAAACTGAAAATAGCTAAACTGGAAGCCGGAATACTTGAAAAAATAAAAATACATTATGCCAATACATTTAATGCGCTGACATCTATTCCGGGTATTGGACCAAAAACAGCGGCCATCCTGATAGCAATTACCAATAACTTTCAAAAATTTGACAATGCTAAGAGATTATCTTCTTACGTAGGGTTGGTTCCCAGGATATTTTCATCAGGGACAAGTATAAACGGAAAAGGACACATTACAAAAATGGGGAACAGATATATACGCAAGCTATTGTATTTATGTTCATGGTCAGCAAAAAAACACAATAGTCAATGTATAGCACTCTATGATAGATTATCAGAAAAAGGAAAGCCCGAAAGAGTTATAAAAATTGCAATTGCAAATAAGTTGTTAAGACAGGCCTATGCTATTGGAACAAAATTGAATAAATACGAAGAAAATTATGAAAAAATATTTGCTTTTTAACACAGTTCATCCTGAACGAAGTGAAGGATCTCAAAAAACTGGCAATAGTTAAAATAGATTCTTCGCTACGCTCAGAAGGACAAAAGAAGTTGATTTTTTTGCGATTTGCTCTTTTGTTTTTTGTGATTTCCCACTTTAGGCATTTGAAGTACTTAAAGTTTGAAGTGGGAAGTACTTCAAGTTAGACCGACTTTTTCTCGTGCTTATAACTAATCCCGAAGGGATTAAACATGAATAACCCTGTACGAAGTGCAGGGGAATAAACACATAAAAAATCATAACCCCGAAGGGGTTGAATACTGGCCTCTGAATAAATTCAGCGTCAATGGTAATGAGTCGTCCCTACGGGACTCCATTACACTACATCTTATCGGTGAAATTCATCGTTCGAGCGGATGCCCAAACGATGAGTGATGATTTTCATTGCTTTATCCATGTTTTTTGTTGTCGTTCTGAACGGAGCGATAGCGAAGTGAAGAATCTCAAAAATAATTACAGTCGTTAATAGAGATGTTTCACTGCGTTCAACATGACAAAACAGTTGGCTTTTGGAGTTGTCATTTGCTTTTTTGTTTTCTGGGATTTCCAACTTTAGGCACTTCAAACTTCAGGCATTTGAAGTACTTGAAACTTGAAGTGTGAAGTACTTAAAGTTAACCTGATATTTATCTCGTGTTTATAACTAATCCCGAAGGGATTAAACCGGAATAACCCTGTACGAAGTGCAGGGAAATAAACACATCAAAAAAATCATAACCCCGAAGGGGTTGAATACTCCCGTTTCTTATTGCTTCTGATTTTTTGGGGTGTAAAAAAGAATTGTGAATTTATAAACAAAAGGGTTTCCTTCCTGTGATTTTATCGTATTTTTGTCTTCAAGACAATTCAAGGCTTTATCCATGAAAAAACAAACCTTATTTGGCGATTTTTCTCCCGTTTCACCGGCACAGTGGAAAGAGAAGATCATCCGTGATTTAAAAGGGGCCGATTACAATAAGTTGATTACACTGCTTGACGAAGGTTTTGATGTTCAACCTTTTTATCAGAAAGAGCATATCCGTGATTTTTCATTTTCTGCTTCCGGTCCGGGAAATTTTCCTTTTTTACGCGGGAAAACCGGTACAGGAAATTTTTGGCGTGTAAATCAGGTTTTTCAGGTCAAAGAACCCCGGCAAACCCATGAAGAAATAGAAAATGCCCTGGCTCGTGGAATCAATTCGGTTACGCTTGTTTTTGACGACACATCTCCGGAAAAACAAATTGATCCGGTTGATTTTTTACCTTTTGCCGAGCATCCGGATGTGGAATTTCATTTGCGTGGAACAATTCCGGCGCAGTGGTTTGAAACAGGACGAAAAAAGGAGTTTCCGGCCACCTGGAAAGGTTCGGTGGAATGCGATCCGTTGGCCTGGCTGACGAAAAAAGGAGATTATCCGGAAGCGTCTCCTTTTGCCGGAATGGCAAAAATGATAAAAGCGGCGAAATCATGGCCTGGTTTACGTGTAGTTACCGTAGATGGAACGCCTTTTCATAATGCCGGCGGAACAACTGTCAGCGAGATGGCTTTTACTTTGGCAATGGGGAGCTCTTATTTGCAACAGCTTACTGATCAGGGGTTCCCGGCTGTTGAAATAGCAGAAAAAATACTTTTCAGGCTGGCTGTCGGGTCAGATTATTTTATGGAAATTGCCAAGCTCCGGGCTTTTCGTTATTTGTGGGCACAGATTCTGAAAGCTTACGGAGTACCGGAAGAAAAAACGGCAGCCGTTATTCACGCAGAAAGCTCATTCCGGAATAAAACGGTTTACGATCCTTATGTAAACATGTTGCGAACCACCACCGAAACCATGTCGGCTATTGTGGGAGGGGCTGATGTGGTTACGGTATTGCCTTTTGATGCTGCTTTTGAAGTTCCTTCGGAGATGGCCCGGCGGATTGCCCGTAACCAACAGTTAATTTTAAAGGAAGAATCTTATTTTGATAAAGTGGCTGATCCGGCGGCAGGAGCTTACTATATTGAAAATTTAACAGCGCAGCTTATTGAAAAAAGTTGGGCGTTGTTTCTTGAAACGGATGAAAAAGGCGGATATCCGGTTGCTTTTGAGCAAGGATTTGTTCAGGCGCGGATTGAAAAAGAAGCCCGGAAAAAAGATGAAGATCTTGCCCGCCGTAAAATTTCTGTTCTCGGGGTTAATCAGTTCCCCAATGTTACGGAACGAATCACAGCGCCGCTGGATCCGGCGGTTTTTGAACCTTTGCCGGTACCTTCCGGCACGCGGGCGAAACCATTACGTTTGTACCGGGCTGCTGCTCCTTTCGAAAAACTACGCTACGTCACAGATGTTTATGCCCAAAGTCACCAGCGCCCCCGGGTTTGGTTGTTTACGCTTGGTGATTTGGCCATGAGACGGGCCAGAGCGCAGTTTGCCGAGAATTTTTTCGGCTGTGCCGGTTACGAAATTATTGACCATACCGGGTTCGCTTCTGCCGAAGAAGGCATCGCTGCTGTAAGGAAAGAACAACCGGAAATCGTCGTGCTTTGCAGCGATGATAAAACATATGAAGAGGTAGCCCTGACTGTTTTTGATGCGTTGAAAGATCAAACCCTGCTTGTGCTGGCGGGCTATCCCCGGCCTTTGACAGAACAGTTAAAAGCTGCCGGAATGAATCATTTTATTCATGTACGAAGTAATGTGCTGGAAACCTTGCAACAATTTCATCAGTTGCTGGGGATCGGATAAATTTTCGGAAATACCCAATGATAAAAATACAAATCCATGAAACCCAATTTTCATTCCATAAATATTTTTCAGGTTCCTGAAAGCCCATCCCGCGGAAACAAAAAAGAAAAAATAACTTCCTGGGTTCCGGCAGAAAAGATCAACATTAAAAGTCTTTACACCGATAATGATGTTGCCGAACTGGAACATCTGGATTTTGCTGCCGGTATTCCGCCTTTTTTGCGTGGACCGTATTCTACGATGTACGTTACCCGTCCGTGGACCATTCGCCAGTATGCCGGATTTTCTACCGCCGAAGAATCCAATGCTTTTTATCGCAGAAACCTGGCTGCCGGGCAAAAAGGACTTTCTGTGGCTTTCGATCTGGCTACTCATCGCGGTTATGATTCTGATCATGAAAGAGTGGTGGGTGATGTGGGAAAAGCCGGAGTAGCCATCGATTCGGTACTTGATATGAAAATCCTTTTTGATGAAATCCCGCTGAACAAGATCTCTGTTTCCATGACCATGAATGGTGCCGTATTGCCGGTAATGGCTTTTTATATTGTTACGGCACTGGAGCAGGGAGCCCGGTTAGATGAACTTTCCGGAACCATCCAAAACGACATTTTGAAAGAATTCATGGTGCGGAATACATACATTTATCCTCCCGGACCTTCCATGCGGATTATCTCGGATATCTTTAAATATACTGCTCAAAACATGCCACGGTTTAACAGTATTTCCATTTCGGGATATCATATGCAGGAAGCGGGTGCTCCCGCCGATTTGGAATTGGCTTATACTTTGGCAGATGGTTTGGATTACATCCGTACCGGATTAAAATCCGGATTAAAGATTGATGATTTTGCACCACGGCTCTCTTTTTTCTGGGGGTTGGGAATGAATCATTTCATGGAAATTGCCAAACTCCGTGCTGCCCGTATGTTGTGGGCCAAGCTGGTGAAACCGTTTCGTCCGGAGAATCCCAAATCCATGGCACTGCGTACCCATACGCAGACTTCGGGTTGGAGCCTTACCGAGCAGGATCCGTTCAATAACGTGGCCCGTACTTGCATTGAAGCGTTGGGTGCTGCGTTGGGTCATACCCAATCGTTGCATACCAATGCGCTGGATGAAGCCATTGCTTTGCCTACGGATTTTTCAGCCCGTATTGCCCGGAATACCCAGATTTACCTGCAACAGGAAACCGGTATTTGCCGGACGGTAGATCCGTGGGCGGGATCTTATTACGTGGAAAGCCTGACCCACGAAATTGCACACAAAGCCTGGCAACATATTCAGGAAGTGGAAGAAATGGGCGGAATGGCCAAAGCCATTGAGACGGGCTTACCTAAAATGCGGATTGAAGAAGCAGCAGCCCGGAAGCAGGCCCGGATTGATGCAAAAAAAGATATCATTGTGGGAGTAAATAAATATCGCCTCGAGAAAGAAGAACCGCTGGAGATTCTGGAAGTGGATAATACGGCTGTTCGCGAAGCGCAGCTGGCCCGTTTGAAAAAGTTGCGGGCCGAAAGAAACGAAGCGGAAGTCCAAAAAAGCCTGGAGGCCATTACCCGGGCCTGTGAAACAGGCGAAGGAAATTTATTGGCTTTGGCGGTGGATGCCGCAAAAAAACGTGCCAGTCTCGGAGAAATTTCGTATGCTTGCGAAAAAGTTTTTGGGAGGTACAAAGCAGTGATAAAATCCATCTCCGGTGTTTATTCTTCAGAAGCCGGCGACAACGAATCTTTTGAAAAAGCCCGTCGTCTGGCTGATGAATTTGCTGCCCTGGAAGGCCGTCGTCCACGGATTATGATTGCCAAAATGGGACAAGACGGACACGACCGGGGGGCTAAAGTGGTGGCTACCGGCTATGCCGATATCGGTTTTGACGTGGACATTGGCCCCCTGTTTCAAACCCCGGCAGAAGCAGCCCGCCAGGCAGTAGAAAATGATGTACATATTTTAGGAGTGTCCAGCCTGGCTGCAGGCCATAAAACCTTGGTTCCCCAGGTAATTGAAGAACTAAAAAAATTGGGACGCGAAGACATTATGGTGATTGTGGGCGGTGTAATTCCCCATCAGGATTATCAGTTTCTGTACGATGCCGGCGTAGCAGCTATTTTTGGTCCGGGCACGGTCATTTCGGAAGCCGGTATCCAGATGCTGGAACTCTTACTGGCAGCCCGGAAATAATCCATTCTTTTTATCATTTCGGCGGTCTTGGAATGTGTTTTTTTAAAAGACCGGGTAACGGGTAACTCCGGGTTTCCCTGCTTTGTCTATTTTTGTCGTAAAAATACAGTGTAAAAATTTATCTATGCAAACAGATTTTCTTAGCCTCTTCGGCTACTTTGCTTCGTTGGTTATTGCCATCTCCATGACCATGAATTCCATCGTAAAATTCCGGTGGATCAATTTGGTGGGAGCTGTTGGCTTTGCCGTGTATGGTGTTCTGATCCATGCGGTTCCGGTTACGGTCCTGAACGGCTTTATTGCTCTTGTAGATGTGTATTATCTGGTGAAAATTTACCGGAAAAAAGAAGTTTTCGATATTTTGGAAGTGCGGAGCGATAACAAATATCTATTGGAGTTTTTAAAATTTCATGAGAAAGATATTCATCGGTTTTTTCCCGATTTCAGCTACAAACCCGAAATGAATTCCATCAGTTTTTTTGTGTTACGGAATTTAAATGTTGCCGGTGTTTTTCTTGCCCATCGCGAAGAAAAAGATATTCTTTATGTGGGACTTGACTATGTAACTCCTGAGTACCGTGATTTGAAAAACGGGAAATTTATTTACAGCCATTTGCGTTCCCGGTTTATTCAGGATGGATTTAAACGGGTGGTTGCTCCGGTATCCAGTAAAAAGTATGAAAAGTACCTGAAAAAGTTGGGCTTTAAAAAGGACAAAGAGGGTAAATTCGCCAAAGATCTGGTACAGGATTAAGAAGGACGAAGCAGGAAGTCCGAAGTCGGAAGATGGAAGAAGAACATTATTGCAAAGCAGTTTTAGGATGAATCGAAGTAATTTTTGACTTTAGGTTGCATCTGTTTTGGATACGCAAAAAAACGATTTATCCGTTAAAAGGATAGAAGAACCATAAAAAGATGAAAATTCTCATTAAAAACGGCATGCTGGTAACCGCTGAACGTACTTTTGCAGCGGATATTTTTGTTGAAGACGGAAAGATCAGCCGGATAGAGAATCCGGGTACGCTTTCTGTTTCGGCCGAAAAAACCATTGATGCCACCGGCTTGTTAATTTTTCCGGGGGGTATCGATCCGCATGTTCATATGCACCTGCCTACACCGGCAGGTTTTTCCAGTGATGACTTTTATTCGGGCAGCCGGGCTGCGCTGGCAGGCGGCACCACTACACTGATTGATTTTGTTACCCCACATCGTGGTGAGCCGTTAAAAGAAGCGCTGGAAAAAAGAAAGGCAGAAGCGGCCTCTTGTCTGACCGATTATGCTTTTCACATGAGTCCGGTGGAGTGGCGTCAGCATTTGCCGGAAGAAATCAAAGCCTGTATTACAGAGGAAGGGATTCCTTCGTTTAAAGTGTATATGGCTTATAAAGATAGTATTGGCCTTGAAGATGACGCTTTACAAAAAGTGTTTTATGCGGTAGCCGAAGCCGGAGGAATGGTTACGGCTCACTGCGAACTGGGTGACGAGATTGAACAGCTTCGTCGTGATTATGTTCAAAACGGACAGACTACGCCGGAGTATCATCCGCTGTCGCGACCGGCTGAGCTGGAAGCCGGGGCCGTGGAAAAAGCCATTGCAATGGCTGCCCGGGCAAATTGTCCGTTTTATATTGTGCATGTGTCGGCAGCTGGTTCGCTGGAGTTTATACGACAGGCACAGCAACGGAAACAACCCGTTTTTGCCGAGAGCTGTCCGCATTATCTTTTGCTGGATGACAGCCGGTATAAAGGTTCTTTTGAACAAACGGCTCCTTATGTTTTAAGTCCGCCTTTACGTAAAAAATCAGATAACCGGGCTTTATGGCAGGCACTGTCAGACGGGACAATTCAAAGTATGGGGACCGATCACTGCCCGTTTATGATGGAGCAAAAAAGAAACGGATTGCATGATTTCCGGAAAATTGCCAATGGTGCCGGCAGCGTAGAACACCGGCTTACGTTGCTTTATACTTACGGTGTATTACAAAACAAAATAAGCCTGAACCGTTTTGTGGAGTTGATTTCTACCCGGCCGGCGAAGATTTTTGGCCTTTATCCTCAAAAGGGAGCATTACTTCCGGGTGCCGATGCCGATATCGTCATTTGGAATCCTGAAAAGGAAAAAACAATTTCGGCTCAAAATCATATGATGCATTGCGATACGGATATTTATGAAGGATTTAAAACCACCGGTGCCCCCGAATATGTTCTTTCATCGGGTCATGTTGTGGTGGAAAACGGAACATGGAAAGGAAAAGCTGAACCGGGACGGTTTTTAAGAAGAAAACTTTAAGAAGATAATTTTACCGAAAGATCTTGTCTGGCACCTTTCGTTGTTTGGGCGTCTGCTCGGACGATAGCCGATGGCTTTTTTGCAATTCGGAACAGACGGTAAAATGGAATTCTTTCCGGTTTTCCTGATGGTTTTTCATATTCAATTCTGAAAAGATTCGTAATCGGTATAAATCATTATTTTTGCGATGCACTAAAATAAATATTCGGAAAATCTGTTATTTAAAGCAAACTTCCACATTGAAAATTAAGTACATCCATAGCATTCTTTTCGTTATGCTTTTTCTGGGTTTTGCCTGGAGTTTTTCTTCCTGTTCTACCAAAAGGAATACAGCTGCAGCCCGTGGTTATCATAATCTCACGAGTCATTATAATGTTTATTGGAACGGAGAACAAAATCTTCTTGAAGCGGAAGCATTCCTGCGCAGTCAGGTAAAAGACAACTACAGCAAGGTGCTCCGGGTGTACAATTATGGCGATAAAAAGATCGGGCAGCAAATGGCTCCGCGGGTGGAACTCACCATAAAAAAAGCTGCGCTGACCATTCAGGATCATTCCATGGTTTTTGGCCGTAAAGAAAAAGTGAAATGGGTGGAAGAAAGCTACTTGATGATGGGAAAGGCTTTTTTCTATAAACATGATTTTACGGCAGCCCGCAGGGTTTTTGATTTTGTTCAAACAAAATACAATTACAGTCCTATTCATTATCGCGGAACATTATGGCTGGCCAAAACGTACATCGAAATGAAACAGTTTGGTAAAGCCGAAGCTGCACTGAATTTGCTGTCAAGCCAACAAAACGAGAAAGATTTTCCCAAGGAAGTAAAAAACACGCTGCCATTGGTATATGCTGATTTGTATCTTGCCCGGGGGAATACAGCAGCAGCTTATCCCTATCTGGAAAAAAGTATTTCTCTTGTCCACAATAAAGATCTGCTGAGCCGGGTATATTTTATTCTCGGACAAATCAATAAAGAAGAAGGCGATCTGGATCAGGCTTCCCGTTATTTTTCAAAGGTCATTAAAAGAAATCCGCCGTTTCAAATGGATTTTGAAGCACGATTGTATCTGGCCAAGTGTTACGATGCATCTAACGGCAACAGTAAAGACATCATGAAAACACTGGAAAAAATGGCCCGGAAAAATCTTTACAGCGAATACCGTGACCAGATTTATTATGCAATGGCCGAGGTGGCCGAGAAAAACAAGAACGACAGCTTGATGGTACATTTTTTACGGCTGTCGGTCAGTTACAGTAAAAACAATCCGTTTCAGAAATCCATGTCTTCTCTTAAACTGGCCGAAGATTATTTTCAGCACGGAAAATATGTTTTGTCACAGGCTTACTACGATACGGCGGTGCAATTTCTTCCTAAAGATTATCCTGATTTTGAGCAAATCAAAAACAAAGCCCGGGTATTGTCGCAGTTGGTTGAAAATCTGAAAACCATTCATATCCAGGACAGCTTATTGCGTATCTCCAGAATGGATACGGCACAACTGTATGCGCTGATTGATAAAAAAATAGAAGCCTACCGGCAACAAATGAAAGAGAAGAAAAAAGCAGCGGAAATTTTGGCTGCCAATCGTGAAGCCGGAATGGGTTCTCCGGGTTCGGGAACTTCATTTCCCACAAGTGGTCCGGCCGGAGGCGGATGGTATTTTTATAATCCTACTGCCCTTTCGCAAGGATTTAACGAATTCAGAAAACGTTGGGGTCAGCGAAAACAGGAAGATCTCTGGTGCCTGAACGATAAACACACCACCATGGCTACATCCGGTGTGGTTTCCGGGAGCCTTTCCGGAGCAGAAAAGCTATCGCGGATTACCCGGGCAAAAAGAAAAAAACCGGTATTAACCGGACCCGAAACCAGAGCCTATTACCTGAAAGGATTGCTCAAAACACCGGAAGAATTCAAACGGGCCGATTCACTCATTATCAACAGCTATAATAAGCTTGGATTTCTTTATCTCGAAGAGCTGAAAGATACGGTTGATGCGGTAAAAACATATCTCACTTTGCAGAGAAAATATCCGGATAACCGGTTTAAACTACAAAACTGGTATGCCCTTTACAGTATTTATTCTGCACGTAACCAAACCCGCGAAGCCGAAAAATATAAGAATCTCATTTTAGAGAATGCACCGGAAAGCCTGTATGCCAAAGTGCTAAAGAATCCTGACTATTATAAAAAACTGCAAGCCGGACATCGCGAAGCGGAAAGCTTATACAGCCGGACCTGGAAAGCTTTTGAACGCGGACAGTATTACCGGGTGATCAATTATGCCGACCGGGCAATGAAAAAATATCCGGAAGATTCGCTGGTTCTTCCGAAATTTATGTATTTGCGGGCACTCTCGCTAGGAAAAGTAGAACTTCCGGATACGTTGTACCAGGCTTTACAACAGTTTGTTAAGACGTACCCGAAACATCCGTTGGCTGAAAAAGCCAAAGCCATCATAAAAACCCTTCAGTTGGAATATGGTATCGGTATTAGCGAAAAAGAGCGCCAGGCGATGCTGGCTGCCCAAAAGCGAAAGAAAAACACAGGAAATTACGTGTTTAAAACCGATGCACCACAACAAGTGCTGCTGTTGGTAAACCGACGGATGGTAAATGGCCGGGCGCTGAAAACAAGGTTGTCTGATTTTAACCAAAAATATTTCCGTAACCTGCCCTTGCAGATTAATGCGCTGATATTTAATGACAAATATACTTTGCTGTTGGTGAAAACATTTGTCAATGTGCCTGCAGCCATGCGTTATTACCGCCGGTTAATTCGCGATCCTTACGTGTTTTCAGGAATTCGCAGCCAAAATTATAAGGTATTTGTTATCTCAAAAGAAAATTATCCTTTATTTTACAAAAACAAAGACATCAAAATATACGGGCAATTTTTTGATGAATATTACAAATAAAAAAGGGAAAAAGATGAAAAAATATTCAAATGGAAACGGAGAATCACAGGTTCCGAATATTATTTCGCTCGGGACAAAGGTAACCGGCGAAATTGAATCGGATGGAGATGTTCGTATTGACGGTTTCCTTACGGGGAAAATTCATGCCAAAGGAAAAGTGGTTATTGGTAAAGATGGCGTGGTAGATGGTGAGATTTATTGTAAAAATACCGATATATCCGGTAAAGTAAATGCTACCATGGAAGTAAAAGAAGTAACGGTTTTAAAAGCCACAGCTGTTTTTACCGGAAAAATTACCACATCTAAAATATCTATCGAAACCGGAGCGCTTTTTACAGGCGAATGTGTGATGTCCGGAACAGGAACTGCCAAGGCAAAAAATGAAACAAAAAAAGGATAAAAAAGACGCTTTGAAAGCCTATGCCGTATATTCGGCACTCGGTATGCAAATGGCCGTGATTGTGGTAGCCGGTGCTTTTGGCGGCCGGGCACTGGATAAATGGGGCCAGTGGCATTTTCCGGTGTTTACCGTGGTGCTGACCCTGCTGTCGATCGTCCTTTCTATTCTTTACGGAATGCGTGAATTTTTTAAACAGGATAAAAAAAGAGATGAATAAACTGATTTTAACTTATACTCTCCGGTTAGCCGTAATGACGGTTATGCTGGGAATACTCACCTTTGCATTTGTACGGATATTTCGAACGATTCCGGTAACCCCGGCCTATGTTTTTGTTCTTGGCTTTTTGTTCGTTTTTTCGTGGCTTGCTTTTTATACTACTGCCAAAAGCATGCAAAAAAGAATCAGCCGTTTTGCTAATACCTACATGGTGATCAATTTTCTGAAACTGCTCATCTTCTCTTTGTTTTTGTTGGCTTATGCTTATCTGAACCGCGATGATGCTGCTCCGTTTATTATTACGTTTTTTGTCTATTATATTTTTTACACGGTATTGGAAGTGATCGGACTGAAAGAGTTAAACAGTCGAAATAAAAAAGAATCCGAAAACGGAAAAAAAGAATTTTAATGGTTTGATTTAACCAATAACAAGATATTTGTATCTTTGTCGTGTAAAAAGACCCCTTCGTTTGGTTTGGGGTCTTTTATATTTTTAATCGTTGAAACTAAAAACATTACGTCATGGCAGAATCAAGATATTATACTGAAGAAGGACTAAAAAAATTGAAAGACGAGCTGGATTATCTCACCAGTGTGGAACGCCGGAAAATTTCAGAGGCTATTGCCGAAGCCCGGGATAAAGGTGACCTTTCCGAAAATGCCGAATACGATGCTGCCAAAGAAGCACAGGGGATGCTGGAGATGAAAATAGCCAAACTCCAGGAAATTATTGCCCATGCCCGTATTATTGACGAATCAAAAATGGACAGCTCTAAAGTGCTGATTCTTTCTAAAGTAAAAATTAAAAACCTGAAAAACGGCGCTACCATGTCTTATACACTGGTTCCTGAAAAAGAAGCTGATCTGAAAAGCGGGAAAATTTCAGTGAATTCTCCTATTGCCAAAGGATTACTCGGAAAGTCGGTAGGCGATGTGGTGGAAATTAAAGTGCCGGCCGGAAATATCCAGTTCGAGATCATCGAAATATCGAGATAAACTTTTTTCTTTCGGTTTTTGATTCATTTTTCAAGCCGAACAAATGCTCGTTCGCATTGCTCCGCAGGAGTGCGCCAGAGGTGTTTTCAATCCTCACGGTACAAACCGTGAACTAAGATTTGTTTTTGGGAATTTGATAACCCGGAGCTTGAGATTTATGGCTCTCCATCCACTTTTCAGGCCGGACCCGGCGTGAAAAGATACGGCCTGCAAGAATAATCCAAGCGGAGAATGTCCGAATCAATGGGAAGAATTTGTGCCGGAACATTCCGGGTTTATTGCCATACTCTTTTTATCTTTGTGAAAGAGTGAAATAAAAGCTAAACCCATGAAACGAATCTTTACTTTTCTTTTTGTTGTGTTGTTCTCTGCCGGCGTATTGGCACAAAAAAACAATTCAACAGCACAGCGCCTGGCCTGGTTTAAAAATGCCAAACTGGGGATATTTATCCACTGGGGGATTTATTCGGTGGACGGGATTACCGCCAGCTGGCCCATGAAATGGAAAAAAATGAGCTGGGAAGATTACATGAAACAGTCGACCGGATTTACGGCTAAGAATTACCATCCTGACCAGTGGGCGCAACTGTTTAAAGAAGCCGGAGCCCGTTATGCGGTGCTTACCACCAAACATCACGATGGATTTGCGCTTTGGCCTACCCGGTATAGCAAGCTGAACTGTGTAGATCATTCACCGGCCAAGAGAGATTTAATCGGTCCGTATGCGGAAGCCATGCGTAAGGCAGGAATTAAAGTCGGTTTTTATTTTTCGCTACTCGACTGGTCTAATAAAGATTATCATGTAGATTTTCCCCGGCCTGAAAAAACGTTGAAAAAGCTGTATCCGCAGCCGGCCTGGGAAAAACACCTGAATGCACATCAACGTTTTTTGCGGTTTATGTTTGGCCAGCTTTCCGAATTATCGCACCGGTATCATCCTGATCTGTTTTGGTTCGATGGCGACTGGGAACATCCGGCAGAGTGGTGGCAGGCACAATCGTTGAAAGATTCGTTACTGACCTGGGACAAGAAAGTAGTTGTCAATGGCCGGTTGCGGGGTTATGGCGATTATCAAACTCCGGAGCAGGGTATTCCGACCACGCCGCCCAAAGGTCCCTGGGAATTCTGCATGACCATTAACGACCATTGGGGTTATGTTCCGTCGGATACGAATTATAAACCGGCAGCCCAAATTATCCGGACATTTGTGAAAATTATTTCCGAAGGTGGAAATCTCCTGTTGGATGTGGGGCCTAAACCTGACGGAACGATTGACAGTGCCGATGTCCGGATTCTGAAAACACTGGGTGCCTGGATTCGCCGGAACAAAGAGGCGGTTTACGGTAGCACCGCCGGATTACCGCCTGGTCATTTTTATGGTCCTACGTTACTTTCAAAAGATAAAAAGACGTTGTATCTGGCGTTGTTCGGTCAGCCGAAAGATTATATCGGGTTAGCCGGTGTGAGAAATAAAATTTTGAATATCAGAGTGCTCGGTACGGATAAAACATTAAAATGGGTGCGTAATGGCGGGGCCAAGTGGAAAAATATTCCCGGATTACTTCGTATTGAAGCACCTTCTTCCAAAGATCTTGATCCATACGTAACGATCCTTGCTGTGGATTTGGAAGGGCCTATTGATATTTATCAATAGGAATTCTCTCCGCTGTACATTTTCGGTTCGTATCACCTACTTTTAGCTTGAGCCAAAAGCTGAAAAGAGTGCTGATCCATACAAAACAAATAATCCGGGCGAAGCGTCCGGATTATTTGTGGTTGTTTTTGGCTTAAGAATAATGGAAGCTGCTTCCGTCCAGAAATTCGCGAAGAATAGAGGTGGGGGGAATTTCCCTTGCATTGATAGGAACAAGGTATGAGAGGAATTTGAGCAGCCGGCGGGCTTCAGAATATTCCGGAACATTCGGCGGTACTTCGCGTAACAATGGTTCGGCCCAACGTTTTAAAACCCCCAATTCAAAAACAAGGGCCGTGTTAAACATAATGTCGGCTTCTTCCTGATAAGGGAAAATATGTTTTTCTTCTCCTTTCCGTACGCTGGGCCAGCGTTGTAAAGTTTCCAGTGCCGAATATCCTCTGTACTTTGAATCGCGTACCATGCGGCGTATCAGCCGGTTGTCGGTAGTGGGAATCCGGTTGTTGGCATCAATGCTCAGTGGCGTTAAAGCAGAAACATATACCTTGAATTTGCGGTCTTTTGGAATCATCGCCGAAATTTCCGGATTTAATCCATGAATACCTTCTACCACAATGATGCTGTTCTTTTCCATTTTCAGTTTGGTACCATCGTAATACCGTTTTCCTTCCTGGAAAGAAAATTTGGGAAGATCGATTTCTTTTCCGGCCAGCAGATCCAATATATTTTGATTGAAGAGCTTGATATCCAGCGCATGCGGACTTTCAAAATCATAATTTCCGTTTTCATCACGCGGGGTGAGTTCGCGATCCACAAAATAGTTGTCCATGGAAATAACTACCGGTTGAAAACCAATAACTTTTAATTGTATTCCCAACCGTTTGGCAAAAGTGGTTTTCCCCGATGATGACGGGCCGGAAATAAAGACCACACGGGCGGTTTCCCTTTTTTGAATCATGTCGGCAATGCAGGCCAGTTTTTTCTCTTGTAAAGCTTCTGATACTTTGATAATATCGCCGATTTTCCGTTCCAGTGTTAGCTCGTTCAGCCTGCCTACATAAGGAACTCCGATAATCTCCACCCACTCTTTGAATTCCTGGAAAATATCAAACAGTTTGTTTTGAATAATGATTTCTTCCAGCTCATCCGGGTTGTCTTTTTTAGGCAAAACCAGCAACATCCCTTTGTAATATTTAACCAGAGAAAACTTCTTCAGATAACCGGTTGAAGGGACCAGATAACCGTAAAAATAGTTGATTACATCATCGAGCTTATACACTGAACTGTAAAACTGTTTGCGGGTACGCATCAGTGTGCATTTATCTTCCAGCCCAAACTCTTCGAAGATCCGTAAAGCAATCTCTGTTCGTAATTCTTCCCGTTCAAACGGAATATCCTGTTCGATGATTTCACGCATCCGTTGATGGAGTTTGTCCACCACTTCTTCGTGATTTCCATTGACAGAAAGTCCTTCCAGCTCACAATATAATCCTTTTGAAACGGTATGTTCGATTTTTAATTTGTAATTAGGATACAAGTCGACCACAGCTTTAAAAAGGACCATGGAGAGCGAACGGGTGTACATGCGTTGTCCGTCCGGATGGCTATAACCGATAAACCGGACGGTTTTAGGTTTGTAAATCAGATAATCCAACTCTTTCAGCGTATTGTTGACCATGGCACCAAGGATGTCTTCTCCGATATCCACTTTCTGGTCTTCAATGATATCGCTTAAGGTTGTCCCGAAAGGATATTTTTTTTCCGTTTTGGTGTTTTCGCAATAAACGGTAAACTCTTTTAATTTTTTCATTTGTTTTCAATTTTTATTTTGCGGTCCGTAGACCGGTTCCCGACAGGGTAAAATTTCACCGGTAGATGAAATGACTCACCATCAGGGATAATTTATTATGTCTTCTTTTGAAGAGGTTAAAAAGCAAAAGTAGAGAAATTTACTGTAAAGGATGCCAATTTTTGTTTGTTCTGTTACAGGTTTTGGTTTTTTTAACGTTTCTTGCAAAGGGTTAACTTTCTTATGGATATCTGATTTAAATGCCGTTTTGTTTTTTCGGAAAATCGTCTGTAAAAAAGGCTGTTTCAGAGGTATTATTATTTTCGGTAACTTTGCTAAGGAATAAAAAAACGGAAGTCTGTGGGATTTCCGGAATCCGGAAAACAAAAATTTCGGGAGCACATGAGCATCCCTGAAATGGAGAAAATCTGTAACAAACAAAATTTATTTGTATGAAAAAGTTGTTTATTATTTTTCTGTTCACATTGCCCTTTTTTATCGGTTGTTCTTCGAACAATAACAGCCGTGCCGTTCAAAACATTCAAGTCGTGGAAAAATATGTTCAATCGGTTGAAAACCTTGATTATAAGACCATGGCTTCGTTGTTGGATGATCATTATTGGGGCTATGGCCCGGCATACGGCGATTCCATTAATAAGCAGCAGGCACTGAAACAATGGAAGTACAATGTAGAGCATCTGTACAAAAGTATCCATTACAATAAATCGCGGAGTGTGGCCATGACCATAAAAGACGGTGTTAATTACGGTGACTGGGTTTCTAACTGGGGAGAACTGCACATTGTTTTCAAAGACGGCAAGACTGTCAATTTATGGGCCAACACCATTTATAAAGTCAAAAACGGGAAAATCGTTAAGAGTTATACTTTTTACGATGAAGCAGATGCTTTACAGCAGTTGGGATATGTTTTTGTTAATCCGGCTGATCTGTAAATTCTATTTTTAATTTGTAAATCAAAATATTTTCCATTATGAAAAACATAAAATATATTTTACCGGCTTTTTTCTTTTTGATTGGTTTTTCTTCTCTTAAAGCACAAAATAAAGCCGCCAACAACACCATAGCAAAAGGCTTGGGGCTGTATGTTTTTCCGTCAAAAGGGCAGGACAAAGACCGGCAGGAATTAGATGAATATAAATGTTACAAATGGGCCAAAGAACAAACCGGTGTTGATCCGATAAATCCTCCCAAAGTGCAGGCTAAACAAGCCGATCGTTCGCCAGATGGAACGGCTGTGGTTGGAGCAGCCGGGGGCGCTGCTGCCGGAGCCGCTATTGGCGCTATCGCTGGTGATGCCGGAAAAGGAGCAGCCATCGGCGCTATTTTGGGCGGCCTGCGGGGCAGAAGAGCCAAAGTAGTTGGCGACCAGATGGAACAACATCATTATAACCAGCAGGCAGCAGCCAAAGAAAAGGCACTGATGGATAGCTTTAAAAAGGCTTTTTCTGCCTGTATGGAAGGAAAAGGTTATACCGTGAAATAAAAGCTGTTTTTGCAGAAATAAAAAAATCAGATGCTTTTTGCACCTGATTTTTTTATGCCAAATTGTGTTATTAATGTCAAAATGGTTACGGAAAAGCCCGCTCTTTTTGGTTCATCATTCTCAATAACCAGAGTTTGAAATGGCAAAGTGGGAAATCCCAAAAAACAAAAAAGCAAATGACAAAAAATCTCAAATCCCCAAAACCAACCGGTATGTCCTGCTGAGCAACGCGAAGCATCTCGTTTAACAGCCTCTTTCATCGTTTGAGCATCCGCTCGGACGATGAATTATCACCGAAGATGTAGTGTAATGGAGTCCCGTAGGGACGACTTATTATCATTGACGCTGAATTTATTCAGATGCCAGTGTTCAACCCCTTCGGGGTTATGATTTTCTGATGGGTTTATTTCCCTGCACTTCGTACAGGGTTATTCTGGTTTAATCCCTTCGGGATTAGTTATAAGCACGAGATAAATACCTGGCTAACTTTGAGTATTTCACACTTTAAACTTTAAGTACTTCAAGTGCCTAAAGTTAGAAGTGCCTAAAGTGGGAAATCCTAAAAAACAAAAGAACAAATGACAACTTCAAAAGCCAATCGTTTTGTCATGTTGAACGCAGTGAAACATCTCTATTAACAACTGTATTATTTATGAGATCCTTCACTTCGTTCAGGATGACAGCAAAAACACGGTAAAATATTGATGATCAACGATTAAATATCCGTCGATTATTGTTCGTCCTTCCCAATGGCCAATGACTAATGACCAAGTTTGAAATCCTAAAAAACAAAAGAGCAAATGACAACTCCAAAAGCCAACTGTTTTGTCATGTTGAACGCAGTGAAACATCTCTATTAACGGCTGTAATTATTTTTGAGATCCTTCACTTCGCTACGCTTCGTTCAGGATGGCAGCAAAAACACGACTAAAACACTAAAAATCAACCAATCACTAATGACCAGTGACTTTTTCCTATTCACCGGTTATCATTCTACACTCATCATTCATCCTTTCCCAATGACCCTTTTCCACCAAAAGATAAAACATCAAACATCCTTCCATCGAACATCCACACATCCTCCATCCTTCCATCTCCACATCGAAAATCCTCCATCCTCACATCCAAACATCCTTAGTTGTTTACTTTCACGGTTCCACCCCCCATTGTGGCTTGTATCGAATGGTCGTACATAGCCTGACAACTTACCGGCGGAAGGAAGAAGGTTCCGGGATAGGAAGCATTCAACAAAATGTAAAAATGTTTTTTGCTTTTGTAATCCAAAGAGAAGAAAATGTTTACACGATCGTCACGAATATCGAGATAATCGTATGACGAAGAGTGCAGATTATTGCCTACATCCAGCATGCGGGTATTTAAAATTTCCCATCCCGAAGGAACTACAAAGGTCAACGCCATATTTTTTACATTTCTCAGGGTAGGATTAAAAACATCCACTTTAGCATAAAAATCTTTTCCTTGTTTCAGGTCTTCAGGAGAAATGGCATGTCCGTTCATGTCATAATAAGTCACCTTTAGCCGCAGGTTTTGCTGCTCATTGACTATTTTCCCGGGCAATGGAATTCCGGATGTTTCCACATTTAAAAACAGGGTTTGTTGTGATGTATTTTGAACAGACAGCGTTTTCCCCGGTTGCGGCGTCAGCGTTTTCAGATAAACCGGTTTTTCACTTTGTGCAGTGGCTTTGGTGTTCCCGTATTTCCATTTGAAAGTAAAGGATTGTTCACCGGACTGGTTTCCGGCAAAAAGCGCTACGGCATACAGCGCGTAAGCCGTGGTTTGTGTGCTCATCCACTGGTCGCTGCCCAATGCTCCGGCAATATCGGTAAACAGTGGAAAAGCCTTGGTTTTGTTTCCGGTTAAAAGCCAGGTTTCCAAGGCCAGTGCTTCATTACGAACCGTAGAACCAAAACTGATATCCCAATCGTTGGTTTCTTCCTTTGGTGAATTTTTTACCTGCTGTAAAAGCATTTTGGCTGCATTTTGTTCATTCAGTAAAGCATACGCTGCAGCAAGTCGTAAAAGAGCTGCCGAAGAGAGGTGTTGCATCCCGCGCATCCGGTTCATGGCACTCATCGCCGGCTTTCCGGCCAATGCCAGTGTATAAAGACGGTAAGCCTGATTGAGATCATCGATATACCGGCCATACCGGTTTGTTTTTCCGCTCCATTCGTTGGCTGTTTTTTGCTGGTACAGGATCCATCGGTTCAGCATTTCGGCCGGAACATAATATCCGTTTTCTTTGGCCAAAAGCAGATAGTTTCCGGCATAACTGGTGCCCCAGTCACTGATGGTGGTTCCGCCCGGCCAGTAGGGGAATCCGCCGTTATAGGCCTGCATTTCCAGTAGCTGTTGAATTGCGTGATTCTCATCCTTTTCAATTTTGCTTTGCTGGTTGCCCGAAAGCTGGGTGAGCCGGTTCAGGTACAGCTGAACAAAAGCCGATGACACCGTTTGTTCGATACAACCATACGGATACTGAATCAGGTACTGTAACCGTTTTTCCAGATTTACCGGCGGAATTTTTGAAACGGTAAAAGCCATCTTCCCGGCAGAAGTCCCGGGAACAAGATCCGGTTTTGTCCGGACGGTTTGTCCGGCATCCAGCGAATAGTTTTTGGTATGATATACCCGCTTGTTGGGATTCCGAACAGGAACGGTTACGGTATAAGATGCTTTTTCATTTCCTGAACTTACCCGGATCATTACTTTCCCCGTTCCGGTTTGGGAATTTACTTTTACCCGTACCAAGGCTATTTTCTGACCGGGTTGCTGAAAATCAACAATTTGTTCTTTGGGTTGTATGGAAAATAAAGCATTTCCGGAAACCTGCAGTTTTACCTTTTGAACCGATTTTTCCAGTGCAAAGATGGTCACCGGCAAGTTCATGGTTTCTCCGGGCTGAAGTGCACGCGGCATGGAAGCCAATACCATGAGCGGTTGTTTTACTTTGACGGTTTTTTCTGTTTTGCCATAGGCTCCCCGGCCATTTCCGGCTATGACCATAACCCGTACAGCTCCCATGTAATTGGGCATCTTCAGCTTGTGGGTTTGCCCTCTGCTGCCTTTTGGCAAAGTAAAAGGTCCCAGAAATGTAACCACCGGATGGAAACGGTTGAGCTTTTTACGTCCCAATTCGCGCACAGAATTTCCCCCGCCGATGGCAAAAACCTGAGAAAGCCGGATGCCGTAGGCCCCGATAACATCGTTATAATAATCCCAGGTATTCACGGCCAGTGCTTCTTTCCGGTAAAAATAATCGTGTAACGACGGGGTTTTAAAATGCGTTAGGTCCAATAAACCTTCGTCTACAACAGCCAGTACATACGTCATTTTACGATGACGGGCTTCACTTACTGTAATTTGATATGGCTGATCCGGCTTGAGCTTGTCGGGCATGCTGATTTTTGGATAAAGAAAAGTTTTCGGATCTTCCACTTTTATCGGAATGACGCCGTAAGCACGGATAGGCAAATCATTTTGTGTTTGCAGATGAGGTTGTATTACCGAAACATAAATATAAATGTTGGGCGTCATTGCTTTGGTCACCTTAAACCGGATGGAAGTTTGGGTACTCACGGCATCTTTCCACCATGTTTTTAAAATCCGGTTGTTTTTTTCCATGCTGACAAGCACCCGCGAACCTTTAGGAGTGGGGAAACTGACTACCGCTTCGTCGCCGGGATGATAAACCGGTTTGTCGGCTGAGAGGCTTAGTAAAGTAGCATCACCCTGTGAACGGTTTTTCCGGCCATAAGAAGAAGGCCAGTCAAAATAAACGATGGTTCCGGTGCTATGCCCTCCTTTCAGGTCGGAAACCCGGATATAATAGCGGCCCCATTGCGGATAATTTACCCGGAAGGTAAAGCTTCCTGTTCCGTTACTGGTATGAATTATCTTACTGGTTATCCGGCTCTTGTAGTTCCGGCTGATATAAGAGGCCAAATTACTGTTGTTGCTGTTGTACCACCAGCTCCAGTCTAATTTATAAATTTCCACTTTCAGTTTTTTTACCGAAACTTTGTGTCCGGCAAAATCGACAGTCGCTACTTTAAATTTCTGGGGTTTTCCGGTTTCGAGATAGCCGTTGTTTCCCGGTTCGGGAGATGCAATGCCCACAAATGTGCGGAACGGAGCATACAAAAAGCTTTTTTGGTCGATACTAAACCGGCCGCCGGCTTCAAATACTTTAGCTACGAAAGTCAGTCTCAGCATTCCCGGGAGACCGGATTTTTCCGGAAGGTCAATTTTAAACCGGGCTTTCCCTTCATTGTTCAGTTTTCCTTCAAAAACCGGTTCTTCTTCCGGAGAAAAGACCTTTGCCGGATCATCAAAAACATAATTTTTATATCCTTTAAACCGGGTTTTTGTCACGGTCATATTTTCTGTAACGGAAGCTTTCAATCCGGATGCTATTCCTCCGTTTAGCCAAACAGACTGTAAGGTCATATAAGGACTGCTTTCAGGAGTAAACCGGTCTCCGGGTGCGATAAAATTAATTTTCAAACGGTTGGGTAAAACGGTTTCTATTCGCAGGTTTTTCGTAAACCGGTGGTTTCCCACTTTAGCCACAGCCCGCCATATTCCGGTAGGTGCATCTGTTGTAGTAGGGATTTTAAAGACATAAAAACCATTGATTCCCCGGGTCGAAACACGGGTAAAAACTTTTTTATCCCGTGCATTGTAAACCGAGAATTTCACCGGAAAATCAGCGGGTAAGATTTTCTGATTGTCTTGCATGACAAAAGTTAAGAATAGGGTGTCTCCCGGACGCCATACGCCTCTTTCGCCGAAAATCATTCCTTTTAACCCTTTTTCCGTTTTTGTTCCGGAAGTATTGAATTTACTGTACGATAAAGCATCGCCGCCGGTAAGTTTCAAATAAGCAAACTGATTTTTTTGGTGGGCAACGAGCAGAAAAGGTTTCTTGTCGGCAGTTATTTTTGCTTCTCCTTGCCGGTTGGTAACGGCCGAGGCTATTTTTTGGTTTTGATAGGTGTAGAGGGTCAGTTTGACTTTGTTCAGCGGTTTGGCTGAAATCAGATCGCGGGCAAAAATGAGAAAATCATGAGGCCCTGAATTTTTTACCGTTAGTCCGATATTGGTAGCCAGGAAGTTTTTGGTTTTAAAACGGTTGGATGTATAATAAGAAATGTCACACGGATTATCACGGTTCATCCACCGGTAATTTTCCGGATAGTAATAGGAAGAAGCATAATAGGCTGTACTGTCGAAAGAGGTTTCTGCAGTATCGTTTTTACTGCATTCCAATAGGGAATAAGACGGGCGAAAACGCAAACTGATCCGGTAAATGGCGCCCGGATCGGCCTGGACCATTTTACTCAGGTCTATGGCAAAGCTTTTCCATTTATTATCTGCTTTTTCATTCTTATCGGCCAAAACAATGTGATGATGGTAAATGTATTCGCCCACACGACGCAGGGTCCAGTTATCGCCTTCCGACAAATCGTCGTCCTGTAAGAACTGGGGAACATTATTGGCAAAGATTTTAAATACAATTACGTCAACAGCCTGCAGGTTAATGGTTTCAAAAGGAATGATCCATTTTTCTTTTCCGGGAAGAATATTTCCTTTTCCGATAAAACGAACCTGTGGCGGAGCCATTTTGAAATACGGATTCAGAACATAATCCCGAATTAAAGTGTAACCCTGAACACTCCGGATGCTTTTCTTGATGATCAGTTTATGTCTTCCGTTGAGTTGTGTCTTCGGGTAAATATTGACCGTGTTGTCTTTTACACTTAAATCCAGCGGTTTCCCGTCGGCAAAATAAATGAGACCGTTTAAATTTTGCTGAGGTGCAATACGGTCGGAAAAGACAAGTTCAAGATGCAGTTGGGGTTTTTGTATCAGGTTGTATTGCAAAAACATGAATTTCTTTACCGACGGAACCAGATAACTCTTGGTAAGAACGACAGGGGCTCCCAAAGATTTCCCGTTTAAAACGACTTTTATTTTTTGAGGCTGGTCGGTTCGTTCAATGCTGTCCACGGTAACCATAAAGTGACGGTTATTAATTTCCGATATTCGAACCGGCAATGCTTTGTCTGCCTGAAAAGCCGAAAGAGATTTTTTTAGTTTGGCTGCATCAACAAATCCCGAAGCGTAGATGTCACCGGAAACACGGGCGTAAGCTTTCCTGTTTACCTTGAAGGGGGTCATCTGTCGCAGCTGCAGCGATAATTCCAGCGGAAGGGTTTGAATACTAAAGCGGAAAGTTTTCCTGTCGGGATGGTTGAATAATTTGTCCAAATGAAGGGTTACTTCGTATTTTTGGTGAAAAGCCAGTGCTTTTTCCGGCTGAAAAACGATGGTTTTTTCCGATACCCGGTAAATGTTTCCTTTTACTGCCGGTTGAATGGTAATAATGGAGGCAGCTTTTACGGAAGATAAGTCTTTCAGCTTTTCCGGTACCTTGGTAAACGTGATGGTCAGGGCCGCATCGGGCTGAAAATATTTACCGGATGGATAACTGGCAATGAGTTTTTCCTGTACTGATTGGTTTTTTTGGTTGCCACAAGCGGCAAAAAATAAAACGGCAAAAAGAAGTAGAATTCTCTGAGAAAAAGTTTTCATGGGGTTAAATTTATTTTATTCTTTTCTTAGGTTTAAAACAAATATTTCTGTATCTGTGGGACTTTTGAATTGTTTTATCTTTTTTAGAAGAAACAATATATCACAAAGATAAAAAAATAGTCAGGCAAACCAATTTAAAGGAATTTGCTGAAGAAGTTAAAATAAAAAGGTTTCTTTATTTTCCGACTGTTTTTTGGGTATCAAACGGGTATTGAAAGTTGTATGTATCCTGACCGGTATTACTCCTCTATTTTTGCTTTGTCGTATTGATAATCATCAAACTTTACTTTAAACAACAGGGCATAAACAACAGGAACGTACAACAGGATGATAACGGTTCCGAAAGTAAGACCGAAAATAATAGCCAAAGACAAAGGCTGCCATAGCAAGCCGCCACTAATCAACAAGGGTAACATTCCCAGCGAAGTGGTCAGGGTGGTTAAAATTACAGGACGGAATTTATGATTGGCTGCTTTTATAATTGCATCCTGTTCGGAGAGTTCCGGGTTTTCCTCTTTTTCACCCCCGATTCTGTCGATAAGTATGATGGCATTATTGATAACAATACCTGCCAGCGCAATAATTCCCAATATACCGAAGAAGCTGACAAAAGTACCCCCGATATACCATCCGATAACCACACCGATTACTCCGAGAGGAATGGTAGAATAAACAATGAGTGATTTTCTGATGGAATTAAACTGCAATACCAGCAGGATTAAAATAATCCCGAATGAGAGGGGCAACCAATCGACAATTGCTCCCAGGTTCTCGTTTTTATCTTCATCTTCCCCGCCAAACGAATAATTATATCCGGTACCCCAACTTATTTTTTGTTCGTTTAGCCAGCCTTCGATGCTTTTAAATATATCCTTTGCCGAATATCCGCTTTCCAGATAACTGCCCACGGTTGTTGTCCGTTTCAAATCTTTGCGTATGATTTTTGCAAATTGCCAATCAACTACCACTTTGGCAACATGAGAAAGCTGTACATTTTTTCGTGTAACCGGCGAAAAAATATTGTAACTCTCAATTTTTTCAATATCGTATTTATCGCTGTTTTTTGCTTTTACGTAAATAGGTATGCTCTTGTCTTTTTCTCTGAAGTTGTCCACTTTAAACCCAGATAATCCGGCATTTAAAGCCATTGCAATATCCATATTGGTAAGACCTGCCCGCTGTGCTTTGTCTTCGTTGATTTTAACCGTCAGTTTTTTGATTTTCGGGCCCCAGTCGTCTGTTATATTTTTCGTCCCCGGTATTTGTACCAGTTTTTCTTTAACGGCTTTGGCAATAGCCGCTAACTTTTCGGGGTTTTTACCTGAGATACGGATTTCGACCGGCGTACCCGATGCTCCGGCTCCTGTCAGCCGGTTTACACGAATATCCGCATCGGGGAAATTGTTAAAACAGTATTTGTCCAGTTTCCTGATTACATAATCATTATCAAGGTCTCCTGTGGTATTCAGTAGCATGTGTGCATAACTCGATATGGCTTCATTTTTAAAGTATCCTAAATCATAAGGTTCCGGGCCTTCTCCAATAAAAGAAGAGTAATCCAGCACCCCGCGTGATCTGTTTTTAGAAACAATCAAAGAGTCCTGAATATACTTTTCAATTTTGGCAACAGCCGCATCCGTAATTTCAATTTTTGTACCTGTCGGGAATATGACATCAACGGTTACAAGATTACGGTCGCTGTCGGGTACCAGCTTAAACGGTAGAAACGGCATCAAAATAATTGAAAGGATAAACAAAACGAAGATAAGGATGACAAAAGGAACTTGTGCCTTAGTCAATACCCTGACCAATAATTTATTATACCATGCGTTTATCCGGCTCATCATCCGGTCAACAAAGCTCCCTTTTTTTTCTTTCATTTTGATTTTAAACATAATCAAAGCCAGCAGAGGTACGAAGGTAAAGGTCAGAAACCACGAACTGAGAAGAGAGATGGAAACCACGGAAAACAACGGGGATGCCATTTCTCCCATGGGAGTTTCTGCCAGGGCAAATGATAAAAATGCCGCCGATGTGGTGAGTGTTGAAATCAATAGTGGAATCATCAACATCCGGCAGGAATCAACGGCAGCCTTAAATGTTGATTGTCCGCTTTGTACCCGAACCAATATCTGCTCGGCCATAACAATCCCGTTGTCGACAAACAATCCGAGAGAAATAATCAATGCGGCAAGCGATACTTTGTTCAATCCCAAATCGAACAAATGCATAAAAAAGAAAGTGCTCAGAATGACCATCGGAACAAGGGTTGCAACCAACGAACCGGTCCTAAATCCTAAAAAGAACAGCATGACGGTAAGCACAATGATTACCGATTGCAATAAGCTGATTAAGAAATTATTCACCTGTTTATTTACAATATGGTCCTGCGATGCTATCCTGACAAGTTCCACACCAAGCGGTAAAGTTCGGTTGATTTGGGGGATTATTTTATCCACTTCTTTACCCAGCCGGACAATATTGGCTCCTTTTTTTAAGGATATAAACAGAGCAATGGCATTTTTTCCGTTTACACGGACAATATTCTCCTTCGGATGAATATAGTCACTGTATATATTGGCAATATCTCCCAGAAAGATGGTAGACCCGGTACCGGTAGGAATTAATGTTTTTTTCAAGTCTTCGATTGACTGATAACTGCCTGTAGGTTCAAGAATAATTCTTTTTTTACCCACGTTTACCACCCCGGCCGGATACAAAATATTAGTAGAGGAGATAATCCCGGCTAAGCGTTTTACATTCAGGCCGTAACGCGACAGCTGCTGATCGTCAAACGCCACAATGATCCGCTCTTCCTGGACCCCTCCGTATTTGACTTTGGCCGCATCGGGCAAAAGCAGTAACTTATCACGAATTTCTTTGGCATAATCTTCCAGTACGTTATAAGGAACACCATCGCTTTCTACGCCAAGTATAATACCAAAAACGGTTCCTATATCTTTATCTTTAACGATGGGGCCTACAATATTTTTTGGCAACGTTGGTTTGACTTCATTCATTTTATCTTTCAGCTCATCCCAAACCGGTTGCAGTTCATCGCCACTCACATTATCTTTAAGTTGTACAGTGATTACAGACAATCCCGTCCGCGATTCGCTCTCAATACTTTTCACTTCTGCCATCTCCCGGATTGCTTCTTCCAGCTTTTCTGTTACCAGCGATTCTACCTCCGCCGGCGAAGCTCCGGGAAAACGGGTGACAACCGATGCTATACGGATGGTATAAGGGGGCATACTGTCTCTGGAAAGGTCAAAATAGTTGCTTATACCAACAATGCTAACTAAAAGGAGTACGATTATTGCTATACGGTTGTTTTTGAGTGTTATTTCTGTTAAATTCATGTTATTCTTGATAAAATGTATTTTACTGTCTGTGCAATATTACCGTTGATGAAAGCCATGTTGTTTACCCTCTGCATTTACTGGTTTTTCAATAACTTTACTTTTCTGCCGTCATACATAAAATTCAATCCGGCAGTAATAATCGTATCGTTTGTGTTCAGCCCCTTTTTTATTTCATATCCCATCGAAGTCAATTTACCCAGTGTAACGTTTCGGCGTTTTGCCAAGTAAATTCCTTTTGTGTTGCTATGTTTGACTACATAAACAAAATCGCCGTCTTCGTCGTGAGCAACTGCATCGGGCGGTATAACAATTTCAGATCCGTTGTTTTGTCCGAGATCCATTTCAATGGTACAGGCCATTCCGGGCAGTATATCAACATATTTGTCTGTCAGATCAATGATAACAGGATATGTTGAAGCACCACCGGTGCTCCGTGCTATTTCGGAAATAACACCGTTAAATACTTTATCTGGTATTACCGTAAACTTGACTTTTACCTGTTGTCCCAGCTTTATTTTTTTTATCACATTTTCAGGTACTTGTGTTCTTAGCTCTGTCTTCCCGTTCGACGAAAAAATCAGCACTGGTCGGCCTGCGCCGATCATTTCGTTTTCTTTAGCCAGTATTTTTGAGATAGTACCGGTAAAAGGAGCTTTTAGTTTTGTGTATTCCAATTGATTGCGGGCTGCACGCAGCTGCGATTCAGCTGTTTTTAACATGGCTTTGGCCGATTCGTACTGTGCTTTGGCTTTTTCAAAGTCGCTTAATGAAACGTTGTTATTGGCATAAAGTTTTTCTATACGATTAAATGCCGATCTGGCGCTTGATAATTGAATCTCCGCATTCTTTTTAGCCACTTCGGCTTTTTGATAGTTAATGCGATAATCCTCACTGTTCAGATAGGCGATGGTTTTGCCCTTGCGTACTGTTTCCCCAAGTTTGTAAAGGATTTTTTCCAGTGTTCCTCCCACTTTAAAACTGAGTTTTGCCTCATGTTCCGCCTGTGATACTCCTGCAAAGGTACGCTTACCGGATACCGACATTTCAGCAACGGGTTTATAAAAAACCGGACGTATAGCCTCTGTTTTTTCTACTTTTTGTTTGCATGAAACAAGAAAAATCATCGTTAGTGCTACAAGGTAAATTCTTATTTTCTTCATTATTGTTATTGTTTGAAAGCGATACATCTTTTTTGGTTGTTTTTGGATTACGGTTAATTCGTTGTTTTTTTCAGCAAAAAGCGCTCTAATCTTTTTGTATAAGCCATTTGCTCTTCTTCAGGACTTAAGAAAATAAATTTGCCCTGATATCGCTGCACTTGAATAAAGTCCAACACATATTGATAATAGGCGATATTGGCCAGATGTTTTATGCGGGTCATAACATTTTGAGCATCAATTAGCTGTATTGAATTGGCAGCTCCCCTGGAATAGGCATCCTGCACCGTTTTGTAGTTATCTTCTGCTGCTTTTGCCGCATTTTTCGACAATTCGAGCTCAAAGTAGGATGTCCTTAACTTCTGTACGCTTGTTCTGATCCCTACTTCAAGTTGGTTTATTAATTCATCTTTTTGGTTTTTTATTTTGTTCGTTTCTATTACAGACTTTTTTGCTTCTGCCGATGATTTTCCTCCCTGAAATATGGGGATTCTCAAACTAATACCAAGATTATACGTCATATCGTCGGGTGGGGGCGGAACAGGCATATTCGGCGGTTGAATGGTACCGTTTCTTATAAATGCCTGCTCGGCTCCTGCTACCAGCGCCAGTTCAGGAATGTACCATTGCTTTTTGTAAAGCTTGCGTTTTCTGTTTATAATTTCTGCCAAAGCTTGCAGTTGTTGCAACTCAGGAGAATTTGTCTTCATCTCTTCGATGATGAACGAAGCATATTTCTCCGTAAGGTTGGGATTTTTAAAGATCCGGGTTAAGATGTCCTGATTGACCAAAATGGATTTATCTACCGAATCAGGAATGTTGATCGTGTTATCAATTTTGCTGTTGAGCTGCTGATTGATGTTATACATACTGGTTCGGTATGTTGTATAGGCATCATTGAATTTCATTTTGTTAAGATTCAATTCACTCACCCATCTGTTCACATCGGAAATACCGGTTTGTCCTGCTTTCTCTTTTGCTTTAGCCAGTTGCAGATTTTTCATGGTGGCATTAATGTTCTCGTTCTGTATCAGTAAATTGCTTTTAGAGAACAATAAACCTATATATGAACCCGATATCTTTGCAATAATGTCTAAAACGGTTTGGTCGTTATAAAATTTCTTATTGTCCAGCATCAGTTTGTTGATGGCAATATTTGCAATTGCGGATTCTGAAAAAATCACTTGCTTTAATGAGGCGGAACCGGTTAACGTAAAAGCGCCTCTTTGTCCCATAGATGCTTCCACCAAGTTATTGCTAAGCCATACGGTATTTCCGCCAACACTTACTTGCGGTAATATATTCGACTTGGCAATCCGGACATTCTTTTCTGCAATCTCAATATCCTTTTTTGCCATTTTCCCCTGTAGGTTATTTTCAAGTGCATCGGCTATTGCCAAACGGATATTTAATTTTTTTCCTGTCGGAAATTTGGTGGTGTTAAGCAATATGGATTCGTTGAGAAAGCTTGCCTTCGGAAATTTACCGATAACCCGAATACTGGCCATATTGACAATAGGAACCCGTTGGCTATTTACCGATACTGAAAGTTTTGCGGGGTTAGTCCCTTCGTATATTTTCAGTACTCTTAAAGCGATCTGACGGGCTAACCGTTGAAATGTAAACTCCGGACTGAATGTTACTGTAGCGCCCAGGTTTAAGTAGGAAACCCCGCTTACGGCAAGAGTAGGAATGTGTCGGCTGTTTAATTTATGGAATAATTTAGCCATTTCATCTTTGGAAAAACCTTCAAGAGGCAGAACCATTGCCGCATCAGTATTTTTAGGTAATTGCGATAGTACTGAAGCCGTATTGTTGCTAACCGGAATAAGCGAAACATTGATTTGTAAGTTGCTTTGTTTTAAATAATCCGTTATTTCGGGAATTGATTTGATGAATGTTTCCGGTACCAAAACCGCAAGTTCATGTATCTCAAACATCTTAGCGAATCTCACGGCATCATTTTTCAACTGAATAACCGGTTCGATATAAGTATAATTGTTTAACCCGGTTGTGTCGCTTTGTGTGATCGACTTATCAAGCAATCCTTTATCGAGAATATTTGCTGCAATAACCGGTTTAGAAAAAGACTTGTTTTTGGATATTTCAAGCGAAGAGAGGTAACCCAATGTTACAAGTATTGATACTGTAGGGTCCTCTAATAACAACTTGTTGTTTTGTTTTACTTTGGCGATCTCCCCGTTTGCACTCAATTCTTTAAATTTCACATTAACCCCAGGCCCCAACAATGCGGTTATTTCTTCTTTTAAATGGTTATCAAGACGGTTCAGTTCCTCGGTATCGGCATCTTTGCTTATGCCTATAGTTATTGTTTGTTGTGCATATAGCTTTGCAGAAAAGGATATAAGAAATGCTGTTATAATAATGAGTATTCTGTTTTTCATTCGCTTAATGTTTATGATCTGTATATAATTGTCTCAGATATTGTCAGGTTTAATCTAAAACTCCTCCGACCTCGGGACCGGGAGTAAAGCACCTTTCAATTCCCGATTGCTTTGCTTCAGGAGAGGTATTGTTTAAGTATCTATATGATATTTAGTGACAATACTGATTATGGGGTATATGGAATTGTTAATTCCAATATAACCGGTTTTATTGTTGAAGATGATTTGTATACAACAAATCTATGCTTTTTTGTTTGCGGGTCTTAGTTTTCGATAATTCACACAGGCGAGTAAAGTAAATACCAGACTTATTACAATTCTTACCGTCAAAGCTTTAACGGTTCGGGTTTCGTAAATGCCCCCGGAGTGTATATAAAACTGAAACCCCACAAATGTGATAATCAGCAAACCAACTGTCAATAGCAGTATTTTACTTGTCCACTTTTTATATTTAATAAAACCATAAACCGCAGACAGATACACCAGACTACTGATAAAATTTGCCCAAATGACGAATAACACATAGTTTCCCTCTTTTTCTCTTACCCCAAATAAGTTAAAAAAGATGGATACGGTTAAGTATAAGGTAAATAATCCAAAAGCCAATACAGGCGTAGCAAACAAATAGGTTAAAATACGTTTCATGAGCTTAGTGTTAGTTAATGTTCACTATAAAAGGAGGGATTAACCGGTTATCGATTTCAAAAATAAAAAAGTTGTTCATTGAATAAACAGAATTATCAGTAGTCCACATTTATTCGATCAGAAAAATAAATGTTGGGTTCAAACAATTAAATATATAGACAATTTCATACGAAATTACAAAAATTTCTTTATCATTTACCAATTGGGTAAATAAATTCGTTTTTATTTATATGTACGATGGGATAATAGTTATAGTTGTTGTGTTTTTTTGTTTGATCCTGTCCTGTCGTATCTTAAGTAGGAGGTGGCAAACCCCATTCTTTTGGCAACCGTTCTCCGAATATTTGTTCCGTTTGTCCTTTTTTAATGTAATGGCTGTACTTTAGCCGATTAAACAGATTCCCTGATAATATCGATTGAAAATCAAAATGCGCTTTTGGGATTGAAATGAACCAAAAGTATTTTGATTTAGTACCGGCATTTACAATGGCATTACCTGTTTCACAAGACAAAAAATAGTCAGTAAACCAAACCGGAGAAATCGGACATAAAAAAAGCCGGAACAAAATTGCTCCGGCTTTTCTGTTACAGAATGAAAAATTATTTTCCACTAAGCATTTCGTCAATGGCTTTGCAGGCACGGAAACCGTCGGCAATAGCCGAAATAGCATCAGCTGTACGGTTTACGGCGTCACCACCGGCAAATACTTTCGGATCACCGGTTTGTTGTTTTTCGTTGACAACAAACCGACCTCTTTCGATCTTAATCTTTTCAGTAAACTCTTCCGGCAGGAAGCTGTAATCGCCTTTCTGACCGATAGCGGCCATCACAGCGGTGGCTTCCAGGATGGTGTTACTGCCTTCGATGGCTACCGGCCGCGGACGTCCGCCTTTATCATCCGGAACCATTTTGGCTTTCAGATATTCTACTGCTTTTACCCGGCCTTTTTCATCTTTATGAATTTTGACGGGAATTCCCTGCGGGATGATGTGTACACCTTCATCTTCAGCACCTTCAATTTCTTCCCAGTCGGCGGGCATATCTTCCACACGACGACGGTAAAGAATGGTTACATCGGCACCTAAACGACGGCTTACACGTGCTGCGTCGATGGCTACGTTACCACCACCCACAACAACGACTTTATCACCGATATCTACTTTTTCGCCGGAGTTAATCATGTAGAGGAAACGATAAGCCTGCATCGAGCCTTTGGCATCGTCGCCTTCAACACCCAGCGGCCAGGCATCGGGGAATCCAACACCCATGAATACCGCATCGTATTTGTCGTAAATCTCTTTAAAGCTGATGTCTTTACCCACTTTGGTATTGAAGTGAATCTTCACGCCGATACTCTTGATGTACTCGATCTGTTTATCCAAACTTTCAATGGGGAAACGATATTTCGGGATACCGTACATGGTAGCTCCACCGGCTTTGGCGTTGGCTTCGTAAATCGTGACATCATAACCACGCAGCGCCAGGTAATAGGCTGCGGTAAGACCGGAAGGACCGGCACCAATGATTCCCACCGTTTTTCCGTTGGGTTCCCTGATTTCTGGATTCACGATTTCGCGGGTAATTTCGGTGGTGGCTGCTGTTTCGGTAGCATACCGTTTCAGCCAGCGAATAGCCAGTGCTTCACCACGGGTAGCAATGGCACAGACATCTTCGCACCGGCGGGTACAAACCTTACCACACATTTCCGGCAGCGGGTTGTTGTCGTATATGATACGCAATGCGTCGGCATCGTTACCGGCTGCAATGGCGTTAATATATTCGGGGATGTGCATGTGCTCCGGACAAACTTCGGTACACAATCCGCAGCTGATACAACGGCTGGCTTCGGCACGGGCTTCGGCTTCGCTGTATCCGAGAACCACTTCGGCAAAACTCTTGACGCGTTCTTTGCCTTCCAGTTCCGGCATGGGAACACGGTTGAAAACGTTGAGAGAGATTTCCTCGGTGCTGTAGAATGAAATTTGTTCTTTGCCATCCGGGTTATCTTTACCGGGAGTCCATAAAAAGTCGTCCGGATCTTCACTGACAAACAGGTAATCTTTTGTCAGGCTCAGACTGCCGGTAGGACATACTTCCACGCAAAGGGCACACCAGCAGCAACGGCCGTTGTCCACACGGGGACGCAGTCCGGAATCTCCTTTTTTCCCTTCAATTCCTTCGATATGAATCATATCGATGGCAGCATTCTGGCAGATGGTGGAACAGTTTCCGCAACCGATACATTCGTCCAGGTCGTTATAGTGAAGCCCCCGGTAACGCGGAGCGGCTTCCTTTGATTCTTTCGGGTACGAAATGGTATGCGGTCTTTTACCAAACTGTTTTAAAGCAGTTAATGGTTTCAGTGTTCCGTTTAGATCAAAAAAGCTCATATTTTTTGTTTTTTGTCTTGTTCTGATAATTAACGTTCAATTTCCGGAGGACAGGTTCCCAAACTATTCATGATGGCAGAGATATCTGCTAAATTCTCTCCAACCAGGAGATTTTCAAGCAGGGTAATCGCATGTACGTAAGCTGCTCCACGGAAATGGGTCCGACGCGGATGCGTACTTCCATCACTGACGATGTACATTCCTACTTCGCCACGGGTGGCTTCGGTACGGGCATAAGCATCTCCTTTGGGAAGAGCCCATTTATGCGGATTGGGAATCCGGTTGTAATACTCACCGGAAGGCATTTTTTCAATGACTTGGCGGATAATCCGGATCGACTGGCGGATTTCCTGACGACGGACCAATGCCCGTGACCAGATGTCACCGCCTTCTGCAGTCGGGACAATAAAGTCCAGTTTGTCATATACTTCGTATGGGTCGTCAATACGGATGTCGCTTTTGACTCCGGAGCCTCGTAAAACAGGACCAACTACGCCCCATTCTACGGCTTTTTCTTTAGGAATGACACCCACACCTTGTGTTCTTTTCTGGAAAATGGTATTCTGGAACATCAGGTCATCATAATCATTCAACCTTTTTTCCATGTAATCCATGGTACGAAGTACTTTGTCGGCAAAGCCTTCGGGAAGATCACGACGAACGCCGCCCGGCCAAATGTACATGTGGTAAACACGGCCACCGGTCAATTCTTCAAAGAGATCGAGGATGTAGTTTCGGTCTCCTACCGACCATTGGCCGATGGTGTACAAACCCAGAGAACCGGCTTGTCCGCCGTACCACAGCAGGTACGAACCCATACGGGCCAGTTCCAGCATCAGTACGCGGATGTATTTGGCTCTTTCGGGTACTTCACGGCCTTCGAGCAGTTCCACAGCACGGGCGTATGATTCTTCTACCGGGTCAGGTTCCGGAACACAAAAACGGCACAGCAGCGTAAAGCTTTGCAGCCAGTTTCTTCTTTCCTGTAATTTTTCAAAAGCTCGGTGCAGATATCCTACTTCGGTACGGGCTCTCACAATGGTGTCGCCTTCTACCTGCACTTTGACCATCATGTTACCGGTAATCCCGGGGTGCTGAGGCCCAATATATAAAGTTGTTGCCTTTTCTCTCATTTTATCTCGAGTATTTTTTTGCAAAATCAGGTATTTCTTCTCCATCGCGGTTAGCAATGGTTTCACGTACATCTTGTGCATCTTCGCGTCCCGGACGCTGCCAGAAAGTCTTTTCAGCGTAAGCAGCTGTATCAAAGTCGCGGCGGAATGGCGGCGGGCCTTGCCAGTCTTCCAGGATAAATTCGTCGGGAGCTTCCAGGCCGGTGAACTGAACACCGAACATTTCGCGCAGTTCTCTTTCGTAGGTATTCAATTGCCGCCAGATCATATCCAGATTGTCCATTACCGGATTATCTCTGTCGAGGCGGGTACGGACAAAAACTTTTATTTTATCTTTTGGCGACCATACAATGAAAACCACTTCCAGTTCGCCTTCTTCCAGCCAGTCAACACAGCTTACATGAGACAGGTGGATAAAGCCCATTTCGTCTTTCAGGTAAAAAAGTATGGAAGGAATGGTTTCTTTTTTCACCGTAAAGTCCACACGGTTGTCCGGAAAGTCGTTTTTCTCCACGGCATCCGCGAAGTTGGCTTTTATCCGCTTAATGATATTTTCTTTCAATTCTTTCATCGTGATCTTTTTTTACCAGTTATATTCAGGCATTACCCAGTTAGGAATGATTTTCTTTTGATTGGCACGATACCATTCCAGGTTTTCTTTGTATTGCTTTGCACCGTTGGCGCGGCCTTCGGCAATCCGTTTTTGCAACTGGGCAAATCCGGAAAGAACCGCTTCAGGACGCGGCATACAGCCGTTGATATATACATCAACCGGAAGGTATTTATCCAGTACTTTAATGGTATTATACGAATCGTAATACATCCCGCCGTTAATGGTACAGGATCCGAAGCCGATGACATATTTCGGGTCTTGCATTTGTTCGTACACCCGAATTACCCGTTTGAGTGTTTTTACCGTCAGATATCCGGTAATCAGTAAAACATCAGCCTGACGCGGAGTGGCAGCACCCCGTACTCCCAAACGTTCGGCGTCGTATCGTGAAGTCATAGTAGGCGGAATTTCAATGGCTCCGCATCCTGTTCCGTAGGCCAAAACCCAAATAGAGTGTTTTCGTGCCCAGTTCTGGATAAAATCAACTATCTTTTGAGAATTCTTATCGTTAATCATCGTCTTTCATTTAAAAAATTACAGCCTGTAAAATAGCCAACAGTCCGAAAAAGCTCGGCCATCCCCAAAACCAGCGTACTGCCTGCTCCGTGCGATAACGCGGACTTACATTTCCGTATAATACCGGAATCATGTAAAGGGCAAAGGTTTTTACTAATAAAATCAGCAGGTTATCGGCTCCGCCCATGAACAAATCCACATAAAGGGTCAGTTTGGCAAAGGTGAATACCGAACCCGAAGACATCATTACAAAGAGATACTTTCCGCCGTTTTCGGATACAGGACCAGATGCCAACTCCGTAGGTGCTCCGACAATATCGAAAGGAGAGTACCGGAACATTCCGAGCATAGCCATTACTGCGGCAATAAAAGCAAAGGGCGAAGAAAACATCAACCAGGTTCCGGCTTGTTCCTGAGCAGCCATGAGACCGGTAATGGAAGTGGTATGATACTGAATCATCAGCGCCACGAGTGCCAACACCCACGGAATCTCAAATCCCACCATCTGGCTCAGACCACGGGTTACCCCTATGGCTGAGTTCGGGTTACCGGTTTGTCCGGCTCCAAGAGCCATTCCCAACGGACCAAAGGTCATAATATACAACAGGAAGATTAAATCGCCCTGAAAATTCAGGTTGGGGAACCAGTTGTTGTGAGTCAGTACCGGAACCACCATGAGTGTCATTACTGATGATACCATCAGGAAAGCAGGTCCCATGTGATGCATAGCGCCATGATGGATGGCTGATGATTTTGATCCCAGTTTAAAAGCATCAATAAAATTCTGATACCAGGGCGGTCCTTTTCTGTTTTGAATTCGGGCTGTAATTTTACGTGTCAGCCCGCCATAGGTCATCCCTACTACAAAAGCCACCATAAATGTGACCACCGCACCTAAAATATCCATTAATACTGTTTCCATTGATCTATTTTTAGATTAGAACAAAACGTTCTGAAATAACAACACAATTACAACAAACACGATGACATAAACGGTGTACGTTTGTCCGTTACCCGTATAAATACGTCGGACGAACTCAAAAAGCGATTCAAGTCCGTTGGCAAAATCGGTATAATATTTATCAATTTGCCGGCGCATGGCAGGAGCAACAGCTCTAAGGAAAGGCTGCATAAACCCTACCGAGAAAGTCAGATTTTCATCTTCAGCCGGAACTTCACCCGAAGTACTGATGTCTTTGGTTGTAACGTAGCGTGTTTCTTTGTATCCTTTCCATGTGAGAAAAATCAGGAAGAAGACGAAAATGGCAATGATATAATAAAGAATGGGTTGCAGCACAACCTGGTCGCCCCAGGCATTTAAGATAATGGAGCTGTCCCATAAATGTTTGTAGGTGTCAATAAATCCGAGATCGATCAAACCGCTATTGATGGGTTTTAAAAGGATTCCGGGGAAAGTACCTAAAACAAACATTACAATTCCCATTAAAATCATGGGTACTACCATTACAGCCGGTGCTTCTTTTACATGTTCCCATTCTTTTTCTTCCTGTCCCAGGAAAAATCCGAAGAGGAATTTGTAACAATAAAGGAATGCCGCTGTACTGGAAAAGAATATCATCACAACCAGGATGTAATGATTACTGGTAATCAATGATTCGTACAACATCCATTTCCCGACAAATCCACCCAACGGCGGGATTCCTGCCAGAGCAATAATAGCCAGCAAGGCAGCCAGGAAAGTCCAGGGCATTTTACGAATTAATCCGGTTACTTCGGTAAAGTTGGTTGTTCCGGTTTGTTTTTCAACCGCTCCGGTAACCATGAAAAGGGTTCCTTTAAACAGGGAGTGCATTACAGCCAGGAAAAGACCGGCCAGCATTCCCAGTTCCGTACCGATGGCAATACCGGTAATAATGTATCCCAGTTGTGCCACTGACGAATAGGCTAAAAGCTTTTTGGCATCATCCTGTTTAATGGCCCAAAGGGTTCCGAGTACAGCAGTAATACCGCCCAGCCAGGCAATAACTTCTCTGAACCAGAATCCCTGGGGAATTTGATTCACCATGGTGACCAAAACGATAACCATTCCGTAAACACCCATTTTGGAAAGTGCTCCGGAGAAAATGCTGGTATAGGCCATTGGCGAATTGCTATATGCATCAGGAGCCCATACATGCAGAGGCATCATGGCTGCTTTTACGCCAAAAGCCATCAGGAAAAGAATCGGAAGTGTGATTTGCATTCCCATGTTCATTGCGGGATAAGCATTGATCATTTGTCCGATGCTGAACGAGCCGGTGATGTGGTGTACAATAACAATGGCCATCAGCATGGCATAGGCGCCAATTGCGCTAAATACGAAATACTTGATTCCGATGCGCTGGATATCTTTTCCGCTGTAAAGCGTCATGAGATATGATGACCATGTCATGATTTCCCAGAAAATGAAGAAAGAGATCAGGTCAACGCTGAGCAGAATGCCCATCATGGCCATGATGCTGAGGATAAAGTTGAAATAAAAATATCCTCTGCGCTCTTTTCCTTTCATAAAGCCAACGGAATAGATCGCGGCAAGCGATCCCAAACCAAGTACAATAAGGGAGAAGAGCCAGCTGAAATGGTTTACCCCCCACATCAGTTTAATTCCACCCAAATAAAGGGTAGCGGCTTCGGCAATTTTCACATACGAGAAAAAGAGCCCGGCCGGTACCAAAACCGAAGCGAGGAAAAGCAAATCCTGAAGCGCTTTGCTTACTTTTCCGGCGAAATAGGTTATCACCGCACCTCCGAGAAAGATCAAAAATATTATATGTATCATTTCCATAGTATTATTCGCTTAGAGGTTATTGTTTTAATGATAATACATGATGAATGTATTGCCCTTTGTCCATTAAGCTGGCTGAAGCTTTGTGCAAGATGCCGGTAACAGCATCCGGATAAAATCCGATTACCAGAATAATGGCACCGAGAACCAGCATCACCACCATGGCATTAATGGTTGGCCGGTGCGGTTTAATAGACGCTTCTTTTTTGAAGAAATAAATCCGGTTCACCACGCGCAGGTAATAAACCAGTTCTACCACACTCACAATTAAAACCAATGCCATGATCAGGATCATGTTGCTGTCCGCTGCGGCCGTCATTACCGAAAGTTTACTCCAGAAACCGGCAAACGGCGGTAATCCTACAATGGCAAAAGCGCCCAGAGCAAACAGCAGCGAAGTGATCGGTAAGTATTTCGACATGCCGTTTACCTCTTCTATTTTTTTCTCGGTAGAGTTATATACGAGATAACTTCCGGAGAAGAACAGAAGCGATTTGATAATGGCATGGTTCAGCATCAAAAACAGTGCAGCAAAAACACCCTCTTTGGTTCCGAAACCGAAGGCCACCAGTACTAATCCCATCTGACCGATACTGGAATAAGCCAGCATTCTTTTGAGTTTTTCCTGTCGGATGGCTGCTGTTTCGGCAATGATGAGAGTAATCATACCAATAATGATGAGGAAGTTCAGGGTTCCGGAAAGGTCGAAGATGGTGTAGGTATAACGAATGATTGCATACACAGCCGCTTTTACTACAATACCGGCAAAAGCAGCGCCTACCGGACCAGGAGCTTCGGCATACGCATCAGGAGCCCAACCGTTAAGCGGGAAAATCTCTGCTTCAATACCAAGCGCGGTAACAAAAAAGATGTATGAGATGATTTTGTATGCCGGCTTCATGGTATGAATACGGTTGGCAATGTCAGCCATATTCAGCGTGCCGAGCTGCGAATAAATAATCATGATGGCGAGCAACAGGAAAGTAGAAGCAATCGAACCCATCATAACATATTTAAAGGAAGCTTCAGCGCTGTTACGTCCTTTATAAAAGGCGGTCAGACCATAGGCCGAAATACTGGTAATCTCAATAAATACGAACATGTTGAAGATATCACCTGTCAGTACGATACCTACCGAACCGGTAATCAGCATCATCAGCATCAGGAAGTATTTCAGGGCCGGTTCATAATCTACGTTTCGTTTAAACCGGTAACTGTAGGCCCATACCAGGAGTCCGAGGAACTCCATTAAAACGACCAGGAAGCCGGAAAAGGCGCTAAATACCAGATTAATTCCAATTGGTGGTACCCATCCGGCGATAACTTCTACGATAGGGCCGTGAACCAAAACATGGTTTAAAAGGTTCACCGACAATATCAATAAATAGGTGAGTACCAGTCCTGGCACAATTCTGACCAGTTCTTTCCATATCATCCCGAGCAGCGGAATCAGAAATGCCGCTAAAAGGGGAATTGCTACAAATAATACCGGAGTTCCTACCATTTTAAATTCTTTATTTCGTCAATATTTAAAGTACCATGATGTCTGTATAAGCGAATGACCAGTGCCAATGCCACGGCAGTAACACCAAAGCCAATAACAATAGCGGTAAGTACCAGAGCCTGCGGTACGGGGTCTACCATTTTACTTACACTTTTAAAGTTGTCAAGAAATCCTTGCGAAAAGATAGGTGCTGTACCGCCTTTGTAATAACCAATGGCCACAATCAACAGGTTAAGGCCCGAATCGATCACAGAAAGGCCAATCACAATCTTTAACAAAGATTTTTTCACCATTGCGCCGTAGAGTCCAATAAGCATCACCAAAACGGCGGTGCCGTACACGGCATAATCTAAGTATCCAAATAATGTATTATCCATTGTTCTCCCCTTTTTCGTGTAAAACAGTATAAATTACACCGGTCAGTTCGGCGCCCACTTTAAAGCCTACGGCAATATAAATAATGGGGATTACCCCGCCGCTAAACAGGTTATTCATCACCCCTGACGGAAGGAAGTTTTGTAAGAAGGTACCTCCGTGCATAAAGCCGAGGAGACCTACGCCGGCAAAAGTGATCCCTGCCAGCGACTCTACAATGGAAAGGGCGGTGTGACTCACTGAGTAATTTTCATAAGCCAGCAGCATCAGCAAGAAGCCGGTGGCAATGATTACCCCGCCCTGAAAACCTCCGCCGGGCGACAGGTGTCCGTGAATGAAAACGTAAGCACCCAGCAGGATGATCGCCGGAAACAACAGTTTTGAACCGGAAGTAACAATACTACTGGAATTAAATAATACGGAACGTTCGCCCACGTGGTGTCTTTTCTTATACAATACACTGCCTAACACCGTAACCGCAAGAAAAAGTACGGTAACCTCTCCCAGGGTATCAAAGCCCCTGAAGTTGACCACAATACTGGTAACAGCATTGGAAACTTTCAGCGGGTTCTGTGTTTTGGCCAGGTAAATATCTTTAACGGGTGCTGCGCTTTTTACAAAATGGGGCTGCCCGAAACCAATATCAAAATAGGTATCGGCAATGTAATAGCCGAGAACGGCCAGCAGCAGTATGACTAAAAACTTTTTCATTTCACAGCAGATTTAAATTTTTCTTTCTTGTCAGACTCATCTTCCATACGTACCGTATTTCGTATGGTGATTACAAAGATGATGGTGGTCAGCGCCACGCCAATGGCCGCTTCTGTAAGGGCAACATCAGGTGCCTGTAACAGGTAATACAAAATGGAAAGGATCAGGCTGATAATTCCTGTTGCCATTACCGCATAAAGCAGGTCCTTTTGTATAATTGAATATACCGAAGCGGCAATCATTAACAAAAGCAAAACGGATATTAAAATGAAATAAATCATGCTTTTTCCTCCTTTGTTTTTTCGTGTGGAACCACTTCCTGATAAGCGTCCATATTTTCTTTGTCTTCGCTTTTAATATAGGGATAATGCCCACGGCGATAGTTAGCACGGGCCAGCGCATGTGAGCTGATCGGGTTGGAGTAGGCAATGAAAATAATGATAATCAAAGATTTCCAAATCCAGTCGGGTTGTAAAAGACCCACACCCAATACGAGGCTCATACCCCCCAGTGTAGTTGCTTTGGTTCCGGCCTGCAGGCGGTTGTATGTGTCAGGCATCCGGAAAATTCCCAAACCACCGAGAAACAAAAACGTACTTCCGATAATTAGTAAAATACCGCCAATAATTTCCAGTACACTCATAAGGCGCCCTCCAAATATCTTGCAATGACAATTACGCCGATAAAGCCAAGAACAGCATATACCAACGCTACGTCAACATAAATAAAACGTTGAAACATATATCCCAGTAACACCAGGCCGGCCACCCCAATGGTGGTCAGCGTATCCATGGCTACGGTACGGTCGGCCGCCGTCGGTCCTTTTACAAACCGGATGGCCGAGAAAATCATTCCCAGTGCCATGAACACAAATGCATAATAAATGATGTAAGTCATAACTAAAAGATTTTTAAGAGTATTTTCTCAAAAGGTTCGGCTATATCTTTGAAAGCCTGTTCCGGATCAGTGGACTGAACATCAATCCAATGAATATAAAAAGTATCGCCGATCACATCTACCGACAATGTTCCGGGGGTAAGCGTGATGCTGTTAGCCAAAACCATTTTGGAATAATTGGTTTTTAATTTGGTTTTGAATTTGACAATACCCGGATTGATGGGCAACGAAGGAGAAATCACTCTTTTGGCCACATCCAGATTGGCAATGATCAGTAATTTCAGAAACACAAAAAAGTACCAGACCATCCAGAAAATCTTTACCGGATTAAGAATGGACAGGGTACAACAGGTGAAAAGCCGGATACTGGCCAATGAAATCAACATGGATACCACGGCTCCGATCAGGACTTCCTGCCAAAACAGGGTGCTGGTGAACATCAGCCATACCAGAAACAGAAAAATCCAGTTGACAATGAACCGTCCCAGTTTTTGATTGAATGTTAAACTTTGCATAAAGCGATTTTTTAAGGTTCTATCCCAGGTCGTATTTTTTACTTTCAAAATATTTCATGAACTGTACTCTTTCGTATTCAGCCGGATTGGGGCTATTTACCTGGCTCATTTTGCCGCGGAAATCATCCAGTTTGTCAAAACCGTGTTTTTCCATCCAGGCTTTCAGTTCATCAAGCATAGTGGAAACGTACCCGATACCGTTGTTGTAAAGGGTGGAAACCACCTGAACGGCATTAGCCCCGGCCAGAATTTCTTTGATCACTGATGCGCCGTCGTGAACGCCGGTAGAAGCAATCAAATCGCAACCCAGCCGTCCGGAAAGAATAGACATCCAACGCAAGGTAATGGCTACGTCAGACGGTTGACTCAGTACGTTTGACGGAACAACTTTGAAGTTGTCGATGTCAAAATCGGGATGGAAGAAACGGTTAAACAAAACAACGCCGTCCACACCACTTTCCGAAACTTTTTTCACAAACGAAGCCAGGTCAGCAAAATAATAACTTAACTTGGCAGCTACCGGGATGGAAACCTTTTCTTTAATTTTAGCCAAAATGTTCAAGTAGGCTTCTTCCACGTCGGAACAGCTTTTTGAAAAATCGGAAGGAAGGGTGAAAAGATTTATTTCGATAGCATCTGCACCGGCTTCTTCAATTTTTTTAGCAAAAAAGCTCCATTCCCATGAACTGACACAGTTGATACTGGCAATTACCGGAATGCTCAGTTCTTTTTTTGCTTCCTGAATCAGCGAAAGATATTTCTTGATGTTATCGTCTTTGATTTTATAATCGTAATAATCGAGAAAGCGAACATCAGGAAATTCCAGGTCTTTTTCTTTTTCAAGAATGCTCTGGTATTCGTTATAAATTTCTTCTTCGAAAATCGATTTTAAAACCACCGCACCGGCACCGCTCTCCTCTATTTTTTTCAGGTTGGCTACCGAAGCGGTCAGACTGGAACTACCCACCACCACCGGTGATTTGAGTTTCATTCCTAAATAACTGACTGATAAGTCCATAACGTACGTTTTTGTGTTATTACTTTTAAAAGATGTCGCAAAAATATGGAAAATGAAATGATATAGCCTTCTCCTTTATATGTCGCCGGCTAATTTATTATTGGTATAAATAAATAGCGGATTGTTAAGGAGTTAACAACACTTTTCACAGCTAACGCTGCTCAATTGATTACATCCTAATTTTCAAATAATTAGATACCTTCATATAAAGGGGGGAAATGCTTGTTTTGTCCCCCGAAAAAGAAGGATTGTTAATATTTTGGAATTAATATAAATTATGATTCTGCTTCTTTTTGAAAAAAAGAACGTTACCCCGGCATAGAGGCTCGTTTATACTACTTTTTTCAAAAGCTCTTCTTTGTCCGGAATTTTTTCTTTGAAATGGTCCAAATGGAGTTTGGAATAAATCATGGGGGCTAATGATTCTACCGGTTTATAAAAGATTGATTGTTGGGCTGCCTGAGGCTTTATGATGGAGTGGCCGGGATCAAAATAATTGATGATCAAAATAATGATGCTTAGAAAAAGGGCTCCTTTTAACATGCCGAAAACAGCACCCCCAAGTTTGTTTAGGAATCCAAGCATGAGAATATTGATGAATTTTTCCAATATTTTGGCCAGTGCCAGCACAACAACAACGACCCCAATAAAAGTGGCAATGAACGAAACGGCTGCCATATATCGGGGCTGTATGTTAAAAAACTGTTTAAGGTAACCGGCAGTGAAATCGGAAAAATAAAAAGCAAAATAGAGGCCGAGAACAAAGGCAGCCAGCGAGGCAATTTCAATGATTAACCCTTTTTTATATCCGTTGTAACCAAACCACAGCAGCGGAATTAACAAAATGATATCCAGTAAATTTATTGTCATAAAAAGATGTTGAGCATTCAAAAATACAATTTTTATTAAGATCACTTTCCGCTTTTTCAGTCAATGATCCGCAATTGTTTTCTTGAGATATTCAGAATGATCGCGCTTCCCACCACTTCTATTTCCACTTTTACCCGGTTTTTGCCGTTTACTTTAACCAGTTTACCCCGTAAACCGGTAAGTTTACCCGACATTACTTCTACTTCTTTTCCTTCCTGCCAGTCAGAAGGATTCATATCGGTTTCCGGATCTTTTTGTTGCAGATAAATTTTGATGGCGTCAATTTGCCGTGGGGGAACCGCTACGGCTTTTCCCTCAAAACTAACATATTTTACTGCTCCGTTGATTCGCAATACTTCATAATACTCTTTTTGTTCGATGTGTACAAAAATGTAAGACCGGAACAGCGGTTCTTCCACCCATTTTTTTCGATCACTCCACTGTTTTAGTTTTTTCTCCAGCGGCAGGTAATAATCGATATTCAGCCCTTTTAATTCTGTCGCGACTTTTTTTTCATTTCGCGATTTCACATAAAGCGCGTACCATGTTTTTTCTTTAGGCATAACGGTTGTATTTCACCACGTTTTCAAACTTTTTTCTGATCTTTTTCCGGTGTTTATAGTTATCCGGCGTGTATCCCAGTGTGATTAAAAGCGGAACCGTTTTTTCTTCCGGAACCTGCAGCAGCTCTTTCACTTTTTTCTCATCAAACCAACCGAGCATGCACGAGCCCAGTCCTTCGTCGGCTGCCTGCAGGCAGAAATGCTCAGCTGCAATGCCCACATCCATCAATGGATATTCTTTCTTTTTTATCCGGCCACCCAATTCGGTGACTACTTTGGGTTTTTCCATCACAATGGTTACAATAATCGGAACTTTTGATGCAAAATTATTAAACGATTTCAATGGTCCGGCAGCGGCTTTTCCCACTTTTTTAACCAGCTCAGGGTCGGTAACCACTACAAAAGTCCAGGGTTGTGAATTGCTGGCCGAAGGAGCCAGCCTTGCTGCTTCCAGGCAACGTTCCAGCTTTTCGGGCTCTACCGGTTTGTCGGTATATTTCCGGTCGCTTTGTCGTTTTTGTACCAGTTCAAGAAATGTTTTCATAAAAGAGCAGTTTGTTAAAAAAGACTGTTTTGGCGTTTCAGCCATCCCTGTACCAGCGATGCCAGCAAAATAAGAGCGCTGATAAAACCGGAAATCCGGGCAATTTGGTCGCCGTTTTTTACGTAATAAGTTTGTTGGCTGTTCAGGTTAAGTTGCCGGGCAATAACTGCCGGCTTATCGTAAGGCGTTGTTTGGAAAACATCACCCCGCTGGTTGATAAATCCGGAGGTTCCGGTGTTGGCCGAACGGGCCACATCGCGACGTGTTTCAATGGCCCGCAATACCGAAAACAAAAAGTGCTGGCGATAACCGGGTGTATTTCCCCACCAACCGTCGTTGGTGATGACAAACAACAGCTGGGCTCCTTCGCGCACATAACCGGCCACATAGTCGCCAAATACCGATTCATAACAGATGGCTGTTCCGATTTTTGTTCCGGTTTTTGGATTTTCGAAGATGGTAATTTTGTCATCACCTTTTAATGAGCCTACCGTACCTCCGAGATTAATGGCAAATTTTTCCAAAGGGCGCATGAAAAACCATGAGGGCATTTTTTCCACCCCTGGCGTAAATTTCGATTTATGATGAATTTGAACGTAAGGAGAATGGTCAATGTAAAACGCTGTGTTATAAGCATAATAATACATACCTTTCCGGTAAAAACGGGCGGCGGGTGTTCTTTTTTCATTCGGACTGAGCCAGCGGTAGGTGGTAGCACCAATAACTACCGATAATTTCGGATAGTGGCTGATGAACTGTTGAATGGTCCGGATACTTTGCGAGCGGCGCAAATCTCCTTCCCAAATATTTTCCTGAATGGCCGATTCGGGAAAAACAGCATAATCGGTACTGTCGTTTACTTTTTTTGCGGCCAGTGTGAGGTTCCGCTGCAGTAATTTAGCCGGCGGTACGTTGTATTCCTCGGTGTATGGATTTACATTGGGCTGTACCACCACCACATTTACCGGTTGTTTGGTTTCGTGATAATGGTTGTACAGATAAAAAGAAAAAAGTAACGGCATCGCCACTGTGAAAATCAGGATTCCGCTGTTGATCAAGGCACGGATGGTTTTTCCTGAAAGTAATTCGTTTATAATATGATATACAATGATGTTGACCAGTAAAACCCAAAAGGTACCCCCCAAAACACCGGTATATTCATACCATTGTATCCAGGTGTGACGGGCAGCAAAAACATTTCCTAAAGTAAGCCACGGCCAGGTTAAATCCCAGTTCATGTGAAAATACTCCCAGCTGATCCAGTAAAAGATCAATATTCCGAAACCCCGCTGGTTCCGGAATAACCATTTTTTGGAAACATGAAATACCTGAAACACGGTAGCCATAAAAAGCGAATTCAGGAGAATAGCAGCCAAAGCACCGCCTGCCGTTGCATTCCATATCCACCAGGTTGTTAATGCATTCCATATCAGGAAAGTCAGCCACGAAAGCCAAAACATTCCTTTTTTGCCGGTATCGCCCAGGTATTGTTGTACAAAAAACAACGGAACAAAAGCCACAAAAATGAGTGGCGTCCAGCCGTTTACCGGCCATGATGCTGCCAGCAGCAATCCGGTAAGTACAGACAACAACAACGGGTGAATACGTTTCATAAACAAAAATTTGGCGCTAAATTAACCCAAATTCACTAAAAGAATAAAATGAAGAAAAGCTTTTGTTTTTTCAGTGATGGGTTTGTGGATTATTTTTTGTCGTTGATAATTTTTTCCTGTCGCCGGATAGATTCTTTGTGAATCAGATTCAACAATTTTTTCAAAAAAGTTTCTTCTAACTGAAGATGAGTTCCGATGGAAAGCCGGTCGGAGAGAATTCCGGCCCAGCGTTTCATTTGCAAAATAGTAATATTGTTTTCCCTTTTGTAGTCGGCTATTTCATCAATAATTTCCATCCGTTTGGCCAAGATCTGTAACAATTCGCCATCCAGTTTGTCGATCTCGGTACGGAGAGTTTCCAGTATATTTTCAAAATCGGGATTGCCGGTTTTGTGGCGCAGCACAAGACGGGATAAGAGTTCTTCTAAAACCGGTGGTGAAACTTGTTGGGATGCATCGGTAAGGGCTTCGTCCGGATTAGAATGGACCTCCAACATCAGTCCGTCCATCTCCAGGTCAATGGCTTTTTGTGAAATTTCCGGCAACAGATCGCGTCTTCCGCAAATATGGCTGGGATCAACAATAATCGGAAGTTGTGGCGCTAACCGTTTAAGCTCGATGGGGATTTCCCACATGGGGGCGTTACGAAAAGGTGACTTCTCGAAATAATGAAAACCCCGGTGAATGGCGAACAGGTTTTTTATCCCGGCTGCGTTGATACGCTCCAGGGCGCCAACCCAAAGTTTTAAATCCGGAATGATCGGATTCTTGATCATCACCGTAACGGGAGCTCCCTTTAATGCCTCGGCCAGTTCTTGCACTACAAAAGGACTAACTACCGTACGGGCACCGAGCCAAAGCACATCAATTTCAAATTCCAACGCTTTTTCTATGTGTTCGGGCTTGGCAACTTCCACCGCTGTTTTCAGACCTGTTTCGGCTTTTACTCTTTGTAACCAGGGTAAACCTTTTCCGCCGACTCCTTCAAAAGAGCCTGGGCGTGTACGGGGTTTCCACAATCCGGCCCGGAAAATTTTTACTTCCGGTATTTGTGCCAGCTGCCGGGCTGTTTGAAGTACCTGTTCTTCTGTTTCGGCACTACAGGGCCCAGCCAGGATCAACGGAAACTTTTCAGGATTCCACAGCGGTTCAGAAAATGATATGTCAATATTGGTTCCCACGGTACAAAAGTAACGATTTGAAAAGGCTGTAAAAGATTATAAACGAGATTTCAGAAAAAATTATCCCTACTCGTTCATCCATTCAAAAAGCAGATAATGATCGCCGTTCATTCCCAGTTTCCGGTACACTTCAATGGCATTCCGGTTGGTTTTATCCACATACAGCCGTATTCCGGCAATGGAATTGTCGGTTTTTGCCCAGGATTTTATATGGTTATAAAGCATTTTAAAAACACCTTTTCCGCGGTATTCGGGTAAAACGTAAACCGATTGTATCCAAAGTACCAGTTTGTTACGCCAGTCGCTCCATTCGTAAGTAATCAGCAGCGAAGCCACCACCTGATTGGTTTCCGTATCCGTTGCCACAAAATATTTTCCCTTTTCAGGATTGCGCAGTACGTGCATAACCCCTTCGTTTACTGTTTCTTCATCGAGTGACAAATTTTCGGTTTCCAGCGCCATCTTTACCTGAAAAGCTGCAATAAAATCTTTGTCTTCTTCGGTGGCAATTCTGATTTGTACCATGTTTTTTAATAATTTTGAAAAATAATTTTCAAAGATAAAAATCTCTTTCGAAACCCATGAGCGAAGCCATCAAACATGAGTGCGGTATTGCACTGATTCGGCTGCTAAAACCCCTTGAATATTATCAGGGAAAATATGGCACCACCCTTTTCGGATTACAAAAACTTCATTTACTGATGCAAAAGCAACACAACCGCGGACAAGATGGTGCCGGTATGGCTTGTGTGAAATTTGATCTTCCTCCCGGAAAAAAATACATTAACCGGATCCGTTCCAATAGTGCTACGCCGATTAAATCGGTTTTTGACAAAGCTTATCAGGAGCCGGAATCAATTAGCAAGAAGCATCCTGAACGGTTGCAGGATGTGATTTGGATGAAAGAAAACGTACCGTTTGTCGGAGAGCTTTTCCTGGGACATCTGCGCTATGGTACATACGGGGGCAACGGAGTGAAAAACCTGCACCCGTTGAAAAGAGCCAACAACTGGAAAACCCGTAACCTGTTACTGGCCGGGAATTTTAACATGACCAATACCGATGAGCTGCTGCAACATCTGATAGAGCTGGGGCAGTATCCACAGGAAACTTCTGATACCATTACTGTTTTGGAAAAAATCGGCCATTTTCTGGATGAAGAAAATGAACGGTTGTATCAGGAACTGAAAAAAAGAGGAATCTCTAAAAAAGAAGCCACGGATGAGATTATCAAACATATTGACCTGTTGCCTGTTTTGCGCGAATCGGCAAAACATTGGGACGGCGGTTATGTGATTGGCGGATTGCTGGGACATGGCGATGCTTTTGTGCTGCGTGATCCGGCCGGTATTCGTCCGGCATTTTTTTATGCTGATGATGAAATTGTGGTTGCTGCTTCGGAAAGACCGGTTATTCAAACAGCGCTGAATGTCCCCATTGAAAGAATCAAAGAACTCGAACCCGGTCATGCTCTTATTATCCGTAAAAACGGAGAGCTTCGCAACGAACGGTTTATTGCGCCGTTGCCCAAAAAATCCTGTTCTTTTGAGCGTATCTATTTCTCGCGGGGTACCGACCGTGATATTTATCTGGAAAGGAAAAAGTTAGGGTTTTTGCTGGGCGAACAGGTGTTGGAATCCATTCATTACGATTTGAAAAACACGGTGTTCTCGTATATTCCCAATACTGCTTCTGTAGCTTTCCAGGGATTGGTAGAACGGCTTAATGCTTTTACCATTGAGCAGATCGAAGAAAAGATTCTTTCGGAACAGGGGAAACTGAGCCGGGAACGCCTGGATGTCATTTTTTCAACCCGTCCCCGCATCGAAACCATTGCCGTAAAAGATGCCAAATTGCGCACCTTTATCACAACCGACAATCAACGAAACGATTTGGTGGCACACGTGTACGATGTGACTTACGGCATTGTTCGTGATAACCTGGATACCTTAGTGGTGCTCGATGATTCCATTGTCAGAGGAACGACACTGAAGCAAAGCATTATCCGTATTCTTGACCGGTTAAATCCCAAGAAGATCATTATTGTTTCATCAGCGCCCCAGATCCGTTATCCGGATTGTTACGGGATAGACATGGCCCGTTTGGATGATTTTATTGCTTTCCGGGCGGCCATTGCCTTGTTGAAAGAACATCATAATGAAAACATCATCAACGAAGTGTATGCCCGGGCCAAAGCGCAGGAGAACCTTCCCAAAGAACAAATAGTCAATCCGGTAAAAGCAATTTATCAGCCGTTTACGGCAGAACAGATTTCTGCTAAAATTGCCCAGCTGGTGAAAGATTCAGATATTCGTGCCGAAGTGGATGTTGTTTATCAAACCATTGAAAATCTGCATAAAGCCATTCCCCATCATAAAGGCGACTGGTATTTTACGGGCGATTATCCCACCCCGGGGGGAAATAAAGTGGTGAATCAGGCATTCATCAACTATGTGGAGGGGCGAAAAGAAAGAGCGTATTAAACCGTCATCCCTTTCTCTTTTGTTTAAGTTGTTGTAAAACAGTATTAAATAATAAAATATGAAACGTTTTGTATTTTCTTTTTTCTTTTTGATTTTAGGATGGAGTGCTTTTGCCTGTACCAATATTTTGGTGACGAAAGGCGCCTCGGCCGATGGCAGTACTTTTTTGGTTTATTTGAATGATGGGGAATGGCTTTATCATTTAAAAACAACACCGGCAGCCGACCATGATATTCATGATTCGCTGGTTTATACCAGTCTTTCGGGAAAAAAGTACAAAATTGCTCAGGTACCACATACTTATGCCATTGTAGGGTTTCAGATCAACGAATATCAACTGGCTATTGGCGAAACTACTTTTACAGGACGTAAAGAGCTGTGGGATAAAACCCAGCCTTTGAAATACTGGGATTTGATGCGACTGGCATTGCTCAGAGCCAAAACAGCCCGCGAAGCCATTAAAGTGATGACCTCACTGGCCGAAAAATACGGTTACGGTAGCGAGGGCGAAACGTTTTCCATTGCTGATCCTAACGAAGCCTGGCTGCTTGAGATGGTGGGTACCGGAGGCAAAGGCGGTGCCATCTGGGTAGCCCGCCGGGTGCCTGATGGGATGATAACGGCTCATGCCAATCATTCACGCATTGGCACTTTTCCGCTGCATGATCCGGAAAATTGTCTTTACTCTAAAAACGTGATCAAATTTGCCAAAAAAAAGGGTTACTGGAATCCGAAATCGGGAAAACCGTTTGCTTTTAACAATGCTTACGATCCGCCTTCGCCGGCGCATTTGAAATATACGGAAACCCGTGTTTGGAGTATCTTTCGCCGGGCAGCTCCTTCGCAGCATTTTTCCATGGATTATAACCGCGGAGTGCCGGGAGCCAAACGTTATCCTTTATTTATTAAACCCGATAAAAAACTGCGGCTGCAGGATGTTTTTGCCTTGGTTCGTGACCATTACGAAGGCACTCCGCTGGACATGACCCGGTTGCCCGAAGGGGGGCCGTTTGGCAATCCCAACCGGGTACGTCCGCTGGAATGGAAAACCGATTCGGCTGATTATTCCTGGGAGCGTCCTATTTCTACTTACAACACATCTTTCTCTTTTGTGGCCCAGCTGCGTAACTGGTTGCCTGATGCCGTTGGCGGCCTGATTTGGTTTGGCGAAGATGATACCTACACCAATTGTTATTTCCCCATTTATTGTTGTGTAACCGATATCGCCAAACCGTATAAAACCGGTGATATCAATCATTATTCGCAACAATCGGCCTGGTGGGTTTTCAATTTTGTTGCTAATTATGCCAATACGCGTTATGATCTGATATCAAAAGATATCCGGAAAGTACAGCATACCTTGGAAAGTCGCTTTATCCGGCAGCAAGATTCGATTGAAAAGCTGGCATTGCAAAAGAAAGGTACCGCCCGTATTGCTTTTCTTACGCAATATTCCAAAGATGCCGGAAATCTGGTTTGGAAACGCTGGATTGCGTTAGGAAACGAACTGGTAACCAAGTATAACGACGGATATGTGAAAGAAAACGGTCACATCAAAGCGGTACCTTACCCCAAAGCGTGGCGCGATTACATTATCCGGCAAAATCCGGAAAAGCACAAAATCCGGAAATGGAAATAGATCCCGATTGTTTTTGACAAACAATTATGGCTCAATGATATAAGGTAAATGAGCCGTGCGGTATTTTTTCTTTTTGACTTCTTTACGCATTCTGCGAATGGTTTCAAACGGACCTTTGGCAGCGGTAAGATTTACAAGCCATTTGGGGATGGAGCCGCCCATGTCAATAGACATAGTGAATATTACTTTTACCCATCCGTCGTTCTCCGGAATAAATTGCCATTGGGCCTGTGCGTAAGGAATCCGGACATGATGCGGATCTTTTGGAATGTAATCGGGCACTGCTTCCCCATAAATGGTAACTACTTTGGTTTTTTTGTCTTGGGAAAGCCGGGCATGCGTAATGATATCACGGTCAGTTACCGGCCAGGGCGCATCGGTTTGCGAATACAAAAACCATTCAAAATCATTTTTCTTTTGCAGAAGGTTTGTTTTTTTATTTAAATACACCCAGTTTTTATGGTTTTTATTGTCAATGAGTAAAGCAACAAGAGCAGATAATGAAGTTTTGATTTCTGTTTCGGCTTTGATGATCTGAAGATTGGAAGAATTACTTTTTTTGGAATAGACAAAAACGGAATCGGATTTTTTTACACATTTCCATTTCCCGTTTTGTGCACCGGTAAAAACAGGAAAGACAACCAGAATAAAAGACAATGTAACAAGAATTATTTTAGTTTTCGAAATCATAAGATTCGAATCGAATGCTCTTTGTCTTTTGCCAGTTGTTGTTTTAATGCCTCTATGTTTTCAAATTTCTTTTCGTCGCGCAAGCGGTCAACAAATTCAATGGTAATTTTTTCACCATAAATTTCTTCGTCGAAATCGAAGATGTTAACTTCAATGGTTAAATCACCATGATCTATTGTAGGCCGTACCCCGATGTTTCCCATGCCTTTATAAACCTGGTTTTTAACAATCACCCGGCAGGCATAAACACCGTTTGCCGCAATTAATTTGTATTCGTTGGGCAACTCCAAATTGGCGGTTGGATAGCCAATTTTACGGCCCAGTGCTTTTCCGCGGACCACTTCGCCGGTGATGGCATATTCGTAGCCCAGCATCCGGTTGGCTTCTTTTACGTTTCCTTCGTGCAAAAGGTTTCGAATACGGGTAGAACTTACCGGAACCCCATCGACATAAAACGGCGGAACTTCTTCCACTTCATACCCAAATTTATCTTTTAACCGTTCGAGCAGGGCAATATTCCCCTCGCGGTTTTTCCCAAAATGATGGTCATAACCGATAATGAATTTTGCCGGATGGATATATTTTACCACGTAATCTTCAATAAATTGCTCAGAACTGTTTTGCGCAAATTCTTTGGTAAATGGAATAATGACCAGATGATCAATTCCCGCTTTTTCAAGCCGCTCGGTCTTTTTTTCACGGGTATTGATGAATTTCAGGTGGATACTATCCTGATATAAAACCAAGCGCGGATGCGGATGGAAGGTAATTACCACCGTTTCTCCACCGGTTTTCCGGGCTTCCTCTTTCATTCTGGAAAAGATCGCCTGATGACCCAAATGTACCCCGTCAAAAGTTCCGATGGTTACGATGGGACGATTTACATTTTTAAAGTCCTTTATGCATTGATAAACTTTCAATTTCTTCTTTTTTAACCCAACAGTTTTTGTTTCAACAAAAATTCAGCAATTTGCACAGCATTGGTAGCCGCGCCTTTTCTTAAATTGTCAGCAACTACCCATAAATTTATCCCGTTTTCAATGGAAGGATCCCGACGGATACGTCCAACAAAAACTTCATCTTTTTCATGGGCATACACCGGCATGGGATACAGGTTTTTTTCCGGATCATCCAAAACCACAAGCCCCGACATCTCTTTTAGCAGGAAACGTACTTCATCCATGCGAAATGGCTTTCTCAACTCCAAATTTATGGATTCGGAATGTCCGCCGATTACCGGCACCCTGACCGCTGTTGCTGATACAGCAATGGTTTCGTCTCCCAGAATTTTCCGGGTTTCATTCACCAGTTTTTCTTCTTCAGTAGTATAGCCGTTATCTAAAAAGTCTCCGGCATGAGGAAGCGTATTCAGGTCAATAACATGCGGATAAATTTTTTCTCCATTCCGGTTTTGCCGTTCGCTCATGAGCTGGTCCACGCCTTTTTTTCCGCTTCCGCTGACCGATTGGTAAGTGGAAACCACAATGCGGCGAATGCCGAATTTGCGGTGAAGCGGAGCAATAGCCATCAACATCTGAATGGTCGAACAGTTAGGATTAGCAATAATTTTATCGGTTTTTCGAAGCACATTTCCGTTGATTTCCGGAACAATCAGCGGTTTGTCCGGATCCATCCGCCAGGCGGAAGAGTTATCAATTACAATTGTTCCCTCCGCAGCAAACTGTGGTGCCCACTGACGGGAAACAGAAGCTCCTGCCGAAAATAAAGCAATATCAGGACGTGCTTTAACGGCCTTTTCAGGTGTTATGACCTCTATTTCCGATTGTTTAAACGGAACTTTTTTCCCTTCCGATTTTTCAGAGGCTACAGCATACAGCCGTGTCAGCGGAAAATTTCGTTCTTCCAGCACCTGAATCATTTTTCGTCCTACCAGCCCGGTAGCTCCTACAATGGCTACTTTCATCTTTTTTCGTAATTTTTTGTACTTTTATGTGCTTTGACAGCAAACGCTGCAAAATTACCAAAATAATGAAACCTTTTTTATTTCTTTTGCTGTTGTTCCCTCTCTGGGGCACGGCTCAAATTTCCGATTCATTTAACAGCCCCGATTTACAACAACCGTTGCCGTGGACAGGCACCTTAAACCGTTTTCGTGTCAACGATGCCCATCAATTGCAATTAAATGATACTGTTGCTGATACGGCCTGGCTTTCTACTCCTTTTCAGGTTCCCCGCTCTGCCGAATGGCAGTTTTGGGTAAAGGCAGCCTTCAGCCCTTCGTCGAAAAATTACATCCGGTTTTACCTGATTGCAGATTGCACACAACTTTCGAAAATGACAAACGGGTATTTTCTTCAGTTGGGCGAAAAAGGTACACACGATGCCATTACGCTTTTTCATCAAACGGGTACCACATTAAAAACGGTTTGCCGGGGTACTGATGGCGAAATTGCCCGGCCTTTTGCCCTCCGGATAAAAGTGACTTGTGATTCTTCCGGAAACTGGACGCTTTACTCGGATAAAACCGGCGGTAACCACTTTGAAAAGGAAGCCACGGGAAAGGACGGACAAATCCTGAAAAAAGGTTCTTTAGGGATTTTTTGCCGGTATACGGTTTCTTATGCCCGGAAAGTATTTTTTGATGATCTTTATGCCGGACCGCCGGTTTTCGATACGATTCCTCCGGTTATTGACAGTGTAGTTATTTCCGGCGATCATACGCTTTATCTTTATTTTAACGAAACACTCGACAGTTTATCTGTTGTACAAAAAGCAGAATTCCAACTTCAACCTGCTGCAGGAAATCTTTCAGAAATCATACTTTCCGGTCACAAGAAAAAAATTGAACTTCGCTTTTCAGAACCTTTTCAGCGCAATACCCTGTACCGGCTTTCTGTTTCAGGAATTGCTGATGTTTCAGGAAACATAATGCCCCGACAAACACGTATGTTCCGTTATGTGAAACCGGAATTTGGAAATGTGGTTTTTAACGAAATTATGGCCGATCCGACACCGGTGGTCGGATTGCCTCCGGTGGAATATCTCGAATTGTTTAACCGGGATACGATTGACCTGAACCTGAAAGGCTGGCACCTTGTACTTGGAAAATCTGTCCGGACTTTTGACACGGTTACCCTTCCGGCAAGAGGTTATATCATTGTTTGTAAAACAGATGCTGTGAATGCCTTGGCCGGATATGGTAAAACGTATGGTTTTTCCCGCTTCAGCCTGACCAACAGCGGCGAAGAATTACAGCTTTTTGATTGTGCCGGAACATTGATTCATGCTGTACGATATACTACGGATTGGTACGGTGATGCATCTAAAGCCAAAGGGGGATGGTCACTGGAGCAAATCAATCCGGATAATATTTGTTCTGCAGCAGATAACTGGCGTGCTTCGGAAGATCTGCGCGGAGGAACACCGGGAAAACAAAACTCGGTTTACCGGGATCTGATTTTTCATCCGGAAGTAACCGCTCTTTTTGTTCCGGATAACCAAACGGTACAGCTTTTGTTTTCGCAACGTATGGATACATCGACCTTGAAAAATCCGGAAAATTATTCGGTTGTTCCGAATACCATTCAGATAAAAAGGCTCCGTGTTTCCGATGAAAACCGGCAAGTTACCCTCTCTTTTTATCCGGCCATTGACACGGCAACAGTCTATTCCTTAAACCTTTCCGAAAAGCTGAAAAATTGTGCCGGAGTTATGATACAAGATACTTCTCTTCGTTTTGGGATTCCCCAACCGGCGAAAAAAATGGATGTTGTTATCAATGAAGTGCTGTTTTACCCCTTGGAAGGTGGCAGCGATTATGTAGAACTGTATAACCGTTCAAATAAGATCATCGATTTGTCCGATTTATTATTGGGAACCGTAAAACACGTTCCGCCCAATCCGCCGGATTCGCTTTTTTATACGATCTGTTTACAGCAAAAACTCTTTTTCCCGGGCGATTATGTGGTGTTAACCGCTTCGCCTGAAAAGGTAAAAAGTCAGTACCGGATCAAAAATCCCAGTGCCTTTTTGAAAGTTTTGCCCTTTCCTAAATTGAAAAAAGATAAAGGAAGCGTGTTGTTGTACCGGCAATTGTATAAAATTGATGCTTTTGATTATGCTGAAAAAATGCAATATCCGTTGTTAAATTATACGCAGGGAGTGGCTCTGGAACGTGTTTGTCCCGATGCCCCGACAAATCATCGTGATAATTGGCACTCGGCAGCAGAAAGTGCCGGGTTTGGTACTCCGGGTTACCGTAATTCACAGGCTGCTCCGTTGTTAAACAATTCTATTGCCGGAGAAGTAACAATAAAACCAGAAATTTTTTCACCGGATGATGACGGTTATCAGGATTTACTTCATATTTATTACCGGTTCAAAACATCCGGAAATACCCTGACCATTCAAATTTTTAATCGTTCCGGACAGTGTGTCAGACATTTGGTGAACAATGAATATACCGGAACGCAAGGTGTTTTTGCGTGGAATGGTTTACAGGATGACGGGACAAAAGCCCCTGTCGGGATTTATGTTTTGTATTTTCAGGTTTTTGATGGCAAAGGTCATGTGAGCCGTTTCAAAAAAACGGCGGTTTTGGCTACTAAACTGTAACGGCAAAAGGTTATTCCACCGTTACCGACTTTGCCAGGTTGCGGGGTTGATCCACATTACAGCCCCGTAAAACAGCAATATGATAAGCCAGTTTTTGCAAAGGAATACTGGCCAGTAACGGTGTGAAAATTTCATCAGTTTTAGGAATTTCTATGACGTAATCCACCATGTTTTTGATGACTTCATCGCCTTCGCTGACAATGGCAATGACACGACCATTCCGGGCTTTTACTTCCTGAATATTACTGACCACTTTATCATAAATTCCGTTAGACGGTGCCACAAAAACAACGGGCATGTTCTTGTCTATCAGGGCAATTGGCCCGTGTTTCATCTCGGCAGCCGGATATCCTTCGGCGTGAATGTACGAGATTTCCTTTAGTTTCAGTGCGCCTTCAAGTGCCACGGGGAAGTTATATCCTCTCCCAAGGTATAAAAAGTTGGTTGCGTCTTTAAATTCCTGTGAGATCTGCTTGATGATGTCGTCATTTTGGAGGGCCCTTTCTACTTTTTCAGGGATAATATCCAACTCGTGAACAAGCTCCATCCAACGGGAAGTGGGCAGCGTTCCTTTTAACCGGGCTAAACGCAGGGCCAATAAAGACAAAACGGTTACCTGAGCGGTAAACGCTTTTGTGGAGGCGACCCCGATTTCAGGACCGGCATGCGTATACGAACCGGCATGGGTTTCACGGGCGATGGAAGATCCAACCACATTACAAATCCCTAAAATGGTTGCTCCTTTTTCTTTGGCCAGTTGAATGGCAGCCAGCGTGTCTGCTGTTTCTCCTGATTGTGAAATGGCGATAACCACATCGTTTTCATCAATAATTGGATTACGGTACCGGAATTCGGAGGCGTATTCCACTTCTACCGGAATTCGGGCCAGATCTTCAATCAGGTATTCGCCTACCAGTCCGGCATGCCATGATGTACCACAGGCAATAATGAGAATCCGTCTGGCCTGGACGATTTTTTGTTCGTAATCGACGATTCCTCCCAACGAAACCCAACCGTTGGAAGCGTGTAAACGTCCACGCATACTGTCACGAATGGATCGGGGTTGCTCAAAAATCTCTTTGAGCATGAAATGGTCATAGCCTTCTTTTTCTAACTGGCTGAGATCCATTTCCAGTGCCTGGATGTAGGGTGTTTTTTTCTGGTTCCGGATGGTGGTAAGTTCCATTTGATTGCCGCGGCGCAATACAGCCACATGTTCCTCCTCCATGTAAATCACTTTTTTGGTGTATTCCACCAGCGGAGTAGCATCAGAGGCCACAAAAAATTCGTCTTCACCCACTCCGATGACCATCGGGCTTCCTTTACGGGCTACAATCAGCATGTCAGGATCTTCTTCGGAGAGAACAGCAATGGCATAGGCGCCGGTTACCTGGTTCAGGGCGATGCGTACTGCTTCGTCCAGTCCCACTTTTTCATTTTTACGAATGTCTTCAATCAGATTAGCCAACACTTCGGTGTCGGTTTCTGATACAAAACGGTATCCCCGTTCAATTAACGCCTCTTTTAGTGCGGTATAATTTTCGATAATTCCATTATGGATAATGGCCAGTTTTTTATCCTGCGAAACGTGGGGATGGGCATTTACGGTATTGGGTTCGCCATGGGTAGCCCAGCGCGTATGGGCAATTCCCACATGTCCGTTTTTATTGTTTTCGGATACAAATTTTTCCAGATCCGATACTTTACCTTTGGTTTTATATACTGACAATTGTTGGTCAAGCAGGGCTACGCCGGCACTGTCATATCCACGGTATTCCAACCGGTGTAATCCTTTCATTAAAATAGGGTAAGCTTCTCTCGGACCAATGTAAGCAACGATTCCGCACATAATTAAGGGTTTAAAATCATGAAAAGAAATAACATAGCAAGGGTTTTTTATGTTAAAAAACACCTTCTTTCAAGGTCCTTTGTTTAAAAAGAAAACAAAAACAAAGGATTTTGTTAAAAAACAAAAGTAGGAAAATTTACTTTACAATGGTGTACAAAATGTTTAATTGTGCACGCCGCGCTGAGTCTCCGGAATATTCCGGTCCGTTAAAGATAAACCGGTTGGGAGCAATGGAACTGTTTACCACATAAAGTGCCAGCCCTCTGTCCTCAAGAGTTGTATCTTTAAGTAACGATTCCAGATAACGGGTGATGCGGAAGGTGTACGAATTGGTTTCACTGTTGTAAACTCCGCCGAAATAATCGGGCCCTTCTCCTTCATCCGGTAGTTGAGACAATGTGGTGTCGCTGGTAATTTCTGCAAGAACCAGAGATGGTGGTGCGTCGAGACCGGGTGGCGGATCTTCTGCTCCCGGAAGAACAAGTTTGGCCTCATTAATGCCCACTTTTCCCAGTTTATTTAAATCCCGGATGTGTGGGAATTTAAATATGGCTCGTACTCCTGCCAGCCCCTGAACATAAAATTTCTTTTGTCCCAAAGCAGTATCTCCGTCTACTACTTGTTTTACAAAATCAGGATCCCCGCTTTTGTAATCGTGGTGATAATAATTAATCCGTGCCATGTACGCATTCATGACATAGCTGTATTGAAGCGAATCAGCCGTGTCGTTTCGGTAGTACACCGTTAAAACGGTTTGGGTTGTATTGGTGATAAATGCAGCTAAAGCTCCGCCGCTGGTTACAGGATCTACTGTAATGTACAGGCCTCTGAAATAATTCATGAACAATTCATTACTATCCAGAATAGCGGTGTCCGCATTGAGTAATTTATCTCCAAGTGCTGTGGACAGATGACTTAAGTTGAGCCGGATTACATGTCTTACCGTATCCATAATCGTATCTATCCCTGTGGGAAATAAATAGTAATTATTCGGATGGGGTTGAAAGGTTTCATCGGCATAATCAGTGGGATATACTGCTATTTTTTTATTGGAGTAGTAAACACTGTCGTAATGGATATCATCTTTCATTTCGTATACATGGACACGGAAAGTGGTATTGGTGTCACCGTAAACCGTGCCATAATACAGTTGAAGGATTACAGAATCTGTTTTGGGATGATCTCCGAAACGGTGTCCGACAGATACCGGTAAGATTTTTGAATAGAAACCCGCATCGGTTTCGCCGAAAACAGGATCATTCAGACTTCCAATAAAACTTTGAAATAACTCATCGGACCGTACGGTATCGATCGGTACGGAATATACCCGGAAAGTGTCCTGCTTAAAATGCATGGATAAGGCATTGTTGGGCATTAGGTCGGCACCCACCTTCGATGGATATTTCGAACAGGAAATGTTAAAAAAACCTAAAATTAAAAATAGCAGGAAAAGGTTTATGAAAAACAGGGGGTTTTTCTTCCCGCAGCACGATTTACTCCTTCTCCAAAATCTCGTCATAAAACTGGTTATACGCATCAAAATAATCTTCATCTCCCTGATATTCAAGAATAGGTTTTCCGCTAGCCTGAACATAATCAAGCACTTCGGTATTTATGTTATCTTCTCCTATGATAAATGCATCCGCAAAATCAATGGCACTTTTCATAAGAGAAACGTAATTTGCCTCTTTGTAGTATTGAAGTGCTTTATCGGGAATCCCCGGAGCTTTTATTTTCTCAACAAAGTTCGGAGCAAAACTTTCCTCAAAACCATCATTATAAAGCGAAACAATAATTTTACTGTCGCTGAATAAAGGATTGTCTTTGTAAAGTGTCCGTACGTAAAGGGGCAGTAAACCGGAGAACCATCCGTTGGTGTGAATGATGTTCGGTTCCCATCCCAGTTTTTTCACGGTATCGAGAACCCCTCTTGAAAAGAAAATGGTCCGTTCATCGTTATCGTCAAAAAACTTGCCTTTAGCATCTCTAAATATAAATTTTCTATGGAAGAAATCTTCGTTTTCAATAAAGTAAACCTGCATCCGGGCTTGCTGAATGGAAGCTACTTTGATGATCAACGGGTGGTCAATGTCCTCAATAATCAGGTTCATTCCCGAAAGTCGGATAACCTCATGCAATTGGTTTCGTCTTTCGTTGACAAGACCAAAACGAGGCATAAAAACCCGGATTTCTTTTCCTGATTCCTGAATCTTTTGGGGGAGGAAACGTCCTATTTTACTCATGTGCGATTCAGGTAAATAGGGCATAATCTCTTGAAACACATAAAGTACTCTTTTCTTCTGCATAGAATTGGTTATTTAGAGATTTAAGCTGTGCAAAGGTAATGAAAAAATGGTTATCCCGGAAAAGAGACTTTATCAGACGCTGCAGAATGAATTATCCCCGTATGAAAAGCGCTTTCATAATATCGGAAGCCACTTTTGGATTTTCCTTTAAACGTCTTGTGGAATAAGGAAACCAGTCTTCACCAAAGGGAACATACACTCTTAGCCGGTGTCCTTTTTCAATGATGCTTTTTCGCAAGCCGGGCGTTACGCCGTATAACATCTGAAATTCATACCGGTCTTTCGGGACTTTGTATTTTTCCAGAAGCCGGTATGCTCCTTCAATTAACGGAATATCGTGGGTGGCAATTCCTGGATACATTCCGTTCTTTAAAATGAACTCCAGATCTTCGAGATAGTGCCGGTTGATTTCATCATAATCTTTATACGCAATCTCTTCCGGTTCCACATAAATTCCTTTGCAAAGTCTGAAATTCAACGGATTGTCTTTGCTGTTCAATTCGGAGAGATTTTTTAAGTCATCCAGGGTCCGGCGCATATAAGCCTGCAACACCAATCCGACATTTTTCGGAAATTCTTCTTTCAGTCGCCTGAAAAGCTTGATTTCTCTGTCGACACACGATGAATCTTCCATGTCGATACGGACGAAGTTGTTGTACGACACGGCTTTGGCTACTATTTCACGAATATTCCGATAACAGGCTTCTTCGTCTAATAATAGGCCGAACATACTGGGTTTTAAGGAGTAGTTTCCGTCGATCTGGTTTTTTTGAATGGTATCGATAATATTCAGGTATTGATCACGGTTTTTTTCGGCTTCATGCAACTCGGTAATAAATTCGCCAAGAAGATCAATCGTAACCATGTAACCTTCTGCATTCAGCTGTTTGGAAACACGGACGGCATCGTCAATGGTTTGTCCGGCAATGTATCGTTTGGAGAAAATCCATACTAACCTTTTGGGCATATGCGGCAGGATGGAAGCAATCATTTTATTGAACCACATCATAGCTGTAATTTTTTGTCGCTACAAAATTAATTCTAATTTTCTGGTTGTAATGTATTGATTTTCTAATTTATAATTTTTACAAACAATCTGTAAATAATTGTATGTAAATAGTTTATGTGGCTGTATGTTATCTTTTATCAATGGATATGCCAAAATGGTATTCGCTTTTGTGTAAATAACAACTTTTCTCCGGGAGTTTGTTTCGCCAACTCGTTTAAAACGAAGTAATTTTCGGAATACGGCACCTTGGTTTGTGGAGAAAATCTGTTTCTGCAATCCTTCGCAGATTTTCGTGGAAAGAAAACCTGCGAAGGATTATAAAGTGCAGAGAAGAAAGGTTAAAAAGAAAGGCTCAGCTTGAAAAGAGCCTTCTGTTTTTGTCAAAGATTTACCCGGTTTTTTCTACTTTTTCGTGCCAGGAGAATTTCCGGGTTGTGTATTTTGCTGATATGCTTTTTCTTCTGCCGGGGTTAGCCATCCGCCACCCAAGGCTTTATACAAAGCTACATACGCATTGAGCAACGCGGCTTTGGTTTGCGAACGGGCCAGTTGGGCTTCAAAGCTCTGACGTTCCGATTCAAGCACTTCGAGATAACTGGTCTGTCCTTTATCGTAACGTTCATACGAAAGCATTTCGGCATTGATGGCTGCCACAGAACGCTGTTGCTGGGCGATTAATTCTTTCCGGAGTGTATGAATGGAAATAAGCGCATCTTCCACTTCTTTAAAAGCCTGCATTGCTACATTTTCATAGTTGTGCAAAGCTTCTTTGGTGCGGGCTTTTTCTATTTCCACCCGGCGTTTGTTTTTCCCAAATTCAAAAACCGGTCCGAGTAAGGTTCCGCCTACTGACCAACCCAGTCCGGAAGAGGTCAGTGATGAAAGGCTGGAAGAAGCTACGCCTAACAGTCCGGTCAGGTTCAACGAAGGCCAGCGCATGGCTTCGGCTGTGCCAATCCGGGCATTTTGGGCAGCATACACTTCTTCGGCTTGTCTTACATCGGGCCTTCTGAGCAGAAGCTGTGAAGGCAATCCGGCCGGGACTTTCATGGGAACTACCTGGTCAAACAGTGATTTCCCTTCCGGGATATCCGTTGAATATTTCCCCAAAAGGACAGCCAGTGCGTTTTTACTGTAAGCAATGTTTCTTTCGTAAACCGGAATGGCTGCCGCTGAAACGGCTCGTTGTATCTGGGCCTGATTTAAATCAATCTCCGGAACAATCCCATACTGAAACCGCGCCTTGATGATGCGAAGAGAGCTGTCACGGGCTGCCAGTGTTCGTTTGGAAATCTCCAGTTTTTTCATGTTATCAAGCAAGGTGAAATAAGCCGTTGCCACTTCGGAGATGAGTCCGATTTGAACGGTACGCAGTCCGTATTCTGAAGCCAGCAATTCGGCCCGGGCGCTTTCATTCATGCGCCGGTATTTCCCCCAAAAACCAACTTCCCAGTTCATTTGTGTGAAACCGAAATAACGATCGGTTGAGCTGCTAAACTGCACGGTACCAATGGAGTTCCCGCTTCCTGCACCGGCATTGAAATTCAACGAAGGCCACTGTTCGGCTTTGGTGTACCCCAGGCTTGCCCGGGCGGCTTCCACACGGGCTGCAGCCACCATCACATTTTTGTTGTTTTCCAGCGCTTTGATGATCAAAGTATCCAGTACCGGGTCGTTAAATAATTCCCACCATCTTAAATTCACGATGGTGTCATTGGTTAGTGAGTCATATTGAAAAGTTGCCGGACCGGTGTAAACCGGTTTCACAAAATCAGGTCCGAGTTTACAACCCGAAAGATAGAGAAGCATTCCGGCAAGAAGGAAAACGAATATCTTTTTCATAAAAATCTTGTTATTTTTTTATTCAAAACCTGATTTAATCTTTTCCGGGCAACGATTGTTCATCGGCCGCATTTGAAGTGATTTCGGCGGCTTTCATTTTATCCCGTTTTTTCTCATACCCGGCCAGTTTGCCAATCAGTACAAAAAGCATGGGATACATGAAAACTCCAAGGAAAGTAGCAACGGTCATTCCGCCCAGCAGCGCAACTCCCATTACTTTCCGGGCTTCAGCACCGGCACCGGTGGCTACCACAAGCGGCAATACACCAAGGATGAAAGAAAAAGCCGTCATCAGGATCGGACGAAAACGGAGTTTGGCTGCTTTCATGGCGGCATCAAAAAGGCTCAGTCCTTTTTCAAATTCCATGTTGGCAAACTCTACAATCAAAATGGCATTTTTCGCCGCCATGGCAATCAGCATCACCAGCGAAATTTGCATGAACACATTGTTTTCGTAACTGGTGCTGATGATCCGGGCAAACAAAATGAACAACATGGCTCCGAAAACAGCAAACGGTGTTCCGAGCAAAATGCTAAACGGCAACGACCAGCTTTCGTATTGCGCTGCCAAAATCAGGAAGACAAAGATCAAAGCAAAAATAAAGACGACATTTCCTGAGCCACTGGCTTTCTTCTCCTGATACGACATGTTCGACCACTCATAACCCATGTCTTTGGGAAGAACTTTCTGGGCTACTTCTTCCAGGGCACTCATGGCTTGTGCTGATGAATAGCCTTCGGCAGGCTGACCGGTAAGTTCCACGGCCCGATACAGATTGTACCGAATGGTGTAATCCGGCCCGGTAGTGTCTTTTACGGTGACCAGTGATGAAAGAGGAACATTTTTGCCTTCTTTGTTCTTTACAAAAAACAGATTCAGATCCTGTTGTTTTACGCGATACTGGGGTTCGGCCTGAATAAATGTTTTGTACAACCGGCCAAACCGGTTAAAATCATTCACGTAAGTTCCCCCCAGAAAAGCACCGATAGTCGAATACAAATCATTCAGATTCACACCGGCTTTTAATGCCAGATCTTTATTGATTTTCAGGTATTTCTGCGGGACATTAGCCTGGTATGTGGTAAAAATAGAGCCGATTTCCGGACGTTTTTTGGCAGCAGCAATAAACTTTTGTGCCTGTTTGGCCAAATAAGCCGGTGTGTTTCCGCCTTTGTCCTGCAACATCAGACTGAATCCGGAGCCGTTTCCCAAACCGGGAATAGCCGGCGGACCAAAAGCAAAAACCTGTGCTCCTTTTATTTTTTGATGAAACTCGCGGTTAATCTGATAAACAAACTGGTTAACGGTAATATCCCGTTTGTCCCAGTCTTTCATGCTCACAAAAATAAATCCGGAGTTAGGAGCCATAGCACCGGAAAGCATACTGTATCCGGCAGCAGAGGTGACATAGCTAATGACATCGCGGTGTTCGTTCAAAATAGCTTCCACTTTTTTGGTGATTGCGTTGGAACGCTGCAGCGATGCCGCATCAGGAAGTTGAATGTTGACAAAGAAATAGCTCATGTCTTCTTCCGGAATAAATCCGCCCGGAATGAATTTCCCAACCAATACAATACCCAAAGTAAGAATAACAATGAAAATGACACTGCGTTTAAGGTTTTGAGTGACTTTTTCTGTGTATTTGAGATATCCTTTGGTTGTTTTGTCAAGGACACGGTTAAACCAGCTAAAGAATTTTCCCAGCAGGCCACCCATCGGTTGTTGTTTGCGAAGCAAAATGGAACAAAGTGCCGGGCTGAGTGTTAAAGCATTTATGGAAGAAAACACCACAGAAACAGCAATGGTAATGGCAAATTGCTGGTACAGTCTGCCGGTGATGCCTCCCATACTGGCTACCGGAATAAAAACAGCAACCAATACCAGTGTGGTGGCAATTACCGGAGCCGTTACCTCCTTCATGGCTGCAATGGTAGCCTCTTTGGAGTTCATTCCGCTTTCAATTTTCACCTGTACAGCTTCTACCACCACAATGGCATCATCCACCACAATTCCGATGGCCAATACCAGCCCTAAAAGCGACAAAGTGTTAATGGTGAAACCCAGCATCGGGAACAACATAAATGCCCCCACAAGTGATACCGGAATAGCAATAGTAGGAATCAATGTAGCCCGCCAGTCCTGAATAAAAATGAAAACCACCAGAATCACCAGGAAAAGCGCCACAAAAAGCGTGATCACAATTTCTTTGATTCCTGCTGAGATCGGTTTTGTAGCATCCATGGAAACCTGCCACTGGATACCGGCCGGGAATTTTTTAGCCAGATGCTGCATGGTTTTGCGTACTTCTTTGGCCAGCTCCACGGCATTGGAGCCCGGTTGCTGGTACAAAGAAATGATGGCACACTGTTTTCCGTTTACCCGGGTAAAGGCAAGGTATTTTTCGACCCCGAGCTCCACGTGGGCAATATCCTGAAGTTTTACCTGTGAACCATCAGGATTGGTACGGACAATAATGTTCTTAAACTGTTTTACCGAAACAAGCCGGTCGGGAAGGCGAACTGTATAGGTAAACTCTGTTCCGGGGGGAGCAGGTTCGGCACCGAATTTTCCACCCGGAATAATTTTACTCTGTTCGTTAATGGCATTTTTAATTTCGTTGATGGTAATTCCCAACTGCGCCAGGCGGTCGGGTTTTACCCAAATTCGCATAGAATAATCGGCTGCTCCCAATACATTAACATTTCCGATACCTTTAATACGTGCCAGTACATCTTTAATGTTGATCAGGGCGTAGTTTCCCAAAAAGTCCTGGTCGTACCGGCCGTCGGAAGTCAAAGTAACCAGTAAAATGGTATTAGGCAGCATTTTTTTGGTAGTTACACCAAACCGGGTGACTTCCTGTGGCAGTTTGGCAGTAGCTGCCGATACCCGGTTTTGTGCAAATACGGTAGCCATATCCGGATTAGAACCTACTTCAAAAGAAATCTGCAACCGCATGGTTCCGTCATTGGAGTTGGTCGATTTCATGTAGATCATATTTTCTACACCATTCATCTCCTGCTCAATGGGCGTGGCAACCGATTGTTCCACACTCACCGCATTGGCACCTGTATAAGTTCCCAACACTTCCACTACCGGAGGGGTGATGTTCGGATATTGCTCCATCGGCAGGCTGATCAATGAAATAACACCCACGATGACCATTATAATGGCAATAACCATGGCCACTATGGGCCGTCTGACAAAGAAATTACCCATAGCTATTGGTTATTAAGAAGTTGTTTAACGACTTTTGATTGCGATTGGAAGGTTTTTAATTCAGGAATTACTTTCATTCCGTCTTTCACATATTGGAGCCCTTCCAGCACCACATGATCTCCATTTTTCAGGCCTTTTTTGATGATCCACATATCACCCACTGTCGGACCGGTTTCCACCGAAACAAAACGGATCACACTGTCTTGTACCACAAAAACGCTTGATTTTCCCTGGGTTTCTTGGATACAACGTTGCGGAATCAGTAACGCATTGGTATCAACATAAATGCGGGCTTTTACGCGGGCAAAAAGTCCCGGACGAAGTACCTTGTCCGGATTGGGGAAAGTAGCCTGAATTAAAATCGTTCCGGTGGTAGGATCAACCTGCCGGTTGATAAAATCTACTTTTCCGGGATATTTATAAGTAGACCCATCGGACAGGATCAGCTGCAGGCTTCCTTTGGTTTCTCCTCTTTTCCGTACTTTTTCCATTTTCGCCGAATCAGCGCGATAACTTCGTGCCAGTGACAAATAATCGGATTCGGGCAAATAGAAATCCACACTTACCTGTTTGATTTTTGATACGGTATTCAAAATCACCGGGTTGGGATTTTGTCCTACAAATTCGCCCACTTTGGCATTGGTTTTTCCGATAATACCATTTATTGGCGAGTAAATAGAGCAATAACCCAACTGGATTTTAGCCAGTCTTACGCTGGCCTGAGCGGCTTCTACATACGCTTTGGCCGCATCATACTGGGCTTTGGCCGCATCCAGGTCACTTTTACTCACGGCGTTCATTTTGGCCAAAGGTTCTATTCGTTCCAGATCGCTCTGGGCTTTTACGAAAGATGTTTTGGCCTCTGCCAGTTTGCTCATCTCCTGAGCAACTTTGGCCTGATAAGGTTGAGGGTCAATTTTGTACAGTAACTGTCCTTTTTTTACCCGCCGGCCTTCTTGGAAATAAATTCCTTCAAGGAAACCGGAAACCCGGGCACGGATGGGAATATCCATTTCACCGTAAACTTGTCCCACAAACTCTTTGTAAATGGGAACGTTGTGTTGTAAAACAGCAACAACAGGAATTTTTGGAGGAGGCGGAGTCGCTTTCTTTTTACTTCCGCAGGAAGCGGTGAAAATCAGCATGAAAGCTATTGATGCCAGGCTAAATAAACGAAATGTAAATTTTTTCATACGAACGATGATTATATTTTCAAGAACATATTTAAAAACGAAAGTATAAAATTTTAACCTTTCTTTTCCATTTTTTTAAAGAAAAGCGGCTAAAAGAAATTATTACTTTTTATAAAAAATTGCAAATCAGCATGTTGTAATTCTATTTTTAATTCTGTAATTCACCGGTCTTTTACCGGAACAACCTGAAAAAAAGAATACCGGCAACAGCGAAAAGATTACTGTTGTTTGTGGTGAATTCCTTTTTCGTTGGAAGAACGGATATGCAGATCAAGCTGGTTGTACGGAATTTCTATTCCGGCTTCTTTCAGCGTCTGAAAAACTTCATACATCATGTTGCTCCGGATAGAATACCACTTTCCATATTGATGGGTCCAGAATAAAATTCTGAATATCAATGCACTGTCACCCATCTCAATGAAATAAATTCCAGGGGCAGGATCTTTCGCCACATCCGGGTGTCCTTCCAGTAGCCCCAGCATCAACGCTTTTATTTTTTGCGGATCACTATTATAAGCCACGCCGATTTTTATTTCAATACGCCGGCGCTGATCGGACAATGTCCAGTTAATTACTTCGCTGGAAATCAAATTCCCGTTGGGAATAATGATTTCTGCTCCGTCAAAAGTACGAATATTACTGGCCCGGATACCAATGGAACGCACTTTTCCGATTAAATCGCCCACTTCGATGGTATCGCCTATTTTTATCGGACGTTCAAAAAGCAGAATAAATCCGGAAACCAGGTTGTTAAAAATATTTTGCAAACCAAAGCCAATTCCTACACCGAAAGCGCTAAACATAATGGCCAGGTCGCTCATGGGCATGCCCAGTGCGCTAAAAGCCAGAATAAAACCAATGGTGATCAAAGTATAACGGGCCATCATGGCAATGGTGTGTGGCAGGCCTTCTTCCATTTTCAGCCGGTCTAAAATATCTTCTTCCAAAACATCTCTGACGATGCGTGCCAGAAAAATAGAAAACCAGATGATAAAAAGGAAAACAAATAATTTCCCCCATGAAAAAGCAAGAGAACCAATTTTATATTCATGCCAGAGCCACTGTTCCAATGCCTGAGAAATTGTTGTCTCCCAACCAAAAATGACTAACAGATAATGAATCAGAATTAAAGCAGCCACAAAATTGATAAACCGGGGAATCTTTTTAATCAGCCAGCTTTTGTTTTTCTTGATGAAATTGCTTTTTTGTGCCCCCCGGCTGCAAACAAAGGCGATGCCTAAGCCGTTAAACATTACAGCCGTTACCATAATAATGAAAAAGACCAGCACCATCTCAGCAATGGAAAAAAGCAGATATTTGGCCAGCATCACTTTTCCGATCAGGTTGGCTACCAGCCCGGCAATAATGAACAAGGCGGCTCCGTAACTTAAAAAGAACAACACTTTTCCGAACCGCTCCCGGCTTTCCTTTTCTTTTCGGAATACCATAATGAAATAAAGGGCCGCCAGCAATTCAACCACCGAAATGAACAGCAGCAAGATCCGCGAATAAACATTGGAAACCGGCAAATAAGAATAAAAGATGATGGCTACAAGAACAGCAGAAAAAGCATAAATAAAAAAGTGAAACCGTTTTTTGATAATGCTCTGTAAAAGAATGATAATGGGGATGATAATCAACAGAATGACCAAGTCTCTGAAGATCAGCGGGCGGTTTGGATAAATAATGGCTGAAGCAAAAATTCCCACAATTAAAGCGGTACTCACCGGCCGCGACAACAATTGTTTCAGCCTTTTGATATAAGAAGCCCCTTCTCCTTTTTCAACGGCCAATTCGGTTTTGCTGAGCCGGATAAAAACAAAAATTAAAACAATGATCAGAATGATGTGGAAAGCCACGGTGCCCGAGTGCCGCGACAGATAATTTCCGAGATTCTTCAGATCCACTTCATAAAGTTGTTTCAGCGGAGTTTCAAGACTTTTTTTGCTGATGTTGCGGAAATCAAGAGCGAAAAAAGAAGGCTGTTTTTCCGAAAGGATTTCTTTCTGTTTTTTCTGTAAGATTTTATCCAGCGAAGAAATGCGGGCATCAATTTCCAACTCCAGCGCAGAGAGTTTCCGGATCATTCCCATTACGGTATTGGTTAGCCGGTTTACCGAAGAAATGGTTTCTGACAGCAAAAAAATCACATCGTTGGCCGAGTTCTCTACGGTTTTCCCCATCTTCTTTTTTCGGATGATTGTTCTTGCTTTTTTCCAATAGTCAAGATTTGATGAAAGGATGTTTTTGTTTTCTGCCAGTTGATTCAGTAAACGGTTCAACTCCTCTTTTTTTCCGGAAACGATACTCTTTTGCTGTCGCAAAAGAATCAGGCTGGCGCGCAATTTTCTGGTGCCTGAAGCCTCTTTGTCCAGTTTTTTCCCGGCTTTAATTTGTTTGTCCAGAGTTGTAACCAATGAATCGACAACATGTTTTTCGCGCTGCAATTCCGATGTTTGTATCAGGCGTTCTTTCATCTGGCGGATATCCGAAATGGCTTCCGACGACTGTTGCGAAATATTGGCAATGTTTATGGTAATCTCTTTTTTCTCAGCCTGTTTTTCGGCAGGTTGATTTTGTCCTGACAGACTGCCCGGTAATAAGATAACGACAGTAAGAAAAAAAGAGATCAGGTTCCGGTAATAAAAATCCGTCTTCAGCATGGTTTTTCGTTGTTCCGAATGAGTAAAGAATAATAGCATATTGCGGTCAAATTTAAAATAAAAAACCAATTAAAGTTCCCATCCGATGGTGGTTTCAAAAAGATAATCCCATTTTGGGGCACCTGCTACCGGCTGATTGTCAAAGTTGTAAGTAAACCCCAGGTTAATAAAAAAGTCTGCAATGAATTTATATTTCATATTCAAATTAAAATCAGAACGCAAACGCCCTTTTTCTGTTATTCCGGGATAAATATCCAGATTGGTGTTAATGTTCAGATCGCCAAAATTAAACAGCACATATTCGATATTGAAAAAAGCCTCCAGACTGTTTTTGTCCGGCTGGTCATTTTCAGAATAGCGCTCAATGTTCCACACGCCGCCGCCGGAAATGGATAAATAATGAACATGATCGTTGATCAGAAAATTCCCCACACCGAACAGGGTAGTGGTTCGCAAATTTAATTTTTGTTCGGTACTGCTCAACAGATTGGCAGAACCGGTTAAAAACCAGCTTTTTTTCAGAAAATATTTCCCGGCAAAGTTGGCTTCCGTACGGCGTATTTTGGTTTTTAGCGTGTCATCTACCGTTTGAAAATTCCGGTTCATGCTGTAATTTATCCGGACACTGTACACATTGGCCAGGTATCCGGAGTTTACCCGTGTGATAAACTGGCTGGTATTGTTTGCTTTTGCCAGCGAATAGCCCAGCGAAATATCCAGGCTGAGCCGGCTGATAAAAGTCTGGTCAGCCTCTTTCAGGTAAATGATCTTTCCTTGCGGTACCAACGCTTCTCCTTTTTGAAAATCAAATAGGTATATTTTGCCAGGCTGATTTTTCTTAGTGTTCAGCGTGCCGTAATAATGAATGCCTTTTTCCAGATAGATAATAAAAAATCGCTGGGTATGAATTTGTTTAATGTGATCCCATTTGAGTTTCAGGTCGCTGTCACTGTACTTGGTTTTCATCTGCAAAACCCCGTGGGTCATCTCTTTGATTTCACCCACAAGTACATTTTCGTTATTCATTACCAGGGTATCGGCAATGGTTTGGGCCGAAACCGTATTCCATCCCGGCATGATGAACAATAGCAAGAGAAGAAAGAAAAGAGTAACGTTTTTCATTGACTCTGGGTTAGCAAAAAAATAACGTGCCGCTTCCGGAATGAATATTTATCCGGAGAGAAACACCACGCTGCAGTGTGTTTTAGTAAAATATGACCTTAAATTTCTGTCCGCCTACCGAAGCTTCGTACATCAATCCACCGATGGCCATGGTAAAAACCAGCATTCCGTCGCGGTATTGTGCATCTTCCGATACGCCTGATTTCAGTGCCACGGCCGATACCTGAGCAGCAAATTCGTAGCTGTTCCCGGTAAAGCGGTCATATGCCTGTTTGTTTTCCAAAAAAATGATTTCAGCATATTTCTGTCCACCGGCCTGCAGACCGATGGTGATTTGGGTCATTTTTGCAGTAGCCACCGGTTTTCCGTGTTTAAAAACCGTTCCTTTTCCCCCGGCACCACCAATACCTAATCCGCCTTTTCCGATATGCGGAAAAACCACATACCCGTAAGCACTCTGAAAAAATTTACTGATTCCCGGGTCTTTTTGTTTAAACTCCTGAATTATGGCACGCGACGCGCTGATGTTTTCCCGTTCTTTTGAATTTTGCGACAACAGTGTTCCTGCTACAGCAAAAAAGAAGAACCCGAAGAAAATGAGTTTTAATTTCATAAATAGATAGTTATTTCATGAATACCGTTACAAAACTAAGGAATATTTAATACAGTCACAATTTTAAATATGTTTGTGTATGAGCGACTTTCTTTATGTATAATGTTTTAGGGCGTGTCTCCGCCAAGGCGGAGCCGGGCTTTCCGTTTTAGTCGGCCGGGTGCAGGCCGTGTTTTGCTGCGGCATCTCCGGGTGCTTCCTCTGGTCGCTCCGTTTCTGCCGGCATCCATCGGCCTGCGCCCGGCCTCGCTGCCACTTCAATCCCTCACGCAACGAGATCAAAAATAAAAAAGCCTTGTTACAGGAGCGAAACAAGGCTTTTAAGGGCGGGCTTTGTGGGTATTAAACCCGAATTAAAGGAAAAAGGATCGCTTGTGAATAACGGAGTAAAGACGGTAATGTTTATTCTCAATTTCATCAAAAAAATAAACCTTGTCATCCTTAACAAATATTTTGGCCGAAAGCTCTTTTACATCTCTCTCTTTTAGTCCTTTACGGGCTAACTCTTCAAGAGAAAAAGTCTGATTCATTTCGATAACCGATTCCATAAACTATTGAAGTTTAATTTTTAAACCTTCTTTTGCACAAACCGGACAATATGAATTTTTTACGATGGAAACATAACCACAGCGCGGACATTTGTAATAATGATGCACTTTGGCTTTTTCCTTTTTTTCTTCCGGTTTGGTCTTGCTCATGGGAACAAGGTAACAACACCTGTGCCATGATATAAAAGGTGAAGGTTTTAAATGTGTAATTTGTTGTTTGTCAAAAAATTATTGGTTAAAAATTTTTTTGCTTGCAGAATAAAACCGGGTTTTCGTTTCCCAAGACTTTCTTTTCTTTACATTTTCGGATAATCTGTTTTTCCGAAAACGGCAGGTTTTACAAAAACCCGTACCTTTGCCTTGAATTTAAAAATGACAAACACATGAAATTCAACCGATATAATTCATCGCTTGCTGAACTGACAGGGCGGGCACAAAAGATTTTGAATCAGCAATTTAACCCGGCAGAACTGTTGGGGTTATACAAAAGAATTTTAGGACTTATTGATTTAACCACACTCAACGGCGATGACACTACCGAAAAGGTAACCCAATTGTGTCAGCAGGCTGTCGGATTTGAGAATAAAGAACTGGGGACTCCCAAAACAGCTGCCGTTTGTGTTTATCCGGTTTTTGCCCAAACCGTTTCCAAAGCACTTCATGGAACCGGTATTCAAACCGCTTGTGTAGCAGGAGCTTTCCCGAGCGGACAATCTCCTTTAAATGCACGGATACTTGAAGTTTCCTACGCGGTGGAAAATGGTGCCGATGAAATAGATATGGTAATTAGCCGGGGGCGGCTTCTCGAAGGAGATACCGATTATGTTCTTAACGAAATTAAAGCACACAAAGAGGCCTGTGCCGGAAAACACCTGAAAGTTATTCTTGAAACCGGAGAACTGAAAACCCCGGAGATGATACGAAAAGCTTGTGAATTGGCTATTGAAGGCGGAGCCGACTTTTTAAAAACATCCACAGGAAAGATTACGCCGGCAGCTACTCACGAGGCTGTGCTTATTATGCTCGATACCATTAAAGAATATTATAAATCCGAAGGAAAAATGCTGGGTATAAAACCGGCAGGAGGTATTTCAACTCCCGGAGAAGCGTTGAATTATTATTTGCTGGTACAGGCTGTTTTGGGCGAAAAATGGTTGAACAACCGTTATTTCCGTATTGGTGCCAGTCGTCTTGCCGGCAATCTTTACGAAGCGGTGGAAGAATTGGCCACTGTTTGATTTTAATGAAATAACATTATGATAAAACCGGTAAAAACAGGCATAGGTGTTTTTTTGTTTGTTCTGCTTTTTTTCGGGATTTTTTCCTGCAAAGAAGATGAACCCACTACGCCTAAAGCGCCGGTTGATGCCGTGGCTAAATTCATTGGTGTTTGGCATGTGACGGATAGCACGGCGAATCAGAAATACGACGTAACCATTGAGCGGCATAAATTATACCCTCAAACCAAAGTTTATTTGTATAATTTCAGTAACCTGAGCGGCCGTATCGATGGGGAGGTGATTGGTAATACCCTTCTTATTCAAGATGCCGTAACCGGAACTCCGGGATATACTATCGACGAAGGAACCGGCACCTGGATTAGTGATTCGTGCATCGATTTTATCTACACCTTAAATGATGGGGTTGTAACAAAAGTCCATCAGGCCGTTTTCCTTAAATAGGTACGGAAAAACCTGCTGCTGATTACGCCGGATTTCCTGCTCCAGATTCAGGAGAGCCTGTTTCTCATGAAGGTTTTTTAAAACCCGGTCATAAATGGAAGCCATTTCATCTCCCCGGTTATTGTAATAGTTTAGGCTGGCTTTTATCTGGTCTTTAGTTACGCCATAACGGTCAAATAAAATCTGGTAATATTCTTTTATTCTGTCCGGATAGCCCGGATAACGTCCCCGGTTGTAAACTTTAGCGCCCTCAATAATTTCCATGTCGGTTAAAATGTCAGCCATTTTTTCTTTGGGGATCAGGTTGGCCGGTTTGGGAACAACATCTTTGTTCACCTTATAGCATCCTGTAAGGAGCAGCGTGATCAATAGAAAAATAACCGGCTTTTTGAACATGATTTAGTTTCCCACTTCCGACATGAACTTAATACGCATTAAGCGGATTTCTTCTTCGCTGTATTCCGCCTCACCCAGTTCCTGCAAGGCATCTTCCACCGAATCGGTCTCTGCCTCCAAAAAGTAGTCGTAAATATCTTCCTGATGGTATTCGTCGATGTGCTCATCAATATAATAACTGATATCTAACCGGGTTCCGGAAGCAACAATTCGTTCTATTTCTGTCAGAAGCTCGTCCATGGTCAGGTTTTTGGCATGGGCAACGTCTTCTAAGGGCAATTTGCGGTCAATGCTTTTGATAATATACACTTTCAACCCCGATTTATTGACGACCGACTTCACCACGATGTCGTTGGGGCGCATAATGTCGTTTTCTTCTACGTATTGTTTGATCAGGTCACAAAACGGCTGACCGTATTTTTTGGCTTTTCCAACACCTACTCCCACAATTTGCTGCATTTCATTGATGGTAATCGGATATTGAATGGCCATATCTTCCAGTGAAGGATCTTGGAAAATAACAAAAGGAGGCAGGTTTTCGCGTTGCGATATCTCTTTTCGCAAATCTTTCAACATGGCAAACAATACCGGATCAGAACCACTCAGTTTCTGTCCTTTCCCCGGAACGACAACGTTCTCGTCGTTTTCGTTCTCGTAATTATGGTTTTTCGCAATCATAATACTGTAGGGTTGTTTAATAAATTCTTCACCTGATTTTGTAAGCTTTAAAATACCGTAATTTTCAATTTCTTTTTCCAGCAACCGCTGTATAAGGGCTTGCCGGATAACCATTACCCAATAGCGGCTGTCTTTCTCTTTTCCGCTGCCAAAAATAGGATTTTTATCCAGTTTGATGGCTTTTATATCGCCTGTTTTTTTCCCGGCCAAAATATCAGCAATCATCTTTACTTTGTACTGCTGTTTCAGTTCTTTAACGGTCTCCAGCACTTTTTTGATGTCCTCTTTCCCCTCAAATTTCTCCTTCGGATGCAGACAATTGTCGCAAGCGCCGCAATTATCTTTGTTGTATTCTTCGCCAAAATAGTGCAGAAGCAGTTTATGCCGGCATACCGACGATTCGGCATAAGCCACTGTTTCAAACAGCAGTTCTTTGGCAATTTCCTGTTCGGCAACCGGTTTATCCTTCATAAACTTTTCCAGCTTCTGAATATCATCGTAGCTGTAAAAAGTGATACAGTTTCCTTCGCCGCCGTCGCGGCCTGCCCGACCGGTTTCCTGATAATACCCTTCAATACTTTTGGGTATGTCATGATGAATGACAAACCGGATGTCGGGTTTATCAATTCCCATGCCAAAAGCAATGGTAGCCACAATTACATCCACTTCTTCCATCAGGAATTTATCCTGGTTGTTTCTGCGGGTAGCAGCATCCAGTCCGGCATGGTAAGGCACGGCTTTTATTCCGTTGACCACCAGTGTTTCGGCTATCTCTACTACTTTTTTCCGGCTTAAGCAATACACAATTCCCGATTTCCCGGGTTGGGTTTTGATGTATTTGATGATGTCTTTGATAACATCTTTGGTTTTGGGCCGGACCTCGTAGTATAAATTGGGTCTGTCGAAAGACGATTTAAAAACTTTGGCATTGGGAATATTGAGCGTTTTCAGGATGTCTTCCTGTACTTTTAAGGTGGCAGTAGCGGTTAAGGCAATAATGGGTACATCCTGGCCGATAGCCTGAATGATCGGCCTCAGTTTACGGTATTCCGGCCGGAAATCATGCCCCCATTCCGAAATACAGTGGGCTTCGTCAATGGCATAAAAAGAGATTTTAATCTGTTTTAAAAATTCGATGTTATCCTCTTTTGTCAACGACTCCGGCGCCATATAAAGCAACTTGGTTTTACCCGAAAGCAAATCCGAACGAACCTGGTTCATTTCGGTTTTGGAAAGCGAGGAGTTCATGACGTGAGCAATACCGTTTTCGGAGCCAAAATTGCGTACCATGTCCACCTGATTTTTCATCAGGGCAATCAAAGGAGAAACCACAATGGCGGTTCCGGGTTTTACCAGTGCCGGAAGCTGATAGCACAACGACTTCCCTCCGCCGGTAGGCATCACCACAAAGCCGTCGTTTCCTTCCATCAAATTATTGATGATTTTTTCCTGATTTCCTTTAAAACTGGAGAATCCGAAAAAGCTTTTGAGTAATGGTCGCAGCCCATATACATCACGATTTGCGCTTTCCATAGGTCTCGTCATATAAATTTAAATCGTACTTTTGAAGAAAATTCAAGACCTTTAACGATGTTGAATTTTATTCATTGTTATCCTTTTGGATTATTACAAATATAATAATAATATTTCACAACGATGTGAAAAAATTTTTTTGGACAGTTGAAAATTTCAGAAAAAATAAAAACCAATCATCACCAAACCCGCACGGGAAACAGTAATTCGGTATTTAAAACAAAAAAATCTGGTTCACAGAATTTTATATCATTTTTGACAGAAATGTTCTCCCCGGGATGAAAAAAGCCCGGTTTGCGATAAAAAATTTTCAGGCATGAAACTTTGGACAAAAAATTTAGTGAAAAAATATCATCAGCGGACAGTGGTAAAAAAGGTGTCTATTGAGGTAAATCAAGGAGAAATTATTGGGCTGCTTGGACCCAACGGAGCCGGGAAAACGACGACCTTTTATATGATGACGGGGCTGATTAAACCTTACGAAGGTCATGTCTATCTTGATGATATGGAAATAACGGAACTTCCCATGTACAAGAGAGCCAAGCTGGGAATCGGTTATCTGGCACAGGAAGCTTCTGTATTTCGTCAGTTGAGTGTGGAAAATAACATTAGAGCGGTCATGGAATTTACGGATATGACCAAGGAACAGCAAAAAGAACGGCTGGAATCATTATTGGATGAGTTTGGTTTGCAAAATATCCGAAAAAGCCTGGGGATACAGCTTTCCGGTGGTGAACGCCGCCGGGTTGAAATTGCCCGCTCCCTCTCGGTGAACCCTAAGTTTATTTTGCTGGACGAACCTTTTGCCGGTGTAGACCCCATTGCGGTGGAAGATATTCAAAATATTGTGGCCAAACTGAAAACAAAAAACATTGGTATTTTAATTACTGACCATAACGTTCATGAAACCCTTTCCATTACCGATCGGGCCTACCTCCTCTTTGAAGGTTCGGTACTTAAATACGGAACATCTGAAGATCTGGCCAATGACGAACAGGTACGCCGCGTTTATCTCGGACGGAATTTTGAACTGCGGAAAAAAGATTTTATGACAGAAGGAAATTAGCTGTTGTTTTTTTCGGTGTTCTGATCAAGATGGTTTTACCCCTGAATATCGGTGAGAAACAGGATCAGCGATAAAAAAAGATAAAGCAGAATAATAAACGGAATAGCCACCATTTTCAAAAAAACGAGCAATAAAAGCGAAAGGATTAAAAAGGAATACTTTATCATGTTTTCTTTCCATCCAAACGTTTTAAGCTTCAACGAAAACATCGGAAAAGAACTCACCATCAACAAAGGACCGAATAGAGCAATCGACAGTAAGAAATAACTGTTGGTGAAAACCATGTACCAGAAATCCTTTGAAGCATAAAGCTCTTGCCGGATAAGCGGTAAAGAGGCAATTAAAATGGCTAAAGCCGGAGTGGGCAAGCCTTTGAAAGAGGTCGCCTGTGTTTTATCTATGTTGAATTTTGCCAGTCGTACTGCGGACATCCAGGGGACAAGCAGCGCAAAAAAGGGTAAATAATCAAGCCCCTCGGCTGTGGGATTTCCATGGCTGCGCAAAATCATCTGATATAGAATAAATCCGGGGGCCACACCAAAAGTTACCATATCCGACAACGAATCGAGCTGTAAGCCGATGGCCGATTTTACCCCGAGCAAACGGGCTGAAAATCCGTCAAAAAAATCAAATAAAGCTCCGATAAAAATGAAAATACCGGCAAAAACCAAATCGTTCGGAGAGCCTTTTACTCCAAAATAGATAGAAATTATTCCCGCTGTCAGGTTCAATAGCGTGATACTGTTGGGAATATGTTGCTTAATTGTCATGCCGTGTTTTTCTGTTTCAAAAATACACCATTTTTTTATCCGAAAAAAAAGAAAAAATAACAGTTTGTTCCGGCGCTTTTTATTTCCCTGTTTAACCGAATGATCTTCTGTACTTGTATCAAACCGAAGCCCCCGCTGTTGTTAAGGAGTTAACTGTAATCATTCTAAATTTTTTATTAGCTTTGTGCCCGGTATTAATTTAAACTAAATATAAATTATGGCAAAAATACTCGTTCTGGGCGCTGGCATATCCGGCCATACCGCTTCTACTTGGCTTAAAAAGAAACTGGGTAAAAAACACGATGTTATTGTTGTAGCACCGACCATGCACTATCATTGGATTCCTTCTAATATTTGGATTGGTGTGGGCCGGATGACTCCGGACCAGGTAAAATTCAGACTGGAAAACCGTTACAAAAAATCAGGAATTATCTTCAAACAGGCTAAGGCAGTTTCCATTCATCCTGAAGGAAACGAAAAATCAGACCGGGGGTATGTGACCATTGAATATACCGGTCAGGATAAAATAGGAGAAACCGAAACAGTAGAGTACGACTTTCTGATTAATGCCACCGGTCCCCAATTGAAATTTGATGCCACCGAGGGACTGGGACCTGGAAAAAATACCGTATCCGTTTGTTCTTTTAGCCATGCTGCCGAAGCATGGGAAAAGCTGAAAGAATCCATCGAACGGATGGAAAAAGGAGAAAAACAAAAATTCATTATTGGTACCGGTCACCCGGGAGCTACTTGTCAGGGAGCGGCTTTTGAGTACATTCTTAATGTGCATTATGAAATAGCTAAACGTAAACTGGAACATCTGGCTGAATTCAAGTGGCTGACCAATGAATACGAAGTGGGTGACTTTGGTATGGGAGGCGCTTACATCAAAAGAGGCGGATATATTACTTCTACCAAAACCTTTGCCGAGTCGTTTTTGAAAGAACGGAATATTGGCTGGATAAAACGGGCCGGAGTGAAAAAAGTGGAACCGGGAAAAATCTTTTACGAGTTGCTTGATGGTACCGAACATGAAGAAACTTTTGACTTTTCTATGTTGATTCCTGCATTCAGTGGACCGGGAATGAAAGCATACAATAAAAAAGGAGAAGATATTACTTCGGTATTGTTTGCTCCTAACGGATTTATGAAAGTAGATGCCGATTACACCAAAAAGCCTTTTGAAGAATGGAAAGCTTCTGACTGGCCATCCACTTATCAGAATCCGGATTACAAAAATATTTTTGCCGCAGGAATTGCTTTTGCGCCGCCGCATCCGATTTCTAAACCCATGTTCAGTCCTAACGGAACCGGTATTTTTCCGGCTCCGCCGCGTACCGGTATGCCTTCCGGCGTTATTGGGAAAGTAATTGCCGATAATATTATCGACTGGATTAAAAAAGGAGATGACTCGTTAAAACATAAAGCCTCCATGGCCCGGATGGGAGCTGCCTGTATTGTTTCGGCCGGTTTTGGTCACTTCAAAGGAGCAGCTGCCACCATGACGGTTTTCCCCATTGTACAGGACTGGGAAAAATATCCTACTTACGGGCGTGATTTACGTTATACCGTTGGTGAAGCCGGATTGGCCGGACATTGGCTGAAATGGTTTATGCATTATATGTTTTTACACAAAGCCAAAGGTTATCCGTTCTGGTGGTTATTGCCTGAATAATTTATTGATAATAAACAAAAAACAGTATAAGATGAAAGAACAGGAAATGAGAACCGAAGCTTATTCGGAAGAATCGTATCCGCCAATGCCTACGAAAACCACATTGTTTTGGCGCCGTTTTTGGCCCTGGCAGGTTATACGATGGATTGTCTTGAATATTAAGATTTTACGTATTGTTGTAGGGGGCCACTCTTAAAAGCGGGCTTACTGCATTCATGACTTTTCCTTTCATCGTTCGGGCATCCGCCCGGACGATGAATTTTTCGACTTCATCCGCTCTCTGACGGGTAAACACGGATAAGATGAGTGCCCTAAAGGGAGAAATCCCAAAAGACAAAAAAACAAATCACAAAAAAATCTCAAATCCCAAAAACCAACCGGTTTGTCATGCTGAGCAACGCGAAGCATCTCGTTTAACGGCCTCTTTCATCGTTTGAGTGTCCGCTCGAACGCACCGATAAGATGTAGTGTAATGGAGTCCCGGAGGGACGACTTATCGCCATTGACGCTGAATTTATTCAGAGGTCGCTGGTTTTAATCCCTTCGGAACTGATTCAAACACAAGATATGTATCTTTTTTACTTTAAGTACTTTTAACTTCAAACTTCAAGTACTTCAAATACTTCAAGTGCCTAAAGTGGGAAATCCCCAAAAACAAAAAGAGCAAATGACAACTCCAAAAGCTAACTGTTTTGTCATGTTGAACGTAGTGAAACATCTCTTTTAACAGCCGTGATTGTTTTTAGATCCTTCACTTCGCTATCGCTCCGTTCAGGACGACAGCAGGAATGTGATAAGATGTTGAAAAATCAACAGTTAAGTACCTGTCAATTATTATTTATCCTTTCCAATGTCCAATGACTAATGACCAAGTTTGAAATCCCCAAAAACAAAAAGAGCAAATGACAACTCCAAAAGCTAACTGTTTTGTCATGTTGAACGTAGTGAAACATCTCTTTTAACAACCGTGATTATTTTTGAGATTCTTCACTGCGCTTCACTTCGTTTAGGATGGCAGTAAAAAACACAACTAAAACACTAAAAATCAACCAATCACTAATACCAATGACTTTTCCCTATTCATCGGTTCATCATTCTACATTTATCATTCATCCTTCCCAATGACTAATGACCAAGTTTGAAATCCCCAAAAACAAAAGAACAAATCTCCAAAAAAATCACAAACGCTAAAGCGCAAAACCCTAAACCGCTAAAAATCAACCAATCACTAATGACCAATAACTTTTTCCCATTCACCGGTTCATCACTCAACATTTATCGTTCATCGTTTCCTAATGACCCTTTTCCTCTTAAAAATAAAACATCAAAAATCCTCCATCCTTCCATCTTCACATCCTCCATCCAACATCCTTCACATCGAAAATCCTCCATCCTCACATCCAAACATCTTCCATTAGATTTCCGTTTCCGTAAAGAGATGTTTCTTACTTTTGCCCGTTTTTAAGCTTATAGCATGGACGTTACCGGAATAAAAATTGATGACTATGATTATCCTTTACCGGATGAAAAAATAGCCAAATACCCGTTGGCTCAACGCGATCAGTCGAAATTACTTCTTTTAAAAGATGGTGAAATTTCCCAACGAAAATTTTCAGAAATTCCGGATTTATTGCCCTCGGACAGCTTGCTTTTATTTAACGAAACGCGGGTGATTCAGGCCCGGCTGTTGTTTCAGAAATCTACCGGTGCTCAGATAGAGATTTTTTGTTTGGAACCGGTAGAACCGGTCAATGATTTTCAGCTGGCTTTTCAGCAATCGCCACCGGTGGTGTGGAAATGCTTTGTGGGTAATGCCCGTCGCTGGAAATCAGGACCTCTCCAAACGGAGTTGACGGTGGCAAACCAGCCGGTAATTTTACAGGCTGAAGTCAAAGAAAAACTTTCCGATGCATTTCTCATTTCCTTTTCGTGGGATAAACCGGCACTTTCTTTTGCTGATATTCTAGAAACTTCTGGCCATACGCCGTTGCCTCCTTATCTGCATCGCGAAGCTGAAGAAACCGACAAAACCCGTTATCAAACGGTTTATGCCCGGCTAAATGGTTCGGTAGCTGCGCCTACCGCCGGATTGCACTTTACAGAAAAGATCCTGCAACAGCTTGACGAAAAAGGGATTGATAAAGACCGGTTAATTTTGCATGTGGGAGCCGGAACCTTTAAACCGGTTTCTGCCGATACCATTGGCAAACATGAAATGCATACCGAACAAATCAGGGTTTCGTTACGAACGCTGAAACATTTGTACCGGGCTTCTGAAAAAAAGATCATTCCGGTAGGCACTACTTCCATGCGGTCGCTTGAAAGCCTCTTTTGGATGGCCCTGCGTTTGCATAAAAACCTGCCGGATCCTTTTCATGTGCAACAATGGGATCCGTATCAACTGTCTATTCCGGAAGATTTTTCATCCCGGAAAGCTTTGGATGTTTTGATTCGTTTTCTTGAAAAAGAGCAAAGCAATGAGCTGAAAGGAACGACGCAGTTGATTATTGTCCCGGGATATACTTTTCGTTATGCCCGGGGAATCGTTACCAATTTCCATCAACCGAAAAGCACGCTTTTACTTCTGGTTTCAGCGCTTATTGGTCCCCGGTGGAAAGAAGCCTACCGGTTTGCGCTGCAAAATGATTTCCGGTTTCTGAGCTATGGCGATAGCTGTTTGTTTTTGCCCTGATTTTTTACTCATCCGGTTTTATTTCTTCAAAAGCTCTAATTTTTACTGGTTTTAGTCAGTGTTGTAAATTGTTGTTAATCAGTATTAACTGATTTGATAGTGAATCGTTCACAACTACGAAAAAGAAAAAATCCTGTATAAAAAATTGGGTTTGTAAAATTTCCGTTTTACTTTTGAAAGGTATATTCACTTAAAAACAATTAACCCATGAAAGAAATAAGCCACGATGCGCAAAAGTTCTTTGATTTGCGTGAATTTGTATTGAATGTTCAATCGTATGAAGAAGCGGTTGCCGGCTTTAAATGGCCCCGGATCACCAAGTTTAACTGGGCATTGGATTATTTTGATGTCATTGCGGAAGGGAATCAGAAACCGGCTCTGATTTATGCTGATGTTGAAGGAAATGACGAAACGGTTACCTACGATGATATGATGAAACGCTCAAACCGGGTGGCTAATTTTTTAAATGACCTGGGACTTGAGAAAGGGGATCGTGTGATGTTGATGATGGATACCTCTGTGGAGATTTACGAGCTCTTTTTGGGAATTATGAAAGCCGGCGGAGCGATTATTCCGGCTTCCACCCTTCTGTCTCCGGCTGATGTATCCGACCGCATTGTTCGTGGTGATGTAAAATTTGTAGTGGCGCACAGTAAATATATGGATCGTGTAGACGAAGCCGGTGAGGCTCTTTACCGGTTAAAAGGTTTGGTTTGTGTAAGGCCTGAGAAAGAAAGATGCCAGTGCGAAAACAAGGAAAATATTCCCTGCTGGGTAGATTACAACGAAAATAAAAACTACGAAGAAACGTATGAATCGAATTTTATCACTTTTTCAACAGACATTCTCTTTTTGTTTTTCACCTCCGGAACCACTTCCAAACCTAAATTGGTAATGCATCCGCATCATTATCCTGTCGGACACCTGACCACGATGTACTGGCTTGACCTGAAACCCGACGATGTGCATTATAACATCAGTTCGCCGGGCTGGGCAAAGTTTGTATGGAGCAGCTTTATTGCCCCGTGGAATGCCGGATGTACGGCTTTTACCCTGAAATATGATCAGTTTGATCCGGACAAGGTGCTCGATGCCATGGAGAAATACAAAATTACCAGTCTTTGTGCTCCGTTGAGCGTTTGGAAACTCTTTGGCAGTCGTGATTTCTCAAAGTATAATTTTTCATTGAAAAAAATGGTGAGTGCCGGCGAACCGGTGAATCCTGAAATCAGTAAAATGGCCAAAGACCTTACCGGAGTAGAATTGCGTGAAGGTTACGGACAAACCGAAACCACAGCCATGATTGCGACTTTCCCGGGAATGAAACCGCAAGCCGGTTCCATCGGAAAAGTAGCTCCGGGTTATGAAGTGAAAATTCTCAACGCCCAGTTGGATGAAGTAGTGCCCGGACAAGACGGACAAATTTGTTGCGCTACTTATCCGGTGAAACCCATGGGATTGTTAACAGCCTATGAAGATCAGCAACGCAACAAAGACATCTTTAAAGGCGGTTGGTACCTCACGGGCGATACGGCATACATGGACGAAGAAGGTTATGTGCATTTTGTCGGACGGGTGGACGATGTCTTTAAGAGCCTGGATTACCGGATTAGTCCTTTTGAAGTGGAAAGTGAAATTATTGAAAACCAGGCGGTACTGGAGGTCGGAGTCATTCCTACTGTAGATGATAAAGACCGGATTGTTCCCAAAGCTTTTATTGTGTTGAATCCGGAGTACACGCCCAATCGGAAGATGGCACTGGAAATTTTCCGCTACATTCGTGACCACATGGCACCTTACAAACGTCCCCGCTCCATCGAATTTATGGATGAGTTTCCAAAAACGATCAGTTCTAAGGTAATGCGGAAAGACCTGCGGGCTTACGACGAAGAATTACGTCGCAGTGGTAAAAAAGGAAAATACGAATTCTTTGAAAAAGAATTTGCCAAAGAACTGAATCTGAGAAGAAGAAAATAATAATTTGAGTTCAGTATCTGCATCTTTTTTTGCGAGATGCAGATACTTTTCCGGTTTGAAAATCAGCTTTTCCCCATCCTTTCTTTTTGTGTAAGTTGGGAAGAAATTCTTGTGTTTAGAATATTTCCCTTTATCGTCTCATCGAAAATGCAGAAAATAAATTTCCGGCGTGGAAATTATATGTATCTTTGACATTAATATTACTTGTTAAACAAAGAGTTATAGACTAATTTGTTTGTTGTTTTAACAGACAAAAACTATATTACTAAATTTTTTAATCTATTAATGAATAAAACAGAAAAAATGAAAAAATTATTGGTTTTTGCAATGGGCTTGTTTTTGATTAGCCTGGTATTTATGGGATGTGATGATTCAGACTCGGACAATCCGGGTAATTACATCAAACACGACAATGTATCATACGCGTTGAGCAACGGCTTTGTTTTTGATGCTTCGCAAAGTGAAAAAGATGCAAAACTTGAAGATGGTTCTCTTGCCGTTTATCCTGTAGGACTGCTGCTGGTTTCTTCTGGCTTCACCATTTATCCTGTGGATGGAAACATTGATTCGATTTCCGGAACAGGAAGCGGGATTTTTTTTATAGCGTATTCTACCAGCTCGGATAAACTGGCTGATGGACATTATGTATTGGATTCTCTGGCTCTTGACCAATCCGGCATTTTTTTGTATGCTGATGCCGTTTTTGATTACAATGTAGCCACCGGAGATGGAATTGAAACAGAAATTAGTTCCGGAACGTTGGATGTAAAATCGGATGGCGACGATTACGAAATTAGTTTTGATTGTAAAGGCAAAGATGGAAAATCGATTACCGGTTATTATAAAGGAAGCGTGGAATCTTATTTGTCCGCTGCGGTTCAGGTGAAAAGTTCACTTTCCCGCACGAAATCAACGGATGTGAAACAGCTTTTTGACAAAAAATAACGCTCCATACTTTGAAATAAAAAATATTTCTATACATTTGTCGCGTTAAAGAAAGAATACAATGATTCAATTAATGTCAAACAACTTTTTTTACACCTTTTATTACTTTTATTTTAAAAGTGATACGGGGCTGTATGTGGTTTGACAATCAATAAAACAACAAAAACATAAAAGTCCCGGAAGTTTTTCGGGACTTTTTTTTTGACAAAAAATAAAGAGATGATAAAAATAGCCATGCAGGGAGTCAGGGGGGCATTTCATGAAATCGCCATCCGGAAATATTTTAATCATGATGATTATGAAGCGGTTCCCTGTGCTTCTTTTAATGAATTGTTTGATGCATTGCGCTTTCAACGGGCCAGTTATGGAATGGTAGCCATTGAAAATTCCATTGTGGGCAGTATATTGCCCAATTACACGCTTTTGCGGGAGTCGGGGTTGCGTATTCTCGGTGAAGTGTATTTGCGCATTGAGCAGCATTTGCTGGCTTTGCCCGGACAAAAAACAGAGGATATCAAAAAAGTGTATTCCCATCCCATGGCGCTTCAGCAGTGTCGGGAATTTTTAACACCATTCCGCAGGAACGGGGTTCAGCTGGTCGATTCGGAAGATACTGCCTTGAGTGCCCGCTGGATCAGTGAAGGCAACATGAAAGGAGTGGCTGCCATTGCCAGCCGGCTGGCTGCTAAATTGTATCATCTCGATATTTTGGCCGAAGGGATCGAAACCAACAAAATGAACTATACCCGTTTTCTTGTGGTTTCGGATGACGAAAACTACAAAAGTCACCTGGCCGGAAAAAAAATCGATAAAGCTTCGCTCTGTTTTATTTTGCCGCATCAGCAGGGACGCCTTTCTGAAGTACTTTCCGTACTCTCTTTTTATAAAATCAATCTTTCTAAGATACAATCACTTCCCATTGTGGGACAAGAATGGGAGTATCTCTTTTATGTGGATGTTGATTTTTCAGATTTTGAAAAATATCGCCAGTCGCTGGATGCCATCCGGCCGCTTTTAAGTGAATTAACCGTTTTTGGTGAATATGAAAAAGGAGAAAAATTCTATGAAAATTGATACAGCCAACCGGTTAAAAGTAGTCAGTGAATATTATTTTTCGCGTAAGCTGAAGGAAATAGCCGCTTTGCGCGAAAAAGGCCAGGACATTATCAATCTGGGTATCGGAAGTCCGGATGGCGCTCCTGCTGCAGCGGTTATCGAGACGCTTGTCACCGAAAGCCGTCAGCCGGGGAATCATGCATATCAAAGCTATTCCGGAATTCCTGAATTACGACAAGCGTATGCTTCGTGGTACCAAAAATATTTCGGTGTGAAGTTGAATCCGGAGAATGAGATTTTACCGCTAATGGGTTCTAAAGAAGGAATCATGCACATCTCTATGGCTTTTTTAAATCCGGGTGACGAAGTGCTGGTTCCTAATCCGGGATATCCGGCTTATGCAGCGGTGGCCCGGTTGTTGGGTGCTACTGTGCGTTATTATCCATTGGATGAAAATAAATTTTGGCAACCCGACTGGACTGCCCTGGAGAAAACAGACCTTTCGAAAGTAAAAATCATGTGGATGAACTATCCGCATATGCCTACCGGTACCCGGGCTTCCCGTTCTCTTTTTGAACAGGCTGTTGACTTTGGAAAGAAAAACCAAATTTTAGTGGTTAATGACAATCCGTACAGCTTTGTCCTGAACGATGAGCAGCTGAGTTTGCTAGAAGTAGAAGGAGCCAAAGAGGTGGCTTTGGAGCTAAACTCACTGAGCAAATCACACAATATGGCCGGTTGGAGACTGGGTTTGGTAGCCGGACATGCTGCGTACATCAAAGCGGTTTTGCAGGCAAAAAGTAACATGGATTCCGGAATGTTTAAGCCGCTGCAACTGGCTGCTGTAAAGGCTTTGCAACAACCGGAGAGCTGGTATCATGAGTTGAATGCCGTTTACCGGAAACGAAGAAAAATTGCTTTCGGGATTTTTGATGAGCTGCAATGTAGTTACAATAAACAGCAAGTGGGCATGTTTGTCTGGGCGAAAATTCCGGATACGGCCGAAAGCGGGGAACAACTGTCAGAGAAGATACTTCATGAAAATCAGGTTTTTATTACCCCCGGATTTATCTTTGGTTCTGCCGGAGAACGTTATCTGAGACTTTCTTTGTGTACGCCCGAAGAAAGACTGCTTGAAGCCAAAACAAGAATGATGAATTAGAAAAAAGAAAAAGAATGAATGTATGTGTAGTGGGTATCGGATTAATCGGCGGGTCAATGGCCCTGGATTTGAAAAAACGTGAGTTTGCCCAAAAAGTGGTGGGTGTTGATGTGAATCCGCAACATGCCAATATTGCCAAACTGAGCCGGTTGGTTGATGATGTGATGGAGCTGGAAGAGGCTATCCGGATTTCTGATCTGGTTATTGTGGCTACACCGATCAATGTAACCAAGAAGTTGTTGCCGGAAATCTTAACTCTTTGTCAGGGAACCCAAAAAGTGGTAACCGATGTGGGATCTACCAAAGCCGGTATTTTGCAAAAAATTGCCGATCATCCCAACCGGAAACAATTTGTAGCTTCTCACCCTATGGCCGGAACTGAGTTTTCCGGTCCGTTGGCTGCCATCAGCCGTTTGTTCGATTACAAAACAGCCATTATTTGCGAAAAAGAAAACAGCAGTCCGGCAGCACTCGAAATGGTAGAACAGATGTACGAAACCCTGCACATGAAAGTCATTTATATGCAGCCGCATGAACATGATGTCAGTGCTGCTTATGTTTCGCATATTTCGCATATTTCGGCTTTTGCTCTTTCGCTGGCGGTGCTTGAAAAGGAAAAAGACGAGAAGAGAATTCTTGATCTGGCCAGTGGTGGATTTGCTTCTACCGTGCGATTGGCCAAAAGTTCAGCGGAAATGTGGGTTCCTGTTTTTGACCAAAATTCCGATTATGTTTTGGAAGTACTGGATACCTACATCCATAAACTGGAAGCTTTCCGGGAAGCTATACAAAAGAAAGATCACGACGAGATTACCCGTTTAATTCACGAATCCAATAAAATTCAAAAAATACTTTAAAATTAGTTATCATGCCTAAAGATCTGCATATCAAAAAATTGTCAGAATGGGAAGAATATCATGAACGGCCATTTGTCATTGCCGGTCCCTGTAGTGCCGAATCGGAAAAACAGGTGGTGGAAACCGCCATTGGTTTAAAAAAAACCGGAAAAGTAGATATGTTCCGTGCCGGAATCTGGAAACCGCGGACGCGTCCCAACAGCTTTGAAGGAGTGGGAGCCAAGGGGCTTTCCTGGCTGAAAAAAGCCAAACAGGAAACTGGCTTGCCGTTGACCATTGAAGTGGCCAATGCCAACCATGTTTATGAAGCACTGAAATACGGGGTGGATGTGTTGTGGATTGGAGCCCGTACATCAGCCAATCCTTTTGCTGTTCAGGAAATTGCCAATGCCATGCAGGGGGCAGATATCGGTGTGTTGATAAAAAATCCGGTAAACCCGGACCTGGAGCTGTGGATTGGCGCCATTGAACGGATTTATCAGGCTGGAATAAAAAAAATCGGACTGATTCACCGGGGCTTTTCTACTTATGAAAAATCGAGTTACCGGAATCTTCCGCAGTGGCAGATTCCTATCGAAATGAAAAGCCGTCTTCCGGAGATTCCCATGCTGAATGACCCCAGTCATATCGGAGGAAAAGCAGAGCTGATTCTGGATCTTTCACAAAAAGCCATGGATCTGAATTTTGACGGGTTGATGATTGAATCACACGTGAATCCAAAGGAAGCATTGAGTGATGCCCAACAACAAATTACTCCGGAAGAGTTGGGCAAATTACTTGACCAGCTTGTGTTACGTAGTCCCCGCCCCACTGACGAAAAACAATTGAATGTTTTGGAAGAACTGCGTGGAAAAATCGATTGGCTCGATAAGCAGTTCTTAGATCTTATTGAACAACGCATGCAGGTGGCCGAAGCCATTGGTGAATACAAAAAACGGAATAACATCAGTATTCTGCAAAACAAACGTTGGGAAGATATCATTTATAAAAGTATCGAAGAAGGCGCTAAACGCGGCTTAAGCCGGGAATTTATCAACCGGGCTTTTAAAGCCATCCACCAGGAATCCATCAACCATCAGATGGAAATCATGAACGGTAAGAAAAAACCGGAAGCTTAAGATCAACAGGGAAAAGAGAACGAAGTGACGACAGGGTGTTGATCGCACCCTTCGTTCTTTATCCCGGTAGCCGTGGGCTGCTATTGTTCTGTTCTTCAAAGTCACGAGGGGATGCTTCCGGCAGAGTTCTCCGGACAGAAAAACGGAATCCGGATTTTTGTGTTATGGGGAGCTCCCCAAAGCCAATCGTTATTCATCATACCCGATCATTAAACATCTTTCCATTTCACCGGGATGAATCGCGCGGAAAGTACTATTTTTGCAACGCAAAAAAACAATCCGTTGAAAAACCTTAATCTGAAATGATGAAACGATTTTCCTTTCTTGCGGTTCTTTTTCTTTTGTCTGTAGCACCGCTGTTTGCCCAAATCCTGGAACCGGTAAAGTGGTCATTTTCCACACAAAAAATTGCGGACAAAGAATATGCGCTGATTTTTACAGCCCGTATTGACAATAACTGGCACTTATATTCGCAGGATATTCCGCAAGCGCCTCCTGCTACTACATTTACTTTTAAGAAAGACAGCAGCAGTTATACGCTGGAAGGAAAAGTGGAAGAACAAGGACAGGTGATCAAAGAGTTTGATAAAAATTTCAACATGGAGTTGAAATATTATCTTGATAGTGTACGGTTTGTCCAGAAAGTGAAGATTAAAGGAGCCGGAGCGGTGGTGAAAGGAACGCTGAATTACATGTGTTGTGACAATACCCAGTGTTTGCCTCCGCAGGATGTGGATTTTTCTTTTGATCTGGGAAAAGTGAAAACGGCAGCCTCTACTGCAGCGATTGCAAAGCAGACTACGGTTTCCGGAAAAAATAAAATTGATATTGGCGGCCGGAAAAAAGGCCTTTGGGGCTTTTTTGTGTTGGCTTTTCTCGGCGGACTTCTTGGTATTCTTACGCCTTGTGTTTTCCCCATGATTCCGATGACGGTAAGTTTCTTTATGAAAGAGGGGGAAGACAAAGCCAAAGGAAAAATGCAAGCGTTGTTGTATGGCTTTAGTATTATTGCCATTTATACCCTGATTGGCTCGGTATTGGCTGTGATTGCCGGGCCGAATATTGCTAATTGGCTTAGTACAAACTGGTTGCCTAACATTATCTTCTTTATTATTTTCATGGTTTTTGCTTTCTCGTTCTTCGGGATGTTCGAAATCACCATGCCGCACTGGCTGGTGAACAAATCGGATCAGAAAGCAGACCGGGGTGGTATTTTGGGTCCTGTTTTTATGGCGCTTACCCTGGTTTTGGTGTCTTTCAGCTGTACGGGTCCTATTGTGGGAACTATTTTGGTAGAATCGGCCGGAGGCGAAATTTTAAAACCCATTGTAGGAATGTTTGGTTTTTCGCTGGCTTTTGCTCTTCCGTTTACTTTGTTTGCTTTCTTCCCGTCGTGGTTGTCTAATTTACCCAAGTCGGGCGGATGGCTCAATTCGGTGAAAGTGGTTCTCGGTTTCCTTGAGTTGGCTTTTGGACTTAAATTCCTGAGCATTGCCGATCAGACCTATCACTGGCATATTCTTGACCGCGAAGTATATCTTGCCCTTTGGATCGTAATTTTCTTTTTGCTGGGATTGTATCTGTTGGGTAAAATCCGGTTTGCTTATGATGATGAGGTAAAACACGTGACTGTTCCGCGATTATTGCTTTCTATTATCACTTTTAGTTTTGTGGTTTACATGATTCCGGGGATGTTTGGTGCTCCGTTGAAATTTCTTTCGGGTTATCTTCCGCCTCAGAGTACCATCGATTTTGATGTCAACAAAATTGTCCGTGACAATTTACAGATCTACGGCGGTGGAGCAACGCATGAGCCCAAAGAGATTTGTGCAACGCCGAAGTATCACAGCTTTTTGGAACTTCCTCATGGTTTAAAAGGATATTTCGATTATAAACAGGCTGTAGCTTGTTCCAAAAAACAAAACAAACCCATTTTTATTGATTTTACCGGACATGGTTGTGTCAATTGCCGTGAAATGGAAGCCAATGTGTGGTCTGATCCGCGGGTGCTGAAAATTTTGCGTAATGATTATGTGATCCTTGCCCTTTATGTGGATGATAAGTATCCGCTCCCTAAAAATGAATGGGTTAGATCGTCGTATGACGGGAAGCTGAAGAAAACACTGGGGAAAAAAGATGCCGATTTTCAGATTTCGAAATTCGGGGTAAATGCCCAGCCGTTTTATGTGCTGATGGATAATAAAGGAAATGTTTTGGTACAACCCAAGGCGTACGATTTAAATGTGGATCATTTTATCCGGTTCTTGAAAGAAGGAATAAAAAATTACAAAGAGGGGAAAAGCCTGTTCAACATCAATAAAAAACCGGCAGAATAATGCTTACAAATCGCCTTTGTGACCTACCACAATGACGATTTCTCCTTTTACCGGTTTGTTTTTAAAATATTCGAGTACTTCGGCAAAAGTACCGCGGATGGTTTCTTCATGGATTTTTGTCAACTCACGGGAAACAGAAACCGGACGTTCCGGGTCGAAAACAGTCATCATCTGCTCCAGCGTTTTTATTAGCCGGTAAGGCGATTCGTACAGGATAAGCGTGTGTGGGTATTGAGCCAGCTCTTTTAAGCGGGTTTGTCTTCCTTTTTTGTGCGGAAGGAATCCCTCGAAAAAAAACCGGTCTGACGGAAAACCCGAATTGACCAGTGCGGGAACAAAAGCAGTGGCTCCGGGCAATGTTTCTACCGGAATGTTGTTTTTCAGGCATTCGCGAACGAGCAAAAATCCGGGATCGGAAATGGAAGGGGTTCCGGCATCACTGACCAGCGCGATGGTTTCGCCCGCCAGGATTTGTTCCACATATCTGGCAACTACCTTGTGCTCATTATGGATATGAAACGATTGTAATCGGTTTTGAATGTCATAATGTTTTAACAGGGTTCCGGTTGTACGGGTATCTTCGGCAAGGATAAGAGAAACCTCTTTTAAAATGCGAAGTGCCCGGAAGGTGATATCCTCAAGATTGCCAATTGGAGTGGGTACCAGATATAATTTTGACATGGCCTTGGGTTTTATCCAAATTTACGTTCCAGTAATTGAAGCAGTTTTTCCAATGCCGGGCTGTTTTCATCCCACTGATATTGAATTTGTAGCTCAGCGAGATAAGTTTGTGCTCCTGGCAGTCCGGAAAAGCTGTTCAGCTCATCAATAACCTTGTTGTATTGTTCCATGTCGCCGTGAAACATTTCGTTGATAAACAAAAACTTATCGTTTATTCCAATGGCTTCGCGTAAATCCTGAATTCCGGAAGATTGCAGCGTTTCGGCAATGGCCGGATCGGATGGTTTTAATGTTTCGCCTACGGTTTCAGTCACCGAATCCGAAAAAAGATCAAGGGTGATCTCTTCCGGTTTTTCCTGTACTGATTTTTCTTCGGTTTCCGGTTTCTTTTCTTTCGGTTCGGGGGTGGCCGGTTTTTCGTCCTGGATTTGCTGCGGTTCAGCCGGTTTTTCTTCGTTCACCGGTTGTTGTTCTGTTTCTGGCTTTTTTTCTGCCGGTGGTTCCGGAATGGTTTCTTTTTCAGTGGGTTGTTCTTGTTGGGTTTCTGGCTGTTCTTCCATCACCGGTTCAGAAACAAAAGCCGGTTCATTTTCCAAAGCCGGTTCATGCGATAAATTTTCTTCCGGAGAGAGCCGTTCCTTTTGTTCCGCTTCTTCCAGCGCTTTCATTTTTTCGTAAAGGCGCCGGGTTTTTTCCAGTAGCAGGTCTTTCTCAATTGTCGGCATTGGCTGGCTTTGATTTTCCCACTTTTGGGTTTCGACGAGCAGTTTCTCCAGCGCTTTTTTTATATCGGTTAATAAATCGGCTTTGTTCATTTTTTGGACATTATTATTTGAAAATTTAACTGTTATTGTGCCGTAAAAATTTGTCGTAACCGCTAAAATTTTACCGGTTCTCTTTGGGGCATGCTAAACAGATTTGGTTAAATTTGTCCATTCAAAAGTAATAAGAAAAATAACAATTGATTCATGTTTCTTGAAAAAGACCGAAACAATTCGGAACGAACGGGATGGATAGAGGTGATTTGCGGTTCTATGTTTTCCGGAAAGACCGAAGAGCTGATTCGCCGGTTGAACAGGGCCCGCATTGCCCGGCAGAAGGTGGAGATTTTTAAGCCGGCAGTGGATACCCGTTATGACGATACGGATGTGGTTTCGCACGATGCCAAATCGGTGTCGTCAACGCCGGTGGAAAATGCATCGCAAATTTTGTTTTATGCCGAAGATTTTGAAGTGGTGGGGATTGATGAAGCCCAGTTTTTTGGTGAAGAATTGGTTTCTGTTTGTAATGAGCTGGCTATGAATGGAAAACGGGTAATTGTAGCTGGTTTGGATATGGACTATCTCGGAAAGCCTTTTGGCCCGATTCCTAAACTGATGGCGATTGCTGAATATGTGACTAAAGTACATGCCATTTGCATTCGCTGCGGAAATCTGGCCCATTATTCACACCGGACGGTAAAAAATGATAATCTGGTGGTATTGGGCGAAACGGATGCTTACGAACCCCTGTGTCGTCGTTGTTTTCTTGAAGCCCGTAAGGAAAGCAATTCGTCCGAAAAAGCGGATTGATGCGTATGTTTCCTGATGTATCTTTCTTTTTTCTAATTTTGCCGGGCAAATAGAAAGGCTGTGTGCCCATGAAATATCTGTTTTTCATCGTCGGGTTGTTGATGTGTTCCTCCGTGTCGGCACAAAAAAGAGAAAAACCGGAAACCCTTGTGGTGATTCATACCCGTTTTGGCGATATGATGGCTGTGCTGTATAACGATACTCCTAAAACAACAGCCAATTTTATCAAGTTGGTCAAGAAAGGATGGTACAACGGATCTACATTTCACCGGGTGATTAAAAATTTTATGATTCAGGGGGGAAGTAACAAAGATGGTCGTTCGGATCCGGGTTATACGCTTCCGGCAGAAATCCGGCCCAACCATTTTCATAAAAAAGGCGCTTTGGCCATGGCCCGCGAAGGCGATGATGTCAATCCGGAAAAACGTTCTGATGGATCACAGTTTTATATTGTACAGGGAAAGGTGGTTACCGATCAATATCTTGATGCAGTATCGGCCCGTACCGGTCATGTTTTTACCAAAGAAGAAAGGGAAGTTTATAAAACCATTGGCGGAGCACCGCATCTCGATGGCGGTTATACGGTTTTTGGCGAATTGCTTTCCGGTTTTGATGTGTTGGATAAAATAGCTTCGGTAAAAACGGATGCCCACGACAAACCGCTGGTGCCTGTTACCATGACCATTAAAGTTTTGGATAATTAAAACGAAAGAATAAATGAGAGAGAAAATTAATGCCCTGTTGAAAGAGGTGGAAGCCTTTTCTGCGGAAAATCTGGAAGAGCTGGAGAATTTCCGGATTAAGTTCTTGGGAAAGAAAGGGGAAATTCCTGCTTTGTTTGCTGATTTTAAATCGGTTCCGCCAGAACAACGCCGCGAAATGGGACAGCTCATCAATACGCTGAAGCAGACCGTACAAAATAAAATTGTGGCGCTGAAAGAGAAACTGGATACCCAAACCGGTGATCAGGAAACACAGTTGGATTTGACGCTGCCGGCATCCGCTCCGTTAGGGAGCCGCCATCCGCTTTCCATTGTCCGGAATGAAATTATCGATATTTTTTCGCGTATCGGTTTTACCGTTTCGGAAGGGCCGGAAATAGAAGACGATTTTCATAATTTCACCGCTTTGAATTTCCCGGAAGAACATCCGGCAAGGGATATGCAGGATACCTTTTTTATCGAAAAAGATCCGGATCTGGCATTGCGTACCCATACTTCGTCGGTGCAGGTGCGTGTTATGGAAAAATCGCAGCCGCCCATCCGTACGATTTCTCCCGGAAGGGTTTTCCGTAATGAAGCTATTTCTGCCCGGGCACACTGTATTTTTCATCAGGTGGAAGGTTTGTATGTAGATGAAAATGTTTCATTTACCGACTTAAAGCAAACCCTGTTTTATTTTGCCCGTGAGCTTTTTGGCGAGCATACCAAAATCCGGTTTCGCCCGTCTTATTTTCCGTTTACCGAGCCTTCAGCTGAAATGGACGTTTCGTGTAATATTTGTGGCGGTAAGGGCTGTAACATCTGTAAATATACCGGTTGGGTAGAAATTCTCGGCTGTGGTATGGTTGACCCGAATGTGCTGGAAGCTTGTCATATCGACAATAAAAAATATACCGGATTTGCGTTTGGTATGGGTATCGAACGAATTACCATGCTCAAATACCAGGTGAACGACCTGCGGTTGTTTTTTGAAAACGACTTGCGTTTTCTGGAACAGTTTACTGCAGCAAGATAATGAAGTTAAACTTCCGCTTTTTTATGCTTTACAATAAATGAGAAACTGCTGTAAAAGCGATTGTTAACAGTTGATAAAAGAAATACGATTTCGTTTTTTAGACGATTTTGTTGTGTTGAAAGGAATTTTCAATAGATTTGCAAGGCACCGGAAATAAATTTTTACCCGGTGTTTAAACGTAATTTGATAAGAATGAGTGATTTACAAAACAGGGCTGAGAAATTTACTGCGCCGCAAAAATATAAAAAACTGGGTGTTTATCCGTACTTCAGGATGCTTGAATCGGGACAGGATGCTGTGGTGGAAATGAAGGGACACAAGGTTTCCATGTTTGGTTCTAATAATTACCTCGGGCTTACCAGCCATCCGAAAGTAAAAGAAGCAGCTATTGCTGCCATCAAAAAATATGGTACCGGTACGGCCGGTTCACGGTTTTTAAACGGTACGCTGGATATTCATATTGAGCTTGAACACCGTTTGGCTCGTTTTGTTCATAAGGAAGCTGCCCTGGCTTTTTCCACCGGATTTCAGTCTAATCTCGGTGCTATTCCTTCGGTTATCGGCCGGTATGATGTGGCTGTAATTGATGAACAAAGTCATGCTTCTATCATTGATGCTACCCGTTTGTCGTTTGGGAGAATCCTGAAATACCGGCACAACGATATGGAATCGTTGGAAAAAGTATTGCGAAACCTGGGCGAGAACAATAATCCGGATGCTTTACGGCTTATTGTTACCGACGGACTTTTTAGTATGGAAGGCGATATTGCCAAAGTGGATCAGATTGTCCGGCTGGCCAAAAAATATGGTGCTTCGGTAATGATCGACGATGCTCATGGTCTTGGTGTTTTAGGAGAAAAAGGTTCCGGAACAGTAAATCATTTCGGTTTAGATGATGATGTGGAGATGATCGTGGGAACTTTTAGCAAATCGCTGGCTTCCATTGGCGGATTCATTGCCGGTTCAAAAGAACTGATTAATTATTTGCAACATACTGCCCGGTCTTTGATTTTTAGTGCCAGTTTGCCGCCGGCTTCTGCTGCCAGTGTGCTTGCTGCGCTGGATGTTATTGAAGAAGATGATGAATTGGTTCACCGTCTGTGGGAAAATACACACCATGCCCAAAACCACTTTAAAGAGTTGGGAATGGATGTGGGAAATACAGAAACCCCGATTATTCCGGTGTATGTACGCGATAATGACAAAGCTTTTCTCTTGTCGAAAATGCTTTTGGATGATGGGGTTTTTATTAATCCGGTGATTTCTCCTGCTGTGCGGCCTGAAGATTCTTTGCTGCGCTTTGCCTTGATGGCTACCCACACCCTTCCGCAAATTGATGAAGCCATTGATAAAATTTATGCAGCCGGGAAAAAAGTGGGAATTTATCATTAAACTCCATTTCAGTAAACGGAATTCATCTACAAGAACATTTTTTCAAAATGATTCTTGCGAGAGTAATGTCTTTTGTACTTTGTTTTTCGGGGTGCATTAAACCGGAAAAGCGCTTTTGGGATTGAAATGAACCAAAAGCGCTTTTTGTATTTGTAACCGGTATTATTCCTTTTGTTTCTTCTACAGGTTTATTTATAACAGGATTTAAGGTTTTGTTACGGCTTTAAAAAAGTGTTTCCGCTTTTTAGGTACCTTTGTTTTTGTCGTTTTTTTTTCTGTTCAGGGAATAAAACAGTCTTTTTTATTGTCAATAAATTAAACAAAAGCTTTTTGTATAAAGTGGTGGGAAAATATGAAGATGATGTAGCACTGATAAAGGCGGTGCAAAAAGGAGATCAAAAGGCTTTTGAACAAATTGTGCAGAAGTACAAAGGAATTGTGGCCAAAGTGGTGATAGGGATGCTGGGCAATCAGGCGGATGCTGAAGATATCGGACAGGAGACATTCATCCGGTTTTACCGTTCACTGCATCAATATAAAGGCGATGCTTCGTTGGGAACCTATCTGACCCGGATTGCTATTAACCTTTCGCTGAATGCGCTGAAGAAAAGGAAAACACAAAGAACTACCGGATTGGAGGAAAAATATGATGCTTTGTATGCCGATCGGCATACTTTTCAAAAGTCTGACAATACCGAATGGGTTCAGAAAGCATTGGCTGGCCTGGATGAAAAATACCGTGTGGTGGTGATATTACGCCTCATCGAAGGGTATTCCACCAAGGAAACCGCACAAATACTTGAATTGCCGGAAGGGACAGTGCTCTCGCGGTTGGCCCGGGCTCAGGTAAAATTGAAATCGTTATTGAAAAAACTGGAGGAATACTGATATGGAAGAAAAGGAAAAATTATTGATTCGGTCGTACGATGAAGAGCTGACTGCCGAAGAGCATCAAAAGTTAGCAGCAGCGCTCTCTTCGTCGGAGCAACTAAGAAAAGAAAAAGAAACGCTGGATAAAATCCGACACGATTTCTCGACGTGGTCGCCCGACTTTCAGCCCGGATTTACTGAAAAGGTCATGATGCGAATGGCTGGTGAAAATCCTTTTGTTTTCCGTTCGGTATTTCGTGCAGTGGCCCTTTCAGGCGTGGCTGCCATCATTTTGGTGTTGCTTTCGGTTTATTTTATGGACGGGAGCCTGAATCTTGACAGTTTGTTGGGAATTCACGGTTATGCTCCTGATTTGGGCATGTTAAGTATGTTTTAAAATGGCAAAATGATGAATGATAAAACAAAATATACACTGGCTTTTATTGCGGTATTGCTCATCGGGTTTGTTTTGGGCTTTTTGGTCAGCGGCCGGTTGATTCATAACCGCATAAACCGGATGCAACGTTATTATACGCCTACCGGTTTCCGGTATGAAATCCGGCGTATTTTGCGCCCGACACCGGAACAATGGCAGAAAATGAAACCCGTGCTGGAAGAGTATGCCCGGAAAAACCGGGAAAACATGATGAATTTCCGGCAGCAACAAATCGAATTCATTAAAAAACTACAACACGATTTAAAACCGTTTCTTTCGCCACAGCAGATAAAACGATTGGAAAAACTGGAGTGGCACAGGCGAAAGATGATGAAAAACCACCGGATGCATCGCCGGATGTATCCTCCGCCAAATCAACAGCCGCCGGCAAAACCCTGAGACTGTTTGATGTGAGAATGGAAGGATGGAGGATTTTTGATGTGGAGATGTTTGTGTAGATGCCTGAATATGGTTGACCGTTTTTACTTACTTATTTTCATTATTTACGTTGTTCATTCATGAGTGATCTTAGAGACTGAAGGATTGTTGTCCATTACAAAGATAACTTTTTTCAAATTCATTGGGGCTTTTTCGTTGTAACTCTATATGAGGCTTTTCCTGGTTGTAAAGTAACACGGTTCGGTCAACCTCTTTTTGAAGTTCTTCAAAACTGTTTATCTGACGATGGTTCAGGTAATTGTTTTTTATAACCCCGTTTAGTCTTTCTACTTTCCCGTTCTCCCACGGGTATTCGCACATGCTGTTTTTAAAGCCTTCTTTTTGAGTCAGCTTTAAAAAAGCCTTGTCGTAATATTGACCCCCTCCGTCTGAGTGAAATACAATACCGGTTGTCATTGTGTTTTCCTTCATCCGAAGTTTAATAGCCTTCTGTAAAGCCGGTAATGTAGTCTGTTCTGTAGTCAGCCTTTTTGAAACAGAATGACCTAAAATCCGTCTGGAATAGGAATCTTCAATAAAAGTGATGTAATAGAATCTGCTGTTTATTTCATAGTAGGTAATATCACTTTGCCATGCCTGATTAATTCCGGTTAAAGTCATGCTTTTTAATAAATTATCAAACCGGACAACGCCTGTGCTATCGGTGGTTCTTCGCCAGTTTTTTACCTTTGCTACCGTTAACCCTTCTGATTTGCAAAAGGCTTCAAACCGGTCTCTGCCCATGGTCTGGGGACGTAACTTATAATACATATCCCGTATTCCCATTGTAGGATGATCCTCTCGTATTTGATAAATCATAACCAGTAATTGCTTTTGCTCTGAGCGTATTCTCAGCTTTTTATCCAGCATCTTATGAAAAGCCTGTTTACTAATCCCTATGCTCTTATACAGACGGTTCATGCTGTATCGGTATTGTTCTCTGTGGTGCCAGAAATATTCGAGGGTCGGGTAGAAAACTTTTTTTTTATATCTACGCCATAGGTCTCTTCTGCCAGTTCTATCATCTTATCTTTGAAATCAATCAGGATTTGCTTTTGGCCGATTATCCGTTCAAGTTCTGCTACTTTCTTTTTGAGTTCCAATAGCTGCCTTGTGTCACTATCTGTTTCAATAATAAGTTTCTCTTTCTTGTCTTTCATAGTTCCGAATTTGTTTAACCACCGATAAACGTTAGTAGTGGTTACTTCATATTGTTTGCTAATTTCGGAAACTTTTGTTTTGCCTGTTTCTATTTCCCTGACTTTTTGAATCTTGAAACTGTCGCTGAAATGACGACGCCTTCGCTCGGCGGTGGTCATTTTAAATTGTCTTCTTGTTGCCATTTTTAACTGTTTTTTAAAGTGAATTCTTATGTTAAAAGTGGTCAACCTATTTCAGGCATTGACATTGGATGGAGGATGTTTGGATTTTCGATGGAAGGATGTTTGATGTTTTATCTTTTGGTGAAAAAGGGCATTGGGAAAGGATGAATGATGAGTGTAGAATGATGAACCGATGAATGGGAAAAAGTTATTGGTCATTAGTGATTGGTTGATTTTAGCGGTTTAGGGTTTTGCGTTTTAGCGTTTGTGATTTTTTGGGAGATTTGTTCTTTTGTTTTTTGGGATTTCAAACTTGGTCATTAGTCATTGGGAAGGATAAATGTTGAGTGATAAACGGGGTGAGATTTGTTACATTTCCTTGGCGTTCCTTTGTGATGCCCTTTGAGAGACTTTGTGGTAAAAAGAGTCACTGGTCATTGGGAAGGGAATGATAAATATTGGTGATGAACCGATGAATAGGAAGCTATTGGTCATTAGTGATTGGTTGATTTTCATTGCTTTATCCATGTTTTTTGTTGTCGTCCTGAACGGAGCGCAGCGCAGTGAAGGATCTCAAAATAATCACGGCTGTTAAAAAAGATGTTTCACTGCGTTCAACATGACAATATAGTTGGCTTTTGGAGTTGTCATTTGCTCTTTTTTTTGATTTCCCATTTTAGGCACTCCAAACTTTAGGCACTTGAAGTACTTAAAATTTGAAGTGTGAAGTACTTAAAGAAAGTAGTAGGATTTTTTGTGATTTGTTTTTTGGTATCTTCGTACCAAAGAATTAAAAAATGGCTTACACGTATCGTTATCCTCGTCCTGCTGTTACGGTAGATATTCTGGTTTTCCGCAAAAAAAAGGATTCCTGGCAAATTCTTCTGATTCAGCGAAATCATGCTCCTTTTGAAGGGAAGTGGGCTTTTCCCGGCGGTTTTATGGATATGGATGAAACCCTTGAAGAAGCCGCTGTCCGTGAGCTGAAAGAAGAAACCGGAGTAGAGCAGGTAGCTTTGGAACAGCTTAAGGCGTACAGCGCTATTGACCGCGATCCGCGACACCGGACCGTTTCCGTGGCTTTTACCGCTTTCCCGGAAAATGACCCGGAGATCCAGGCCGGTGATGATGCCCGGAATGCCCGTTGGTTTTCGCTGCACGAACTGCCGGATCTGGCTTTTGACCATGCAGATATCCTGGCTGAGGCCTGCCGGAAATTCCACTTTTCCTGCGAAAAAAAATAATTTTCTTTTGCTGATGTTTTGCCCCGTCTAAACTATTATCTTTGCCGGCTTTTTAAAATCAGCATACCATTCATATCATTTAAAAATCAAGATTATGGCTTTCCTGAAAAAACAAAAGGTCTTCAGTAAAAAATGGCTGATCGATTACAGCCTGATTGTTGTCGGATCGTTTATTCTCGCTTCCGGTTTTGTATTGTTTATCACGCCGTATAAAATTGTACCGGGCGGCGTTTACGGTATTTCCATCGTTTTGCATTACCTGCTGGGAACTCCTGTGGGAATGATGGCACTGGCTTTCGATATTCCGCTGACCATTATCGGAATAAAAGTTTTGGGGCCGCGTTTTGGAATGAAAACCGTTGTGGGTTTTGTCCTTACCGCATTTTTTAATGACGGAATTACCTACTTTTATGGTTATCAGCCGTTGGTGCAAGGCGACGCGTTGCTCTCTTCCATTTTTGGAGGCCTTTTTCTCGGGGTCGGACTGGGTTTGATTTTTAAATCGAAAGCGACTTCGGGCGGTAGCGATATCATTGCCATGATCATCAGCAAATATACGCGTTTGCCGATGGGACAATTGATGATCTTTGTGGATTCCACCATCGTCCTTTTCGGCTTGATTGTTTTTAAAGACTGGAAAATCCCGCTTTATTCGCTCATCGTTATTTTTATTTCCGGAAAAGTGTTGGATACGATTCTGGAAGGCTTGAATTACGACAAAGTGTTATTCATCATTTCCGATAAATTTGAAGAAATTGGTCACAAGATCATTCATGATCTGAACCGTGGAGGAACACTTTTTTCAGGAACAGGGATGTATAACCATAAAGAAAAGCAAATCATTTTCACGGTGGTAAACCGCCGTGAGATGGCCATTTTACAGGAATATATTCATAGCATCGATCCGCATGCTTTTGTAACGGTGCTTAATGCCAGTGAAATATTGGGTGAAGGGTTTAAATCACTCAAGTCGAAACTTGAGTCATAAACCCTTCGGAAAACTTAAATTTTTTCTGACAGGTATTTTTCCAGCGTTCGGATATCGTTGCTGAATCGCCGGATACCTTCCGAAAGCTTTTCGTTGGCCATAGGATTTTCGTTCAGGTGCCAGCGGAAAGCCATTTCGTCCAGACTTACTTTTTCCATTTTGGACTGTCGGGCAGCTTCTAAGGTAAGCTGAGGCTGTACAGGAATGTCAGCATTTTCAAGTTCTTCAAGAAGTTTAGGCGAAATGGTCAGCAAATCACATCCGGCCAGGGCCAGAATTTCCTCTTTATTTCGGAAACTGGCTCCCATGATTTCGGTGGGATAACCAAATTTTTTGTAGTAATGATAAATCTCCCGTACAGAATGTACGCCGGGATCATTTTCTGCCGGAATGTGGTCAACCCCTTTTTCTTTTTTATACCAGTCGAGAATACGGCCTACAAAAGGCGAAATCAGCGTGACACCGGCATCTGCACAGGCGATAGCCTGTGTAAGACAAAACAACAGGGTCAGGTTCGTGTGAATTCCTTCTTTTTCCAGGATTTGGGCAGCCTGAATGCCTTCCCAAGTAGAGGCGACTTTAATTAAAACTCTTTCGCGCGGAATACCCTCTTTCTCATACATCCTGATGAGCCCTTTGGCATAGGAAACGGTGTCATAAATGCGAAATGACAAACGGGCATCCACTTCCGTGGAAACTCTTCCCGGAACGATTTTCAAAATTTCTATTCCAAAATTGACAAATACTTTTTTTAGTCCTTCGCGCAGTTTTTGTTTTGTATCTCCACCTGATTTTTGGGCATAACGGATGGCATCTTCTACCAAAGGCTGATAGGTTGGTTGAAGAGCTGCTTGCAAAATAAGCGATGGATTGGTGGTGGAATCTTGCGGTTTGTATTTTTTAATCGACTGAAAATCACCGGTATCTGCTACTACGGTGGTGTATTGTTTTAATTGTTCTAATGTATTCATGAATATCTTCTTTTTTGATTTTCAAAGATAAAACAACTTCTCATATGTAGTATTCTTTTTTGTGAAATAGTCTTGGCAAAGAGAAATCCCTGTTTCACCGAATTTGATTATTTTTGGCACACCAAATTTTTTTATTCTCACGTGGATTATTCCTGACAAAAATAAGAAGGAGGCTTGCCTATGGTTGAAACGGTAAAATTAGGTGGACGATTAAAATGGTATCATATTGCCCAGCCCTCCGAACAGGATTTTGAGTTTCTGGAAAATACTTTTCATTTTCACGCCCTCGATATTGAAGATTGTCGCCAGACAAATCAACGCCCGAAGATCGATGTTTATGATGATTATTATTTTCTGATTTTAAACTTCCCCAATTTTGATAAACAAAATTTGTTTGTAAAGCCCAAAGAGGTGAAAATCTTCTGGGGCGAAGATTATATCATTACCGTGGGGAAAACCCATTGGGTGATTACCAGCCTTTTTGAAGAAGCGAAACGTCAGGAAGAACGGGGTGAAGCTTTTGAAATAGCCACTTCCGATGCCTTGCTTTATACGATGATGGAAAGATTGATGACCCAAGCCGTTTATTTATTGCGAAAAGTGGGGCTGGAACTGGAACTGATTAATCGTGAGCTTTTTAGTGCTCGTGCAGAAACGATTATTGAACGGCTTTCGGCTACCCGGAAAAATATTATTGTGCTGAATACCATGTTTAAACCTCAGTTGCGGGTGTTCAATAAATTTGAATCGGGAAGCATTGAGGGTTTTGCCGACAACATGGAAGATTACTGGGGTAATATTCTGGACTACTACAATAAAATCTGGGATATGACCGAAGATTATGCTGAATTGATAGAAGGCCTTTCGGTTACTTTCGATTCTATGCAGACCAATAAAACCAACGAGATCATGAAAATCTTAACCCTGATTTCATCCATTGTGCTTCCATTGACATTTTTAACCGGATTGTATGGAATGAACGTTTCGCTTCCTTTGCAGGAAGAAAGAACGGCCTTTTGGATTTTACTTGGGGTAATGATTACCCTGGGAGTTGGTATGATTTGGTATTTTAAGAAAAAACACTGGATGTGACAGCGGTTATTTTTTGATTTCGAAAGTATCCCAGTCGGGTCCGACATTGAATTTTTTCCGAAAAGACAGCAGCGCTTCTGCGGATAAGGTGGCATGCATTACAGCTTCCAGGTTGTCAGGAGCTTCCGACAGAATATTTCCTTTGGCATCCACTACTTTTGAATGACCTGAATAGGAATTTCCCGGTCCGTCGGTTCCTACCCGGTTTACGCCTAAAACATAGGCTTGGTTTTCAATGGCCCGGGCTTTTAGCAAAATGTCCCACGGATAAGAACGTACTGCCGGCCAGTTAGCGGTGTAAATGGCCAGGTCGTATTCGAAAGTATTTTGGTGATACCGGTTTTTTGACCATACCGGAAACCGCAAATCGTAACAAATCATGGGCTTTATTTTCCATCCCTTTAAGGTGGTGAGTAATGGCTGGTTCCCTGGCGTGATGCGATGGTGTTCTCCGCCCATCGAAAAAACATGCCGTTTGTCATAACGTTCAAAAGTGCCATCAGGACGCATCCAAATCAGCGAATTGAAATATTTCTCTTTTTCTTTCAGCAAAAAACTGCCGGTAATGACAGCACCTGTAGTTGCCGAAAGTCTTTTCATCCACTGGATGGTTTCTCCGTTAATTGTTTCGGCAAAGGGTTTAGGGTCAACAGGAAAACCAGTAGTAAAGGTTTCGGGTAAAACCACCAAATCAAATTTTCTTTCCTGTTGTTTTATCAATTGTTCAAACCGGGTCCGGTTTTCCGTCGGATTCTCCCAAATCAGGTTGGTCTGGATGTAGAGAATTTCTAAATCTTGCATGTGTTTTCTATTTGATTTCTGAAAGAATTTTAGCTGCTTGGGTTAAAGTTTGTTCTTTTTTGGCAAAGCAAAAACGCAGTATTTTATAGTCGTCACCGTTTTTATAAAAAGCCGAAACCGGAATGGCTGCAATTTTGTGTTCTTTTACCAGCCATTTTGCAAACTCGGTTTCCGGTAAATCAGAGAGCGCACTGTAATCCAGCAGTTGAAAATAAGTTCCGTGGGCGGGCAATATTTTAAACGCCGATTTTTTTAATTTTTTGACAAAAAAATCACGTTTGGCCTGGTAAAATTCTCCGAGATGGAGATAGTTTTCTTTATTACCGATAAAGTCAGCAATGGCATATTGAATGGGAGTATTCCCGGCAAAAACCACAAACTGATGTACTTTTCTGTATTCTGCCATGAGTTTCTCCGGAGCCAGAACAAATCCGGTTTTCCATCCGGTGGCATGAAAAGTTTTCCCAAAAGAGCCAATTACCAACGTTCGCCGGGCAAGTTCCGGAAACAGACAAGCACTGTAATGTTTCAGTCCGTCGAAAATTAAATGCTCGTAAACTTCGTCGCTGATGACAATAATATCTGTTCCGCGGGTGAGTTTTTCCAAATGTTCCATATCCTCTTTTCCGAGAACACTTCCGGTGGGATTTTGCGGAGTATTGATAATGATGAGCCGGGTGCGGTGAGTGATCATTCGCGGGAGTGCGTCCCAGTTAATGCTGAAATCGGGAAATTGTAGTTGTGCATATTTTACCAGTCCGCCATTTAAGATAACGGCCGGGGCATAACTGTCATAAGCCGGTTCAAAGATAATGGCTTCATCCCCTTCGCGGATAAAAGCCGAAATGGCAGTAAACAAAGCCTGTGTAGCGCCGGCAGCAATATTGATCTCCGTATCCGGATCGTACCGTACGCCATAGTTATCGTAAAACATGCCTGAAATAGCTTGCCGCAAAGCCGGAACACCAGGCATCGGTGCATATTGATTATATCCTTTTTTCATGTAAAAATGCACCTTTTCGATCAGCTCTTCCGATACCGGAAAATCAGGAAATCCCTGCGAGAGGTTCACGGCATTGTTTTCGGCTGCCATTTGCGACATGATGGCAAAAATGGAAGTTCCCGTTCCGGGAAGTTTGGTGGGGATGTTTCCTTTATTAAAAGTTTCCATAGCTTGTATCTTACGATGGCAAAAGTACAAAGTTTTGCGGCTGTAAACGATTGCATGGTATGGTAAGAAGGTTTGTTTTGTCCCGGCTGTTGTTTTTCGTCTTATTTCTTTCTTTTTAAGAAATTTTTACGGTTTATATTGCTATTTTTGTAACAATGCAAATTTAAACAGGTAAGACAATGAAAACAATTGATGATTATAACTTTAAAGGTAAAAAAGTTTTGGTTCGGGTAGACTTTAATGTCCCGTTGAACGAAAAATTTGAAATTACCGATGACACCCGTATCCGGGCTACTATTCCGACGATTCAAAAATTACGGAAAGAAGGAGCTGCTGTGATATTGATGTCACACTTGGGTCGTCCTAAAAATGGTCCGGAAGAGAAATTCTCGCTGAAACATGTAGTAAAAGACCTTTCGGAAAAATTGGGTACTGAAGTGCAGTTTGCCAATGATTGCATTGGCGAAGAAGCCCGTGAAAAAGCAGCGGCTTTAAAACCGGGCGAAGTTCTGTTGCTCGAGAACCTTCGTTTTTATAAGGAAGAAACCGCCGGTGATGTGGAATTTGCCAAAAAACTGGCTTCTCTGGCAGATGTTTACGTAAATGATGCTTTTGGTACGGCTCACCGGGCACATGCTTCCACGGCAGTAATTGCCCGCTTTTTCCCCAATGCCAAAATGTTTGGTTATGTGATGGGAAATGAATTGAAAAATATCAATAAAGTTTTAAAAGAAGGAGAAAAACCGTTTACCGCTATTCTGGGTGGTGCCAAAGTGTCGGGCAAAATAGAAATTATTAATAATCTGCTGGATAAGGTGGATAACCTGATTATTGGCGGTGGTATGATGTTTACTTTTATTAAAGCCCAGGGTGGCCGCGTGGGAAATTCTTTGGTGGAAGATGATTTGTTGGAAACCGCTAAAGCGGCTTTGCGCAAAGCAGAAGAATTGGGTGTTCAGATTTACCTGCCTCAGGATGCCGTTATTGCAGATAAATTTGACAATAATGCTAACCGGAAAACGGCTCCTTCCAATGAAATTCCTGATGGATGGATGGGGTTGGATATCGGAGAAGAAACCATCCGTACCTTTAGCCAGGTGATTGAAAATTCGGCAACACTTTTGTGGAATGGTCCTATGGGTGTTTTTGAAATGGACAATTTTGCCAAAGGTACGCTGGAAGTGGCACAGGCCATTGCACGGGCAACTTCAAAAGGAGCCTTTTCTCTGGTTGGTGGTGGCGATTCCGTGGCTGCTGTCAACAAATATCACTTGCAGGATAAAGTCAGTTATGTTTCCACCGGCGGTGGAGCGATGCTGGAATATATCGAGGGAAAAACCCTTCCGGGAGTGGCTGCTATTGAAGAATAATTTCCGGAATATTTGATAAAAGAGGCCGGGCTGTAAATTCCACTATTTCTGAAAAAAGTGTAATTTTGCAGCCCGGTTTTTTTTGGCCTCATAGTTCAAGGGATAGAATAGGAGTTTCCTAAACTCTAGATCCAGGTTCGAGTCCTGGTGAGGCTACAAATATTATTTGTAAGATACAGTAAAACAGTATTATATTAGAAGCTGTTGTTTTTGTTGCAACCACCATTGCAACCACCTTGCCCTTTATATCCTATTTTTTCTTTTTTCTTTTGTTGAACGTTGAAACAGGTTGAATCGCTTTCGGCTGGCCGTAGAATGTTAAAAGGGCAACCCTTTGGGATTGCCCTTCATCTTCTGAACGAAATGTAAACAGAGAATGTCTTGCTTTATTACTTGTGCATATTATGGATATATTACCACTGAAATTTTTTTATTGCCCTTTAAAATCAAACCGCTGTTGGTATTTGTATTGAAATCTGCTTTATGGTTGGGGTATTCTGTTTTTCTTTTAATTTTTCTGATTCATATTGTAGTTTTAATACTTCTATTTGAGTGTATTCTCTGTTTTGAAGTTTGCCGTCTATTTTCAGTATATGGCTGCAATTTAGCAGGCAACCTATACAAATCTTTTTACGGTTGTGGTATGGTTTGCCGCAACGACCATTATCTTTTGTTCCAACTATTTCAATCAGACGACCGGCACTGTCATTAAAGATACGTTTTTTGATGAGGTAGTTTCTATAATCGGTTCCCAAATCAATACTGGAAAATGATATTTCTTCGGGCTCCATGGCTAAGTCTTTATCATCAACAGGTTCTGTTTGATACGAAATTGTGGCAGGTTTAACTGTTTTGTTGTTCTGCTCTTGTTTTTCTGTTTGTTTAACTTCTCTTTCTTCTGGTATTTCGTTGCTATTATTTTGTTTCCTAAATAATCGCCAGTCTTGTTTTATCAAGTAATCTGCAATATCATTTCCTCCTATTCTATCTTTATCCGGTGCAAGATATTCTAATAAGTTTGAAAAGAGAAACTTTGTCCCTGGTAACCGCATTTCATAATCTTTAGCTTTTTGTTCCCATTCTTTAAATGTACTCCCATCTTTTGATAAGTCAGGAAACACAACAACATCCCTTCCTTGTAGCACTTTCAATTTATCAAAGGAGAAACTACTTTTATTATAAACAGCCAGCCAAATAAAATTTGTATCTTGTTCAGGAAATCCGAAATATAGTGTGCCATAAATGGCTGTTTTAGGGGCTTCTGTCAAAGCTACAGGATTATGAGGATATGTTTTTAATAAATGCTCTCCGAACAGGCAGGAAACCTTTTTGTCGTTTTTATTGTAGGCTTTTAACCATTCTGGTAACGGTTTATTATGTCTGATATATTGTTTTTCGATAATCGAATGTAAAAAATCCGTACTGGTTGTATGGTTAGATTTATTAAATTGTTTTACTTGGATAGCCCGTATATTATTGTTTTTATCAATAAAAGGAAACGTAATTGCTCCGGTTCTATATCCACTGGTAATTGTTCCTAAATAGTATAGTGAAATAACCCTTTCAACATCTATTTTTTTAAAAGGAAAGGCAACCCGTGTAAGCAGGTTTTGTATAAAAACATTCTTTTCATATCCTGTTAGAGTTAGTTTTAGTTCCTTGTCGGGAATAAATGAAATTGGGGTTTCCTTGATTGGTTTTGTTTGTTTTGGGTACTTCTTGTATTGTCCTTGTTCTTGTTCCTGTTTCCATATTTTTTTAGCATACCCGTCTTTATATGGACTAATCCATTTCCCGCATTTATTTGCATTATCACATCTTCCGTACACATCTGGTAATACTTCTCCGGTTTTGGTGTCGATATACCTTTGCCAGTGTTTTTTAGCACCACAATATGGGCAATCCAATTTTGGTACTTTGTTACTTGCTAATATGTATCTGTATTTTTTTGCCATTTATCACTTTTTGAAAAAAGATAATAGAACTTAATATTGCATTTCTTATATGTTTGTCTGGATATTTACAATGTCACAAACGTAACGCCTGTAACAATTGTAACGTCTGTAACATTTGTTACGGGTGTTACGAATTGTTACGATCTAAGACTCTTTTAACTTTCATTTTATTGGTACGCAGTTGTTTGGCAATTTGCCCAAAACTTATGTCAGGATTATTTCTTTTTAATTCAATGATGTTATCTTCTAATTCTAATTTTTCTTTTTCGGAAAGCTTTTTTAAATGTTCGTTTTCAACGCCAAAATCTATAAACTCAAACTGTAAAAAATTGAAAGGCTTATGTAATTGACAAATAACAATATTTTCAGCATCATAAATTATTTCGGTATTACGTGCTTTTATCTGTTTGATATATCGTAAACTTTTATCCTGAAAACTTTCCCCAATGGCAAAAGCACTGTCGCAAAAGTTGATAAGCATTTTACTGCCTTGTAAATCATTTCGGGTAATGGGTTTTGATAAGTCCCGTTTTGGGGTGTGTGCAAGTGCCAATATAGATAATTCATATTTATTTTTTAACTCTTTCAGGTATTTCATTAAGGGGAGGGCATCTTTTGCCTTTTCGGTTTCGTTTTTAAGATATGTGAGATTATCCACAATTAATATTTTCGCTTTTGTATCAATAATACTTTGTTCTAATGAGTAGTTTAAATAATCCTCAAAACTTTCCCTTTCGGGAATTTCAGCATTGGGGTTTATTTCAACGCGCAAGAACATATTATCAAATCTGTAGTGATTATTAAATCCATCGGAATATCTGATTTCAAATTGTTTGTCAGTAAGCTCAAAATCAAAATATAAGACAGGCTGCTTGGCAGCTTCCATTTTAAAACCTTGTATAGGTTCACCTTTACTTATACTGTTTCCAATCTGAACAGCTAATATTGATTTGCCCATATTTGTATCAGCAAATAGAATACACAGTTCATTCTCAAACCAGAATTTATCGAATAAAGGTTTGGGAATAGGCCGGTTTTTGGCTTGTTCTATCCATTTATTGGCTGGCATGACCCGAAACAATCCTTTGTTTTCTTTTTCGCTTGCCAATTGTTCTTTCAATGTATTGAAATGATTAATGAATGTTTCGGGATTATTAAGGTTGTTAAATTCAGGATTTATATTAATTTTTTCCATAGTAACCTTTTTTTATTTTGTTATGTGACGATATGTTTTCTGTGTGTAGCGTTTACATATACATGGTGAATAATATATACCCACATTCTTTTTCATACATCTATTTTGCCTTTATTGCCGTCCTGCCCTTTTCTGGGTTTTGGCCTGCTTTTACTTTTTATTTTCATAGGTTATTTTTTGGTAATTGCTTTTTCAACGTCTGATTGACGATAACGTACTTTTGACCCAATTTTCAGAGGGACAAGGATTCCTTTCTTTTCCCAGTGCCAAAGCGTCGATAATGAAACATCTAATGTTTCCGAAACTTGTTGCCGGGTTAATAGTTTATCGGGTTTGTTTTCGGCTTTTATCCGTTGCTCCACTTCCAAAGCGGTTTGTTTAACTAACTTATCGGCAAAATTTAATAGGTCATATCCTTTTACCTGAATAGTTATGTTTTTTGCCAAATCGGGGTTTTCCAATAACAGGTTTTGTATGTTGCTCATTTTATCGAACTTTTATTTGTTAATAGAATGTTTTTCTAAAAACTCTTCCAGCCATGCCGCTTTGACATAAATTTTCTGGCCAACCTGTGAAAATCTAATTAGCCGTTTATCACGATATGTTTGCCAGGTTTTTTGGCTAATTCCTAAGATTCTTTGAACCTGTTTGGATGACAGCCAGGTGTCTTCAATATTTTGAAGTTTCATTTCGTTAAGACGTTCTTTGATGTCTTGAAGGTTCTTGTGGATTTCTTCAAATACATCCGTTTCTATTTTGATAATATCCATTGTTAAAAATATTTATGTTAAACAATGGCGCGAAAGTAAAATGAAGGTAAAACAGGGTATTTGAAAAAGTTTAACCAGTTTTTGCTTGAACTTTATCAGTTAACAGTTATTTTATTGATACAAATAGAGTTAAGCAAAATAATTTCTTTTAGCAAAATTGTATTTTATTGATATACACGTCTTTATAAAATAAACAAAAAATGCCCCAACAGGTTAAAATTCCTATTGGGGCAAAGTACCGCTAAATAGAGAAGTGGGATATTAAAAAAGTTGTTTTAAATCAGGCTGTTATTTAATAAAATAAAATATTCGGGAATGAATCTTTCCTCCTCTATTTTTGCCCTTGTTGTGCGCACTTCGTCATAATCAGAATTCTTTGCTTTATTGAGGTGATACTCTGCTGGCGACATATAGTTTTCTTGCTCAAAATATGATTTTATAAATCCGATATGCTCCAATATTTCTCCAATAATTGTATATTTTGATTTGTGTTTGCTTTCTTCTTCGACAACCATTTTATCATTGAGGTAATTTTTAAAACTTGTTACTGCCTGTATTAAAACAGTACCAGCATAATCAATCTTGTTTCCCGGTCTCTTTTTTAAAATACTATCCAGATAACCATAGTACTGCATTGCCAATAAATAATTTTTTGTATATACCATTCCTGACAGATGTTTTATACTATACCTGAATATTTCATCAAAAAAGTCTAATGATTTTTTTGATTTAAGTCTAATATTTTTAGTTGTTTCAATAATTTTTTCCTCTGTTTGGGTTTTAATAGTTTCATAATCTTTTGTTTGAATTGAAATCCTTATGATTTCCTTTTGTTTTTCCATTATTTGGAAAAAAGACCATAGTTCCTTTAAGCTTTTATCCAATTCTTCATTTTCATCATTAAAAGTTGAGTTTTTAACTCTATAAATGAATTTTAAATAGTTATAAATGTATCCCACATCATCTAAAGATACTTTTATCTTTCTTGATGTAAATAATTTACTAAGGAATTCATATTCTGATGAATCAATCTGCCCCCAGGAACGGGCCATCTTTGCCTGAAATTTATTGGCTTCATCATCATTTGTTTTTTCACGGATATATTCGATTGCATTCAAAAAACATGGGAAAAATTTATAAATATTTCCCATATCCGGTTGAATTGAAATTTTAACCATTGTTTAAAAATTTAAATTATTAAATCAATTTTTTTGTCATTAACAATGAGGTTGCAACCACTGTTATTTTACACCCATAAAATTATTTGCTCTTTTTCATTTAATTCGATTAAATTTTTTGCTGCAATATGTTTACAACCCTTTTACAGCCTGTGATAGAAGCTGTTTCCCGGTGAATAAATTATTAATGGTTGGTTATGGAAAGGGAGGTGTTTTTAAGGGTAAAAACCTTTGGAAAATTACCTAAAAATACACGAAAAAACGGCACTTGAAAACGACCTTTTTTTACCTGATATTTTTAAATGCAAATTCCTTCTTTTATCCCTGTTTTCTGTCAAGTGACAGAATGTTTTTCGGAAAAGGATGTAAACCGTAAAAAAGTAATTCCGGTATTTTGTCAGCAAAAACTGCCCTGTTTTTCTTTGATACGAATTGTACAGGTGCCCTAATGGGATGCCTCCAAAAGTAGATTCTTAAGAACAAATAGTGTTTGTTTTAATGCAATAGCTAATAGGTTGTTAATTAGTCCTTTGCTTTTGTCTATGCCGTTTCATTTCAAAAGAAAGGGGGTGGCTTCGCAAATTTGAATTTCCCTGCTTAATTTATCCCCCCGTTTTCTCTGTATTGACTATCCTTTCGCATTCACACACCTTTTTGAGAAATTTCTTGGTATTTTTCCATAAAAATCCCCTGTAGCCGGTTAACCCGTTGACGGGTTACTTATCTTTTTCCTACATTTACAGGAAAATTTATGGAAACTTTATTTCCCCGGAAAGGGAAGTCTGAAGATAAAAATCAAACATTGATTCATGGCAAAGAAAAACGGAACCAAAACAGAAGAACCCCTTGAAAAACAATTGTGGAAAACAGCAGACAAACTGCGTAAAAATATTGATGCCGCCGAATACAAACACATTGTCCTTGGCCTGATATTTTTGAAATATATTTCCGATGCTTTTGAAGAACTGTATGAAAAACTGAAAAAGGGGGAAGGCGAATATGCCGGAGCTGACCCGGAAGATAAGGATGAATATAAAGCGGAAAATGTATTTTTTGTTCCTGCCGATGCCCGCTGGAACTACCTTCAGTCCAAAGCCAAACAGCCCACCATAGGAAAAACGGTGGACGAGGCCATGGATGCCATTGAAAAAGAGAACCCGTCGTTGAAAGGCGTTTTACCCAAAGTGTATGCCCGGCAAAACCTTGACCCGACCAGTTTGGGCGAGCTGATTGATTTGATTGGAAATATCGCTTTGGGGGATGCCAAAGCCCGAAGTGCCGACATTCTCGGCCATGTGTTTGAATATTTTCTTGGCGAATTTGCTTTGGCCGAAGGCAAAAAAGGCGGCCAGTTTTATACGCCGAGAAGTGTGGTGGAACTGCTGGTTGAAATGCTGGAACCGTACAAAGGCCGGGTATTCGACCCCTGTTGCGGCAGCGGCGGTATGTTTGTACAATCCGAGAAGTTTGTAAACGAACATCAGGGACGAATCAATGATATTTCTATTTACGGACAGGAAAGCAACCAGACCACCTGGCGGCTTTGTAAGATGAACCTGGCCATTCGGGGTATCGACAGTTCACAGGTAAAATGGAATAACGAAGGTTCGTTTTTAAACGATGCCCATAAAGACCTGAAGGCCGATTACATTATTGCCAATCCGCCGTTCAATGTGAGCGACTGGAGCGGTGATTTACTTCGTAAGGATGGCCGATGGCAATATGGGGTGCCGCCTGTGGGAAACGCCAACTACGCATGGATACAACATTTTCTTTATCATTTGGCCCCCAGCGGGCAGGCTGGTTTTGTTTTGGCCAAAGGGTCGCTTACATCCAAAACTTCGGGTGAAGGCGAAATCAGAAAAAAACTGATTGAAGCCGGTTTGGTGGACTGCATTGTCAACCTGCCGGCCAAGCTCTTTTTAAACACACAAATACCCGCTTCGTTGTGGTTTATGAGCCGTAACCGGGCCAACGGGAAATACCGGGACAGAAGAAACGAAATCCTTTTTATTGATGCCCGGAACATGGGCCATTTGATAAACCGGAGAACCCGCAAGCTTTCAAAAGAAGACATTCAAAAAATAGCCGATACCTATCACAACTGGCGAAATCCCGAAGGTGATTATCAGGATATAAAAGGCTTTTGTAAATCGGCCACCGTAGATGAAGTCCGTCAACTGGATTATGTGCTCACGCCCGGAAGGTATGTGGGTTTGCCCGAAGAAGAAGACGATTTTGATTTTAACGAACGTTTCACAAAACTAAAAGCCGAATTTGAAGAACAGCTGAAAGAAGAAGCGGAGCTGAATAAACGGATTTTGGAAAACCTCGCAAAGATTGAGCTGAAAGATGAAAATTGAGGAAATTATCAAACAACCCGAAGGACGTAAAATTGAGTTTAAGGAAACTTTGCCCCGGAAATCCGAACTCAATAAAACCGTGGTCGCTTTTGCCAATGATGCAGGCGGACAACTATTTATCGGCATAAAAGATTATCCGAGAGAAATTATCGGATTGGATGAAGAGCAGTTAATCCGCATGGAAGAAGAAATAAGCAACAGCATTCACGATAACTGCAACCCTGTTATTTTACCGGAAATTATGTTTTTAAACCATCAGGGAAAACATATTCTTGTTGTAAACATCCACAAAGGCAGCAACCCGCCTTATTACCTCAAAAGCAAAGGCAAAACAAACGGAACTTATATTCGTGTCGGCTCCACAAACCGTCTGGCCGATAGCGACATTATCGAGGAACTGGAAAGACAAAAGCAAAACATCTCTTTTGATTCATTAATTGTCCATTCCAAAACGTTTCAGGATTTGGAACTTTCGTCGTTTAAAAATCATTTTGAGGAGATAACCGGTGAAAAGGTCAATGAAACCGTATTGGAAAAAATGAATTTGATTGTCCGCGACCAAAACCGGAAATTTCCGACCAATGCGCTTATCCTTTTGTCCGGCGACCCTCTCCGGAACGCCTTGTTTCCTTATGCCAAAATAGAATGTGCCCGGTTTAAAGGAACTACCCCGGGTAATTTTATTGACCAAAAAACAATTGATACCCCATTGAGTTTACAGGCAGAAGAAGCCTATAAATTTATTTTAAGACACATATCGCAAGGTTCAACCTACGAAGGGGTTTACCGTAAAGACCGGTGGGAATATCCGGTAGTTGCCCTGCGCGAGGTAATACGTAATGCCGTCATTCATCGTGACTATTCCCTTCGGGGCAAGGATATAAAGGTGGCGGTTTTTGATGATAAGATTGAAATTACCAGTCCCGGAAAACTGTTGCCTACGGTGGACTTTAATGATATGGAAGCCGGCCAGTCCGATATACGAAACATCACGCTGGCGCCCGTATTTAAGAAACTTGGCATTATTGAGCAATGGGGCAACGGATTGCAACTGATAGCCGGAGAACTGAAAAAATATCCTGAAATACAAATGCGGTGGAGTGAGCCGGGTATGGGGTTCCGGGTAACGTTTGTAAAAGAAAATTTTGTTGAACAGCAAGAGTTGCAGCAAGAGACACGGACAATTACGACCAATTACGACCGATTGCGACCGATTACGACCGATTACGACCGATTAACAATAGAGGAACAGAAAATATTACTTTTCTTGCTTGATAACATGAAAATATCAAGAAAGTATGCCGTTGATTTATTGGATGTAAAGGAAACGAAGGCAAAAGAAATTTTTAATATGCTGCTGAATAAAAAACTTATCGAAAGAAAAGGAAAAGGGCGCAGCACCTTCTACACTTTAAAAAACAAAGGCAGTAATGAGTGAGGTAATCAAAAATAAAGCCTATACCGACTGGCTGAAACAATTAAAAGATAAAGTCCGCACGGCGCAAATAAAAGCAGCGGTAAAGGTAAACGAAGAGTTATTAAGATTGTATTGGTTTTTTGGTTCTCAAATTGTTGAGAAACAAAAGAAGGCAAATTGGGGAGAGGGTTTTCTAAAACAATTAAGCAACGATTTGCAATCGGAATTTCCTGAAATGAAGGGTTTCTCTGCCACCAATCTAAAATATATGAGAAACGGGTATCTCTTTTTCAGGGATGCAATTCGTCCGCAACCTGCGGACGTTTCAAAAAATCGTCCACAACTTGTGGACGAATTGGACAACCAACCCTTTTTCCGGATTCCATGGGGGCATAACCGGGAAATTATTTCCAAATGTAAAGATATTGAAGAAGCCCTGTTTTATGTGCAAAAAACCATAGAAAACGGTTGGTCGAGAAATGTTTTGGTACATCAGATAGAATCTGATTTGTTTCGCCGGAGCAGCAAGGCCATTTCAAACTTTTGGCAAACACTGCCGGCCCCGCATTCCGATTTGGCCTTGCAAACATTAAAAGACCCGTATCATTTTGATTTCCTGACCATGCGGGAAAAATACGACGAAAGAGAACTGGGAAATGCCCTGCGGGATATTTCAAAACCTATAGGAGTAAGCGAATACAAGCTCATGAAAAGGTTACCCGAAGAATACCAATCTTCGCTGCCCACCATTGAAGAAATTGAACAAGAACTGATGAAAAACAAGGAAGACTATGAGTGAGTGGAAGAAAGTTAAATTGGGAGATATAATAAATTTAAAAAGAGGTTATGATTTACCTAAATCAAAAAGAAAAGCAGGGAATGTACCAATTGTCTCTTCTTCGGGTATTAGTGGAAGGCACACTGAATCGAAAGTTAGAAGACCAGGGGTAATAACTGGAAGATATGGTACAATTGGTAAAGTTTTTTTTATCGATGAAGATTTTTGGCCGTTAAATACAACATTGTATGTTGAAAATTTTAGAGGGAACAATCCTAAATTTATATTTTATTTTTTGAGGAATTTTAACTTCGAAAAATATAGCGATAAAAGCACAGTTCCAGGTATAAATAGAAATCATATTCATTTAGAGGACGTAATTATCCCCCCACTTCCCGAGCAACGTGCCATAGCCGAAGTATTAAGCAGCTTGGACGACAAAATAGACCTGCTCCACCGCCAAAACCAAACGCTGGAACAAATGGCCGAAACGCTTTTTAGGCAGTGGTTTGTGGAAGAGGCTAAGGATGATTGGGAGGTGAAACCTCTTGGAGAATTAGTAACTGTTAAACGTGGAGGTTCTCCGAGGCCTATACAAGAATATATTTCAGATAGAGGTTTAAGATGGTTAAAAATATCGGATGCTACAAAAACTAATTCGCCATTTATTTTTGAAATAAAAGAACATATAAAAATAGAAGGATTAAAAAAGACAACACTTTTAAAAAAAGGAGCATTAGTTCTTTCAAATAGCGCGACACCAGGTATTCCCAGAATACTACAAGTTGATTCTTGCATTCATGATGGTTGGTTACATTTTCCAGAATCACATTTTTCAAATGAATTTTTATACTTACTGTTTAAAAAAATACGACCAGAATTATTAATGCAAGGTAATGGAAGTATTTTTACAAACCTTAAAACGGATATTTTAAAAGAATATCCGATTCCAATTCCTGATGACGAAAGTTTACAATATTTTAATAACCAAGTAAAATTGATTTTTGAAAAACTACTTAAAAATCAAATCCAAATCCGCACCCTTGAGAAACTGCGGGATACATTGTTGCCGAAATTGATGAGCGGGGAGGTGAGGGTGAAAATGTAAGTTAAGAATAAATAGTTGTTCTCTATAAACAAATCATAATCAATATGTTTGATGAAATAAAAAAATACAAAAATAACGGACATTTCTTTTTTCAGAAAGGAGTTTCGTTGCTCGAAGTTAGTGCCGGTGTGCCGGAACTTCCCGGTGTTTATTATATTATTAAACTCGCACATGGTCGTGTTGATTTGGTGTACATTGGTAAATCAGGCACCATGGAACAAAACGGACATTTTAAAAATCAGCTTCTGAAAAAACGACTAAATAATAAACAAGAGAATATGCGGCGTGAAGACTTTTTCCTGAAAAAAATAGAAGAGGAAAATATTGATGCACTGGACATTTATTGGTTTGTTACCTTTGATAAACAAAACCACGATCTTCCGGCTTATGTTGAGGGGTTATTAATGCAGCGCTATTTTGAAGTACATGGCAAATTACCGGAATGGAATAAAGATTTTTAATATGAGTAATTTATATTTTATAAATTATTTATGAAAGTAGAAAATTTATATACGGGGATGTGGTGGCTCCCAGAATCTCAAGAAGAGAAATATTTTGGGAATTTGACGATAGATGTTGATGGAAAAGCAAATCTATGTTTGTTTTTCTTTGATCCGTATCAAAACATTTATTCTTTCTATAACCTCCTTTCACAAAAAAAACAAATAACAGGATTAGTGTATAATCTTAGTGAAAAACAAGATTATACTTTTCAACTAATAAATCCGATCCCAAGAGGAATGAATGAACAGGGAATAAAAAAATACTTTTGTTCTTCATCCGAGTATATTATCAAGAAGGGTAATCAAGGTTTTTCAAATCTAATGTTAAAAAAAATTAGATTGTCAACAAATGTCATTAATGAATGGATAAAACCTACAGGAATAAAAGAAGATAGTTTAACAGACTCTTTTAGTTATATCCCCCCTCCAAATATTATTTTATATGAGGATTCGTCATATAAGGTTGGTATAGAATATAATGGTAAATACATTAAGGATAGTAAAAATAGTTCTATTCATATTTATGAATTGAAATGGATTTATGTGGAATTAAAAAAAGAAATATCCCTTGATAAAGTGCAAAACTTTATAGACTCTTTTGAAGATCTGTTTACTTTGATTTTAAAAAATCAAATAAAATTTACAGCTATTGAACTGGAAGATAAAAACGGAAAAATTTATGAATACCATTCTGCAAAAAGTAAAAAAGAGTTCTCAATAAATGGTCCTATTAGTAAAGAAGATATTGTTGATTTTAATCTGTTTAAGAATAATTCCCAATCAATAATAAGCAATTGGTTAAAAAAAAGAGAAGAATTAAGGCTGATAATAAATAAATTTTTAACGACTTATAAAAATATTACAATGTATGATGAAAATAAGTTTTTAGCTTATATTTCAATTTTAGAACAATATCATAAAATAAGGTTTAAAATTTTTCTCCCGAAAGGAGAACGTTATATGAGAATGTACAATAAGGTTTTATCTGAGTTAAAGGGAGATAGTCTTTCTTGGGTCAAAAAGCGTTTAGATGATAAATCAGAAATAAATTTGCGCTCTCGGTTTCGGGAATTAATAGAGAAAGGTATTTTACTTTGTGTAGAGAGTGATTTAAATAAATTAATTGAAACAAGAAATTTTCTTGTTCATTTTGATGAAGCTAAAAAAAATGTTTTTGTAAATCATGAATTATCATTTATAAATATATTCCTTGAAAGAAGCATAATACAAATGTTTTATAAAGAGTTATCAATTGAAAATTGAAATAAGAATTTGACTTTATGACTAAAATCACCGAATCGGACGTTGAACAACTCACCATAGAGCTGCTGGAAAAACAAGGCTACCAATACCTCTACGGCCCGGTTATTGCCCATGATGGTGCATATCCCGAGCGAACGAACTACGAAGATGTTTTGCTGGCTGACAGACTGCAACAAGCCATTCAAAGAATAAACCCGTCAATTCCTTTGGAGGCACAGGAAGAAGCACTCAAAGAAATTCGCCGGATTCATTCCCCGGAGTTGCTCACCAATAACGAAACCTTTCACCGTATGCTCACGGAAGGAATTCCGGTTTCCTATCAAAAAGACGGACAGCAAAGGGGCGATTTGGTATGGCTGATTGATTTTGAAAATCCTGAAAATAACGAATTTGTCGTGGTCAATCAGTTTACAGTCATTGAGAACGGAAATAATAAACGTCCAGATGTGATACTGTTTGTAAACGGTATTCCGTTGGTGGTGATTGAGCTGAAAAATCCAGCCGATGAAAATGCTACTCTTCTTTCGGCTTACAAACAACTGCAAACTTACAAACAAGCCATTCCTTCGTTGTTTACATATAACGGATTTATGGTTATTTCTGACGGGCTCGAAGCCAAAGCGGGTACTTTATCGTCCGGTATGAGCCGGTTTATGGCTTGGAAATCCGAAGACGGAAAAACCGAAGCTTCCCATTTGGTCAGTCCGTTGAAAACGATGATAAAGGGGATGCTGAACAAAGAAACTTTGCTGGATTTGGTTCGCCATTTCATTGTTTATGAGAAATCCAAAAGGGAAGACCCGAAATCGGGGTTAACAACAGTTTCCACTGTAAAAAAGCTGGCCGCCTATCATCAGTATTATGCTGTAAACCGGGCGGTGGAATCTACTTTGCGTGCCAGCGGGTATCTGACAAAAGTAAAAAGCCCGGACAAAGGTTTACCGGAACAGCTTGCCACAGAATCGCCGGAAAGCTATGGTGTAGCCGGAGTAAAAAGTCAGCCGGAAGGCGACCGGAAAGGCGGAGTGGTATGGCATACGCAGGGCAGCGGCAAATCGCTTTCCATGGTGTTTTATACCGGTAAAATTGTGCTTACCATGGACAATCCCACCATTGTGGTTATTACTGACCGCAACGATTTGGATGACCAGCTTTTTGATACGTTTGCTGCATCCCGCCAGTTGTTAAGACAGGAACCGGTACAGGCACAAAGCCGCGAACACTTGAAAAAATTGTTGAAAGTGGCTTCGGGAGGGATTGTCTTTTCCACGATTCAAAAGTTTCAACCCGACGAAGGCAATGTATATGAAACTCTTTCCGAAAGAGAAAATATCATTGTTATAGCTGATGAAGCCCACCGGACACAGTATGGTTTTAAAGCCAAAATCATTGATGATAAAGATGAAACCGGACGGGTAAAAGGTAAAAAAATCGTTTATGGCTTTGCCAAATACATGCGTGATGCCTTGCCCAATGCCACTTACCTCGGCTTTACCGGAACCCCCATCGAAAGTACGGACATCAACACACCTGCCGTATTTGGTAACTATGTGGATGTGTATGATATTGCACAGGCCGTAGAAGATGGTGCTACAGTCAGGATTTACTACGAAAGCCGGTTGGCAAAGGTAAACCTGAGCGACGAAGGGAAAAAGCTGGTGGAAGAACTCGACAAAGAACTGGATACCGACGACCTCACCGATACGCAAAAAGCCAAAGCCAAATGGACACAGTTAGAGGCTTTGGTCGGCAGTAAAAACCGGTTGGAAAATATAGCCAAAGATATCGTTACCCATTTTGAACACCGGCAGGAAGTGTTTGAGGGCAAAGGCATGATAGTAACCATGTCCAGGCGGATTGCTGCCGAACTTTATGATGAAATCATCCGGCTCCGTCCGGAATGGCATGCAGATGATTTAAACAAAGGGGTGATAAAAGTGGTGATGACCTCAGCCAGTTCGGATGGCCCTCAAATAGCCAAGCATCATACTACTAAAGAACAGCGCCGATTACTGGCCGAAAGAATGAAAGACCCTGAGGATGAACTCAAGCTGGTGATTGTACGTGATATGTGGCTTACCGGTTTTGATGTTCCCAGCTTGCATACCCTGTATATCGACAAGCCCATGAAAGGGCACAACCTGATGCAGGCCATTGCCCGCGTAAACCGGGTTTACAAAGACAAACCCGGCGGGCTGATTGTGGATTACCTCGGCATAGCTTCCGACTTAAAAAAAGCCCTTTCGTTTTATTCCAGTGCAGGAGGAAAAGGCGAACCGGCCATAGCTCAGGAACAGGCTGTACAGCTGATGCTGGAAAAACTGGAAATCGTATCACAAATGTTTTACGGCTTTCCTTACGAAGAATATTTTGCTGCTGACACGTCCCGGAAATTGAATCTCATATTGGCTGCCGAAGAGCATATCCTTGGTTTGGAAGACGGGAAAAAACGGTTTGTTCAGGAAGTCACGGCTCTGTCCAAAGCATTTGCTATTGCTATTCCACATGAACAGGCGCTGGATGTAAAAGATGAAATTGCTTTTTTTCAGGCGGTAAAAGCCCGGTTGGTCAAATTTGACGCTACCGGTACCGGCAAAACCGATGAAGAGATAGAAACTACCATTCGTCAGGTAATCGACCAGGCACTGGTTTCCGAGAAGGTTATTGATGTATTTGATGCAGCCGGTATAAAAAAACCGGATATTTCTATCCTTTCCGAAGAGTTCTTGTTGGAGCTGAAAGGAATGGAACATAAAAATGTGGCTTTGGAAGTGTTACGAAAGTTACTTCATGACGAAATCAAAGCCCGGACAAAAAGAAACCTTGTAAAAGGAAAGTCTTTTAAGGAAATGCTGGAAAAGGCCATCAACAAATACCACAATAAAATCCTGACTGCTGCTGAGGTCATTGATGAACTCATCAAGCTGGGGAAGGAAATTACCAATATGGATAAGGAAGCCGAGACGTTGGGATTATCCGATTTTGAATATGCTTTTTATACAGCGGTGGCTGATAACGAAAGTGCCCGTGAGTTGATGCAAAAAGATAAGCTGCGTGAGCTGGCCGTTATTTTAACCGAGCGGGTTAAGGCCAATGCTTCTATCGACTGGACTATCCGGGAAAGTGTGCGGGCCAAGCTCAAAGTGATTGTAAAACGCACCTTACGGCAGTATGGTTATCCACCTGATATGCAAAAACTGGCCACTGACCTTGTGTTGAAACAAGCCGAGCGTATAGCGGATGAGCTGGTTACGAATTAATACAAAGAAAATGGAGCAGGAGAAATATTTTATTGATATATCTAAGCAAAAAGATAAGTTCAAAAGCCATTTGGGTTTAGAACAAAATGACAGGACTATCTTTTCAGCAAAGTTTGGGGATGGTAAAACAACCTTTTTGAGGAAGTTCTTTGAGAATAATGTTGAATATAACGCTATACATATCTATCCCGTAAATTATTCTGTGGCTTCCAATGAAGATATTTTTGAATTAATCAAATATGATGTTCTTTTCGAGCTCATTGCCAATAAAATTGATTTCGATGATAGTGTGGATTCCTTTGTTACGATTGCAAAAGATTTCTTTCAAGAGAGTAAAGGAGACATTTTAAAATTATTAACCCCTTTTTTAAGTGTTATTCCTCTTATTGGTGGAGCATTAAAAGAATCAACAGAACGAGCACTTGATTTTACTAAGAAAGCTTTAGATCATTTTGACAATAGCCAGAAAACGGAGTTAGACATTGTTGAAGAATATTTAAAAGAGTTCACTATCACTAAAGGCAGTATTTATGAAGAAGATTTTTACGCTCGTCTAATAACAAGTTTAGTTGAGCGCTTTAGGTTGGTCGATACAGAGAATAATAATCCAAAGAAAACAGTTTTGGTTATTGACGACCTTGACAGAATTGACCCAGAACACATTTTCAGGATATTAAATGTTTTTGCTGCCCATCAAGATATTAATACTCGCGGCAATAAATTTGGCTTTGACAAAATAATTGTCGTTTGTGATATTGATAATGTCAGGAACATCTTCCATCATAAATACGGGACTAATACGGATTTTAACGGCTATATTGATAAATTCTATTCTGTTGACGTCTTTAAATACAGTATGCTGGATGAACTGTATGAAGAAGTAAGTAAAATATTAAATTCTATTGAAGGTAATTCCGTGTTCATTGAAGCTTTTGAGTTAAGGAGGAACCCTAATCAATTATTTAAACTAATACAGTATTTACTTCTTTCTTTTGTGAAGTTTGGAGTTATAAACGTTAGAGATATTGTTAAACTGAAAGAAAAGAAATTTATTTTAAATGAGTATGTAATAAATTCTTATAATACTTATTTTAATACTCGATTTGCAGGGATTCTTATTTTTAATGTTTTGAAGATAATATTTGGAGACTATCAAAATGTTTTGACTGCTTTTGATAAAAGTAAAGTGATAATTGCTAAAAATAATAATTTCTTTTTTGATAAAGAGTGGTTATTAGAAAATGTGCTTTTACCAATTCATTGCATTGATAAAAATGTTGTTATAGAGTTGCCCATGATTTCTGGAGAAAGTATTGAAATTTCGGCACGATTAGATAAAAAAAGTCAATTATTAACCTATGGTTATTGGATATCGGAAATTGAGTCATCATTACCGAACCGTAAAGAAGTTATTCAAAATTACAATTTGCATGAACTTTTTTACATGACATATAAACTTGCTTTTGAGAAAAATTACCTGAAATAAAAAGAGTCACTTAGCCACTTTCAAATGGCTCCCACTGTTTAGCCAAATATCCCGCATGCGTTAACTACTCCCCATCTTTAGACAACTCTTTTACAAAAATAAATTAGATTTTCTTTCTTCGTTTAATCATATTAAAAGAAAACCTAAGCAGCCTGTTTGAACACTTTTACAGGCATTTTATACGCTAATGACTGATGGGGTCTTTGCGTGTTGTAGAACTCTATGTAATCTTTAATTTTCTCATATAATTCCAGTCCGTCTTCCGATGGTTCCAAATATAACTTTTCGTATTTTATGTTTCTCCAAAACCTCTCTATAAAAATATTATCTATGGCTCGACCTTTACCATCCATACTGAAAGTAATCCCCTTACCGGTTACAAACTCCGTAAATTCTGTTGCTGTAAACTGGCTTCCCTGATCGGTATTAATCATTTTAGGTTTGCCATGATCCTTTATGGCTTGCTCCAAAGTCTGTTTGCACCATTGGGTTGTCATGGTATTCGACAATGACCACCCTACGATATACCTGCTGTAAAGGTCTATGATGGCAAAAAGGTACATATAACCGTTGCCAACGGGAACATAGGTAATATCCATCGCCCAGACCTGGTTGGAATGGGTTATTTCTAAATTCCGCAACAAATAGGGAAATACCGTATGGCCTTCCCCCTTATGGGGCTTGCTCGTATTTGGACGTGGGCCGATGGCTTGCAAATCCATAAGCCGGTACAATCGTCGTACGCGTTTGGCATTGACCGGATACCCTATGTTTCGCAGATAGGTGGTCATGCGCATGACTCCATAAAAAGGTGTTTTCATGTATTGCTTGTCTATCAGCTTCATCAGTTCCTGATTGTAAGAACCCTCTTGTCGGGGAACATAGTAGAAGCTGCTGCGGTTTACTTCTAAAAGTTCGCATTGCCGTTTGACGCTTATTTCTTCTTTCCTGTTCACTTTTTGAAGTTTCGCTTTTCCGGCTATTTCCCCAACACTTTTTTTAAGAAGTCAACTTCCATTTGCAGTTGGCCTACTTTCTTAAACAGGGCTTCTTTCTCTTTTTCAACATCTTCTTTCTTAGTACCCTTTTCAAATACCGATGATGCTGATGATAAAAACTGGCTCTTCCAGGTAGAAATCTGATTCGGGTGTAATCCGTATTTCCTCCCCAGTTCCTGAATCGTTTCTCTTTCCTGCAGGGCTTCCAATACTACTTTCGTTTTGAACCTTGATGTGTACTTTTTTCTCTTTTTCATAACAACAAGTTTAATCAATTTTTCTAACTTAACTCGTTGTCCAGTTTTTGGGGTGTATTATAGCGTTCAGCATGTTCTTGTGGGGTTACTTTGATATATTTTAGAAAGGCAGTTTCTGTGCGGTGGCCGGTGATGGCCATGATGGTAATAGAGGGTATTCCCATTTTATACATGTTTGTAGCAAATGAACGACGTGCCGTGTGGGTGGTTACCAGTTGCCATTTATTTTTGATAATGGTTTCTGTTTTTCCGCCTCTGGTAATTTGCTTGGTAACGGCTTCCTTAAAGTCTGCCATTTTTGCCACTTGCTTTATGTATTCATTAAACTTTTGATTTGAAATGGTCTTGGGTAAAACACCTTTATATTTATCCAGGATTGTTTTCACTGTAGGGTGAATTGGAATGACTACCGGTTGCCCGGTCTTTTGTTGCTTCAGTGTGAGGAAACCATTTTGAATATTTTCAGGTTTTACTTTATTCCAGTCTGAAAAACGCAAACCTGTCCAGCAACCTATCAGGAATAAATCTCGTGTTCGGTCAAGGTATGGTTTGTTTGACAAATCCAGTTTGGTTATTTGTTCAATTTCCTGAACTGACAAATAGATATTGTCGCTTTCCTCTGTAATAGCCTTAAATCGTTTGCTTTTAAAAGCCATATTAGTGTTGATGCCTCTGTCAGTGGCTTCGTTCAGAACAATTTTAAGAAAACGTAATTTTTTACCAATGGTGTTTTGTGCTAAATTTTTTTTCTCTAAGAATTTGATAAAGTCGTTGTAAAAATCCAAATCAATATCTTCAAAATCAATCTCTTTTCTTCTACTTCGGGCATACTCTTTCAGGTACCCAAATGTTACATGAAATTCCCGCACTGACTGATACGATATTTGTTTGTCTGTTTTTTGGTTTATCCGGTGTTCTGCATTGTCAATTACACTTTGAAAAAAGTCAAAGAGCGTTTTGGGCTTTTCTGTGTATTTGTCAGGAAAACGGTATTTATCAATAACCAAATTTAGCCAATCTGCTGTGGGAAGTGTTTTCAGGTCTTTATATGCATCCAGTATTGCAACTTCTAAGTTATCGAGGTATTGTTTGTCCTTATTTTTGTCAGGGTATTTCGTTTTTTTGTTTATCGTGTGTGTTTCGTTACTGAAATGCCGGGGTAAAATCTCTAAACCTGATTTAGCATAAAGATTAATTTTTTTCCCATGTCTAAACCTCACCCTGACGCTGATTTTTTTGGTCGGGTCTGTTTTTTTTGATGTCCTGACAAAATAAATAACGGTTGCCATATTGATAAACTTAAAAGGTCACAACAAAAATAAAAAAATGTTTTCGTTGCAACCACCGTTGCAACCACCTTTTTAAAATTTAATGCGATTCCCTTCTATGTATTTAAATATCTTGAATATGTTGTTTGCGCCTTAAGTTACTGATAATATGTGATATATTGGCGTATTTGTGTGGTTTGGCTATTTAGGGTCATTTAATGGGTGTTAGTCCTGGTGAGGCTACAAACCCACTTTTTTCAAGAACCGATGTCTTATTATGCATAGGTAACCTCTTTTCTCTTCTGTGTTTATAAACGGGGATAGATTATTTGTAATGCTTTTAGTTTGGGCATTGTAAATGCCGCAATAAATGCGTCCACGTTACAAACGTGGACGAGTTGGGGCACTTTGATTTAACATCGGCATTTACCATTGTAGATTTTAAAATACAATTGGTATTATATCCTTTTTCTGTTCCGCTTTTTCTGCCAATTTCAATCCTGAAATTGCTTGGTTTCTGTCGTTTTGTCATAAATTTTATTCCGAAAGAAAAATGGAGAAATAAAGGCGTTTAGCTATCGTAATATACTGATATTAAGTATGATAATTCGATTTTCGTAAAAATATTTTGTCAAAAATCGTTCATGAGAAATGAATCTTGACGTTTTTCCTCTTTTTGGCATAATCATTGACTTTTATAAGCCGTCAACAAATAAAGTTGAAAATTTATCAAAGAAAAAAATTAAAAAATATAAATAAAGGAGGAAAAATAAATGGGAAAAATTATTGGAATAGACTTGGGAACCACAAACTCATGCGTAGCTGTAATGGAAGGTAATGAGCCGGTGGTTATCCCTAACAGCGAAGGGCATCGTACCACTCCCTCAATTGTGGCATTTACTGAAAATGGCGAAAGAAAGATTGGCGATCCTGCCAAACGTCAGGCCATTACAAACCCCAAAAGAACGATTGCTTCGATCAAACGTTTTATGGGGAACTCGTACGACGAAGTAACAGAAGAAATCAAACGGATGTCGTACGAAGTAGTCAGAGGTGATAATAATACTCCGCGTGTAAAAATTGACGATCGATTATATACACCGCAGGAAATCTCAGCCATGATTCTTCAGAAAATGAAGAAAACGGCAGAAGATTACCTGGGACAAACCGTAACGGAAGCGGTAATTACGGTTCCTGCTTACTTTAATGATGCACAGCGTCAGGCTACTAAAGAAGCTGGTGAAATTGCCGGTTTAAAAGTCAGACGTATCATCAACGAACCGACAGCTGCTTCGTTAGCTTATGGTTTGGATAAGAAAAAACAAGACGAAACGGTAGCCGTTTTCGACTTGGGTGGCGGTACTTTTGATATCTCTATCCTGGAACTTGGTGACGGCGTTTTTGAAGTTAAATCGACCAATGGTAATACGCACCTTGGTGGTGACGACTTTGATGGTAAAATCATCAACTGGCTGGCCGAAGAGTTCCTGAAAGATGAAGGCGTTGATTTGCGGAAAGATCCGATGGCTTTGCAGCGTTTGAAAGAAGCTGCTGAAAAAGCTAAGATCGAACTGTCAAGTTCTACGGAAACCGAAATCAACCTGCCTTACATTATGCCGGTGGACGGTGTGCCGAAACACTTGGTACGTAAACTAACCCGGGCTAAATTTGAGCAACTGACCGATGATCTGATTAAGGCAACCATTGAACCTTGTAAAGCTGCCTTGAAAGATGCTGGTATCAGTGCTTCGGATGTGGATGAAGTAATCTTGGTAGGAGGTTCCACCCGTATTCCGGCTATTCAGAAAATTGTAAAAGACTTTTTCGGAAAAGAGCCATCCAAAGGAGTGAATCCGGATGAAGTAGTGGCCATTGGTGCGGCTATTCAGGGTGGTGTACTGACCGGAGAAGTAAAAGATGTTCTGTTGCTGGACGTTACTCCGCTTTCGCTGGGTATTGAAACGTTGGGTGGTGTAATGACCAAATTGATTGAAGCCAATACCACTATCCCGACGAAGAAATCGGAGGTCTTCTCTACAGCTGCTGATAACCAGCCTTCGGTAGAGATTCATGTGCTGCAGGGTGAACGCCCGATGGCTAATCAGAACAAAAGTATCGGACGGTTCCATTTGGACGGCATTCCGCCGGCCCCGCGTGGAGTACCGCAGATCGAAGTGACTTTTGATATCGATAGCAATGGTATTCTGAATGTAACAGCAAAAGACAAGGCTACCGGTAAATCGCAAAACATCCGTATTGAAGCTTCTTCCGGATTGTCTGAAGAAGAAATTAAACGGATGAAAGCGGAAGCTGAAGCCAATGCTGAGGAAGACAAAAAAGCAAAAGAGCGTATCGACAAACTGAATGCTGCTGATGCATTGATCTTCCAGACAGAAAAACAACTGAAAGAGTATGGCGATAAATTGCCGGCTGATAAAAAATCAGAAATTGAAAGCGGTTTGGAAGCTTTACGTAATGCACACAAATCGCAGGATATCCCGGCTATAGATGCTGCCATGGAAAAACTGAATGCAGCTTGGCAAAAAGCCAGTGAAGACATGTATAAAAGTGCTCAAGGCGGAGCTGCAGGAACACAAACCCCACCTCAGGGTGACGCTTCCGATTCTTCAAGCAATACCGGAAACGGAGGAGATGACGAAGTAACAGATGTTGACTTTGAGGAAGTGGACGATAAATAAAACCGATTGAAACGATGAAAAAAAGCTGCTCTTAACGGGCAGCTTTTTTTTGCTCTGTATTTACCGACAGGTTTGTTCTTTGTTCCTGTTCTGCCTGCAGGCAGAACAGGAATTTTGTTGTTAATCAAAAAAAGATTTCCTTTTCGTTATGATCATTGAATCATAATTTTTTTGGCCAACCGCTGGATTCCATTGTTCCAGACAATGAAATATAATCCGTGATTTAATTCGCCTACATCGAAATGCAGGTGGTTTGTTCCCTGTTTGAAATGGCCTTCGTACAGAACTTTTACTTTGCGTCCGGTTAAATCATAAAGCGAAAAGTTTCCCGAGGTTGCTTCTTTCTGGTTCCAGGTGATATCCATGCTTGAAATCACCGGGTTGGGATAAACAGAAAATTCACTTTCGTTATCCTGAATAGTATTTTCTTGAATACCAAGAATAAAGTCAGGCCGGTTTAATTTTACGGAAGTGTAAAGATGATATTCTCCCGGAGCCAGTGTCATCTGAAAATCAGTCCCTGTACTGGTTACGTTCAAGGAATCACCGGAAAAATAATCATACCACCATCCGGTTTTTTGAAAATCCGGAGAAATGGTCACCGTTTTTACATCAAAATTCCCCAAAATGTTTACTTGCATATCTGTACCATTCAGCTGGATCTTTTTAAACAAACCATTGCCCACATCCAGGCTGTAATCGGTAGTATTGAAGATGGGTTCTGTTTCTTTTAAATGAATCAATGCCGACCACACCCCATACAAATGTTTCCGGTCGGGGTTGTCATAATAATCCCATAAAATGGGCTTCGGATCTGTACGGCAACTTTCACTTAAAGAACCGTTTTGACATTGGTTGATGGAAATATCGTAACCCAATTCCCCAAATTGCCAGATCATTTTCGGGCCCGGAATGGTAAAAAAGAAAGCGCCGGCCATTTCCATACGTTTCAACCCGGTGGGAATGTCTTTTACCTGATAATCTCCGTCAGCGTTTCCGTATTGTTCATTTTTAAACATCAGCCGTTCTTCGTCATGACTTTCCATATAGCCCATTACACCGGCCGGATTGGTAAATCCGCGTGCTTCATAAGAAATCCACGAAAAGTCAGAACCGTCATTATATCCCATGGTGGCCTGGTTGTAATTGTAATTGGAATTTCCCCAAACACTCATTCCGTAACTGGTAAGAACCTTTTCTTCGCTATTTTCCGTAAAATGTTCCAGAATGACGTATGCGTCTTTTTTGTAAGACCAGATGTGGCTTGCCATTCGTTCCAGAATATCAATACGAGACTGATCGTAAGCCCATCCGTCGCCCGGTGTATTGGTAAAGCCTTTGGTAAAATCAAAGCGGAAACCATCCACGTGATACTGAGAAATCCAGTAATGATTTACACTGTCAACAAACTGGTGAGTCGCCGGACTTTCATGATTAAAATCGGCACCCCATTGGTAAGTCGGGTTTGGTGAAGTTTCGTTGAACCAGGGATTGTCAGCAGCGGGCTGGTTTTTGGCTGCATTCCAGTACATCATCACCAACGGACAGGTTCCGTATGCATGATTGAGTACCATGTCCATGATTACGGCAATACCGTTGGAATGACAGGAGTCGACAAAGGCCTTGAACGTGTTTTTCGGGCCATAATATTTATCTACGGCAAAATAATAATTCGGATTGTATCCCCAGCTGATATTTCCCTCAAATTCACTTACCGGCATCAGTTCAATGGCATTAATGCCCAACCGTTTTAGGTAACCCAAGGTGTCAATAATATCATCAAAAGTGTGCCCGGCGGTGAAATCACGGACCAATAATTCGTAAACCACAAGGTTTTTCATGTCCGGAGCTTGAAAATCATTGTTTTTCCAGGCGTAAGGCGTTTGTGCCGTTTCTAAAACGGTGGCGATGCCTGTTGTTTTTCCGGTAGGATACGGAATCAGATTGGGGTATGTTTCCGAAGAAATATACTTGTCGTTCCACGGGTCACTGACTTGGTCGGCATACGGATCACCAATACGAATGGTTCCGTCGATAAGATATTGAAAGATATATTGTTTTTGTGGTGTTAATCCCGAAATCTTAATCCAAAACCGGTTGCTGTCCGGAGTCATGTTCATGGCCCATTGATCGCCCACCTGCCAATCGTTAAAGTCTCCAATAGCAAAAACATATTTTTTGTAAGGAGCGTAAAGGCTTAGAATAACAGTAGAATCATCGATGTAATTGATTCCGTCGCGTACTCCGGCTGGCAAAGCCTCGATATGTGGGGGACGGTTCACATAAAAATAAACCGAATCATAAACAACTTTACTGTCTTCTACTGCTTTTGCAATGATCCAGTGTTTTCCGTATTCGTTGGCAATAAGGGTATCCGTAAACGAAGAAGCGGTGTCGGCAATTAACACCTGATTGTCAACTAAAAGAAACGTTGAATCGGCATAGCTGCTGCTTCCTTTTATCAGAATGGTATCGTTCAGGTTCACAATTTTGGGTTGTACATCCGGCAAAGTAATTTTTACGTAGGTGCCGGTTTCGTAAACTTTATAAAAGATATCGCCACCATCTGCTTCTCTTCCTGTACGGGAACCATCGGCAGAGCGGAAAACAAAAGCCATTTCCAGGATCTTTTCATCATCCGGAACACCATAATAAGCTCGGATGGACGGACCAATTTTCAATTGCCACAAATTGTTTCCCAATGGGGTCATTTTACATGCGGGAATGTTTTCGGTCCAGTCGGCTTTTACATAACGCCAGTCGGAGGGTTGTGTACTTTTATCAGTAATGACTCCGGTGTGGGCATAAACATCACCCGTGTAGTCTTTTAATCCGGCATCACCTTGGGTAGCATCGAAAATTATAGTAACAGAATCGGTTGCTGTTGGAAAAGGAGGATCGGCAGTAATAACCTGTGCAAAGCTTTCTAAAGAAAAAAGCAAACCAATGAGGAATAAAAGTGTAGTCTTTTTGTTCATGATTTGTGTTTTGGAAAAATAATGTTAATCAATAAACAAAAGTATTACATAAAATCATACGAATAAGGAAAAAACGTAGAATAGCCAGAAAAATACGACCAATGGACAGAAAAAATAGTCTGGTGTCTGGTTGCAATCGTTTGATGAGAACTAAAATTTTAAAAAGGCGTTAGGGGTTGTGTGTATTGGTTTACGAAAACCAGACGAAAGATTTTAGTGCTAAACATGCAAATGTGGATAAATCGTAGTTTAAATAACATTTTGTTGTTAATATCTTCTAAGTAGGAGTACTTTCAGAAAAAAGTATTTTTCTATTTTTAACTTTAATCTTTGAGCAGTGATAAAAAAATCCAGTGCAGTGATAAAAAAATCCAGTTATGAAAAATAAATTGACACTTTCCGCCTTTCTCACTTTACTTTTTTTATTTACAACTTTTTCTTTTGCTTGGGGACAGCATGTGGTTCCTGAAAAGAAGTTTTCTCCTTACTGGGAAGTTGGTTTGACAGGAGGTACCAGCCTCTTTTTTGGTGATGTGAAACAAAATCCGATTCTCCCGGTAAGTACCAACAATAATGAATGGCGTTTGGGAGGAAGTCTGCTGGCCGGACGTCAGTTTAGTTATGTTTTCGGTCTCCGTGGGCAGGCACTTTATGGACAAATTGCCGGGACAAAACGCTCTGCTGATTATTTCTTTGAAGGGGATTATTTTGAGTTTAATCTGAATACTACCATTGATCTGAACAATTTACTGGGAAGAAAACGGACAGATCGGTTTATTACAACTTATTTACTGGCGGGTGTGGGGTTGACTAATTATAATTCAACAATCTATACACTGTCAACCGGTATGGTAAAAAGAAAAATTGGCTTTGGTAATGGTTCTGGAATTGGTGGTAGAACATTGGAGGGAATTCTTACAGGTGGGATAGGTGTTAATTTTAGGATTAATGACCATTTCATTATTAATTTAGAAACAGCCAACCGGATTATGAATTCTGACGAAATGGATGGCTGGGTAAGGAATTTTAAATATGATGTTTATAATTATACATCGGTGGGGTTGTTTTATAAATTTGGACAGCGAAAAGCCAAAACAGCACCGCCTGCATCAGTGGTTACTCATCAAAATATGCGGGAAATCCCACCGGCTCAACCAGTACACCAGCCAGAGAAGAAACCTTGTATAACCGAACCAACCCCGGTGATGCCGCCAACAACAACGAATACCACAAAAAAAGTAGAAAAAACCCCGGTTCAAACGGAACAACCAGCCCAACAACCGGCCGTGGTTCCGGTGAAAGTCAGTACCCCGGCACCCCCGCCACAGCCTGTGCTGGAATATCGTGTGCAAATACGGGCAAAATACGGGAATCCGATTTCAGTTTCTTGGCTGAGTCGTAGATATCATATTCCGGTAAATGAAATCAGACAAGACAAACACAACGGATATTATATCTATACCGTAGGTTCTTATGATACTTACGAACAGGCCCGGACCCGTCGCGATCAGTTACGAAATGTAAATGGAATCCGTGATGCTTTTGTAGTTGCGTTTAAAAATGGCTATCGTTTGGATAAATTGCCTTAATTTGCAAAAAAAAGTATTGTCATGTGGAAAAGCGAATGGGATTATAATCCGGAAATTGACAGGTTACCGCGTAATGTTACTTTTATGATTGTGATTGCGTCTATTATTGCGGCGGTTTATTTGTCTTTTGTTCTGGTATAAAATACTTTTTTTCGATATTTATCCGGTTCCGGTTCTTGGTTTTCGTAATAAAGAATCCGGATGTAACGGATGTTTTGTGTACTTTTGTTCTTTAAACTAAAATAAACGACGGGAATCATGGATGCATTTTTAATACAACGGGCCGGAATGTTTGGAACGCCGGAAATTATTCTAATTGTTTTAGCTATCGTTTTACTGTTTGGAGGGAAAAAAATACCGGAGTTGATGCGTGGAATAGGAAAAGGAGTGAAAGAGTTTAAGGCGGGCATTAACGAAGAAGGCAAAAAGGAAAAAACGGAAAATCCTCCCCCGGAAAAAAAGTAAATTTTCACATTTTTTATGAAAAATAGCCCATACAAAAACGAGTAGAGATACGTTAAAAGTATGGTGAAATATGATGTGGGCAAAACAGCCGTGTCGTTTGTTGTTCAATCAGTTGTTAGCTAAACAAAGGGAAAGCGAAGTTTCAGCATGAAAAAAGATATTTTTATTATTGTTGCCATCCTGTTTTTTACTACAGGAACTTTCAGTGCAAAGGGACAAATTTTTAAACATAAAAAGAAAAAAAAGTCGAAACAAACCGAACAGCAGCAGGATACCGTAGCGGCGACAACTGCTGCAGATACTGTATTTGCATTTTCTCCTGCTCAGGATACAGTGGCGGTTACCGCAGATACCCTCATGAATGAAGATAGCCTGGAAAAAGATTTGCCTTCGTTTCAGGATTCTATCTTTTTACCCCGTACCCTTGGTGCTTTAAACCGGATAAACGACAGTATTCATCGTACCCGGGAATTTCACGGTCATACACTGATCAGCGATTCCCCTCTTGTACAGGCTTTGGACAGTCTGGCCTATGTTAAATTTTACCGTAAAGGTTTCCTGATGATGGATACGGTACTGATGAAAAAGTCGAAATTTAAACCCGGGCAAATTCCGGAATATCCCGATTCGGTTTATGCCAAAAGAATTGCTGCACTGAATGCCGAAACCCCCATTGAGCTGGTATATAACAAACAGGTGAAAGCGTTCATTCATTTGTATGCCGATAAGCGGAGAAAACTGACAGAAAAAGTGCTGGGTCTCTCGGAGCTTTATTTTCCCATGATCGAACAGGTTTTGGATCAGTTTAATTTACCGTTGGAGTTAAAATATCTTGCCGTAGTGGAATCGGCTTTGAATCCGGCTGCCGGATCCAATAAAGGGGCAAAAGGTTTATGGCAGTTTATGTACGGAACCGGAAAAGTCTATGGCTTAAAAGTGACTTCGCTGGTGGATGACCGTTACGATCCGTATAAATCAACCATTGCAGCCTGTGAACATTTAAAAGATCTTTATGCCATTTATGGAAACTGGTCGTTAGTACTGGCGGCTTACAATTCGGGAGCCGGTAATGTAAACCGGGCTATCCGGAGAGCTGGCGGCACCAAAAATTACTGGGCTATCTGGCCTTTCCTGCCGAGAGAAACCCGCGGATATGTACCCGCTTTTATTGCGGTAAATTACATTATGCATTATGCTCCGCAACACAATCTTTACCCTATGCGGCCGGGTATCTTTTATTTTGATATTGATACTGTGACGGTGCATGATGCGCTTTCGTTTGACCAGCTGCACGAGATGCTGGGAATACCGTTAGATGAACTTAAATTTCTTAATCCGGAATATAAGCTGGGAATTATTCCGGCAGTGAATGGAAAAACGTATACTTTGCGGTTGCCTCGCCAGTTTGCCGATGATTTTCTGAATAATGAAAAAGCGTTGTATGCCTTTAAAACCAAAAAGGGATTGGAGCATGACAAAATGTTGGCCGAAATAAAAAAAGCCGGAAACCGGAATGTGGTGATTGTACGTTATGGTGATAATCTGGGAAGTATTGCCCGCCGGAATCATGTGTACGTCAGTCAGCTGATGCGGTGGAACGGATTGCATAGTACCCGGATTTATCCGGGCCAGCGATTGGTTGTTTACGGTGCCGGAAGCCGGCAGTTTTATCAAAAAACAGCTTCTCCTATAGCCCGTTCGTCTAAAAAAGTTGTACATGTGGTCCGGCGTGGAGAAAACCTGGGACTGATTGCCAAAAAATACCGTTGTACTCCAACAGACCTGAAAGAGTGGAATAATCTGAAATCTTCACGAATTTATCCGGGACAGAAGTTATATGTTTACAAGCCGGCAGAAAAATCAAAAACCACTGTTCGGTCAGGAAAATATATTTATCACATTGTAAAACCCGGCGATACGTTGTGGGACATTGCCAAAGAATATGACGGAGTTACGGTAGAACAAATCAAGCGCTTGAATCATATTCGTAACTCTCATCATTTACGGCCCGGACAAAGAATAAAAATTGCGTCGGTTAGCTAAAGTGGGAAGGGATAATTATGAAAATTCGTTCTTAGTGAAATATGAACCGTTTATTTACGTTAATAACTTTGAATGGAAGTAGATAAAAGGTGGGACAGGTTAAAACCCGAAACGGAAAATTTTCTACTTTCGGTAACTAATAAATTTAAAAACATGAAGAAAAATATTTTTCTTTCGTTTATGGCTTTTGTTGTTGGTGCCGCTTTTTTAATGACCGGTTGTTCCGGAAGTGGTAATGCCAGCGGCAAACCTTTATCCATGGGAAACACTGCCGAAATTTTGGTAGTACTTCAAAATGACCAACAATGGGAAAACGTGATCGGGCAAACCATTCGGAAATATCTTGCTGCCGATATGTATGGAATGCCGCAAAAAGAACCGATTTTTAAATTGTTGCATTTAAAAACATCCAGTTTTAATGAAATTTTTCAAAAACAACGCGATATCCTGATTGTTCGGATTGACAAAAAACTGAAAGCGCCCAAAATTACTGTGATGCACGACAAATGGGCTGCTCCGCAGTTGATCATTACGGTTTCGGCTCCTACAACCGAATCGTTTGTCAAAGTCTTTACCCAGAAAAAAGATTATTTTATCAATAAGTATCTTGCCTTTGAACGGCAAAGAATTTTAAAGGTTTTCCGGACATCATTAAATGATAAAGTAATTTCTGCCCTGAAAAAGGAATTCCATTTTACGCTGGATGTTCCGGTGGGATTTTATTTGGCCAAATCCGTTCCTAATTTTATGTGGATTCGTCATGAAGCCAACCGGTACAGTCAGGGAATTTTGATTATTTCGGTTCCTTACCGGGATACTGCACAATTTTCACGTGATAGCATTTTGTCTGTTGTACAGAAGTATCAGCTAAATGAAATTCCCGGGCCAACCAACGGCTCTTATATGTCTGTCGACCGGAAATTTTTACTTCCGCGAGCCCGGCGTATTACTAATTTCCCCACGGGTTTTGCTGTTGAAATTCGCGGACTATGGCGTGTGGAACACGATTTTATGGGCGGACCTTTTGTCAGCTATACGTTCTTGAATAAAAAAACCAACAACCTGGTTACTCTCTTTGGTTATGTATACTATCCGAATCATAAAAAGCGGGATCTGCTCCTGCAGATAGAATCAATTCTGTATTCGGTAAAATTTAAGGGATTGAATGCAAAAAAATAATTAAAGATTTCGGGTTAAAGAAAGAAAAAGCCGGGTGTTTTTATGTAAATGCCTGGCTTTTTTAATTCTGATTATCAGTAAAATATCCGTTTACAATCGACAACAAACGAATGTTAAACGGAAATAAATGGTTATTAACCGAATAAGTTGTCTGCCTCGAGATACTTTTGTCGTGTTGTTCTTTGAAATCCTGTTCTGACAAAACAGAAATTCATACGAACAGGTCTTTATTTATTCACACTTAAAAATTTACTATCATGACAACTTTAAGAAATTCAGTTTATCTGATCGGACGCCTGGGCAATGACCCGGAATTGAAAACAGTAGGCAATGATCGTCGTTTGGCTCGTTTTTCCATCGCCACCAACGATTATTATTACGACAAAAAAGGGGACCGGATTGAACAAACCATCTGGCATAATGTTGTGGCTTGGGGAAAAACAGCTGAAGCTGCGGAAAAGATCCTGTCGAAAGGAAAGGAAGTTGCTCTTCAGGGAAAATTAATTACCCGTGTTTGGGAAGATAATGAAAACAAAAAGCATTACATTACTGAAGTCGTGGCCAACGAATTGATGGTTTTTGGTAACGGAAATCAAAAGTAAGAGTCATCAATATTGGTACAAAAAAAGGGTGAAGTCTGCAGACTTCACCCTTTTTTATTTAACGGATTAGGGTTATTTTCCAAACCGTTCAAAGATTTTTTGTCTTGCTGCTTCATCCAGCAACCGAACCATGCTGGTTGTTCCTTTTACTCCGGCCAAAGTTCCCATGGTTACAATAAAATCATGATCTCCGGCTTGTTGTAAAAACTGATGCATCATTTTTCCTTCACTTTCGTCCGGTGAGATGTAAAAAACTTTTTCTACGCCCCAAACCAGAGCCAGCCGGTGTATGATTTTTTTGTTGTAAGTGACGGCATAAATGGGTTTATGTGGACGGAACTTTGCAATTTGTTTTACTGTGTAGCCCGATGTGGTGAACGAGGCAATGGCTTTACAAGGCACATCATTAGAAATTTCTGCTGCGGCATGGGCAAATCCTTCTTGTTTTTCCGGTTTTATGTTCCGGATTTTAGGGATATGGTTTTTGGTATCAGCAATGGTTTTTACCATAACTTCAACAGCTTCAACGGCAAAAGACCCTACTGCTGTTTCATCTGATAACATGACGGCATCCGTTCCGTCGTAAACCGCATTGGCAATATCTGAAATTTCGGCCCGTGTAGGCGTTGCAGAATGGAGCATGGAGGTAAGCATTTGGGTAGCGGTAATGACAGGAATAGCCCGTTCATTGGCCTTTTTGATCATCATTTTTTGTAAGCCAGGCACTGAAAAGATTCCGGCTTCCACACCCAGATCGCCACGGGCTACCATGATTCCGTCCACAGCATCCAAAATGTCATCTAAATTTTTTATAGCTGCTTTTCTTTCTATTTTGGCAATGACCCAGGCATCTGAGCCATTTTCTTTTAATATTTTACGCGCTTCAAGAATATCTTTTGCCGATTCGACAAATGAGACGGCTACAAGGTCAATTCCGATTTGCGCAGCAAATTTCAGGTCGGCTTTGTCTTTTTCGGTAAGTGCAGACATTTTAATTCCTGATTTGGGAATGTTTACGCCTTTTCCCTCGCGTAGCTGGCCTCGGGTGAGGGCCCGTAATACCAGCAAATCTTCTTTTTTCTCTTCTACTTTTGTTTTTACGGTACCATCAGCAAAATAAACTTCGTCACCCGGTTCAAGCTGATCAATAATATGCGGGTAGGTAATGGAAAAAGCTTTTCCTTCTGCCTTTTTTGACATGTAGATGAGGTCGCCTTTGGCAATCTCGCGGCTTTCTTTCATTCCGCTGATTCTGATTTTCGGTCCGCAGATATCCTGCATAACCGCTACTTCCTTTTTTAAGGCAGAAGCACATTCCCGGATCAGCTGAAAACTGGCATGATGGCTTTCGTGTGTGCCATAAGAAAAGTTTAAACGAAAAACATTAACTCCGGCTTTTATCAATTGGGTAACCATTTCTTTATTATTGCTGACAGGTCCCAGCGTGGCTACAATTTTAACTTTACGTCCCATGGTTTTATTTTTTCTGCAAAATAAATCATTAATTTCACGCAAAATAATTTATTCTTTACGGGTTATTACCATGCTGTTCACAAAAGACAATTTTACGGAAATCAATCAGATAAAAAGCATTAAAAGGGTGGTTTCGCTGGTGCCGTCCGTTACGGAAACGATTGCGTTTTTAAGTGGAACGGATATTTTGACCGGAGTAACCCGGTTTTGTAAATATCCTGCAAACATCCGTGAAAAAGCCGTTGTGGTAGGTGGAACAAAAGATTTTAACCTGGATACGGTTATCCGGTTAAAACCTGATTTGGTAGTCGGAGTGAAAGAAGAAAATGAAAAAAGTCAGATAGAAGAACTTGCCGCATCGTTACCGGTTGTTTTGTTTGATATTCGGTGTGTATCAGATGCTTATCAGATGATTTACCGCTTGGGCGAACTGCTGGGAAAAGAGCAAAAAGCCGGCAAACTGGTACATGATATTCAACAGGGTTTTCAACGGATAAATATTTCCCGGCCTCAGTCCGGAGTTTATCTTATTTGGAAAAAACCTTGGATGGCCGCAGGAAAAGAAACATTTATCAGTGATATGCTTGCCCGGGCCGGTTTTGAAAATTTGGTTCCGGGTCGTTATCCTGTTATTGACGAATCGTACTTTTTACCGGCTCCGGTGTTGTTGCTTTCTTCCGAACCTTTTCCTTTCAGGGAAAAGCACCGAAAAGCGTTGTTGCAAAAGTATCCGGATAAAAAAATATTATTGGTCAACGGAGAGATGTTTAGCTGGTACGGAAGTCATATGCTTCAGGCGGTTGACTATTTTCGAGAATTATTTGTATAAACTTTTTGTGCTGTTCCCTTCGTGAAACAGAAGTTTCCCAAAAATTTTGATGCATTCCTGCAGGTTTGCTGCGACGGATGAAATGAATTTGCCTGTCGAAGACCGGAAGTTATTAATAACCAACTGTTGTGTGGGGCAAACCTTCTGTTTTCTGATTTTTTATTGGATGTGAAAAAGTAATTTTCCTTTGAAAAAGGCCGTAGAACGGGGTTTTTCAAAAAATCTTTGTGAAAGATGAACAAAAAATGACCATCGTATAAGATTTGCCATTATCTTTGCGCTGTGAATGAAATAACAAAAGATGAAAACGGGAAACAATAAGGAAAAAATTCCACACAAAACTATTGAACGTCTCAGCCAGTATCGAAGGGCTTTACATATTTGTGCTGAGAAAGGAAAAACCAATATTTTTTCGCACGAAATTGCAGCGTTGCTGCATATTACCGCTGTACAGGTACGGCGTGATCTGATGCTGATCGGTTACTCGGGAAGTCTCCGAAAAGGATATGATATTCATAATCTGGTTTCGTTGATTGGTGACCTGATCGACAGCCCCGAAGGACAAAAAGTAGCGATCTTTGGTATGGGCGATCTGGGACGTGCCATTGTCAATTACTTCCGTGGAAAAAGAGAAAAGTTGCAGATTACTGCCGGATTTGATGTTAATCCGGAGAAAACCGGAAAAATGGTAGCCGGTATTCCATGTTATCCGGTGGAAAATGCAGTGGAAGAAATTAAGAAACAAGGAATTAAAATAGGAATTATTACGGTACCGGGCGACCAGGCCGATGAAACGGTACAATTGATGATCAAAGCGGGAATCAAAGGGATTTTGAATTACACGCCTGTTCCGGTGGAAGTACCTGACGACGTTTACCTTGAAGAGTATAACATGATTTCATCCATTGAAAAAGTGGCTTTTTATGTAAAAGAAAGAGAATGATCATCGAAAACCGGTTATGTTTCCGGTGGCCGGGTGATTTTGTTGCCCAAAGAAAATCAATAAAAAAAGCGCCTTTATCTGGCGCTTTTTTTATTGATTGAGAAATGATCGTTTATTCTTCTGTTTCCGACAAAGCTTCTTTGATCTTTGTTTCCAGTTCTTCCATCAGGTCAGGATTGTCGTTCAGGATCTTTTTCACTGCTTCACGTCCTTGTCCCAGTTTGGTTTCTCCGTAACTGAACCACGATCCGCTTTTTTTGATGATTCCCTTATCTACACCAATGTCGATGATTTCGCCAATTTTGGAAATTCCTTCGCCATACATGATGTCGAATTCGGCTTTCCGGAAAGGCGGAGCTACTTTGTTTTTTACCACTTTTACGCGAACCCGGTTTCCTTTTACTTCGTCGGTATCTTTTATTTGGCTGATCCGGCGAATGTCCAGCCGGACCGAAGCATAAAATTTCAGTGCATTTCCGCCGGTGGTTGTTTCCGGATTACCGAACATGACACCGATTTTTTCACGCAACTGGTTAATAAAAATGCACACCGTATTGGTTTTGCTGATGTTGGCGGTTAGTTTTCGCAGTGCTTGCGACATCAGCCGGGCTTGCAACCCCATTTTTGAGTCACCCATTTCTCCTTCAATCTCGCTTTTGGGAGTCAGGGCAGCTACGGAGTCGATAACAATAACGTCAATAGCACCAGAACGGATCAGGTTATCTGCAATTTCCAGGGCCTGTTCTCCGTTATCGGGTTGCGAAACCAATAAGTCTTCAATGTTTACGCCCAGTTTGGCGGCATAATAGCGGTCAAAAGCATGTTCTGCATCAATAAATGCAGCAATTCCGCCTTCTTTTTGAGCTTCGGCAATTACGTGCAAGGCCAGAGTGGTTTTTCCGGAAGATTCCGGGCCATAAATTTCTGTTACCCGTCCTTTGGGCAAACCGTCAACGCCCAACGCAAAATCAAGGCCGATAGAGCCGGTGGAAATGGCCGGAATTTTTTCGACATGCGTACTTCCAAGGCGCATAATGGCTCCTTTGCCATAATTTTTTTCCAGCTTTCCAAGCGTAGCTTCCAGTACTTTTAGTTTGTTTTCGCGTTCTTTATCTTTATTTTTATTTTCTTTTTCTGTCGCCATATTATTCCAGGTTTAATTTTTTAACAATTTGTTCTGTATGTTCTTTTGTTTTCACTTTGCCGAATACTTCCACAATTTTTCCCTCTTCGTCAATGACGAAAGTAGAACGGATAAGGCCCTCGTATTCGCGACCATAAAGTTTTTTGGGCCCCCAGGCGCCATAGGCTTTGATAATGACCTTTTCCGGATCAGAAATCAGGGTAAACGGAAGCTGATGTTTTTCAATAAATTTTTGATGTGAGGCTACGCTGTCAGGACTAACGCCAACAATGGCATAGCCTTTTGAAAGCCAAAAATCATAATGGTCACGAAAGTTACATGCTTCGTTTGTACATCCCGGTGTATTGTCTTTGGGATAAAAATATAAGATCAGTTTTTTCCCTTTGAAATCGGCAAGGGAAACGGGATTTCCGTTTTGATCAATCCCTTTAAAATCAGGTGCTTTGTCTCCTTTTTGTAGTTTTGTCATAAGGTAAAATATTGATAAACAAATGTACAAAAAAACACCGAACCCGTACGCCGTTTTATTGCTTGTTTCGGTTGTTCTGCTGGTAAAATTTGCACCAGGATTTTAATCCGCAGCTTTCGCAGCGGGGTGTCCGGGCCAGACAGACATACCGCCCGTGCAGGATCAACCAGTGATGGGCCAGTGGAATGAGTTCGTCAGGAATATAACGAACCAGTTGCTTCTCGGTTTCCAGAGGCGTTTTGGCATTGACGGTCAGCCCTAACCGTTTTGCTACTCTGAAAACATGCGTGTCCACTGCCATGGCCGGTTTGTTAAAGATTACCGAGGCAATTACATTGGCTGTTTTTCTTCCTACACCGGGGAGCTTTTGCAGCGTTTGTACATCCGAAGGAACTTTTCCGTCAAATTCCGAAACCAGCATTTTAGCCATTCCCGAAAGATGTTTGGCTTTGTTATTGGGATACGAACAGCTTTTGATCAGTTCGAAAATATCGGACACTTCGGCTTTTGAAAGGGCTTCTACATCCGGATATTGTTCAAAAAAAGGTACGGTAATAACATTTACGCGTTTATCGGTGCACTGTGCCGACAAAATAACAGCGACCAACAGTTCGTAAGGCGTAGTGTAATGTAGCTCGGTTTCTGCAAAAGGTTGATGCTCTTTGAAGTAATCGATTATCTTTTCAAAACGTTCTTTTCGTGTCATGAATTTTTTTTACAAAAATGAGAAAAAATAAGCTTTCCGGATGTAGTTTTCTTTTAGAATTATTTAACGGACGGATTCTTCCGGATGGCTGAAATATTGGTTAACTTTGTTTTCCTTAAAAAGATTCACATTATGGCACAGGAAATAGAATATAAGTTTTTGGTAAAAGGTGATTTTCGCCCTTTTGTTACCCAAAAGCACGAGATAGTTCAGGCTTATCTTTCCACGGATCCTAACCGCACGGTACGGATACGGATTCAGGATGAGAAAGGATACATCAACATCAAGGGAGCAGCAAAAATTTCCGGGTTGATGCGGTATGAATGGGAAAAGGAAATTCCATTGAATGAAGCCCGCGAACTGATGGAATTGCGCGAATCAGGACTGGTGGAAAAAACACGGCATTTGGTGCCTGCCGGCAACGGCCTGAAATTTGAAGTTGACGAGTTTCATGGCGATAATGCCGGACTGCTCCTGGCCGAAATAGAATTACCCACGGCCGATACCTCTTTTGAAAAACCAGACTGGCTGGGCGAAGATGTTACAGGAAACCCTTCTTTTTACAGTGCCATGCTTTCTAAAAATCCGTATAAAAATTGGAGAGAAATTACTGAATAACAAAGAGCCCCGAAGGGCTCTTGTTGTAAAGGTCTAATTCATCAGGATGTTAAAATTTCCAGCGCATTTGGTTTTGAAAATCCGGAGAGCAGCTGCATAAGCCATCAACGTACGAACGATTTCTGGTGAAGGCTGATATTTTTCCTGTCCTTTGTTGTGCCGGAATTTGCATGGAAAGGGTTCCTGAAATTCGTGGGGGGTAACAAATTGTTGCATAAGCAAGGCGTTTTAAGTGAATAAAGAAATGCTTTGACAATTCACTAACGCCTTTTTATTCAAATTATTTTACCAAAAAATTTTTTTTTTGAAGACCGTTTGGTTATTCTGTTACCGGGTCAGGATAATGTTTTTTTCTTTGATCATTTTGCGCAGATTGATCAGGGCATAACGCATGCGGCCAAGGGCCGTGTTAATGCTTACTTCCGTTTGCTCGGCAATATCTTTAAAGCTCATCCCGGCGTAACAACGTAAATAAATTACTTCTTTTTGTTCCTGAGGCAGATATTCCATCAGTTTTTTAATGTCACGATGGATTTGCTGGGTAACCAGAACATCTTCGATACCCGGATCACTTACTTTCAGTGTATCAAGTAAATTAAACTGGTCGTTGACCACCACTTCTGCCAGGTTCAGCTTTTTCTGTTTTCTGAAATGATCGATAACCAAATTATGGGCTATTCGCATCACCCACTGAATAAATTTTCCTTCGTCGTTATAACTTCCCGATTTTATAGTGTTTATCACTTTCACAAAAGTATCCTGAAACAGATCATCAGCCAGCTGTTTGTCTTTTACCATCACAAAAATATAGGAGTAGACACGGGTTTGATGCCGTTCAATAAGTTCTTGTAAACCCAACGGGTTGCCATCGAGAAATTTGCGAACAAGCTGGCGCTCGTCGTTTGCTTCCATTTTCATATGCCGTTTATTTAGGTTCCGAAAAAGTAAGCTTCTACTCGATAGGCAAAATGATTTTTAACTGTTTTTAACAATTGATTCGATTTGCAAATATAACGGTTAAAAGAAAAAAAGCAAATGTTTTTTAATTTTGCCGTTCATTTTTTTCTGTAATGATAGATGTAAACCGGGCAAATCCGAAGGATTATATTGTTGTGATCCGTTCTCGGGTCAATAATTTAAAAAATCTCAGCGTTGCTATTCCGCGTCGTAAATTAGTGGTAATTACAGGGTTATCCGGTTCCGGAAAATCTTCTCTTGCTTTTGATACTTTGTATGCCGATGGGCAGCGCCGGTATGTGGAAAGTTTGAGTTCGTATGCCCGCCAATTTTTAGGGCGTATGGATAAGCCCGATGTGGATAATATTTTGGGTATTTCGCCGGCTATTGCCATTGAACAAAAGGTAAAAACCCGTAATCCGCGCTCCACAGTGGGAACTTCCACGGAGGTGTATGAATACCTTAAGCTTCTTTTTGCCCGTATCGGAAAAACCTATTCCCCGGTATCGGGCCGCCAGGTGAAACGCCACCGTGTGAGCGATGTAACCCGTTTTATTCTTTCTTTACCCGAAGAAACAGTTGTTCTGATTTTTTCACCCCTTACACTTGAATCGGGCCGTACACTGCAACAAAAGTTACAAGTTTTGTTACAGCAGGGATTTAGCCGTGTTTATACCGGAAACGCCATTGAAAGAATAGAAGACCTTCTTGAAGAAAAAGGCAGGATAAAGAAAAATACCCGGCCGGAAAACTGTTATCTCGTGATAGACCGTGTTCGTGTGGTGCACGATGACAAAGAGCTGGAAACCCGTATTGCTGATTCGGCCCAAACTGCTTTTTACGAAGGTAAAGGATATTTGAAAGTGGTTTACACGCAGGGAAACCAACAGAAGATGGTTGATTTTTCCCATCGGTTTGAATTGGATGGAATACAGTTTGAAGAGCCGTCGGTCAATTTGTTTACTTTTAATAATCCGTACGGAGCCTGTAAGCGGTGCGAAGGTTTCGGGAGCATTATGGGCATTGACGAACGGCTGGTGATTCCCAACCCGGCGCTGTCGGTTTATGACGGGGCCATTGCCTGCTGGAAAGGCGAAAAAATGGGGCGATGGAAAGATCAGCTTGTTCAAAATGCCTATCGGTTCGATTTCCCTATTCATAAGCCCTATTATCAGCTTACTGAAGAACAAAAAGAACTGCTTTGGACCGGAAATGAATATTTTAAAGGCCTTAATGCTTTTTTTGCCCGGCTGGAGGAGAAAGCCTATAAAATTCAGTACCGGGTGATGCTTTCGCGGTATCGCGGAAAAACCATTTGCCCTGAATGTAAAGGAACCCGTTTGCGAAAAGATGCCAATTATGTGTTGGTAGCCGGAAAAAGTATTTCCCAAATTGTTCAGATGCAACTGGATGAATGCCTTGATTTTTTTAAAAACATAAAGCTGGATGATCAGGACCGGCAAATTGCCCGGCGGTTGCTGACAGAAATAGTTAACCGGTTGCAATTTCTCAATGATGTGGGGCTGGGGTATCTTACGTTAAACCGTTCTTCGGCAACTTTGTCAGGAGGAGAGTCCCAGCGCATTAATCTGGCCACCTCACTGGGCAGCTCGCTGGCCGGTTCCATGTATATTTTAGATGAACCCAGTATTGGGCTGCATCCGCGCGATACACAACGGCTGATTCGTGTGCTGAAACAGCTGCGTGATGTGGGAAATACGGTAATTGTGGTGGAACATGACGAAGAAATTATCCGGGCTGCAGATGATATTATTGATATTGGTCCTGATTCGGGGGAACATGGCGGTGAGCTCGTTTTTCAAGGGGCTTTTGATGCGTTGAAAAATAATGATGTCAGTTATACGGCATTGTATCTTACCGGAAGAAAAAAAATAGAACTTCCTGCTTTCCGGCGCCCCTGGCACAATTACATTGAAATAAAAGATGCGTTTGAGCATAACCTGAAAAATCTTCAGGTGAAAATTCCATTGAATGTACTGACGGTGGTAACCGGAGTGAGTGGATCGGGAAAATCTACACTGGTACGTGATATTTTATATACTCTGCTGAAACGTACCCTTAACGGCGAAATGGCGCAACCGGGAAAACTGGCTGTTTTGAGCGGAGAAATTAACCGGTTGCAACGTACGGAATATATTGATCAAAATCCTATAGGACGTTCTTCGCGCTCTAATCCGGTAACCTACTTAAAAGCGTTTGACGATATCCGCGAGCTTTTTTCACGACAGCCGCTGGCAAAACTCCGGGCTTATAAACCCGGCTATTTTTCTTTTAATATTCCCGGAGGACGGTGTGAGCAATGTGAAGGCGAAGGCGTGATTAAAGTGGAAATGCAGTTTATGGCGGATATTTATTTGCAATGTGAAGCCTGCCACGGAAAGCGTTTTAAAGAAGAAGTGTTGGAGATAAAATATCGCGGAAAAAGTATCTCTGATATTCTTGAGCTAACCGTGGATGATGCCATTGCCTTTTTTTCTGAAGCGACAAAAAACAACAGCCTGGAGCAGAAAATTATAGAAAAACTGAAACCGTTACAGGAAACCGGTTTGGGTTATCTCCGGCTGGGACAAAGCTCAAATACTTTAAGCGGGGGCGAAGCCCAGCGGATTAAACTCGCTTCTTTTCTTGCCAAAGGAAGTCATGCGCCGGCAACGCTTTTTATTTTTGATGAGCCTACTACCGGTTTGCATGTACACGATATCAGTAAGTTGTTAAATGCTTTTCAGGCTTTGATTGAAAACGGGCACAGTATTGTGGTGATTGAACACAATGCCGAGATTATTAAATCGGCCGACTGGGTTATTGATCTGGGGCCTGAAGGCGGAGACCGCGGAGGACAAATTGTTTTTGAAGGAACACCGGAAGAACTGGTTCGTTGTAAAGAATCTTTTACCGGACAATTTTTAAAGGATAAATTACAGTGATATTCATCCGGCTTTTTTGTTTTTGTATTCCGGTAAACCGGCTTAAATTACCCCGTTTTAAATGTATTTCAGAATGCCGGGGGAACAATATACTTTGGATAAATTCATTCTTTTTCTTTATATTTGTACAAACATCTTAATGAAGAAACCATGACAACCAAAGAAAAGAAATTGCCGGGTTCCCATCCTGTTGATAGTCCGGATGCCGGGAAAAAACTGGTTCTCTTTAATGATGATGTCAATACTTTTGAATTTGTGATAGAAACCCTGGTAGAGGTTTGCGGGCATGATTTGTATCAGGCTGAGAACTGTGCCCTGATTGCACATTACAAAGGAAAATGTACCGTAAAGAAAGGTTCTTTGGAAGAGCTGATGCCCTGTCGTGAAGAGATGATATTGCGCCGGTTAACGGTGGAAATTCAGTGAAGGATGGCTAGATAGAGCAACATCTTTTTGTTATAAAAAGTGTTGTTCCTGGGGGATAAACAAAAAGAAATAAATGACCAATCCGGATAAAACGGTTCGTGAAAAGTTAAACGAACTTTTTGAGCTTGTAGATGAAAAAGCAGATGCCACTGCGCGCTTGCAGATTCAAAAAGCGTTTAACATGGCTCAAAAGTCGTACGGAAATCAAACCATGGCCGATGGGTCTCCCATGATTTTACATCATTTGGATGTGGCTGTTATTGCTATGAAAGAGGTCAATCTGGGGCCAACCTCGGCTGTTTGTGCACTTTTGCATAGTTTTGATACCGACCAGCCGGATGTCCGTCAGGAAATCATGGAGAATTTTGGGGAGAATGTACTCGAAATCATTGACGGATTTAAGAAAATATCGGCTTTGCAAACCGAACGGGTCTCTTTTCAGTCGGAAGCTTTCAGGAACATGTTCTTGTCTTTGGTGAATGATATCCGGGTTATCCTTATCCGGATGGCTCATCGCTTGCATGATGTGAGAGCCCCTGAAGGTTTGACCAAAAAACAGAAAACCAAGTTTTTCAACGAAATAAAATACATCTATATTCCCATTGCACACCGTCTGGGCCTTTACCAGATTAAAAGCGAAATGGAAAATGATTTGATGCGTTTTGAGCATCCGGATATTTTCCGTGCTATTACCGACAAGATACAAGCAACCAAAAGTAAACGTGAAGTTTATATCAAAGACTTTATCGCTCCTGTTGAAAAAGAACTGATAGCGGCTGGTTTTGATTTTGAAATAAAATGGCGAACCAAATCGGTGGCTTCTATCTGGGCTAAAATGAAACGGCAGAATGTGGAATTTGAACAGATTTATGACATTTTTGCCGTTCGTATTATCATTAACAGCAAATCACCACAAAGAGAAAAAGAAGACTGTTGGATGGTATATTCCATTGTTACCAACATTTATCCGCCTAATCCTAAACGGTTGCGCGACTGGATTTCCACCCCAAAAGCTTCGGGATATGAATCGTTGCATACTACCGTGATGGGGCCCAATAAAAAATGGGTGGAAGTTCAAATCAGAACTGTTCGGATGGACGAAATCGCCGAAAAAGGACAAGCTGCTCACTGGGCTTACAAAGGACTGATGAAATCGAAAGATGTGGATGATTGGTTGTTACAGGTCAGGGATGTGCTTGAACATCCTGAAGCTATCGGTGCCGAATATGCTTACCGTACGCAAAAATCCAATGAGTATGTCTTTATTTTTACTCCGAAAGGAGATTTGAAAAGGTTGCCGGCCGGTGCTACGGTACTCGACTTTGCTTATGATATTCATACCAATATAGGAAGTCAGTGTAGTGGTGCCCGTGTGAATAATAAACTGGTTCCTATCCGCTATGTATTGAAAAATGGGGATAAAGTGGAGATCCTGACCACTAAAAATCAAAAACCAAAACCAGACTGGATTGGCTTTGTAAAGACACAAAAAGCCCGTAACCATATTAAACGGCAACTGAAAGAAGAGAAGTACAAAGAAGCGGAAGTAGGAAAAGAGTTGCTTTTGCGTAAATTTAAAAACTGGAAACTGAAAAGTCCGGAAGACCTGGTTAATATTCTGGTGAAACACTTTAAGATGGACTCGGCGGTAGATCTTTATTATCTGCTGGCTACTGATAAGATTGATCTCGCTCTGGTAAAAACGGTTTTAACGGATTATTTAAAACAACAGGAAGAACCGGTGGAAACGGAAGGGGGTACGGAAGAACCACAACCGGAAAAAACGATTCCGAAAAAGGAAGAAGATGAAACGGATGTCCTGTACATTGGTGATCATGTAAAAAATATTAACTACCGGTTTGCCAAGTGTTGTAACCCCATTCCGGGTGATAATGTTTTTGGCTTTGTTACCACTTTGGGCGGGATTTCCATTCACCGGCGGAATTGTCCTAATGCCAAGCGGTTGGCCGAGCGTTATCCTTATCGTATTATTGATGTAAAATGGACCGGCTCCGAAGAAAAACCGTTTTACCGTGTGAATCTGAAAATCAGCGGAAAAGATGAGTTGGGCATAGTAGAATCAATCACCAAAACCATCACTAACGATTTGCGGGTGAATATGCGATCCATCCATTTTAATACGAAGGGAAGAAAATTCGAAGGCCGTGTAAGCCTGATGATTCGTAATCACGACCATTTGGATCAGCTTATCCATAAACTGAAAATGGTAAAAGGCGTAGAAAGAATTGACCGGACCAAATAGTGTTATGTGCTATTTTAATCCGGGTTAACGAATGTGAAACGCTTCTTTAACTTTTTCCACATAATCTAATGCTTCCCAAGCAAAAAAAGTAACCGGTTTACTGTAAACTTTCTGGCCGTTCCGGGTTTCTTTAAAAGTGGTGGTTTCGTCTTCGTAAAAAACCTCTTGTTCTTCTACCATCACATCGCGGCCAAAATGGCCATAGGAAGCTGTTTTTTCGAATACCGGATTTTTTAATCCAAACCGTTTTACAATAGCAAAAGGACGCAGGTCAAAAATATTTTTGGCAATCCGGGCAATCTGACTGTCCGTCAGGATATTTCCTTTTTCATCTTTTACTTTTGCTGTCCCGTAACTGTTTACATAAAAACCTACCGGCTCGCTAACGCCAATGGCATAGGCAACCTGTACTAAGATTTGGTCGGCTACACCGGCGGCTACCATGTTTTTGGCAATGTGGCGGGCTGCATAAGCTCCTGAACGGTCCACTTTGGAAGCATCTTTTCCGGAAAAAGCACCACCACCATGTGCACCATGACCACCGTAAGTATCCACAATAATTTTACGTCCGGTTAATCCGGTATCTCCATGTGGTCCGCCAATCACAAATTTACCGGTTGGGTTGACCAAAAGCTTGTAGTCAGCAAAAAGAAAATCCGGATATTTTTTTTGAATACGCGGAATAAGGTATTTTTCCACGTCCGCTTTGATTTTTTGCTGCATGGCTTTTTCGTTGTCAAATTCGTCGTGCTGGGTTGAAAGTACCAGTGTGTCGATTTTAACCGGTTTTCCGTCATCAGAATATTCAAGAGTTACTTGTGATTTGGAATCAGGACGGAGATAAGTCATTACTTTTCCTTCGCGACGAATGGCAGCCAGTTCCCACAGTAAATCATGTGCGATTTCAGTGGTTAATGGCATTAATGATTTTGTTTCGCGGGTAGCGTATCCAAACATCATTCCCTGGTCGCCGGCGCCTTGTTCTTCTTCACGGGCTCTCTCTACGCCCTGGTTAATGTCGGGTGATTGTTCGTGAACGGCTGAAATGACGGCGCACGATTTGCTGTCAAATTGATATTCGGCTTTGGTATAACCGATTTTTTCAATGGTTTTACGGGCTACGTGCATCAAATCAACCCAGGCATTGGTTTTTACTTCACCGGCAATAACAACCAGTCCGGTACTGACCATCGTTTCGCAAGCCACTTTCGAATTCGGGTCCTGACGAAGCATTTCGTCCAGCACAGCATCCGAAATCTGATCGGCTACTTTATCGGGATGTCCTTCAGAAACAGATTCCGAAGTAAAATAGTAGGACATACATTTTCATTTTTAAAGTTAAACATCAAACAAGCGGGTTTGATGATTGACGGCAGGTAAAAAATTGGTTTAGCATTTTTTATCGTGGTTGCAATCAATCAAATCCTTCCACTTCATCATCTTTTAATGAACGTGGCGCAAAATTAACTAAAAAAACGAGTCAGGAAAAAAGATTACACGGGAATTATTTGTCCCGGGTCAGCAGCCGGAAAACATCTTCCAGATTTTCTTTTTGGGGGCTAAAGGCAAGCATGTGCCAGTTTTTTTGTACCACATGACGGAAAATGGTTTCCCGGAGGTCCTCATTTTTGTCGGTGTGTAAAATCCATTGGTTTTCTGCAAGCGGCTCTGCCAGGATTACGCCATTGATTTCCGTAAGTTGTTCCGGAAATACTTTTTCTTTTAATTCCAGAAAATAACTCATGGAAACTGTTGCTTTTTTCTCCAGCATTCCTACTTTGTCATCAGCAACAATTTTGCCTTTGTTCAGGATGATTACCCGGTCGCAGATGGCTTCCACTTCCTGCATGATATGGGTGGAAAGTAAAATGGTTTTTTCTTTTCCAAGAGAGGATATAACATTGCGAATTCCTGAAAGCTGATTAGGATCCAAACCCGTTGTCGGTTCGTCTAAAATGAGTATCGGCGGGTCATGAATTAAAGCCTGGGCTAAACCTACCCGTTGGCGGTATCCTTTAGAAAGAGTTCCTATTTTTTTATGCTGTTCCGGTGATAAACCGGTGAGTTCAATCACTTCATCGATTCTTTTTTTTGCCGGAAAACGTGTTTTGTAGGTTTTAAGGACGTATGAAAGGTATTCCCTGACATACATTTCGGGGTACAAAGGATTGTTTTCAGGAAGATAACCGATGGATTTTCTGATTTTTAAAGCATCGGCTTGCACGTTGATTCCTGTAACAAAAACTTCGCCGGAGTAAGGCGGAATAAATGTTGTGATGATTTTCATAAGGGTGGATTTCCCGGCTCCGTTTGGTCCAAGTAATCCGGTAACACCACCTTTATCCAGTTGAAAGCAAACATCATCCAATACTTTTTGGCTGCCGTAAAATTTGTAGATATGTTTGACTTCAATACTGTGCATCTTGCTTTTATTTCTAAAACAAAATTATGAAATAATAACATGGTTCCTGTTTTTTTATTGTCAATGACCTGCATTTTCAAACCGGCCGGAAATATCTTCGTTTTGAAGAAAATATTCAGGATCGTTTCAATGCAAATTATTCATAGTTTTGCTACTCATCCCTCAAACAAAACCATTTCATGAAAAACAAAAAAAAATCTATACTTTCGCCGGCTTTGTTAATGGCTTTGGTATTCAGTTTTATGTTTGCCTTTGGCCAAAATGTAAATAATCAAACCATGGAAAAGAAATCAGAACGACATGTGGCCTGGAGTCGCCATGCCAATATATATGAAGTAAATATTCGTCAGTATACTCCTGAAGGAACATTTAAGGCTTTTCAGCAACATCTGCCACGATTGCAAAAAATGGGAGTGAAGATTTTATGGCTTATGCCGATCTATCCCATTGGCGAAAAAAACAGGAAAGGAACGCTGGGAAGCTATTATGCAGTACAGAATTATGAAGCGGTTAATCCGAACTTTGGAACACTGGATGACCTGAAATCGCTGGTAAAAGATGCCCATGCCAGGGGAATGCATGTTATTCTTGACTGGGTGGCCAACCATACGGCCTGGGATAATGTGTGGGTGAAAGAGCATCCCGACTGGTATAAAAAAGACAGTAGCGGAAACTTTGTTTCTCCTTTTGACTGGACCGATGTAATTGCCCTGAATTACGATAATCAGGATTTGCGTCATGCGATGATAAATGCCATGATTTTTTGGCTGAAGAATGCGGATGTAGATGGTTTCCGGTGTGATGTGGCCGGGATGGTGCCGGTTGATTTTTGGGATGAAGCCCGTACGGCACTGGATAAAGTTAAACCGGTATTCATGCTGGCAGAGGATGAAGATAATGTGGCTTTGGTTAAGTATGCTTTTGATATGAATTATACCTGGAAAATGTTGCATTTGATGAACGACATTGCCTCTGGAAAGAAAAAAGCGGCTGAGATTTGGAATTATTTGAAATGGAACAACGAAACTTTCGATCCGGACGTGTACCGGATGTATTTTACCAGTAATCATGATGAAAATTCCTGGAATGGTACGGCATTTGAACGGCTGGGTGACGCTTTTAAGGTGTTTACGGTTTTCGATTATACCATTCCCGGAATGCCTTTGATCTATGGTGGTGAAGAAGCCGGAAATAACAAACGCCTTCGCTTTTTTGAAAAAGATACGATTAACTGGAGCCAGTTGCCTTATGCCGAATTTTACGGCCGGTTGAATCACCTGAAAGATACCTGTAGTCTGCTGACTAACGGCGATGAAGGAGGAAAACTTATCCCTTTGTCTGAAGGAATAAGTGATGATGTTTTTGCTTTTTACCGTGAAAAAGGCGGCCGCCAAATGGTGGTAATTCTCAACCTGTGTAACCAGCCCCGGAGTTTTACTTTGAACAACGAAAAGATCAAAGGAAAATACAAGTTGTTTTTTAAAGGAGAAGAAATAGAAATCCAAACCGATTGGGTTTTTCATTTACCGGCTTGGGGTTATACCGTACTCCTGAAATAAAGTGTATTTTTAATTTAAAAAAGAAAACCGGGATTTTCTCTTGTGAGAATCGAACAAAATCCCGCAAGGTTGCTGCTTAAAATGGGCGCTGATATTAAAAAAGATTGTATTTTCGTACACTGAAAAGAAAAAGATGAAAAAGCAGGTTACCATAAAAGATATTGCTGAAAAACTCGGTTTTTCCGTTTCTACGGTTTCGCGTGCTTTGAAGGATCATCCCGACATCAGTATAAAGACCCGGGAGGCGGTGAAAGAACTCGCTAAACTGTTGGGTTATAAACCAAACCGTATAGCCCTTAATCTGAAAAACAGCAAAACATACACCATTGGACTTCTTGTCCCTGAAACCCAGCACTATTTTTTTTCAACCATTATTAACGGAATTGAAGAGGTTGCTTACGAAAACAATTACAACGTCATGGTTTTTCAGTCCAATGAAAAATACATGCGCGAAGTGCTGAATATTCAGGCATTGCTTTCGAACCGGGTGGATGGTGTTCTGGTTTCGTATGCTAAAGAAACGCATGATTTTTCTCACTTTCAGCAAATAATTGATAACGAAATACCCCTTGTATTTTTTGATCGGATTAACAAAGACCTGCATGCTGATACTGTCTCCGTTGACGATTATAACGGCGCTTTTCAGGCTGTCAGTTATCTGATTGAAAAAGGATGTAAACGGATTGCCATTTATTCGGCTCCGCAGCACCTGCTGCTGGGACAGAACCGGCTTAATGGCTATAAAGATGCGTTGGAAAAACACGGGATGCCTTTTAGCAGAGATTTGGTTTATTCGTGTGATACTTATCAGGATGCCATTAAAATATCGAGAAGCGTTTTTAAAAAGAAAGACTTCCCGGACGGACTTTTTGCGGCAAATGACATGACGGCTTTAGGAGCCATGAAAGCAGCCCGGAAACTGGGTATCCATATTCCCGACGATCTGAAAGTTATCGGGTTTGAAAACAGTCTGAGTGCTTCAATTTGCGATCCTGAACTGACAACAGTAGAGCAGTTTGGTTTTGAAATGGGGAAAAAGGCGACCCGTTTGTTGTTAAAACGAATTGAAGAGGATAGTTTTGATTTTACTCCCGAACATCACCTCATTAAAACACAGCTGATCGAAAGAGGTACTTGTTAAGTTTTTCTTCCAATTTCCGGAAAAATTTTACCCGGTTTTCTGTATTAAAAACCTGTTTTCCTTGTTAAAATTCACACTTTTTATACGAAATTTTAACAAAAGTTTTTTCGGGAAATATGTTATGCAAACGTTTTAAATCTAAGGATTCCTGATATTCGCGACAAAGGAAAAGGATGTTTTTATTTTTTCTTTCCGAAAAGTGCATCATTTCTTGTTTTTTGGTGCATCTTTACATTGTGATTGAGGGTGGAGATCCTGAGTCACATCACTCGCAGACCGACAACAGGAATTGTTTCAGTTTGCGGAGAGATAAGCTGTAATTGTCCATTCAAAAAGCCCCGGTTTTGCCGGGGTTTTTTGTTTTCTCCCTGTTCCTTAACATTTAAATTGGAACACACCTTATTATCTCAAAGCCCGGATTGATCGTGGAACGCCTTTCATTTCCGAATATTTTCCCTTAAAAGTCAGTTTTAAAAATTTTATTACCTTTGCCCGCTTTTGAAAATTTTTTTCTATGAAAAATCAAAAAGAAATTGTTCTCATCACAGGAGCTACCAGCGGAATTGGTTTAGCCTGTGCCGAAACGTTTGCCGAAAACGGACATCCTTTAATTATTACAGGTCGCAGAGCCGATCGCCTACAAAATGTTCAGGATTCTCTTCAGAAAAAATACAAGGTTGAGGTACTTACACTGAATTTTGATGTGCGCGATAAAAAATTGGTGGAGGAATCGTTTGCCTCGTTGCCTGAGTCCTGGAAAAACATTGGTATTCTGATTAATAATGCTGGACTGGCTGTGGGATTTAATCCTATTCAGGAAGGCGTAATCGATGACTGGGAGCGGATGATCGATACCAACATTAAAGGGCTGTTATATGTAACACGGGCTATTCTTCCGGGAATGACCGAAAGGAAAAAAGGACATATCGTTAATATTGGTTCCATTGCAGGAAAAGAGGTTTATCCGAATGGAAATGTTTATTGTGCCACAAAATTTGCTGTGGACGCTTTAACCAAAGCGATCCGGATTGATGCGGTTCAGTACGGGATTAAAGTTACTCAGGTGGCTCCGGGTGCTGTTGAAACCGAATTTTCAATGGTCCGGTTTAAAGGGGATAAAGACAAAGCCGATGCCGTTTACAAAGGGTACGAACCTTTGCATCCTGAAGATATTGCTTCGGTGGTCTATTTTTCCACTACTTTGCCGCCGCATGTGAATCTTAATGATATGGTGATTATGCCTACGGCACAAGCCAGTGCTACGGTTTTCCACAAACAGTTGTAATTCTATCCTGTATTGGGACATTTTTGAACGAAAAGAAAAATCATGGAAATCAAACGTTTGTTCGATATACTTCCTTATTATGAATCTACTTTTAAACCCAAAGAAGATGTTATAGCCGGTAAAGAAAACGGGAAGTGGGTAAAATTTGATATTCAGACCATTCGCAAAATGGCGGATGAGATTAGTTACGGATTGTTGAAACTGGGAGTAAAAAAGGGTGATAAAATTGCTACCATTTCTCCTAACCGTCCTGAATGGAACATTATTGATATGGCCATATTACAAATTGGCGCGATTCATGTTCCAGTTTATCCGACCATTAGCGAAAAAGATTATCGTTATATTCTTACCCATTCAGAAGTGAAGTTTATTTTCGTTTCCGGTTGGGAGCTGTACCGCAAAATCAAACATATTGTTCCGAATATTGCGACAGTACAGGGAGTTTATACGTTCAAACATTTTGATGATGTCCCTCATTTGCAGGAGTTAATTAAACTGGGGCAGGAAAATCAGGTTCCGGAACAGCTGGAAGAAATTAAAGCCGGAATTGCCGAAAATGATGTGGCCACCATTATTTATACTTCAGGTACTACCGGTAACCCTAAAGGGGTGATGCTTTCGCACAAAAATATCCTGAGCAATGTGATGAACCTGTATCATATTTTTCCGGTAGACGAAACCTCGCGGGCCGTGAGTTATTTACCGCTTTGTCATGTTTATGAGCGGACCAATATTTACATTCTGCTTTATCTTGGGGTTTCTATTTATTATGCCGAAAATATGGGAACCATTGCCCAGAACATTCAGGAAATTAAGCCGCATTTGCTGACGACGGTTCCGCGGTTGCTGGAAAAGGTTTATGATAAAATCCTGGCTAAAGGAAGGATGCTTAAACCGGTACCACGCTGGTTGTTTTTTCAGGCAGTGGCACTGGGCGAACAGTTTGAATATGGCATTAAAAATCCGGTTTTTCATGCGCGCCGTAAATTCTTTGACAAGCTGATTTATGCCAAATGGCGCGAAGCGCTTGGCGGAAATATGCGGGTGGTTGTTTCAGGAGGGGCCGCTATTCAGCCCCGGCTGGTGAAAGTATTCAATACAGCTGGTATTCCTTTGCTTGAAGGATACGGCATGACGGAAACTTCTCCGGTGATCGCTGTGAACACGTTTGAACCGGGTAAAGCCAAAGTGGGGACAGTAGGAGCTCCGCTGAAAAATCTTCAGGTGAAAATCTCGGAAAGAGGTGAAATTCTGGTGAAAGGCGACAGTGTAATGGTTGGTTATTATAAAAATCCGGAATTGACCAAAGAAACGGTGGTAGACGGATGGATGCATACCGGCGACCGGGGTGTTCTGGATGAAAAAGGGTTGTTAAAAATTACCGGAAGGGTGAAAGAAATCTTTAAGACCTCCATGGGAAAATATATTTCGCCTCAGCTTATAGAAAATAAATTTAAAGAATCGCCTTTCATTGATCAGATGATTGTAATTGGTGAGAATCAGAAATTTGCTGCAGCGCTGATTGTTCCGGATTTTGAATACCTGAGAGGCTGGTGTAAAGAAAAAGGTATTGCATTTACTACCAACAGCGAGATGATCAAAAATCCGGAAGTCGTTGCCCGGTATAAAAAAGAAGTCAAAAATTATAATAAGCACTTTGGTGATACCGAGAAGATCAAGAAATTTGAACTGATTGATCACGAATGGACCATTGAAACCGGTGAAATTACGGCTAACCTGAAGTTGAAACGGGGATATATTCAGAATAAATATGCGGATGTGATAGACCGGATATTCAAAAATTAACGGACTAATCAAGAGCTTTAAAGAGCCATTCTTTTAATGGCCCGTACGATTTGGTTTCGGTGGCTCCCATCCCTTTACTTTTCATGTCAACAATCCGGAGTTCGGCAATAATTTGTTTGATTTTTTCCGGAGAAAATTGTTGTGCTGCTTTTTGATAATCCGAAACGAAAAAAGGAGATATTCCCAATTTGCCGGCAATGGTGTTTTTATCGAATTTACGGAATTGATGGTATAGTAAAATTTTCATAAAAAAGCTGTACAACAACACATTGACCATTTGTAACGGGTTCTGTTTCGGATTCGCTTCAAAGTATTCGATAATTCGTAATGCCCGGAAAACATCTCTCCGTCCCAATGCATTTTGCAGCTCAAAAACATTGAATTCTTTACTGATACCGATGTTTTTTTCAATCAGATCTTCCGTAATTTTTTCGCCAGGTTGAAGATTAATGGTGAGCTTGTTAATTTCGTTGGCAATGCGGGAAAGATCGGTTCCCAGAAATTCAGCCAGCATCATTTCTGATTTTGGCGTAATAGAGTACCCGAGGAAGTGGACTCTTTCAGAAATCCAGGCAGGAATTTTGTTGTCGTAAACCCGCTGCGATTCAAAAAGAACGACTTTATTAGATTTATTCAGGAGCTTGTATAATGCTTTTCGCTTATCTAATTTTTTGTATTTGTAGTTGATGACCAGAATGGTGGTGTCAAGCGGATTTTTAAAATATTCGATTAGCGGGTCGAACTGTTGAATGTTTTGGGCTTCTTTAACGATGACTACCTGATAATCTCCCATCATTGGAAATCTACGGGCCAGATCGGCTACATCGCGAGCCGATACATCCAGCCCGTAAACGATTGTTTGATTAAAAGCTTTGGAAGCTTCATCCAAAACATTGTTTTCGATGAAGGCAGTGAGTTCGTCAATGTAAAAAGGCTCTTCCCCGTAAAAAAAATAAACGGGACTGTAAATTTTCTTTTTTAAAGCATCGAATATTTGGCCAGCATTCAATGGTCTTAAAATCTAAGATGTTTTACGGTGAGTCCTTTGTTGATCAGTTGTTCCAGTGATTTAATTCCAATTTTGACATGCGTTTCCACAAACTGCTCATTGACTTTTTTGTCGCTTTCCGATGTCTTGATTCCTTCAGGGATCATGGGCTGATCGGTAACCAACAGCAAGGCTCCCGTAGGAATTTTATTGGCAAAGCCAACCGTGAAAATCGTAGCGGTTTCCATATCAATGGCCATACTGCGGGTTTTGCGTAACAATTTTTTAAATTTCTGGTCATGTTCCCACACCCTGCGGTTGGTGGTGAAAACAGTTCCTGTCCAGTAATCACGGGAGAAATCGCGGATGGTGGTAGAAATGGCTTTTTGGAGACTAAATGCCGGCAGGGCCGGAACTTTCGAAGGGAGATAATCGTTTGATGTTCCTTCTCCGCGAATGGCAGCAATGGGTAAAATTAAATCACCTACCGAGTTTTTCTTTTTCAGGCCACCGCATTTTCCGAGAAAAAGAACAGCTTTGGGTTCTACTGCCGAAAGTAGGTCCATAATGGTTGCTGCGTTGGCACTCCCAATTCCGAAATTAATCATGGTAATATCTCCTGAAGTGGCAGCCATCATCGGCCGGCTGCGGTCATGGATCTCTACTTGTCGCCATTGTGCGAAAAGTTCCAGATATTGGGTAAAGTTGGTCAGTAAAATATATTTTCCAAAATTTTCGAGTGGCATGCCGGTGTACCGGGGTAACCAGTCTTTAACGATGTCTTCTTTTGTCTTCATGATTTTCCTTTCGTACAAAAATAATTAAACCTTACCAATTGCCAGCTTTTTCTTTGTAAGAACCGGTATAAAAAAGCGTGTTTACAAAAAAAGCCCGGGAACACCGGGCTTTTTTATCAATTTCTTTCGGTTATTTTTCTTCAGCAGGCGGAAGAACACTCACGTAAGAACGGTTGTTTCTTCTTTTCCGGAATTCAACCACACCATCTCTTAAGGCAAAAAGTGTATGGTCTTTACCCATTCCCACGTTTAAACCCGGATGATGAACGGTTCCCCGCTGGCGTACAATAATATTTCCGGCATGTACATTCTGACCGCCGTAAATTTTTACTCCTAATCGTTTACTTTCTGATTCGCGTCCGTTATGGGAGCTACCCATTCCTTTTTTATGAGCCATTTTTTCAGTTTTTAGCGTTAAAAAGTAATTTTTTCAATCAAAATTTTACTTAAATCCTGACGGTGTCCGGTCTCTTTCTGGTATCCTTTTCTTCTTTTCTTTTTAAAGACCTTTACTTTGTCTCCTCTTACATGAGCAAGAATCTTTCCGTTTACTTTGGCACCTTCCACTACCGGAGTTCCTACGTTTACTTTTCCGTCCTGATCAACCAGTAAAACCTGGTCAAATTCCACTGCGGCACCTTCTTCACCATCAAGCCTGTGAACAAAAATCTCCTGACCTTGTTCAATCTTAAACTGTTGTCCAGCTATGTTAACAATTGCGTACATTCTGATTTGTCTTTTTTTACTGTCAAATTTTGGAGCTGCAAAAGTACTAAAAAAATCTAATTAACAAGAGAATGTTATTTATTTTTTGTAAAATATTTGTCCCCCACACCGGGTTTTTTTATAGTCGGTGTAGCATTTACCAGATAAACGCCTCCTAAAATCAGTGCCATCCAAAAGAAATAAATGGTGGAAAAGTGTTCTCCATCAATGAATCCCCACAAGATTGCGACAATCGGAATGACATAAGTAACCGAAGATGCAAAAACCGGACTGCTGAGTTTAATGAGTTTGTTGAAAGCAATGAGCGCAAGTCCGGTACCCACGATGGATAAAATTCCCAGATAAATCATTCCTGTCCATGCTTCCGGTTTGGTAACAAGTTTTTCGGGAATACGGGTAAAAAGTAAAATATATACCAAAACAGGAATGCCGATATAAAAGAAAGTCATAACGGTAATTTGCATGGAGTTGAGTCCGACAAAATATTTTTTTACCAGATTCACATTTATAGCATAACAAAGAGAAGCAATAACAACTAAAAATGCATACCAGAAATTACCACCCAGATGACCTCCGGATGCTGTAATCATTAAACCGGCAGCACCTGTCAGCCCGATGAATACGCCTAAAACATTGATGAATCGGGTTTTAAAGCCGAAGAAAGACAAACCGATCAACAAAGTAAAAAGCGGCGTTAAAGAATTTAAGGTGCCGGCCAGTCCACTTTCAATACGCGTTTCGGCAATGGCAAACAAAAGGGCGGGTATAACACTGCCAATAATTCCTGAAAGAAATAAAAGCCAAAAATAATTTCGATGAACGTTTTTCAGTTCGCGTAGAGCAAAAGGAAGCAGAAACAAAAAAGTGATAAAAACACGTAGCAATCCCACTTCCGTTCCGGAAAAATACAGCAATGACTTTTTAATGAGGATAAACGAACTGCCCCAGGTAAGCATTAAGCCAAAGAGAATGGCATACGATAACAATTGTTGTTGCTTATTCATTTCTGTTTTGTCCTGTGTTGAATCTGTCTTTCTGCTTGCCCCGGAGCAGCGCGTGCAAAAATAGTCATTCCGGACTAATCCTGTCTGTTTTGCGGGTTGGATTGCCGGAAAAGTCAGTTTCCGAACATTTTTATTAAATGGATATAAATGGTGGTGTCTTTGTGAAGAGGAAATTTTGCTTCTTCAAAAGAGGGAGGTCCCCAGCCGGGTCGTACATTGTTTGAAAAACCAAATTTTTCTTTGGGGATGCCAAGGAAATTTTTATCGCACTCCCGGTTTTTATTGGTATCGTGATATACGGCAACGGCATAGTCTTTTTCGGCCGGAAGTGTAAAGGTAAAGGTTACGGTATCTGTATTAACCGGAATTCTTTTTACCCGAAATTGTTTTCCCGTTTGTGGAAAATTTTCAGGGGTGTGGTAAATACCGGCTTCCATGATCCCTTTTTCCTGCATAATGCCCGAAACAATGATGGTTAATTTTGCTTGTTGAGCAATTATAGGAAAGGAAATGCCAAGAAAAAACAGAACAAAAAGGTTCCTGATCATGTGTTTCGAAATTGATGAATAGCAAAAATAAGGGTTTTTGGTGCAATTTTTTTGGGTTTTTTATGTAAGTGCCCGGGAAAAATTGAATGAAATAAACAGGTGATTCTTTGTTTTTTTTAGTGTAAAAAGACGCCTGTATCCCTTTTCAGCAAAGATTTTCGGAAAATTTAGCGTTTTATTCATAAACGCCAAAAACCGTTATGCAGAATACTGGTTTCAATCGTTTGCAAATTGATTTTTAATGTCCCAAAAACAGCTCTTGGCTTCTTGGTTTTGATTTCGCTATAGTGTTGTTTTTAAGCGGTTTGCGTGTATCTGTTAAATTTCGTTAAAAAACTTTATCTACTGTTAAATAAATTTCACCTAATTTTGTAGGAGCATGTACTGATTATTTGTTAACAGCAAAAAAAATAAACAGCGAAAGCCGCAACAATAAAAGAAAAGAGAACTTTTTTTTAGAGGTATTAAAAAGGGAAATTTTTTTAGGACGATCAATAGAAAAACAGTTAAATCAATCCAAATAATTTTTAATTAAAAAAACGTGTTATGCTAAAAAAGTTATTCAAAAGCGCTGCTTTGCTGGTGCTCCTCTTTTTTATGGGGGGAATATCAGCGGCAATGGCCCAGAGCGGGACAGTTCGGGGTACCATTGTGGATGCATCGGATGGTTCACCTTTGCCGGGTGCTACGGTTCAGGTGAAAGGGACAACCACCGGAACCGTTACCGACATGAACGGTAAATACAGCATCCAAGTAAATGGAAATGCCGTTTTGGTGTTTTCGTATGTGGGTTATCAATCCCAGGAAATAGCAGTAAAACCGAACACTGTAGTAAATGTTCGGTTAAAACCATCTGCTGCTAATCTGAATGAACTGGTGGTTATTGGTTACGGAACCGTAAAAAAGAAAGATGCTACCGGTTCGGTAACCGCCATCGGCTCTAAAAGTTTTAACAAAGGAGCAATTACTTCGCCTACCGACCTGTTGGCGGGGAAAGTGGCCGGTGTTCAAATTACCACCAACGGCGGAGCCCCCGGAAGCGGGACAACCATTCGTATTCGTGGCGGTTCGTCTCTTTCGGCCAGTAACGATCCTTTGATTGTTGTGGACGGTGTGCCTTTGGATAATTCCCAAACGGCCGGAATGCGTAATCCGCTTAACTCCATCAACCCGGAAGACATTGCTACCTTTACCGTATTAAAAGACGCTTCGGCTACCGCTATTTACGGTTCGCGGGCTTCTAACGGGGTAATTATTATTACCACTAAAAAAGGAAGAGTAGGACAGCCTTTGCGGGTAAATTATTCGGGAAAATTTTCGTTTTATACTACCCCTAACAAAGTCAGTGTGTTCGATACCCAAAGCTATAAATCGTTGGTTGAAGAGCGTTACGCTGGCCAGGATGATGTGCTGAAACTGCTCGGAAACAGCAGTACCAACTGGCAAGACGAGATTTTCCAGGATGCTTTCGGTATGGACCATTATGTAAGTGTAACCGGAGCTTACAAAACATTGCCTTATCGTGTTTCGGCCGGTTATTCCAATACAGACGGTATTTTAAAAACCGATAATCTGAAACGAACGACACTGGCAGCATCGTTAACGCCGACCTTATTTAAAGATCATTTAAAAATCACCTTTAATGTTAAAGGTACTTTTGTAAAGAATCATTTTGCTGACCAGGGAGCTATTGGCGCTGCCACGCAATTTGATCCTACCAAGCCGGTAAGATCCGATTCAACCTATACCGTTTATTTTAACCAACCGGACGGAACTCCTGATTCGATGACAACGAATTATGGTGGTTATTATACCTGGACACAGGCTAATGGCTCGCCGGTAAAACTGGCTACTACCAACCCTGTGGCTTTGTTGAATTTAACAGACAACAGTTCGGATGTAAGCGGGGTGATAGGAAACCTGAAACTGGATTATAAACTTCCTTTCTTCCCGGAAATGAGTGCTCACCTGAATTTGGCTTATGACCATTCAAAAAGTACCGGTGCTTACATTGTTCCGGAATATGCTTCCTGGACATTTGATCCGGTTCATGGTGGCGGAGTTTATAATAGTTATGAGCAGAAAAAGAAAAATGACCTGCTTGATTTTTATCTGAACTATGATAAAGATGTAAAAAGCATTCACAGTACCTTTAATGCCATGGTTGGATATTCATGGCAGCATTTCTGGAGAAGAGATTATTCTGAAAACGGAAACTATTCGCATACCTGGAATCTTGACACCATTGATCATCCTACCGAATATTATCTGGTTTCCTTTTTTGGAAGATTTAATTACGCATACAAAGACAAATATTTGTTGACTTTCACTTTGCGTGATGATGGTACTTCGCGGTTCTCACCGGATACCCGTTGGGGATTGTTCCCGTCAGTGGCACTTGCCTGGCGTATCAATGAAGAACCCTGGCTGAAAGATTCAAAAGTACTTTCGCAGTTGAAACTGAGATTGGGTTACGGAATTACCGGTCAGCAAAATATCAATCAGGGAAATTATCCCTACCTGCCGCGATATACGCTGAGCCAAAACAATGCAGCGTATCAGCTGGGTAATGTATTTTATCTGACCCTTCGTCCCGAAGGATACAATCCTAACATCAAATGGGAAGAAACCACTACTTATAATGCAGGTATTGATTATGGTTTTCTGGATGGCCGTATTTACGGTTCATTTGATTACTATTATCGTAAAACCAAAGACCTGTTGAACTTTATTCCGGTTCCGGCAGGTTCTAACCTGACAAACTATCTGCTGACTAATATTGGTGACCTTGAAAATAAAGGGGTTGAGTTTTCCATTAATGCCGTGGTAATTTCTAAAAAAGATCTTAGCTGGTCTGTGGGCTTTAATGCATCATCCAATTCCAATAAAATTACCAAATTAACAGCAACTAATAATCCTGATTATCTGGGAGTGGCTGTTGGCGGTATCTCCGGTGGTGTAGGTAACACGGTTCAGATCCACAGTGTGGGATATCCGGCTTATTCGTTTTATGTTTACCAGCAGGTATATGATGAGAACGGAAAACCCATTGAAGGACTGTATGTCGACCGGAACGGCGATGGCCAGATTACCGATGCTGACCGTTACCATTACGAAGATCCGGCTCCCAAATTTTATTTTGGAATTACTTCCAATTTGCGTTATAAAGACTGGACATTCTCTTTCTCCGGAAGAGCAAACTTCGGAAACTATGTATATAATAACGTAAGTTCCATGAACGGTGTTTACGACCGTTTGTATCGTCCTGAAGGACCTTATTTGAGCAACATCACTACAGATGTTACACAAACCGGATTTGTTGATCCGCAGTATTTATCGGATTATTACGTTCAAAACGCTTCTTTCTTCAGAATGGACAATATCTCATTGGGATATCAGTTTAAAAACCTGAACAAAAGCCAGAAAAACCCCATCAATCTGGGACTCTCTTTTACCATTAACAATGCTTTTGTGATTACCGACTATACCGGACTGGATCCGGAAGTGAGTAACGGGATTGACAACAACATTTATCCCCGTCCGACAACTTATGTTTTGGGTGTAAACCTGCAATTTTAACCGATAAAAATTAATGACTATGTACAGAATATATTATAAACTCATTTTATTGGCCGGACTGGTCTTTGTGCTGGCTTCCTGTACTAAAGACCTGGATACTGTGCCGCTTGACCCAAAGGTCGAGACCTCTGCTAATGTTTTTGATAATCCGGCCGCATATAAAGAAGCGTTGGCCAAAATTTATGCCGGACTGGCTGTTTCTGGTCAGGAAGGTCCTTCCGGAATGCCGGATATCAGCGGCATTGACGAAGGTTTTGGTCAGTATCTTCGCGGATTGTGGTATCTCGAAGAACTGCCTACCGACGAAGCTGTAATTTCGTGGAACGACCAAACGATTAAAGATTTTCATAATCAATCTTGGACTTCCAGTGACGTATTTATCAGTGCCTTTTATTACCGGATTTTTTACCAAATCGGGTTGTGTAATGAATTTTTACGCCAGACTACAGATGAAAAACTGAATGAACGCGGGGTGGATGATGCGCTGCGAGCCGACATCAAACACTATCGTGCTGAAGCCCGTTTTATGCGTGCACTGAGTTATTATCATGCGCTGGATGAATTCGGTAGTGTGCCTTTTGTTACCGAAAATGATCCGGTTGGCGCTTTCTTCCCGAAACAAATTTCACGTACTGATTTGTTTAACTACATTGAATCGGAGCTGAAAGCCATTGAACCCGATTTGATTGATGCTCGTCAAAATGAATACGGCCGCGCCGACAAGGCTGCCGATTGGACTCTTTTGGCTAAACTTTATCTGAATGCTAAAGTCTTTACCGGTCAGGAAAGAAATACCGATTGTATCACTTACTGTAAAAAGGTAATTGATGCGGGTTATTCACTGGATCCGGAATATGCCAATCTCTTTTTGGCCGATAATAATGTAAATAACCCCGAAGTGATTTTCTCCATTAATTTTGACGGAGTACACACCAAAACCTGGGGTGGAACCACATTCATTATTCATGCCGCTGTTGGCGGAAATATGAATCCGGCTGATTACGGTATTGACGGCGGTTGGGCCGGAACCCGTACAACCAGTGCTTTGGTAGAAAAATTCGGAACAAGTGTTGCTCCCATTATTTCTCCCAAACAATTGAAAGAAACCAGAGCAACTTATCCTGTATTACATGTTCCGGGTTCATACCAGGGATGGGATCCGGGAAACGACAGTACGGTAGTTGCTTCTGTTAACAGCGATGGAAATTACGAAGGCTATCTCTATTTTAAAGATGCCGGTACTGAGTTTAAATTTGTGCAGGGAACAACCTGGACAGATCCTAACTGGGGTGATGACGGTGCTGACGGTACATTGGATCCGGGTGGAGCCAATATTAAAGTTGCCGATGCCGGTTATTATAAAATTGATGTGGATATGAACAATCTTACTTATACCGCGGTTAAAACCACGTGGGGAGTAATTGGTGATGCCACACCCGGCGGCTGGACTACTGATCAGGATATGACTTTTGATCCCAGCACCGGAACTTGGAGTGTTACTGTTGATTTGGTGAAAGGTTCACTTAAATTCCGCGCCAATCATGACTGGACCATAAACTATGGTGATAATGGTGCTGATGGTATTCTTGATGCCGGTGGAGACAATATTCAGATTCCTGAAGCAGGGACTTATGTTATTACCCTGAAACTCGGTGTTCCTGACTATACCTATTCCATTGTAAGAAAAGCTTTTGACCATCGTGCCATGTTCTTTACCGATGGCCAGAGCCTTGAAATTAATGATGTGGGTAAATTTACCGATGGTTATGCCGTAACGAAGTTTAAAAATATTACTTCCACTGGTCAGCCGGGTTCTGATCCTACTTTTGTGGATACCGATTTCCCCTTGTTCCGTTTAGCTGATGTTTATCTGATGTATGCTGAAGCGGTAGTTAGAGGAGGTTCCGGTGGTGATATAACCACAGCGGTTAATTATATCAATAAACTTCGCGAAAGAGCTTATGGTGACAATTCGGGTGATATTACAGCAGATCAGCTGACTCTTCCCTTTATCCTGGATGAAAGAGCCCGTGAGTTGTACTGGGAAGCTCAGAGAAGAACCGATTTGATCCGTTTTGGTGAATTCACGGGTGGAAATTATTTGTGGCCATGGAAAGGCGGAGTAAAAGAAGGTACGGCTACGGATAGCCATTATGACCTTTACCCCATTCCGGCTTCGGATATTACTGCCAATCCTACATTAGTTCAAAATCCTGGTTATTAATTCGCTAAAAATTGAATCCAATGAAAAAAATATCAATATTTATTTTACTTCTCGTTACTTCTTTCGGGTTTTATTCCTGTGAAAAGTCGGGAACAGAAGTTATCCTTGATCCGGCGAATGTTACAGCTCCTCAGCTGGAAAGTCCGGCTGAAGGTACTTCCCTCGTTTTCACTAAAGAAAACAGCGACAGTACGATCCTCTTCACCTGGTCATCGGCCCAATACGGTTTTAGTGCCGCTGTAGATTATTATGTACAGGTCGATAAACAGGGAAATGACTTTAAAAAAGCTTTGACTGTTGGTCACGTTAAAAGCAAAGACAGCCTTCAGGTAATTGTTAATGATCTGAATAATCAAATCTTGTTGCTGGAAACCGATCCGGATGTACCGGATCCGGTAGATGCTGCTTTTCGTGTGATTGCCATTGTGAACAGCCATGTAGATACGGTTTTCTCAAAAACAGTGAATATGACCATTACGCCGTTTTATATTCCGATCGTTTACCCGCAACTGTATGTTCCGGGTGCTTATCAGGGATGGAATCCGGCAACAGCAGATTCTATTGGTTCGCTGAACAGTGACGGAAATTATGAAGGTTATATTTACATGGAAGCAACTACGGTGCCCATTGAATTTAAATTTACCAGTGCCCGCGATTGGTCACACATTAATTATGGTGATGGCGGTACTCCTGGTACATTAAGTACGGATGGCGGTGCCGGAAATCTGAAAGTACCTGAATCGGGATATTATAAGTTTAATGTGAATACCAATGATCTGACCTGGAGTTATCTGAAAACAACCTGGGCAGTGATTGGTGATGCTACCCCGGGCGGTTGGACAACGGACACCCCCATGACTTATGATCCGGATACGCACGAATGGAAAGTGACGATGGACTTGACCGTAGGAGAACTGAAATTCCGTGCCAATGGTTCGTGGGATTTGAATTATGGTAGCAATGATAATAATGGCCGGCTGGATCAGAACGGAAAAAATATTCAAGTTTCTGTTGCCGGTAATTACACGATTATCCTGAACCTTGACCATACGGTTTATAAGTATAGTCTGATAAAAAATTAAATTCCTATTTAATTTGGTTAGGAATTAATTGTTAACTGAAAAAAGGCTGCCTCACAGGCAGCCTTTTTTTGTTCAATTCATACAACGTGGTCAGGGACACATGATAAAATTCCCTTATCTTTGTTTGGTCATGAATTCCAAAAAAAGTGCATTAAAAGTGAAGGCCGGAGTGGAAAAACCCAGTCCGGTTAATCCGGCTTTGGAACGAAAAGTGCAACAATACCGGAAAAAACGGCCTTCTACACAGCAGTATCTGGAAGGCATCCGTTCTGGTGACAGAACGTTGCTGAGTCGTGCCATTACGCTTGTGGAAAGTACTTTACCGGACGATAAGATGCAGGCAGCCGAACTAATTCAAAAATGTCTTCCTTTTTCCGGAAATACTATGCGTATAGGAATTACCGGAGTGCCCGGTGCCGGAAAAAGTACTTTCATTGAGAATGTAGGATTATCACTTGTGAATAATGGACACCGCTTGGCTGTTTTGGCGGTTGATCCCAGCAGCCAGCGTAGTCGTGGCAGCATTTTGGGAGATAAAACCCGGATGGAAAAACTCAGTACCCATCCTCATGCTTTCATCCGGCCTTCTGCCAGTGCTGGAACTTTGGGAGGGGTAGCCCGAAAAACAAGAGAAACCATGATCTTGTGTGAAGCGGCCGGTTATGATGTAGTTTTTGTCGAAACGGTAGGTGTTGGCCAGTCAGAAACGACGGTCGCCCAAATGGTCGACTTTTTTCTGCTTCTGATGTTGGCAGGTGGTGGGGATGAATTGCAGGGAATCAAACGCGGAATTATGGAAATGGCTGATCTGATTGTGATTAATAAAGCTGATGGAGACAATGTCCGTGCGGCAGAAAGAGCAAAACGTGAATTTGAAAATGCACTCCATTTTTTCCCGCCGTTACAAAGCGGTTGGCACCCCTCGGTGATGACGGCTTCGGCACTTTCCGGAAAAAACTTAACTCAAATATGGCAAAAAATTGAACAATATTTTGTGCTGGTCAAGCAAAATGGCTTTTTAGAAAAACATCGTCAGGAGCAGGATTGCCAGTTGTTTACCGATGCTGTTCAGCAATCGGTTTTTGATTATTTCCTTTCGCGCCCTGAAGTGAAAAAACAAATGGAAATATTAAAAACACAAATCCGGGAGCGAAAAATATCGCCTTATGAAGCTTCCCGGAAATTAATGGAATTGGGTTTTCAACACTTTCCCGATTGATTTCGACTGGTTTGTACTTTTCTTTTCTTTTTTGGTCGAAAAACTGTCCGATATCGAACGCTTTTGGTTCGTAAACAAACATGTCAATCATTGAATGTAATAACCGTCGTTTGTAACAGATTGATTTTTAATGTTGTAAAAACGGTGGCACGGTTATGGATAAAACAATGGAAGAAACGATAAAAAAGAAAAGAAATGAAAAATATAAAAACATACTTTCCCGGAATCATCCTCATATTATTAATTACGGCTACGGGAATTTTAAAAGCACAGCCGGAAGACAAATCTTGTGATACTTTTTTACAGCACATTGCTTTGCAGCAACAGGATGAAGAGGTGGCTCCCCTTCCTTTCAACACGGCACAAATTGCTTCAGCCGTCTTTTTTCAAAGGATAGAAAAAGAAGATCTTTCTGCTGAAGAAGAAATCAGTGTGCCGCTACCGCCGGAAGTAAAGAAAATGTCTTCTCAGATTCAGCTTGAAGAAGCATGGGAACGGGCATCGGTAGTGCCGGATGAGTCTGAAATAGATGACTTGCCCCCTGCTGTTAAACAGTTTATGGCCAATTTTCAAAAATGTTTGCTGGCTGAAACCCGGAAAAAATAAAGTAATCTTCATAATTGATAATTTTTGGTTAACATTTTTCCTTAGCTCTGCCATTTTGGGCAGGGCTTTTTTTATTCTTTTTTTTAAAAAAACAGTGCCGGAGAATAATTCGTACTTTTGCTGCCCTTTCACGATAACAAAAACAGTCTATGCCTGCATTTGATCGTTTTCAGCTCAATAACGGACTTACGGTTTTGGTACACCGGGATCATTCGACCCCTGTTGTTGCGGTAAATATCTTATATAAAGTGGGATCGCGTGACGAGTCGCCGGACAAAACTGGTTTTGCCCATTTGTTTGAACACCTTATGTTTGGTGGCTCGGTTCATATTCCTCAGTTTGACGAACCGTTGCAAAAAGCGGGCGGGCAAAATAATGCTTTTACCAACAACGATTTCACCAATTATTATGTCACTTTGCCCAAAACCCATCTCGAAGTGGCTTTCTGGCTTGAATCTGACCGGATGCTGTCGCTTGCTTTCAGTCCTAAGAGCCTGGAAGTACAACGGCATGTGGTGATAGAGGAGTTTAAACAGAATTATTTAAATCAGCCTTACGGCGATGTTTTTCTGCTGCTCAAACCGTTGGTCTATAAAAAACATCCTTATCGGTGGAATACCATTGGCAAGGAAATCGGACACATTGAAAAAGCCACGATGGAGGATGTAAAAGCTTTTTACAAGAAATTTTACAATCCGGACAATGCGATCATGTGTGTGGCCGGTGATGTACAAACCGATGAAATAAAGCAACTTGTCGAAAAGTGGTTTGGAGATATTCCCGCCGGGGAAAAACTTATCCGGTCGTATCCGCAGGAACCTGAACAAACCGAACCCCGTACGCTTACCGTGGAAAGAGAAGTGCCACAGGATGCTTTTTATATGGCCTGGCGGATGCCCAAACGGACGGATCCTGAATATTACACGGTTGATTTGCTGAGTGATGTTTTATCCAACGGAAATTCATCGCGGTTATTCCGGAAAATGGTCAAAGAAAAACAATTACTCTCTGAAGTCAATGCATTTATTACCGGTGATCTGGATGGCGGAATGTTTCTTATCACCGGAAAACTTTATCCGGGAGTTACTTTTAAAGAAGTGGAGCAGTTGATAACCGAAGAGTTGGAAAAGTTACAAAACGAAACCGTGCCCGAAGACGAATTGCAAAAAGTAAAAAATAAAGCCGAAGCAAATCTTGTTTTTTCCGAAATTTCAGTTCTGAACAAAGCCATGGGGCTGTGTTATTTTGAAATGCTGGGCGATGCCGGGTTGTTTAATCACGAAACAGAACATTATCTTCGTGTTACTCCGGAGATGTTGCAAAAAACAGCATCAACGTTGTTCGACCCGGCCAAAAGAAACGTGTTGTATTATAAAGCCAAAAAGAAATCATGAGCGCAACCATTCATCCCGACAGAACCCAAATGCCTGCTCCGGCACGTTTTGAAGAGCTGCGTATTCCGCAGCCCGAAAAGATAATGCTGGATAACGGACTGGAAGTGTTTGTTATTGCCGGAGACGGTGTGGAAGTTACACGCATGGATTTGGTTTTTGATGCCGGCACTTCTTTCCAGAAAGTAAAATTACAAGCAGCGGCTGTAAATGACCTGATGGGCGAAGGAACAAAAAACCATTCATCGTATGAGATTGCTGAAATCCTTGATTTTCACGGAGCATATGTCGATTATTTTTTGACAAAAGATACTGCCGGTTTAACCTTGTACAGCCTCACAAAATATTACGACCGCCTGTTGCCTTTGGTATCTGAAGTGGTTACCGAAGCCGTTTTTCCGGAAGAAGAGCTGGCTATTTTTCTTGACCGGCGGAAACAAGAGTTTCAGGTAAACAGTCAAAAAGTGCATTTTTTGGCTTCCCAGGCGTTTAACCAGCTTATTTTTGGTAAAAATTCATCCTATGGTCAGGTGGTAGAAGAATCGGATTTTGACCGTTTGCAAAGAGCGCATGTTCTCGATTTCTACAAAAAGTTTTATCAGGAAAATCGTTTTTTTGTTGTGCTGAGCGGCAAAATTGACCAGCAACTGATAAAACGGCTTAGTCAGATTATCGGGCAATTGCCTTTTAACAAAAGAGTTTCGGCTGTTTCGGATACCAAAACTTTTGTTTCTTCTGTTTCTCATCACCGAGAACTGATCGAAAAAGAAAAAGCGTTACAGTCGGCTTTGCGTATAGGCAGAATGGGCATTCCCCGCGATCATTCCGATTTTCCGGCTTTGAATCTTCTGAATACGGTTTTAGGGGGGTATTTTGGTTCCCGTTTGATGCGGGTTGTCCGGGAAGAAAAAGGATACACTTACGGAATCTATTCGGCTATACAAAATTATCGTCATGCCGGATTATTTGCTGTGGCTACCGAAGTGAATGCCCGTTATACCGCCGATGCGCTTCGCGAAATTAAAAACCAGATGGAAATACTTTGCCGTGAAAAAATAGGAACGGATGAACTGCAAACCGTTAAAAATTATGTGTACGGCTCGTATTTGCGCAGTTTTGACGGTCCGTTACAGTTGGCCGAACGCTTTAAAAAAAGCCGGGAATTAGGGGTTTCTTTCTCGTCGTATAAAAAAACACTGGATAAGATGATGCGTTTATCTCCGGATGATTTGTTTGAAGTGGCCGGAAAATATCTGGATCCCGGACAGATGAAAACGTTGGTGGTAGGGGATATCTCGCAATTGCAATAGAAACACAAAAGCTTTTTTTACGGCGTTGCTTAAATTTTTACTTTTGCAGGCCTAAAATTTTCACATGGTCAGTAAAAAAGAAATAGCCCGGCGGAGGACATTTGCCATTGTCAGTCACCCGGATGCCGGAAAAACCACACTTACCGAAAAATTATTGTTGTACGGCGGAGCCATTCAGGTGGCAGGAGCTGTAAAATCAAATAAAATAAAAAAAACAGCCACCAGCGACTGGATGGAAATTGAACGGCAGCGGGGTATCTCGGTAGCCACTTCTGTGATGGGGTTCGAATATCAGGATACAAAAATCAACATTCTGGATACACCGGGTCACCAGGATTTTGCCGAAGATACTTTCCGTACACTTACCGCTGTTGACAGTGTGGTGGTGGTGATTGATGTGGCCAAAGGCGTAGAACCGCAAACCGAAAAACTGGTCAAGGTTTGCCGGATGCGGAATACGCCGATGATGGTATTTATCAATAAATTAGACCGTGAAGGAAAAGATGCTTTTGAGCTGCTGGACGAAATTGAACAGAAGCTGGAGTTAAACGTTATTCCGTTAAGCTGGCCGGTAGGAATGGGCAAAAACTTCAAAGGAGTTTACAATATTTACTATAAAAACCTCCATCTTTTTACTCCCGGAAAACAGGTGGTGGAAGCCGGTATCCGGTTTGATGACATTCGTGACCCCGGACTGGAAGATTATCTGGGCGATGATGCCGAAAGACTCAGAGAAGAAATCGATCTGGTAAAAGGTGTTTACCCTGCTTTTAGCAAAGCAGATTATCTTTCCGGAAAAGTTTCTCCGGTATTTTTTGGCAGTGCGCTTAATAATTTTGGGGTAAAAGAGCTTTTGGATGTCTTTGTTGAAATTGCACCGCCGCCGCAGGGACGCGAAAGCGATGTGCGTTTTGTGCAGCCCGACGAAGAGGCCTTTACCGGTTTTGTCTTTAAAATCCATGCCAATATGGATCCCAATCATCGCGACCGGATTGCTTTTGTTAGGGTGGTTTCAGGCGTTTTCCGGCGGAATACCAATTATTTGCACGTACGGCAAAACCGGAAAATAAAATTTGCCAGTCCGACTGCTTTTATGGCACAGAAAAAATCGGTAGTTGATGCGGTTTATCCCGGCGATATTGTCGGGCTTCATGATACCGGGAATTTTAAAATAGGCGATACCTTAACTGAAGGTGAGATTCTTCATTTTAAAGGAATTCCCAGCTTTTCTCCGGAACTTTTCCGGTATGTGGTCAATGCTGATCCCATGCGGGCCAAACAGTTGGCCAAAGGAATTGATCAGCTGATGGATGAAGGTGTTGCCCAGCTGTTTACCGGAAAACAAAGCGGCCGTAAAATTATTGGTACAGTGGGCGCATTGCAGTTTGAAGTGATTCAGTACCGGCTGGAACACGAATACAATGCCAAGTGTCGCTACGAACCGATTACTTTGTACAAAACGGCGTGGTTTGTCAGTGATAACAAAGAACAGCTTGAAGATTTCAGGATGCGTAAACGGAATCAGATTGCTGTGGATAAAGAAGGCCGGGAAGTTTTCCTTGCGGACTCGCCTTTTGCTCTACAAATGGCACAAGAGAAATATCCGGATATCCGGTTTTATTTTACTTCTGAATTTTAGCGGTTGATTTATTACCGGGATTTTCCCATTGTAGTGTCTGGATAAAATGCCGGATATCCTGTTTAATGAACCGGATAACCGGAGCAAGAGAATCGTTGTTGGGTTCAACCCTGAAATAAAGCGATCCCCGTAAAAAATGCCGGATGCTGTCGGTAAGAATAAACTGATAAGGCGATGCTACCCCGGATCCTTCTATATCGTAAGCCATACCAAAAACGTTCCGTTTCGGATCGATGATCAGGCTGTCATGAATGGCGTTGGCTTTCGGAATATGTTTAACAACCATTTTCCGGGAGTCTTCCAGGTATTTTCGCAGGTTGTGATGAATGGTTCGGTAACTGATGTGTAAAGTGGCTTTAAACTGTGGAAAATGAATATCCATCCAATATTTTTGTTCGGGCGAAAGCGGGTCGTTGGATATTTTGGCATAAACCGGATAAGAAAAACGGTAAGGAAAAGTACTGTCAAAAGAGCGGTATGCATGTTTGGGCAGGTCAATACGAAAATAACCGCGTGGTTTGGGTGAGTAATGCGAGTGGCACGAAATCAATAAGAATGAAAACAGGATAACTCCTCCTGCAAGGCCTTTTTTAAGCATTTTGATTTTCCGGTTTGAGAATAATTTTCACTTTGTTTATTTTGCGTTCATCCGCATCCACGATTTCAAACGTAAACCGGTCGTAAATTATTTTCTCTCCTTTTGCCGGAATTTTTCCTTCCAGTTCCAGAATCAGGCCGCCCAGCGAATCCGATTCGCCACGGGCACGGTCAAAGGTCTCGTCGTCAACGGATAAAATCCTGCACAGGTCGTTGAGTGGTGTTTTGGCATCAAAAAGGTAGGTGTTGGCATTGATTTTTTTATACTGAAAGGCTTCTTCTTCCACATCGAATTCATCGCTGATTTCTCCCACAATTTCTTCAAGAATGTCTTCAAGGGTAATAATTCCTGAGGTGCCGCCATATTCGTCCACGACAATGGCCATGTGGATTTTCTTTTCGCGGAATTCCTGTAACAGGTCGTTGATTTTTTTGTTTTCCGGAACAAAAAAGGCAGGGCGTATTAATGACGTCCATTCCACTTCTTTTTGTGTATCAATGTAAGGCAATAGGTCTTTGATGTAAAGTAAACCTTCTACGTGATCCAGGTTTTCACGATAAACCGGAATACGCGAATAGCCCGAGTCGGTAACGATTTGTAAAACTTCGCTAAACGGAAGGCCTTTTTCAACCGCGGTAACATCTACCCGCGAACGCATTACTTCACTGGCTTCGGTTTCGCCAAAAGTGGCAATTCCTTTCAGGATCTTCTTTTCTTCTTCCGGAGTGGATTCGTTTACTGTAATGTCAATGGCTGCAGAAAGGTCGCTCATACTCACCGCCGATTTTTTAGCTGCCAGTTTTTTGTCGATTACCCCGGTCGACCGTACCAAAATCATGCTTAACGGTTTAAAAAACCACAGCAAAATAGCAATGATATCAACCATCATCAAAGCAAAAGAAACCGGTTTTTTATTGGCATAGATTTTAGGGAGTATTTCGCCAAAAATGAGCAAAAAAGAGGTAACCAGTACAATTTGAACCAAAAAAGTAAGAACAGGATGTTCTTTCAGGTTGAAAAGCAAAGTGGTAAGATAGGTAGAGATGACCACAATTCCCACATTGATAAAATTATTGGAAATGAGAATGGTAGCCAGAAGTTCTTTGGGTTTGTCGCGCAATGCCAGCACTTTTCGTCCCCGTTTTCCATATTTCTTTTTCAGCTTTTCTATATCAGCCGGCTGAAAAGAAAAGAAAGCAGTTTCCGAGCCGGAAATCAATCCGGAAGCCACCAGCATCAACAAAAGAATTATTGTGGTAAGAACCGCTTCGGGCGGAAAACCTTTGTAAAATCCGTCCAGTAAAACGGAAAGCAGGTGAGGGTCAGGATCTAAAGCAATCTCTTCCAAAACAGTTCATTTGGTTAATAAAACAGTGACAAAAGTAATAAGAAATGTGAAACCAAAACGATTCCCTGCAATTCCCGGAAAAAACCGGAAATTTTAGAAGGGCAGATCATCGTCCGGAGCCTCTGGCACGTCAGCAGCATTTCCGGTGTTGGTTTCCGGTTTTTGTGGTGCAGCCGGTTGCCCGCCGGAATAAGCGGCATTTTCGGCCGACCGCCGGACCAAAATATTGATCTTGTCCGCCACGATTTCGGTGATATACCGTTCGTTCTGGTCTTTATCGGTGTATTTCCGGGTTTTTATTTTCCCTTCAACATACACCATATCGCCTTTGGCAAAATTCTTGTCAGCGAGGTAGCGATAACCGGCAACATTATGCCACTCTGTTTGTTCAATCCATTCGTTTTTGTCTCGGTCTAAGTAACTTTCGGATGTGGCAAGCGGGAAGCTGATCTTTTTGTTTCCATTGTCGAAAACATAAACTTCCGGGTCTTTACCAATGTTTCCGATAAGCATGACTTTGTTTAATCCGGCCATAATAATAATTTACATTAAGTTAAAATCCTGTAAGTACCGGGAAATCAACCGCGGAACAGGAAAGTTTGACAATTGGTTTGTTTGTATCAAAGATAATGAATTTTTTGCCGTATCCGGAAAAAAGTGTGGCAAATAAACGGGGATGAACCAGGCCGAAATTTTTAAATGGGTAAGTTGCTGGGTATAAAGTGCAGAAGGGGTGCCTGCCGTAAAAGAAACAGACGGCATGTTGATGATTTCCGGAAGCTGATGTAAGCTGTCCAGTGGGTTTTCCAGTTTTTCTGGCGTAACCCAGGCCGGAAAATCATAAAGGTTTCGCCAGATGTCGCGGTCGTTTCGTTTTCGCAAATAATAAAATGTTTGTCCGTTTTGTTGGTGTTGCATCACGAAATAGTAAAAAAACCGTTGTCCTGAAGGTGCTTTTTTCTTTTTTGTGGGTAATGATGCCTGTTTTTTCGAAAGAAAAGCAAAACAACGTGACCGGAAGATACACGTGTCGCAACCAGGATTTTTGGGCGTACATTGTATGGCTCCGAATTCCATGAGCGCCTGGTTAAAAGTGGCCGGATGAGCCCCTTCCATCAGTTGTTGGGCTAACTGCAAAAATTCTTTTTTCCCGGCAGCGGTATTTATGGGCGTTTGAATGCCAAAAATACGCGATAGCACCCGGTACACATTTCCGTCAACAGCAGCATGGGGCTGGTCAAAAGCAATGGACGCAATAGCGGCTGCCGTATAATCGCCAATCCCGGGAAGTGATTTCAAGGCTTGAAAAGAGTGCGGAAATTGCCCGTTCATGTCTTTTACGATTTTTTGGGCCGTTTTCAGCAGATTGTCGGCCCGGCTGTAGTAACCCAGTCCTTGCCACAGTTTATACACCTGTTGCTGGGTGGCTTCTGCCAGCCGGTAAATATCCGGGAAAGCCGTTATGATTTTTTCGTAGTATTCAATTCCTTGATTTACACGGGTTTGTTGTAGGATAATTTCGGAAAGCCAAATCTTATACGGGTCGCGGGTAAAGCGCCACGGCAAAGGGCGTTTATGGGTTTCATACCAGCGCGTCAAATCCTTTCCAAATTGATCTTTCATATGTTGAAATGTGTTAAAAAAGAACCCATTAGATGAATTTTTTTTGATTTTTTAATACAACGGATACAAATTCTTATTATTTTTGTGGCCCAAATTAGTAAACTAATTTTAAACATTTTAAAAACATAAGGAAATGACAAAAGCAGAAATTGTAGCAGAAATTGCTAACAAAACAGGAATTGAGAAAGTAGCCGTACAGGCTGTTGTGGAATCGTTCATGGAAAGCCTGAAAGAAACCATGATCAATGGTGAAAATGTTTACCTGAGAGGCTTTGGAAGCTTTATTATTAAAGAAAGAGCAGAAAAAACCGGCCGTAATATTTCAAAAAACACGACAATTGTTATTCCCGCTCATAAGATTCCGGCTTTTAAACCAGCCAAATCTTTTGTAAATGCGGTTAAAGAAAACGTAAAATAAATTTTAAATTTTTATCACTATGCCAAACGGAAAGAAGAGAAAGAGACATAAAATGGCGACCCATAAACGTAAAAAACGTTTAAGGAAGAACAGGCATAAGAAGAAATAATTACATTTCTCTTTATGAGATAGCCGGCTTTGTGCAGGGCATGGGGCCGGCTATTATTTTTTTATCCACACCTTATCACGACTTAAATTTTTATTATTCATCCCTCCGGAATTTAAGACGTGTTTAATTTATTTAATCATAAGTAAATCAATATTATAACGTGAACAAAGAATTAATTATCGATTCAAATGTTACTGAGGTTAATATTGCGCTACTTGAGGATAAACACCTGGTTGAACTTCATAAGGAACAAAACAATAACCATTTTGCTGTAGGCGACGTATTTTTGGGAAAGGTGCATAAAATTATGCCCGGTCTTAACGCTGCTTTTGTAAATGTAGGATATGAAAAGGATGCTTTTTTGCATTACTTTGATTTGGGGCCGCAAATACGCACCATGAATAATTATACCCGCCTTTTACAACAGGGAAAAGGAGATAAAATTTCTTATGCCAAGTTTAAACCGGAACCAGATATTGAAAAAAATGGCAAAATCACCAAAGTACTGAGCCCCGGCCAGGAAATTTTGGTGCAAATTGCCAAAGAACCCATTTCAACCAAAGGACCCCGTGTTTCAACGGAAATCTCCTTTGCAGGAAGGTATCTCGTATTGATACCTTTTTCCAATAAGATTTCCATTTCGCAAAAAATCAAAAGCAAAGAAGAACGCGGCAGGCTTAAACGGTTGATACAAAGTATTAAACCGGAAAATTACGGCGTAATTATCCGCACGGTGGCCGAAAATAAAAAAGTGGCCGAGCTGGATGCCGACTTGCGTAATCTGGTCGAAAAATGGGAAAAAATATCTGCATCGTTACCTACCCTCAAAGCACCGCAAAAAGTTCTGAAAGAACTCGGACGTACCTCTACCCTTTTAAGGGACCTTCTGAACGAATCGTTCAACAGTATTTACATCAACGACCCCGTGTTGTATGATGAGATAAAGGCTTATATTCAGCAAATTGCCCCTGATAAAAAAGATATTGTTAAGCTTTACAAGGGGAAAGAGCCTATCTTCGAACATTTTCATGTAGATAAGCAAATAAGAAATTCATTTGGTAAAAATGTTACCATAAAAAGTGGCGTTTATCTTATCATTGAACACACCGAAGCTCTCCATGTTATTGATGTAAATAGCGGACACCGGGTAAATAAAAACAATTCGCAGGAACAAAATGCGCTGGCCACTAACCTGGAGGCAGCTACCGAAATTGCACGACAACTCCGATTACGCGATATGGGCGGCATTATTGTTATCGATTTTATCGATATGCATGAAGCCCGGCACCGCAAACAGTTGTATGAACATCTGAAAGCCGAAATGGCAAAAGATCGTGCCAAACACACGATTTTACCTCCGTCAAAATTTGGCCTTGTTCAGATTACCCGGCAACGGGTACGGCCTGAACTGACCGTTTCTGTGATGGAAAAATGTCCGGTTTGTAATGGTACCGGCAAAATCAAATCCAGCATCAACGTAATTGATGACATTGAAAATAACCTGGAATATCTGATCCTGGACCAAAATGAAAGAGGGCTTACCCTTGGTGTGCATCCGTTTATTTATACTTATCTTCTTCACGGTCCTATTTCAAAACGATTGAAATGGTTCTTTGAATACAAGCAATGGGTAAAACTCAAAGAGATGAAAAACTATCACATGCTTGAATTTCATTTCTTTGATAAAGACGGAAATATTCTGACACATTAAGTTTGCAGGATGCTAAAGAGATGAAAAGCCGGTGCAAAAGTGCCGGCTTTTTCGTTTATACCCAGTGCCCTGAATTATCGGTGTGTACGCTGAGTACCGGAATGGGAGAGTGGTTGACCATTTGCGCGGCAAACGGTCCAAGCCACAGGTTTGCAGTGGTGGTTTCCTGTTCGGTCATGATCGAGATCAGGTTGGCATTTACTTTCTGGGCATATTCAAGGACGGTATCGGTAATGTTACTGGCTTCCAGAAAAACCGAACGATAGCGAATCCCTTTTTCTTTCAGATAGGTTTCTGTTTCCTGAACATAATTTTGTACCCGGTACCGGATGCTTTCGGCAGTGGAAGTGTAAACCCCTACAATGTGAATTTCCGCATCGAAATAACCGGCAAGCTCGGCGGTAACCGGTAATTTTTGGCGGGTGATCCGGGTGCTGTCAAGAGGCATGACAATGGTTTTCAAATCTTTGTTGGAATCGACTCCGGCACGGATAGTTAATATGGGTCTGGTGCTGGCCGATACAATCCGGTTGGCATTGCTTCCAATCCAGAATTCTTCAAAGCCTGAAGAACCGTGTGTGCCGATAACCACCAGAAAAGCATCTTTTTCTTTGGCCACATGACAAATCACTTTGTACACTTTCCCTTTTTCCATCCGGAAGTCAATTTGGGTGCCGGGAGCCAACTGTGGTTGGTATTTTCCGACCAGTTCTTCAAATCGTTTTTGTACTTCCTGCCGGAGGTTTTCCGGTTCTACCGAAAAAATTTCCTTGGAATAGTCCAAATGATTGGCCCACACCATCGTGAGCGATGCCTTTGCTTTACGGGAAATGATCACCGCATGTTCCAGGGCATTGAGCGAACAGTCAGAAAAATCAACACCGACCACAATATTTTTACTCATGATAACAGATTTTTATGGTTGATTGGACAAATTGGCTGGATGAATCCGGATATCATCTTTTATTTCCCAGGCCAGCGGATAAGCCCGTTTTATCTTTTCCAGAAAACGAATGGCATCCAGCCGGCTTCTGAAATCACCTACCCGAACCCGGTAATACGGCTCGTTGAATGTGATATATGCCGGAACATGATATTTTTCTTCAAAAGCATCACGGATCTCCAGTGCTTTTTCCAGTGCTTTGTTTCCTGATTCTTTATAAATCTGAATGCGGTATCCGGAGATTACCGGAAATTTTTCGTTTTGCATTACATGCATCTGCAATAGGGTATCAATGCGGGCATCCCCAATGAAATCGGCTTTTACTGTGCGGTGAAATGGTATGCTGTCCTGTGCCAAAAGGCTGCCTGCTCCGGCCATGATCGTAAAAAGCAATATGATTTTTATTTTTATCATTTTCAACGGTTCTTCATCAAAAATTAAACGTTTAATTTTTCCTTTTCTTATCGGATGCAAAGTTCGAATTAAAATTCATTTTCTTCATCCATTTCATCCAAATCATGATAATCTTTTGAACGCAGACTCATAACCGGTATGGGGGCATTGTTGATTACTTGCTGGGCATAAGGTCCGAGAAACCGGTTGGCCGAAGCATTTCCCTGCTCGGTCATAATGGCAATCAGATCGATTTCTTTGTCTTTGGCAAAATTTAAAATTCCCGAGACGACGTTGTCCGATTCAACCTCTTCCACTTTAAATTTAACCTGGCGCTGGTTTAAAAGGTCAACAGCTTCTTTGGCAAAATGGTCAATCCGGTTGCGGATAACTTTTAAAGGAGTGTTGTATACTTTGAGCAGATAAAGCGTAGCGCCGAACTGTTCGGCCAGGTCGGATGTGAAAGGAAGTTTTTCTGTGGTTTCCAGAGAACTGTCAAGAGGCAGTAAAATGTGCGAAATGGTGCCGGTAATTTTATAATTGCAGTTGACAGTAACTACCGGACACGGTGCTGTGGTTGTAATTCGATAGGCATTACTGCCGATCCAGTACGCTTCAAATCCGGTAGCTCCGTGCGTTCCGGTAAAAATGAGTTCGGCTTTTAAACGACGTGCTGTTTTTCCGATTTCCTGGTAAATTTTTCCTCTTCCCAACACCATGTTGAAAGAAAGGTCCGGATAACGGGAGCTATAATCGTCAATGATCTTTTTCAGGTAGTTTTTCTTTTCTATGCGCAGGTCTTCATCAATGGTTTCAATCAAGCTGCCGGCCGGTTTTGAATTATCCACCCACACCAGATAAATAGCAGCCTGAAGATTTTTTGCATAAACCAAAGCGTAATCCAAAGCATGAACAGCATTTTTTGAAAAGTCGAAAGCAACAATAATTGATTTCATGATTTTGTTCTTTGGTTACCGTACAAAAGTACAATACAAAAGTATTGCCTGATGTCTTTGGTGCTAATTTACAAAAAATAATGTGATTTTCGAAAACCTTTTTTCTGTAGTCTTTTCGTTAAATTATTTTAAATTCACCCCTTGGGAAGCCGTAAAGTGGAGTGAGTTAAAGCAAATCGGTTTACCTTTGCCAAAAAGGATGAAAGGTGAAACAGACTTTTGCCAAACAAGAACGGTTGTACGAGAAAAAGCTGATGCATCAGCTTTTTAAAGGCGGAAAATCTTTTTTTGTTTTTCCGTTTAAAGTGTATTATGTGGTTTTGGATAAGGCAGCGCCTTATCCGGCAAAAGTGCTGATCTCCGTACCGAAACGGAATTTTAAACGGGCCGTGGACCGCAACCGGATCAAGAGGCTGGTACGCGAAGCTTACCGGAAAAATAAAGCAATTTTTTTATCCCATGAAAATGGCGAAAAAAACCAAACCGGAACCTATCTTATCGGCTTGATTTATACGCCAAAAGTACACATGGATTATGCTGAGATAGAACGAAAAATTATTCTAATTTTGCAACAATTACAAAAAAAGAAATGAGTAAGCTCCTGGGGAAATTTTTTATACTGTTGATTAGAGTGTATCAATATACATTATCTCCTTACATCGGGCATTCCTGTCGTTATACGCCTACCTGCTCGGTTTACAGTGTGGAAGCCATTAAAAAGTACGGGCCGTTTAAAGGCGGCTGGCTTGCTTTAAAAAGGGTTCTTTCCTGTAATCCGTGGGGTGGCAGTGGTTATGATCCCGTTCCTTAAACTTTAGAAAATTGAAAACAATGAGAAAAAATATTTTATTATTAGGCTTTGTTTTTATTGCCTTTACCGGACTCAGAGCACAGGATTACAACAATTTTAAAGTAGCCAAAGGCATTGAGATTTTTTCCAGTGTAATGAATCAGCTGAACCTGAATTATGTAGATACTATTCAGCCGGTAAAATTAACCCAGACGGCCATAGAGCAAATGCTGGCGCACATGGATCCTTATACTATTTATGTGCCGGCTAAAAATATGGCTGATTTTAATTTGATGCTGAGTGGTGTTTATGGCGGGATTGGTGCCATGATTCAAAAACAGGGCGATTATGTGGTGATTACCGAACCGTATAAAGGTTTCCCGGCTCAGAAAGCCGGATTGAAAGCCGGCGATAAAATTATTGCCATCAACGGAAAATCAGCAAAAGGACTCTCCTCGTTGGCGGTGAGTAAATTGCTGAAAGGAAATCCGGGTTCGTCATTGAAGATGACCATCCGGCATTACGGAGCCAAAAAAGATACTACCCTTACGCTGGAACGGCAACAGATTAAAATACCCAATGTTCCCTATTATGGTGTTGTGAAAAATCATATTGGTTATATCCGTCTTAACCAGTTCAATCCGAATGCGGCTAACGATGTGCGAAATGCCTTTTTGGATTTGAAAGAAAATGATGACATTAAAGGAGTAATCATTGATTTGCGCGACAATGGGGGCGGATTATTGAACGAAGCGGTAAAAATTGCCAATATTTTTGTCAAAAAAGGGCAGACCATTGTAACCACCAAAGGAAAAATTGCAGCCAACGATATTGTTTACAAAACACCCGGCCCGGTGATTGACCGTAAAATTCCGTTGGCCATTTTGGTAAATGGAAATACGGCTTCTGCCTCGGAAATTGTTTCCGGTTCCATGCAGGATTTGGATCGCGGAGTAATTATCGGACAGCGTACTTTCGGAAAAGGATTGGTGCAGAATACCGTTCCGATTCCTTACGGCGGAAAACTGAAAATCACCATTGCCAAATATTACATTCCCAGCGGACGTTGTATCCAGGCCCTGGAATATAAAAACGGCCGGCCTGTGCGGGTTCCCGACTCATTGACACATGCATTTAAAACGGCTGATGGTCGTATTGTACGTGACGGTGGTGGTATTCAACCGGATATTGTGATGAAACCCCAGGTGTTTAGTCAGGTTTCGGCTGATTTGTATGCGCAAAATTATATTTTCGATTTTGCCAACGAGTTTTGTTTGCATCACAAAACCATTCCTGCCCCGACGAAATTCCGTATCAGCGATTCTACTTTTAATCAGTTTAAAGCATTTGTTCTTAAAAAAGGATTCAGTTACAAAACAGAAACCGGAGAACTCATCGATCGCTTAAAACAAAGTGCAAAACGGGAAGATTACCTGAAAGCTCTGGAACCGACTATCGATACGTTGAAAAAAGAGCTGGAACAGGAAAAGAAACAGGATATCGATAAGCATAAAAATGAAATTAAAGAGATGCTGCGAGTGGAAATTGCTACCCGTTATTACTATCAAAGCGGGAAAACAGCATCAAGCATCATTAACGATAAAGAGGTGGAAAAGGCAGTGAGTATTTTGAGCAATAAAGAAAAATATGACGCGATCCTTTCCGGGCCAAAAGACAGCAAGAAAAAGAAATAATCCTTACCTTGCGCCGTTTTGTTATTCAGGAAATAAGTTTTTATGGCAAGCGGCAGCGACAGTAAGATTTTCCGGAAAATCTACCTCGGCATAATCATTTTTATTGCCATCAGTTTGCCTCTTTCTAAAAGTACCATGACACAGGGAATGGCACTTTTGCTGGCGCTGTGGATATGGTCTGATTTCCAGATTAGTGTGGCCTTGCGTTTTTTTAAGCAAAAAGGCCTGTTCACCGGAACTTTTCTTTTGGTAAAATACTTTTACGTATTGGCCAAAGAGAGCATTATCGAAAAAACAACCCTTTTTTTCAGAAACAAACCGGCCGTTGTCTTTGCATCCATTTATCTGATGGGTTGGCTGGGACTCCTTTTTACCGGAAATTTCCCCAAGGCTACTGATGTATTGCGGATTAAATTTCCTTTGCTGCTTTTTCCTTTGGTATTTGCCAGCCTTGATCCGGTAAACAAAAAAGAATTTCGGACCATCATGCTGTTTTATGTGGCGGCACTGTTTGCCGGAACAATCATCGGCACAGCCAAAATGATCAGCGGGAATTTTGTGGATGTGCGGCAGTTTTCGCCATTTATCTCTCCGGTGCGCTTTGGCCTGAACATTACTTTTGGAATCTTTGGGTTGCTCTATTTTTTAGCAAAAGACACCTCTTTCCGGTTCTGGCAAAAAGGAATCATGTCTTTTCTTGTGCTTTGGTTTGTCTGGTTTTTAGTGAAGATGGAATCCGTAACCTCGCTTAGCCTGTTGGTTATTATTTTGTTGGGGATGTTGTTCTGGCAGGGTATGCGGTCGAAAAAAAGAGTGGTAAAATTCACTACTGTCTTTTTGTTGGTTGCCATTCCTTTGGGGCTTGTTTTTTATCTTAAAAATGAGATTTATCAGATGACGCACGTCAAAGCTTCCGCGTGTATTTTTATCCCTAAAAAAACCGTACTGGGTCATCCGTATGTTTTTGATACGGTTCATTATGGTATTGAAGACGGGCGTTATGTGGGAGCCTGGCTTTGTCTGCCAGAACTGAAACAGGCCTGGAATGAGCGCAGTACTTTTTCGTTTGATGGAAAAGACAAAAATGGTAATCCGATAGCCATTACACTTATCCGGTATCTTACTTCCAAGAACCTGAAAAAAGATGCGGCCGGAGTCAGCAAGCTTTCGCAAAAAGATATTCAGAATATAGAAAATGGAATTGCAAACAGTTGTTATGTGAACCATCCCGGATTGCACAGCCGGCTCCTGGTGATGGTTAAAGGATGGCAGGTATATCAAAAAACCGGTAAAGCGGGAGGCAGTTCGATTTTACAGCGCTATGAGTATTTGCGGGCTGCCTTTCAGGTTATCCGGAAAAATTTCTGGACCGGTACGGGTACCGGCGATTTGTTTGATGCACTGGGCCATGAATATATTCGTTTAAATGCCGGTTTAGAGAATTACGTGGGGTTTCTGGCGCACAATCAGTATGTTGATACTTTTGCTGCTTATGGCATTTTCGGGTTTTTGTGGTTTTTGTTTGCGCTGGTTTATCCTCCGGTGAAAACCAAAAGTTTTCATGATTATTTCTTTGTTGTTTTTTACCTCATTATGCTGGGTTCCATGCTTTCGGATGATACGTTGGAGACTCATGCCGGGGTAACGCTTTTTTCCTTCTTTCTTTCTCTGCTGATGTTTGGCAAAGAAAAATCGAATGCCGTTCAATCCGGCTAAAGTTTTAAAAAATGAGAAAAGCCGGGAAAGGAGAGCATGGAAAAGCATAAAACACGGTTATTTTTCCTATTTTAGCGCTAAATTTCGAATGGACATGAAGAAGAAAGAATTAAAGATTACCATTAGCGAATATAACGGTGCGGAAGAGCTTCCCGCAGAAGATAAAAAATTATTACTGGAAGCAGTAAAAAGCGCTTCCCGGTCGTATGCTCCTTATTCTGAATTTCATGTGGGTGCAGCCGTGTTGCTCGAAAACGGAAAAATAGTGTGCGGTTCAAATCAGGAGAATGCGGCTTATCCGGCCGGATTGTGTGCCGAACGGGTTGCCCTTTTTTATGCGAACTCTCAATATCCCGGTGTGGCGGTGAAAGCGTTGGCCATTGCGGCCAAGGCTGATCATTTTGTTTTGGACAAACCCATTTCTCCGTGTGGAACCTGTCGCCAGGTGATTGCCGAAACGGAAAGTCGCCAAAAAAGCAAAATGAAAATTATTATGCAGGGAGAAACCGGGCCGGTGAATGTGACAGAAGGTATTGAAAACTTGCTGCCACTTACTTTTTATGAAGAAAAACTAAAGAAAAAATAGTTTTTCTTTAGACAATTCATCCGGATGAATAACCGCTTGTTTGCTTCATCCAATAAATATAAAACCAATGAAAAAACTCTTTTTTGGAGTCGTTTTTTTGCTGGCTTTGACGGCATTTAAGAACGACAAACCGGCTTACCGTTTGTATAATGCCAAAGGCAAATTGGTAAAATACCAGAAAATGATTAACGCTGCCAAAACAGCCGATGTGGTATTTTTTGGCGAACAGCATAATAATCCGATTGCTCACTGGCTTGAATTGCAGATTACCAAAGACCTTTATAAAGCCCGTAATGGAAATATTATCGAAGGTGCTGAAATGTTTGAGCGGGATAACCAGTTGATTCTTGATGAATATTTGAAAGGGGAAATCACACAAAAGTATTTTGAAGAAGAAGCCCGGTTGTGGCCCAATTATAAAACCGATTATAAGCCGTTGGTTGAATTTGCCAAGAAACACCATGTGCCGTTTATTGCTACCAATGTGCCCCGCCGTTATGCCAATATCGTTTACAAACATGGTTTTAAAGCATTGGACACGTTGACTGCCGAAGCCAAATCGTATATGGCTCCGTTGCCTATTCCGTATGATCCGAACGTAAAATGCTACAAAGATATGCTGGCCATGATGAAACAAATGGGACACAGTAATCCTAATTTACCGAAAGCACAGGCGTTGAAAGATGCTACAATGGCGGCTTCCATTGCACAGTATGCCGGAAAAGGAAAACTTTTTATTCATTATGAAGGCGCTTATCATTCCGATCACCATCAGGGAATTATTTGGTATTTAAATCGATATAAACCCGGCCTGAAAATAGTTACCATTTCTACGGTAGAGCAAAAAGATATTGATACGCTCAACGAAAAAAATAAAAACCTGGCTGATTTTATTATAGTCGTTCCTGACGATATGACGACAACCTATTGATTTTTTGGAGATTTCCGGAATCAGTCACCCCAGGTTTCACGGTCAAGACTGCGATATTGAATGGCTTCGGCAAGGTGGGCCGGCAGGATATTTTCGCTGTGATCCAGATCGGCAATAGTACGCGACACTTTAATGATACGGTCGAAAGCCCGGGCCGAAAGGCTTAACTTTTCCATAGCCGTTTTCAGTAACGTGCGGGATGTTTCGTCAAGCTGGCAGAACCGGTTCATGTCTTTGTTTGACATTTGTGCATTACAAAATATCTTTGGGTGATTGCGGAAACGATCTTCCTGAATTTTCCTTGCCTGGGTTACCCGTTTTCGTATCTCCTGACTTGATTCGCCCGGAGGGGCTTCTGAAAGATCTTTGAAAGGAACGGGAACAACTTCCACATGAAGATCAATACGGTCGAATAAAGGTCCTGAAATCCGGTTCAGGTATCTTTTTACGGTACCCGGAGAACAGGTGCAGGCTTTTGTGGGATGATTGTAATAACCACACGGACAGGGATTCATTGCGGCAATGAGCATGAATCCTGCCGGATATTCCACCGTAATGCGTGCCCGGGAAATGGTAACTACACGATCTTCCATGGGCTGTCGCATGACCTCCAGAACCGTTCGTTTAAATTCGGGTAACTCATCCAAAAATAAAACCCCGTTGTGTGCCAGCGAAATTTCACCCGGTTGCGGATAAGGTCCTCCGCCTACCAGTCCGGCATCGCTGATGGTGTGATGGGGCGACCGAAACGGCCGGTGCAGAATCAGGGCTTCTTTTTTCTTTAGCAAACCGGCTACCGAATGAATTTTGGTCGTTTCAATGGCTTCTTCAAGCGACATGGGAGGTAAAATAGACGGAATGCGTTTGGCCAGCATGGTTTTTCCTGAACCGGGAGGGCCAATCATAATTACATTATGTCCGCCTGCAGCGGCTATTTCCAAAGCCCGTTTAATATTTTCCTGTCCTTTTACATCGGCAAAATCCAGGTCGAAATGTTCGGTTTCTTCATGAAATTTCCGGATGTTTTGTGTTTCAAATTTTTGCAATGTTCCGGTTCCATCCAGGAAATCACAGACTTCGGTCAGATGGTGGGCGCCGTATACTTCCACCCCGTCCACAATGGCTGCTTCCGGGGCATTTTCAAGCGGGACAACAACTCCTTTGAATCCGGCTTTACGAGCCATTAAGGCAATGGGTAAAGCCCCGCGGATGGGTTTTATGGTTCCGTCGAGGGATAATTCTCCCATGATGACAAATTCGTGTAAATGTTCCGTGCTGAGTTGAGAAGATGCGGCCAGCAAGCCCAGAGCAATGGGAAGATCGTATGCCGAGCCTTCTTTTTTGATGTCAGCCGGAGCCATATTGATGACTACGCGCCGTTTGGGAAATTTTTTGCCCACATTATTTAAGGCTGCCAGTATTCGTTCATGACTTTCTTTTACAGCATTGTCGGGCAGGCCTACAAGAAAAAATTTGGAGCCTTTTCCTACGTTCACCTCAATGGTGATGATAAGTGCATCAATACCATAGATGGCACTCCCGTATGTTTTGGCAAGCATTTGGGTTTTCTTTTTGAGCGTCTTCCAACAAAGGTAAAAAATTTTATTGATAGTAAGATTGCTTATCTTGCATTTAAAAAAGAAAGAACACGACAAAATTCCTGCGGGTTTATATCTTTGCAGAAAGAAAAGAAATAAGGGGGCAATGAAAAAAATACTGTCAGCCGTATTGTTGTTTGGTTTTCTGTTGTCAGGAAACCTTTTGCTGTATGCCCAGAAAAAAGGAGCTCCCCGCATTATCCGTATGGAAGTGGCCAGTGGAAATACCGATAGTTTTCATATGGCACCTATGGGATCGCACGGACTCTTGATTTTTTATGAATCTACGCAGGTTAATACGGAAGGCAAACGGCTATGGTATTTTGCTTTATTTGATAACATGCTTCGGCAAAAATGGTTGCGTCCTGTTCCGCTGACGGATCAGCTTTATTTTGTGAAAGAAAAAAGGAACAGTCAAAAAGTTTTCTTTGTTTTCCGGCACAGCAAAAAAGTAAAAAGGGGAAGTGGTTTCTATGATATCCTGGTTTATGATATCGGAAAACAAACTTTTAGCAGCGTACGGGGTACTATGCCGCTGAAAGCAAAGATTGCCGATTTTGCCATTTCGGGTAATGAACTGGCCTTAGGATTGAATCTGGAAAACCATAAAGCCGACATATTATTTGTTGATACACGATCGGGTTCTATCCGGGTAACCCATCTTACCCAACCCAAAAATGTTTTTATAGATGGTGTTTTTTCCAGTTCGTCAAATGGGGCGGTAATTGCTGTGGCAAACAACACGGAAAATAAGTCGACGGTATTGAACATGGTGTATGTTTTTAATCCGGACGGAACACTCCGCCAGAAGATCCCGGTTTCTTATTTCGATCCGATGAGCCGGTTAAGCCAGTTTGTTCTGGCTTCGGCTACCGAAAATCAAATTCAATTTTTTGGGGCGGTACACTTAGTGACCAAAGGCCGTTTTTTTGGTAATGATGAGGAAGATAATCCGAACACCGAAGGACTTTTTTATTTGGATCTTGTTAATGGAAAACAAAAGAATCTCAGGGTTTTTAACTTTTTGGATTTTAAGAATATTCAGGGGACATTTGGATTAGGAAGCTATCGCAAGGAGAGTGGAAAAGGTAAAAATGCGGCTAAAAAACCAACGACTCTTTCGTTGTTAAATATTACCCGTCCGGTGGTGCATCGAACAATCGAAGGCTATCTGGTTTCGGCCAATGCGTATGTTGCTTATTATAAAACCGAAAGCCACATGCAATACGATTTTTACGGAAATATGTTTCCAACCGATTATCGTGTTTTTGCCGGTTACCGGTTTTATGATGTGATTTTGGCAGGTTTTTCCAAAGATGGTAAAATGTTGTGGGATAATGATTTCCCTATGCAGAATATCCTGAGTTTCCGGATTGATGATAAAGCATTGGTATATCCCGACAGCAGTGTGGTGACGGTGGCGTATGTTTCGCAGGGACAGATTATCACACAAGATATTTACAGGGATAAGAAAATGGATGCCCGCGAAAAAGTAAATATTGTAAGTCGTTACCCGCGTGACCGTGCTGTGGGAAGCGGAGAAAATAAAATGATTCATTGGTACGGACATTATTTTTTGGTTTTTGGATATCAGGAGCTGAAAAACAGAGCCTTACAAAATCAACCCTTGCGAACGGTTTTTTATGTAAATAAAGTTACTTTGCAGTAAGCAAAGCCCTTTAATGGAGATAGGGAAGAAAAAAATGATCAGGAATAAATATTGGCAGATAAAAAGTTATATCGGTTATTGGTTTAAAGCCAAAACCCGGTATGGCGTTCATTCGCCGTTTGTGTACGATCTGGTGGAAAAAGTGTTGAAAGACCGGACGGAATATCCCGAATATAAAAAGATAGAACAGTACAAAAAAAATATCAGCAAAAGTAAAACGGTGATTGAAACGGTGGATTTTGGAGCCCGTTCAGACAACAAACCGTATAAAGAAACTTTTGAAAAAGTAGGGGATATCGTTAGAAAAAGGTCGCAGCGTAAACAACCGGCCCAGTTGCTTTTTCGTTTATCGCGATATTTTCAGCCCAAAAATATCTTGGAATTTGGTACGGCAGCCGGTATCAGCACGGCTTACATCAAAGCCCCCGTACCCGACAGCCGGATGATCTCCATGGAAGGTTGTGCCAGCCTGGCGGATGTTGCTTCTAATAACCTGAAGAAGCTGGGAATAAAAAATGTGGAAATCAGTGTCGGAGAATTTGATGTCACTCTTCCTTTGGTTCTTAACCGTATGGATCAGCTTGATTTCGTGTTTTTTGACGGGAATCATCGTTATGAGCCTACGTTAGATTATTTTAATCGTTGTGCGGAAAAAGCACATGAACATACCCTTTTTATTTTTGACGATATCCACTGGTCGCCGGGAATGGAAAAAGCCTGGGAAGCCATTAAAAATGATGCACGGGTTACGCTTACCGTAGATACTTTTTGGCTGGGATTGGTTTTCTTCCGCAAAGGAATGGAAAAACAACATTTTATTATCAAATATTAAAACCGGATGATGGACAAAATCAGCAAAACCACATTCTTTTTAATGGCGCTGGTCTTTTTGCTGGGGAGTTGTTCGCAAAAACAGGAAAACCCGATAGCGCAAATTGACAAAGCCATGGCACAGCACCGGTCGGTGCATTACAAAATACTCGAAAAGTACACTTATTCTTATACGCCGGATACAACGGTCACTCCGTATGAGATTTGGGCGGTGAAAGATTCTGTGGATAAATTACATCACGGATATGTGTGGATCAACAATTATTACCGGCCCTACAACATGATTTATGACCGGGGAAACTTTTATCTTGTTATTCCGCCCAAAAAGACGACGTTGCTGTACAAAAATTTCTCGGAAGATTTTATCTCTCCGGTAGATTGGGTGGATGTTTTTCTTCAATCCGACGGACTGCAAAAGCTGGTGTCGCAACCCGGTGTGCAGTATTCGGTTACTGATGTTACTTTTGAAAATAAAAAGTGTTTCCGGTTTCAGCTTCATTTTAAAAAAGAAAAAAAGGAGTATGTTTTTATTATCGATAAAAAGCAGCAGGTTCCTTTGTTGGCAAAGATGAAGCGGGATTACGGAAAATATACTTTTACAGAAGCGCTCTATTTTTCCGGCTTTCAGTTTGACGGCGTAAATAAAGCAGAGTTACAGAAAAAAGAAAAAGAAATCCTTGCTGCTAATCCGGTGCAACCGGGAACGGACTCGGAAATTTCCCGACTTGAGAAAATGTTGCATGTCGGGGACAAAGCACCGCTTTTTGACGGGAAGTTTTTTGCTTCCGGAAAACCTTTTCAGTTAAAAGACTATATCGGAAAAAAAGTAATTATTGTTGATTTTTGGTACACGCATTGCCCGCCTTGCGTAAGAGCTATTCCGGAGTTGTCGAAACTTTACGCCGAACTAAAAGATAAAGGCCTGTTAATTTTCGGATTGAATTCGGTAGATAACCGTCCGGCCAGTTTGGCAAACCTGAAAAACTTTATCGGCCGGAGGAACATCAGTTATCCGATTATTTTGACCCGGCCATCTGTTGACCGGCAATACAAAATCAACGGTTATCCTTCGATGTATGTCATTGACAAACAAGGAAAAATAGCTTTTGTCGATATTGGTTTTGATCAAGCAAAACTTTTTTTATTAAAACAAAAGGTGGAAAAGCTGCTCCGGTAAGTGGCATGTGTAGGCCTCTGGAAGGAGAGTGAAAAATCGTATTGAAATTTTAGATCCTTCGCTCCGTTCTCCACCGGATTCTGTCAAGACATCACTTCATGACTACAGACAGGATGTCAAAAAGTAAACCTAAATCATCTAATAATCAATCCGTTCCTTACTTATCCTTCATCTTTTCCAAGGACAAAAGTTTGAAATGCTTAAAGTTTAAAGTGCCTAAAATGGGAAATTCCCCAAAAACCAACCGGTATGTTCTGCTGAGCAACGCGAAGCATCTCGTTTAATGGTCTCCTTCATCGTTTGGGCGTCTGCTCGGACGATGAATTATCACTGAAGATGTAGTGTAATGGAGTCCCGGAGGGACGACTAATTACCATTGACGCTGAATTTATTCAGAGGCCAGTGTTCAACCCCTTTGGGGTTGTGGTTTTCTTGTGCTTATTTCCCTGCACGTCGTACAGGGTTATTCCGGTTTAATCCCTTCGGGATTAGTTATAAACACGAGATAAATACCTGGCTAACTTTAAGTATTTCACACTTTAAACTTTAAGTACTTTAAATGCCTAAAATGGGAAATCACGAAAAACAAAAAAGCAAATGACAACTCCAAAAGCCAACTGTTTTGTCATGTTGAACGCAGTGAAACATCTCTTTTAACAACTGTAATTATTTTTGAGACCCTTCACTTCGTTCTTCATAGGAGTCCTACGGACAGGATGACAGCAGAAACACGGTAAAATATTGATAATCAACCGTAAGCACTTGTCAATTATTATTTATCCATTCCCAATGGCAATGACTAATGACCAAGATTGAAATCCCAAAAAACAAAAAAGCAAATCGCAAAAAATCCTAAACTCTAACCAACAACTGTTTTGTCTTTCTGAGCGTAGCGAAGAATCTATTTTAATTACCGTGATTATTTTTTGAGATCCTTTACTTCGTTCAGGATGGCAGCAAAAACACAACTAAAACACTGAAAATAAACCAATTACTAATGACCAATGACTTTTTCCTATTCATCGGTACATCATTCTACACTCATCATTCATCCTTTCCCAATGCCCCTTTTTCCCACTAAAAATAAAACATCAAAAATCTCCACATCGTCCATCGAACATCCAAACATCCTCCATCTCCCATCCAAAGTTTTGGCATAAAAAAAGCCCTGCAAAGGAAGTTCCTTTACAAGGCCTTAAAAGTCTCCCCGCAGAGACTCGAACTCTGGACCCGCTGATTAAGAGTCAGCTGCTCTACCAACTGAGCTACGGAGAGAACGCTTTTTGAAAAGAGTGCGGCAAAATTACAATTTTTCGTTTATTTCTTTGGGCCTTTCCCGGAAAAATTTAGGATAAAACGCTCTTGGAAAATATCAGGATCTGATGCGTTCCCAGACCCGTACCAGCAAACTGGTTACTACCATCAGCAAAACAAAAAAGATAATCAGCATCAGGTAGTTTTCTTTTTTCTGGTAAAATACGCCCATATTTCCGGCAATGATCATGAAAAGAACATAAAAAGCGGTGACATTTCTTCCCAAAAATTCAAGGTATCCGGTAATTTTATTTTGAAATCGGTCCACCAGTGCTTTGGCACTTAATAACCACCAAAACAGGAAGTTTACGCAAAACAGAAAAAACAGAATCCCGTGGTGGTAAAACAGCATGTGCCGGATGGAAACGCTATATCCGAAAGGTAAACTGATGAGAAGCAGAATACCGGAAAGTATGGCCAAAACCATGTTCACGGTTTTGTTGTGCTTAAACTGATCGGAAACGAAAAACTGCTTGAAAAGATAAAAAGTATAACCTGCCAATACATAAGCAAACCAGGGAATGAACGGAAACTGGGCTTGCGGATATTTACCGTAGAAAAATGGCAGAATAATCGATTGCGGATGGGCTTTTTCGACCGGTGGAATAATGTATTGCAGCAACAAAAACACGATAATCAGCGTGAGATAAGCCAACACATGCCCACGCAACAGCTTGACAAGAAAAGCCATTACAATCAGGCTGATTCCGGCCAGAATTAAAATATCAGTACCAAAAATAATGTGCCAAATATCCTGTGTTACTTTGCCGCTGGCAATTTCATACAACAGGTAAGCATTACGGGCAACGTTAAGAAAGATACCGAGAAAAATAAGTTTTATTCCGCGTATAACATGATACCGTATGGAATGTTGCTGATGGGCGATATAATATCCCATTACGGTTAAAAACAGCGGGGCTACGGGAGGTCCGCCAATGAAAAGTGAGATCTTTCCTGTCAGGCCGTTTAAAATTTCCGGCCGGGCAAAATATTCCACTAAAACGAGCTGCACCATGGCAATGATGGCTACTCCCTTTAAAAAATCGGCTGTTCTGCTTCTCACTTGTTCCATCCGGTTTATTTTTAACAAAAATAAGGAATCCGCCGGGTAATGCACAAAACAGGCCTAATTTTTTGTTTTTTCCGGCAGCAGGGTCAGCATTTCCCCTTTTTTTATTTCTTTCAGCAACGTAATCTGTGTGCGGTATTTTCCGTTGACAAACAAGTGGGCCTGGTCGGCGTAATGCGGACTGAACACATTGCCCGATTGCCCGGTGGGAATCACCGAAAGGGCGTGATCCACATCGGCAAAATCAATTAAGAAACGTAATGCCGGTCCTGCAAGAACAGGATAAACGCCATGCTCGTTATAAACAAAACTTTCTTTGTCAATTACCTCATTAGCTCCTGACATGGGGAAAGGTCCTACGTTAAAATATTTATCAAAAGGTTTCTTTTTCCCGATAAGATGCTCGTTGGTTAGCTGATGAACCCGCCCCCATTTCCAGGTTTTCATGTCTGTTCCCATATTTTGCTTAAGTGCAACAGATGTTTCTGAAAAAGCTTTAATAAAAATGTCGGAACGGGTTTCTTTGGCTTTGGTGTTTACGTTATCCCACCAAACCGAGTTTTTATCTGTCAGCAGATGCTCAATCGAACCCCGGAACATATAACTTTCCATCAGTTTCCTGAAATCTTTTGTTCCCACTTCATCCTGCATGGCATCGCGTAAAACAAAATACAACAACTGGGTATAAATAACAGCACCGGTGCTAGCCGTATCATAATTGCCGTCCCAGTTTTGCAGCGCAGAAACAATTTTCGGATCCCCTTTATAGTTTCCCAGGTTATTCAAGATCAGATTGGTTAATCTCAGGTCGCGGTCAGAATGTACATCGAGCTGTATTTTTTCCATCTCTTTCAGGCTCCATTTGGGTTTCGACAGCAACAGTTTTTTTACTCTTGCTGCCCGGTAGCCGTGAAAATAATATCCGGGATAAACAATGCCATCCACCGGAGGCGGTGCATTGTTGGAGGTATTCAGAATGCCGTCGGGCGGATTGACTGACTGCGGGTTTTTGTCAAACGGATAAAATCCGGTAATATCGGCTTTGCCGGAAGCCCCGTTGAGAATCAGCCGTGGGTTAATTCCGGCGGGGTGAACAGGAATCCGCCCGGCACCCCACCAGGCAATATTGTCGTCCGTGTCGCCATAAACCACATTTAATCCCACGATGTCAATCAGAGAAACTCCCTTTTGGAAACTCTCCAGATCAGAAGCATGATTAATTTGATATAATGCCTCCATAGAAGTGGTTTTCAGGTGCATGGGAGCCCACCACAAGCTCACCGGAACATTCTTTTTCAGAGTAATACCGGACATGACCGAATTGAGTAGCGGTCCGTGAATAGTATAACGGATGGTAAACGGCACATCTTTTCCGCCTTTTACTTTAATTATTTCCTTTTTTGTGGTATAATTCAGCCAGGATGAGTCGTGTCTGTATTGATTCGGATTATCCGGATTTTGTTGCTCGGCATACAAATCCATGTTGTCAAACGGGAAAATGGTAAGTCCCCAGGCGTAATGGTCAGTATGGCCAACCAAAGCAAACGGGACACCGGCCAGATGATATCCGTAAATATGGAATCCCGGATAGCGGATGTCGGCTTCGTACCACACCGAAGGTTGTGAATATTTGATATGCGTGTCGTTGGCCAGCAGTACTTTGCCCGATTTGGAGTGCTCTTTACTGATTACCCAGTTGTTGGAGCCTTCCCAGATGGGAATGGGAACCAGACTTTGAATTCCTTTAACTTTTTCAAGAAGGTCAGCCAAAATAGCATTTTTAGAAGCATTTCCGTTTCCGGAAACGGTTGTTGAATCGGCATCCAAGTCTTTCAAGTAAGCATTGCCGTATTTTTCGTAAATCCGGTAATAAAGCGGATCTTCGTGCAGGGCACAGGTAAACGTCAGCGAGATGTATGTAACAATGCCAAATACATCCTGAACCGTAAAAGGTTCCGGTTTGAATCCCATCAGGGTAAATTCAATGGGTAGATGGCCGTTTTTGATAAATGCATTGATGCCGTCAACATAATCTTCCACTTCCTGTTTTACCGGTTCGTCGGCTTCTTTCATAAAACGTTCGGCACTTCTTTTGGCTATTTGATTTAGGGATAAAACCCGGAGATATTCATCTGTTTTCACCATGTTTTTCCCAAGGATTTCGGCCAGTCGTCCTTGAACAACCCGCCGGATCATCACCATCTGGAACAAACGGTCCTGGGCATGAACAAATCCGAAAGCATAATAAGCATCATGCGCATTTTGTGCCTGAATATGAGGAACCCCATACGCATCATAAGTAACTACGGTTTTTTTCTGTAATCCGCTAAGATGTAATTTTCCGGAATAGTCGGGAGCTGTGCTGCGCATCCAAAAATAAATAACGGCGGCAATAACCACAATGATGACCAGCAAAGCCAAAAGAATGCGTTTTAAAATTTTCATTTTTCGTATTTTTTTTAAAAACAGGGTGATACGTCGTATTTACGCTTTCAAATATACAATCTTTTTTTGCAAAGCAAAAGGATAGGGCCAAAAGGAGAAAGCCGATTCGTGCAAATATTGTGGAAACGAGTGGCGGTATGTTACCGGACGAATAAAACAAAAGGGTGCTAAATAGTTGTTCCTATACGAATGAATCACTATTTTTCGTTGTAGAAATAGTTGTTTTTTCTGAGTTGTGAACCGGTAAAAAAAGAAAATAGGATTATTATTTACCTTTGTCGGTTATACTTTAAAGATCTTATGCAATGATTACGTTCATTTTAAATGATAAGTTGATTCAAACGGAAGAACCCGCGGGAAGTCTTTTGCTTGACTTTATCCGTTACAAAGCCCATTTGATGGGGACTAAAGCCGGTTGTCGTGAAGGCGATTGTGGTGCTTGTACGGTTTTGGAAGGCGTTCTTGAAAATGGCGAAGTTCGCTACAAAAGTATCCTTTCCTGCCTGACTCCATTGGGAAATGTACAGGGAAAACATATTGTGACTATTGAGGGTTTGCAAAAAGAAAAAATGTCGCCCGTACAGCAGGCGATTATCGAAAACTCTGCTACTCAGTGTGGTTTTTGTACCCCCGGTTTTATTATGTCGCTTACGGCCCATTCGCTTGCTCCGGAAAAGTCTTCTCCGGAAAAAGTGGTAGATGCCATTAGTGGTAACATCTGCCGGTGTACCGGCTATCGTTCCATCAAACAGGCGGCCACAGATATTGCAACGGTTTTGGCAAAAAAAGACAAAAAAGACCCGTTGGGATGGCTCATCAAAGAAGCTTTTCTTCCGGAATATTTTCGGGATATTGCCTCCCGGCTGAAAGAAATTCAGCCTGCGGTACCGCAGGAAACAAAAGAAGGAAAATGGGTAGGCGGAGGTACGGATCTGTTTGTACAACAACCGGATGCTTTACGTACCCGGCCGCTTCTTTTTCTGAAAAAAGAGAAAGACTTGCAACAAATAAAACGCGAAGGCGATACCATTCGTATTGGGGCGGCAGTTACGGCGGGTGATATTATGCAAAATACAATCATGCAGCAGCATTTTCCCCAAATTAAAACTTACTTTAAACTTATTTCTTCAGAACCTGTACGAAATATGGGGACGGTGGCCGGAAACATTGTTAATGCTTCTCCTATTGCTGATTTAACCATATTTTTCCTGGCGTTGGATGCCGAATTGGTGTTGCAGGCAAAAACCGGTACGGAAAGAAAAGTGCCGTTGCGGAAGTTTTACACCGGCTATAAACAGTTAGTATTAACACCGGATGAGAAGATTACGGAAATCCGGTTTTCGTTGCCCCGGAATGTACATTTCAATTTTGAGAAAGTCAGCAAACGGCAACATTTGGATATTGCCAGTGTAAATTCGGCGATCTTGATCGAAAAAGAGGGAAATATCATGACCAAAGTTCATCTTTCGGCTGGTGGCGTTTATCCGTGGCCTTTTTATGCCGAAAAAACCAGCACTTTTCTTACCGGAAAAGAACTTTCTGTGGATGTGATCTTTGAAGCGGTGGAAATTTTGCTTTCTGAGATAGCCCCCATTAGCGATGTACGTGGAAGTAAGGCCTACAAAAGTTTATTGTTGCGGCAGCTTTTCCTGACTCATTTTGCCGGGATGTTCCCCGAAGATTTTACACCGGAATTGTTGTTTTCCAAACTGATGGCCTAAATGGTTTTATGGGTGAAGAAATAAAAAAATTGAAAAAATGAAAAATATAGATTCGAAAGGACATGTTACCGGAAAATCAATTTATCTGGATGATATTCCTGTCCGGCAAAATACACTTTATGCCGCTGTTTTTGATGCAACGGTAGGACATGCCAAAATAAAAAAGCTGGATGTTTCCGAAGCGGAAAAAACACCGGGCGTTTTTGCGGTTTTAACTTACAAAGATATTCCGGGTGAAAACCAAATTGGTGGCATTATCCCGGATGAAACCCTGTTGGCAGAAACGGAAGTGCATTATCAGGGAGAACCGATTGCTGTGGTGGTGGCAGAAAGTGAAGCCATAGCCCGTGAAGCACGTAAAAAAATACATGTGGAATATGATCCCTTAGAAGTGGTGACCGATCCGCGTGAAGCGGCTGAAAAAGGAATGTTACTGGCTCCTCCCCGTACTTTTGCTATGGGCGATCCGGAAAAGGTTTGGGATAAATGTAAATATGTTTTTAGCGGCCGTGCCGATTTGAATGGCCAGGAACATTTGTATATTGAAACGCAGGGTGCGTATTGTATTCCCAAAGAGGGCGGACGGTTCATGGTTTATTCATCAACACAAAGCCCTACGGCTGTACAGCGCGCCATTGCAAAAATTTTGGGAACCGGCATGCATACGGTTCAGGTGGATGTAAGGCGTTTAGGGGGTGCTTTTGGCGGAAAAGAAGATCAGGCTACACCCTGGGCATGTATGGCTGCACTGGCTTCCAGTCACTTGCAGAAACCGGTAAAACTGGTGCTCTCACGTGCTGATGATTTGCGGATGACCGGGAAAAGGCATCCGTATACTTCTGATTTTAAAATTGGTTTGTCGGAAGATTTGAAAATTCTGGCTTATGAAGTAATGTATTACCAGAACGGCGGGGCGGTGAATGATCTCTCTCCGGCTATTGCTGAACGTACGTTGTTCCATACGACCAATTCGTATTTTATTCCTGACGTAAAAGCTACACTTTACAGCTGTAAGACAAATCTTCCGCCCAATACGGCATTTCGTGGTTTTGGCGGACCGCAGGGGATGTTTGTCATGGAGTCGGCCATTGCCAAAGCAGCACAGGAGCTTGGCGTTCCGGCAGCTGCCATTCAGGAAAAAAACCTGCTGAAAGAAGGCGATCTGTTTTACTACGGACAAAAAGCCAAAAAGGTAAATACCCGGAAATCATGGAAAGCTGCTTTTCAGGAATTTAAAGTGAAAGAAAAACAAAAAGAAATTAAAGAGTTTAATCGGAATCATCCGTTTGTGAAAAAGGGGCTGGCACTCATGCCCATCACTTTTGGAATTTCTTTTACAGCTACTTTTCTCAATCAGGCCCGTGCGCTGGTACATGTTTATACCGATGGTAGTGTTGGAGTAAGTACCGGCGCCATTGAAATGGGGCAGGGGGTGAATACGAAAATGATTCAGGTGGCGGCATTGGCTTTTGGTATCGATCCGGCACGGATCAAGGTGGAAAGTACAAACACTTCGCGTGTGGCTAATACTTCGCCTACAGCAGCCAGCTCGGGAGCCGATTTGAATGGTCAGGCTCTGCTTACGGCTTGTAAGGCTATTGTCCAGCGATTGAAAAAAGTGGCAGCAGGATTGACAGAAGCCCGGCCTTCTGCTATTGAACTGCATGACGAAAAAGTTTTTGTTGATGGAAAAGATGCCGGAATCCGCTGGGAACAGTTGGTTACAGAAGCTTATTTGCAACGGATTAAACTCTCGGAAACCGGTCATTATTCCACGCCGGAAATTTATTTTGATAAAAAAACCGAAAAAGGAAATCCGTTTGCTTACCATGTCTACGGAACAGCCGTAGTTACGGCTACAGTGGATTGTTTACGTGGAACTTATAAGCTGGATGATGTGCAGATTATTCATGACTTTGGTGAAAGCATGAACCTGATTATTGATACCGGTCAGGTGGAAGGCGCTGTGATACAGGGAATCGGATATGTAACCATGGAAGAAATTGTTTATGATCAAACCGGACGGTTGTTATCGAACACGCTTTCTACCTACAAGGTGCCTGATATTTACTCGCTTCCGGAAACTTTTGTGGTGAAACCCTTAAAAACAACCGGGCCTAAGCATGCCATTCTGAAATCGAAAGCAGTGGGTGAGCCGCCGTTTATGTATGGCCTGGGGGCTTACTTTGCTATCCGCAATGCCATCCGGACCTTTAATTCGGGGTTTGATGGTTTTGATGCGCCGATAACTCCTGAAAAGGTATTATTGGGTTTGTACGAAAATAAAAAATCATAAACGGAATATTTCCGATCTTATGCAATCCATCTTCTCATTTATTCATTCCCATCTTTTGCAGGGGCAAAAGGTGATGCTGATGACGGTTATCGGTCGTGATGGCAGCAGTCCGGGAAAACAGGGTTTTAAAATGGCCGTAGCTTCTGACGGGACTTTTACCGGTTCTATTGGAGGCGGTGTAATGGAACACCGGCTTTCGGAACAAGCCCGGCGTCTTTTAAAACAACCGGATCTTCCGGCTCCTTTCATTGTATTTCAGGATCATGATCCGGAGGCCAAAGACAATCGTTCCGGAATGATCTGCTCCGGCGGGCAAACGATAGCCTTTATCCCATTAACCCAGCAAGAGCTTGCCGTGGTCCGGCAAATTCTGGATGCTGTTGAAAAGGAAGAGAAAGGAGTGATGGCCCTGACAGAAAAAGGAATTGCTTTTCGGAAAGGAGAAGAATTGACGGTTCCGACAGAAAGCCAGATTCTTTCAGAAAGTCGATGGGAATATAAGCAACAACTCGGGATGCCCGATACGTTGTACATTTTTGGCGGCGGCCATGTAGGACTGGCTTTGTCAAAAATATTTAGTCATCTCGATTTTAAGATTGTCTTATTTGATAACCGGAACGGGCTCAATACCTTTGAAGAGAACCGTTTTGCCCATGAAAAACAGGTTGTCCGCTATACTGAAGTAACCGGTTTGGTACCGGAAGGTTTTAATGTGTATGTGGTCATTGTTACTTTTGCTCACAAAAGTGATGAACAGGTATTGGAACAGATGCTGGGGAAAGACCTGAAATATCTGGGATTAATGGGAAGTGCAAAAAAGATAGAAACCATTTTCGGAAATCTGAAAAAGAAAGGTTTTACGGATGAGCAGTTGTCGAAAGTTCATGCGCCCATCGGATTTCCAATCAACAGCGAAACGCCGGCTGAAATAGCGGTGAGTATTGCTGCAGAGATTATCGCCGTGAAGAACGGCGCAAAATAAAAAAAGCCGGGATTTCCCCGGCTTTTTTTATTATCTGTTTTTTCCATTGATTTTAATAGAAAGTAATGCGGTTATCCTGAATATCGGCAGCATCTTTGATGGCGATGTACGGATAATCCTGAGCAACCCTTTGTTTGAATTCGTTCAGGTAAGGGCTGATAAAGGCTTTGTAGTTATGTAACTGACCGGCTTTGCGCAAGGCATCCAGGCTAACAACAAAAGTAGCTGCATTTCCTACGATGGGCTGGCTTACGGTTTTGTCTTTCATGCCAAATACTGTCCCGATAACTTTGTCTTCCATTCCAAATCCGACAATGTTACGCGAATTGAAAGTCAGGTTGTCCATCGACTGTTTTTTGGTTTTGAAAGCAGCAGCCAGCTTATCTAAATTGCCGTGATATTTTTCCATTTCTTTGGCCAGGTATTTTCCTTTCACCTGGTTGATCACAAACGGTTTAATGCGGTCTTTTACTTCGTCGAGCGAAGGAATACCGGCTTCATATCTTTTGGTTACCACTGCTACGGCGTATTGTCCTTCCAGATCGAATACATTGGAAACAGTTCCTACATCGGTACTGCTTTTGAAAGCCCAGCGTACAATGCTGCGGGCGTTTTCCAGTCCGGGAATGTAGTAAGTGTTTTCGTACATCCGTGGCATAACATGTACTTGCAAATGCTCTTTTTTGGCCACTGCTTCAAAAGCTTTTTGATCGTGTGCTTCCGAAGCAATTTTACTGGCTTTGGCAAATACGTTTTGATAAGTGGCGTTGCTCGGGATGATATCCTGTGCTACCACAGCCACTTTTACTTTTTTGTTAAAGTCTTTTTTGCCGGTTACTTTGATAACATGGAATCCGAATTGCGATTCGGCAACCGTGAAATGTCCCACTTTGGTTTTTACCACCGCTTCGTTAAATGCCGGAACCATTCTTCCATCCATAAACCAACCCAGATCGCCATGATTTTGCACTACAGATCCGTCATTGGAAAATTTATCAGCCAATGTTTTAAATTTAGCCGGATTCCGTTTTAAAACACGATACAGGCTGTCGGCCAGTTTTTTGGCTTCTTCTTTGGTGCGGGTTACCGACGGATCGGTACGGAAGGCTCCTTTGTAAGCGATGAGAATATGTTCGGCTTTCATAGAATCAGGCCGGACAGCTACAGCCAGTAAACGGGCCATAACAAAGGTGTTGCCAATTTTTACCGGACCGGCAACGGTTCCCGGTTTAGCATGAAATACCACCGAATCAATAGGAGCCGGAAGAACGCCTTCTTTCAGCCAGGATGTGTCATAAATATGGTCGGAGTTGGCTTTGGCAAACTGTAAAGGATTATCGGTTTTTTTGAAATCTTCAGCCGTAAGGATAGCTTCTTTACGTGCCTTGGCAATATCGGCAGCCGATGGTAACACATTAAAAGAAACATACTCAATGGCACAGCCTTTTTTCTGTTTGAATTCGTTTTTGTGTTCTTCGTAATATTTTTCGTAATCGGCTTCCGTAACTTTAATTTTGCTTTCAGGCACATTAGAATATCGGGCAGCGATATATTCGATGTCAGCCCGTGTGTTTTGGTTATCATACATCCGTTGGGCGATGGCTTTAGGAATATAATAGCCTTGTGCAATAAGGGCGTCGTATTTTTTCTGCATTTGGTCAGCACGAATGTAATCTTCAAGCATTAACCATTGCTGTTGGGCATTTTCGGGTAATTGGTTAAAATGTTGCAGGTATTGAATGACCAAACTTCTGTCGTAACGTCCGGTTTTTGGATTGGTAAAGTAACGTTTGATCAGCGGATGAGGATTGGGACCCTGAATTAGGTTAAACATTTCGTCGGTACCCACCTGAATGCCCAGGTCTTTGTATTGTTGATCCATTAAAATCTGTCTGACAAGCTGTTCCCAGGTTTGTTCACGCAGACGAAAAGTTTCGTTGGTACTCAGGCTTTTGGTATGTTGTTGCTGTTTGGCATTTGCAATGTTCTGGTCCAGTTTTTTATTGAAATCCATGATGGTAATTTCCACACCGTTTACTTTTCCGGCATTTACTTCTCTGCGGTTTCTTCTTTTCATGAAGTCACCCAGAATAAAAGCGGCCAGAGCACCGCCAATTACAATCACCAAAAGAGTGGAATGTTTCCTAATACTTCCTATAGCTGCCATCTTCTAATTTTGTTTAATAAATTTTGAGCTGCAAATGTACAAATTGATATGATATATAAAAGAGGTATAACGAATTTTGATTTTGTTAATCATTTGTTTACCTAAAATTGAGTTTTTACGGTTTGATGAAAGTCGATTTAAGCGTGTTTTTTCATGAGTATTTCTTCTAACCGGTTACCGGAAGCTTTTAGAATCTTAAACGAAAACGGGGGAATTTCCACTACTTCATGAACCGGTGGAATACTTTCGGAGTAGTGTAAGATGAGACCTGCCAGCGTTTCATATTCTTCTGATTCCGGCAGGTTAAGCTGATATTTTTCATTCAGATAATCTACTTCGAGCCGTGCCGAAAACTGGTATTCATTTTCGGAAAGTTGTTTTTCCACCACCTCGTCTTTGTCGTATTCATCTTCAATCTCACCAAAAATCTCTTCAATGATATCTTCCATGGTGACAATGCCGGAGGTTCCCCCAAACTCATCCACGACAACCGCAACACTTTTATGCTTTTTAATGAAAAGGTTTAAAACGGTGCTGGCAGCCATCGTTTCCGGAAAAATTTCTACCGGCCGCATTACCTGCGATATGTTTTTTGGAAATTTGAACATATCGTAGGCGTGTACATAACCTAAAAGATTATCAATGGTTTCTTTGTAGATCATGATTTTTGAGTGTCCTGACTCGGTAAAAAGCCGACGTAGAGTGGCTATTTCTTCGTCAATGTCAGCGGCAACGATTTCGGTTCGCGGAATCATGCAGTCACGCAATTTGATGTTCTTAAACTCAATGGCGTTCTGCATCATTTGTATTTCCTGAACAAAGGTTTGATCTTCCGGTTTTTCCTGTTGCAGTTCCTGAACGTATTCGTCCAGATCAATGGCGCTAAAAGTGTATTTCTGCGAAGAAACATCCACCCTTAAGAAAAGCCGTATGATCCATTCCGAAATGCCGATATACAAGAAAATTAAAGGGTAAAACAGATAATAGAAAATCCATACGGGGATGGCAAAGGTTTTTAAAATGGCATTGGGACGGATGCGAAAAAAAACTTTGGGCAGAAACTCTGAAACAATCAGAATGAGCAGTGTGGCCAAAATGGTTTGCAGAAAAAGAATATAAAACTCCGAATGCATCGAAGGGGGTAAAATGTTTTTAATGGCCGGTTCGAGTACCAAAGCCATGGCGATGCCATAAACAACCAGCGCCATGTTATTCCCCAGCAGTAAAGCCCCGATAAATTTTGACGGATGATGGTAAAACGGAGCAAGAATCCGGGCTGGCAGAATGTTGCGCTTCAGATCGAGTTCGTGTTTTAAACGACTGGAGCTGACAAAAGCGATTTCCATTCCGGAAAAGAATGCAGACAACAACAATGATAGGGCTATAATAATCCAGATCGTACTCAAAACAGCAGCTTTTTTACCATAAAATCTTTTTCATCTGCAAAAGTAGGTATTATCCGTTTTTATCAGACATCTTGTTAAAAACGGATTTTTATCTTTAAAAACCAGTGGTGTCTTCCGAAACATCAACAGTACCGCGAATACCGTAAATGGTTCGTTGGGTGAATTTTTCACTGGCTTTCATACTATCGCCGTAAATGATACGGTCAGGACTGGTGATCTTCAGAAAACCCGGGGCATAAATAATGTGTTTTCGCTCGTTCCAAATCAGTTTGTTGGTGTTAAGTTGTTCGTGTGTTTTCAGGTTTTTAACTACAACACTATCTTTGGAAATAAGCAACCCTTTTTTGTCGTAACGAATACCAAAACCTGCACGGATACTGGAAATTGCTTGTCCGGAGGTGTCATAAAAGATTACGTTGAAACCTTTTGGAAATTCGGTGTAAGGTTTGTCGCCTCCGTATTTTAATAACAGCGGACTGGTTAAAACCAATTGTTTTCTCCCGGAATCTGTTCGAATGTAGTGAATATGAGTAGCTGTCAATTCGGCTAAGGTGTCTAAAGCACTGATTTGCTGAACGACTTTAATGTTGTTTTCACAAGAAAAAAGCGTCCCCATTGCCAAAACAACAGCGACGCTTTTAAATAAATTCCGTATCATATTTTTTATGCCGGCCTGTTTAGTTGGAAGGCCGTGCTATAGTGGTTACGTTAATCCAGCAGCCAACTTTGTATTTATCTCCCGGTTTGATGTTGTAGAAGAACATCGTTTCTTTGGTGGGGAAATATTTTTTGTAGATGGAAATCTTATGATTCATGGCATCGGTCATGGTCGGATCTACCTGTTTGGCTTTGCGGAACATATCCACGGCAGCCCAGAAAGCTACTTTTTTAGTCAAAGCATTTTTGCCGCATTTTTCGGCACTGGCTGCATACAGGTCGCCAATGAATTCGTAAGCTTTACCATTATTTGGCTGCAAGCGAATAACCTTACGGGCCATTTCACGAGCCATCGGGTAATCGTTCTTTGTCAGATAGGTTTGTGCCATGAGCAGATAATCATCTACCAAATCGGCAGTATCTTTCATGGTAGTACTTTTCTTCAGGTATTCCAGCGCTTGATCGTATTCTTTCTTTTGCAGTAACATTTTACCAATCAGGAAAGCGGAGTTAGGATTAGGCTCTATTTTATAGAGGCTGACCAGCGCTTTAAAGTATAACGGTTCGTTATAGCAATGTTTGCTGTCCAGTAAACCGACAATTTTCTTCAGCAGGACAGAATCGTTGGGGTTCTGATCATATTTTTTGCTGAAAACACGTGCAAGGTCACCACAATTGGCAAAAGGTTCGAAAGTCATTTCGATGTATCCTTTTACGTTTTTGTATTCGGTAGCACGGCGCATGTTGTTTTGTGCTTTGTAGCGGGCGATATTGGCATCAATATAGCCGGTAATGGTGTCGTAGGCATTAATTAACGCCAGGGTGTCCAATTTTCCGGCCTGTACCATACGGGCTACATCCCGGAAATAATAAGCCAATACAGCAGCAGTAGTTCTGTCTTTGTCCAGATCTACAGATTTTTTAAGGATGTAGTAGGCTTTTTCAAATGATTCGGGAGATACCTGATAAAGGGCAATTCCTTCCCGGCCGCGTACATATCCTTCCTGAGGCAAGTGTGTGCGGTAATTATTGGGAAAATATTTGATTCGTTTGTCGAAAAGCATCATCAGGGTATCGACCAGCGCTTTCTTTTTATCCTGCGGAGCATGTTTGATTCTCCACCGCATGATTTTATCCCCATCTACATAAATAGCTTCGGTAGAACGCGGGCAATTGTTAAATACCCAAATCCAGGGCTGGATAGCATCTTTAATGGCTTCGTTTTTGTAATGACTTTGTCTCCATTGACGATACGATTCAGTGTATAAGGAGAGATTCATTAAACATTTGATGCTGTCTTTGCCGTATTTTGGGCCGTTGTTGTTCTGTGGCACAAAGCTTTTTACCGGATTGCCAGCCAGCGCTGAGAGGCTGAATACCAATCCCAAAAAGAAGATGAAAAGTTTTGCTTTCATTTTTAAAAGTGTTTAGTTTAATTATCTGTATTTACGTTTATAAAACCAAGTTTCTACAATATTTATACCTAACGAGAAATTAAAAAATGTTTTTTTGACAAGATGATCTTTCAGAGCACCCCGACTTCCTAATTCCATGGCAAAGGTAATATTGTTTCTGGAATGTTTAAAAGGAAATGTAAATCCGCCGGTAATCGCAAATTCGTTGATAGAATATCCGTAAACCCTGACATAGGTTTGGTTGAACCGGGCACCCAAACGATAAGTCATCCTTTTACGAAGCGGCGAAATGGTGGTGTGTTTGGGAGTATAAGCGCCTCCAATCGCTACCCGCCAGGAATCCTGCAGGGAATCGGCCTCGCCGAACTTTCGGAATTTTGACCATTGTTGCCATTCTCCGTCCATTCCTACAAGCCATCGATCGCCTTGCGAATAAGTAAATCCTAACCCGTAAGTGGCCGGGATATAAACACTTCCGCTTTCTTCCGGCGAATAGTCAATGGTATCTCTCGGATAATCAACAAAGTTGTCGTAGCCACCCGTTAGCGTGTAAGTGGTATTCGACCGTACGGCATGGACATTAATTCCATTGCGGTAGATGGCTCCCAACGTTAATTTTCTGCCTTTGGCAAGATGAATATCATATTGTACACCCCAGTCAAATAAAAAGTCACTTAACCGGATGTAGTTTTCCTGTTTGGTTCCAAAAATATAAATGGAATCGGGGAAATAAATGATGTTGTATCCCCGGCCATTTCCAAACAGATAATTGATATTTACGCCAAGTCGCAGGTTTTTGGTAACCTTAAAAGCGTTTCCGAAAAACAACAGCGAAGTTCCTCCTTTTCCATAGCGGTCGTTATATACGCTGCCAAAAGGAGGGACCAATGCCGAAACACGCGTATCGTATCCTACCTTACTAAAGGGGGTTACTCCGAATGCTACATGCCACCACCGGGTAGCCTGAAATCCCATGCTGATGTTGCTCAGCGTGGCGTAGTTAGAACTTTGTTTTTCCTGGGTGTTTTGCAGGGTGCTGACATTTCCGATAATTCCTGTTTGGAAAATATAGGTAAGCGAATCGAATACGCCGTAACTGGCCGGGTTGGCCATGTTCAAAATGTTTTTTTCGGTTACGCCGTAGGAAATTCCCCCCATAGCCTGTAGTTGTGAACTGATGTTTTCACCATACAATTGCCCTATTCCATAGGCTGAAAACGGAGAGTTAATGTCTTGGGCATGAAGCCCTGTAAAAAACAGTAACAAAACCAAAACCAGCCCGCTCTTTTTAAACTTTATCCTCACTTTTTTTTTCATTAAAATCCAATATCTCCTTCAGTCCTTGCAACACAAAATTGGGGAGTGCAAAGATGTTATTTTTTAACCGTTTATCAAAATATTTTTCGTCGCCGCCACTCAGCACAATTTTTAGCCCCGGAAACCGCTTTGCATAAGCCCGAATCATCCCTTCCATTTCAGCAGTTATTCCGTTTAAAACCCCTGAAGCAATAGAAGTATTTGTGTCATTTCCCACAAGGGGAGGCGTGGCAACAAGTTGTTTTATCAACGGAAGTTTTCCTGTAAAAGTATGCAGTGCTTTTAATCGCATTTGTAATCCGGGACTAATTGCACCGCCGAGGTACTCTCCTTTATGGTTGACAATATCGTAAGTGATGGTCGTACCGGCATCAATGACCAGGACATTTTCCCCGGGAGCAAAAGCCTGTGCCGCAGCGGCAATGGCCATGCGGTCTTTCCCCAGGGTTTGTGGCGTTTTGTATAAAAGCTTAACCGGTAAAGGGGTTTGTGAATCCAGTTTCAGGTAGTAAAATCTTTGGGATAAAAAAGTATCAATTTCTTTGGGATAGGTTGTTACGGAAGATAAGATTGCCGCATGAATATCCGGGTAGTCTTTTACAATATCCTTCAGTATATCTGTGGAAAGAGAAGTATAAACCCATACGCTCTCCATCTGTTTTTCAGAAAAAACAGCAATCTTGCTTCGTGTATTCCCAATGTCGATAATTAGTTTCAAAGGCTATTTTTTGAACTGATGCAAAAATACACTTAAACCGGCCGGTGTGCAAACAAAACATGGGCAGGGTAAATTTTTTAACTTTTTTAAAGAATTTTTTTGGAGAAATAAAAAAAAGCGTATTTTTGCCGCTCCAAAAGGCGGTACCATAGCTCAGTTGGTAGAGCAACGGACTGAAAATCCGTGTGTCCCTGGTTCAATTCCAGGTGGTACCACTTCAACCTCCGGAAGTTTCTCCGGAGGTTTTTTATTTTCAGCCAGATCAAAACCAACCATTTACTTTCATTTAAGTTTTTAGTGTATTCCGGATTTACCGGTGATGGAACAGTCCCGTAGTACTTTTTTATTCGAAAGTTTGTTTTATGGCTTGTTTTTTGTTTCTTTTGTAAAAAACCCTTGGCCCTATGAGAAAACATATTCCTCTTTTATTAATGGTTGTTGCTATTTCGGTATTTCTTTCCCGGTGTGCTACCAGCAGCGTCGATTTTGTTACAAGCCAATATGATCAGGTAAAAAAAGAGAAAAGAATTCGTATGAGAATTACTTTTCCGTATGTACGAGAACGTTATACAACGTTTTATTCGTTGCAAAAAGATATCTTGAAAATCATTAAGGCCAATGGCGAGACGCAGTATCAGGTGTTTGACCGGCTGAATGTGAGTATAGACAGCTATCCTCTTAGTGATACCGTTTTTCTTATTGCCGATAATCAGGCTTATCCCATTGTTGTTCGTCACCGGAAAACAGAAATCTTTCACCATCCTGAAGTGGAAAAAAGCCAAGTTAGGAAAAACGATTCAACTACCGTTTCGGTAATTTCAGGGGTGAACGAAAAAGAATACAAAAGTATTCAGTTTCAATATCCGTTGACCCGGCAGGAAGTAAATGCCTTGCAACATGCCGATTCCGCATCGTTTCAGTACTATGCCAATCCGGATGTGTACAAGCTGAAGCTTTCGTACTATACGTTAAAACGGCTAAAGAAGTTTTTTGCCAAGCAATAACGGTAAACCAAAATTCTTTGGTTTAAAACTCCAGGTTTTGTGGTGTTCGTGGGAAAGGAATGACATCGCGGATGTTGCTCATTCCGGTTAAAAACAGAATAAGCCGTTCAAAACCCAATCCGAATCCCGAATGCGGAACCGAACCAAATTTTCTTGTTTCGAGATACCACCACATCGAAGATTCCGGAATGTTCAGTGCTTTAATACGGTCATACAGTTTGTTGTAGTCTTCTTCGCGTTGAGAGCCTCCGATGATCTCACCGATCTGAGGGAATAAAACATCCATGGCGCGGACGGTTTTCCCGTCTTCATTTTGTTTCATGTAAAAAGCCTTGATATCGGCCGGATAGTCGGTCAAAATTACCGGACGTTTGAAATGTTTTTCTACGAGATACCGTTCGTGTTCCGATTGCAAATCGGCTCCCCAGGCTTCGATGACATACTGAAATCTTTTTTTCTTATTGGGTTTCGAGTTCATCAAAATCCGGATAGCTTCGGTATAGGAGAGCCGGACAAAAGGTTCGGCAAGAATAAAGTTCAATTTTTCAATCAGCTCCATTGAACGTTCATTCTGTTTTTTGTTTTTTTCTTCCTCTTGCTGGCGTTTGCTTAAAAACTGCAAATCGTCCATACAGTGATCCAAGGCATAGCGAATGACATATTTCAGCATTTCTTCTGCCAGGTCCATGTTGTCGTCCAGGTCGTAAAAAGCCATTTCGGGCTCAATCATCCAAAACTCGGCAAGGTGCCGGGTGGTATTGGAATTTTCAGCCCGGAAAGTAGGGCCGAAGGTGTAGATTTTTGACAAAGCCAGTGCAGCCAGTTCTCCTTCGAGCTGACCGGAAACGGTAAGGTTGGCCGGTTTGCCGAAAAAGTCTTTTTTGTAGTCCACTTTGCCATCTTCGGTTTTGGGAACATTTTCCAGGTTAAGGGTGGTCACCTGAAACATTTCACCGGCTCCTTCAGCATCCGAGCCGGTAATAATAGGGGTGTGGATGTTGTAAAAATTCCGTTCGTTAAAAAATTGATGAATGGCAAAAATCATGGCATGCCGTATGCGGGCGATGGCGCTGAAAGTATTGGTACGAAAACGTAAATGGGCTTTTTCACGCAGAAACTCCAGACTGTGTTTCTTGGGTTGTAGCGGATATTCGTTAGGGTCAGCTTCCCCTAAAACGGTGATTTCTTTTGCCTGAATTTCCACTTTTTGCCCGCTTCCTAATGATTCGGCCAGTACGCCGTCCACAGAAAGAGCTGCTCCGGTGTGAATTCTTTCCAGGATTTTTTCAAAAACATCATTTACTTCCACCACAATTTGAACATTTTTAATGGTGGAGCCGTCGTTCAGGGCAATAAAGGCTACATTTTTACTGGCCCTTTTGGTGCGAACCCAGCCTTTAACGTTTACAATCTCTCCAAAATCAGTGCGTTCCAGCAGATATTTAATTTCTGTTCTTTTCACAATACATCCTTTTAAATGAATTTGCAAAAGAACTAAATTTCAGGGAAATGAAGAATGAAAAAGAAGATTTTTTGTTGGATTTGTCTCTTAAACCGTGAAAAAGCCTCCCGTTTATTGCAGCGCATGGAATACCATGAGCGGAATAGAAGTCTGAAAAAGAAATTTTTGCGTGACTCCCGGTGTGTAAAAACGGGTGATTAGGTTACGTTGACGGGTAGTCATTACCACTAAATCAATCTTTTTTTCTTTAATGAAATCTTCCAGCCCGAGTTGGGGGTCAAGACATTCGAGTAAACCACATTCCAGTTTTTCCACGTGTAAGGTTTCCTGCAGGAATTTTTTGAGTTTGTGCAGATAAACCTCTTCTGATTTTTCAATCTCTTCCGAAACATGAAGACAGAAAATTTTTGCCCCGAAAGGTTTGACAAAAGTACTCAGCTTGCTGAGTGCCCAGTAGTCTGAAGAATCCAAATCGGTAGCGTATAAAACTTTTTGGGGCGGTTTTAAATCATCCGATCGGTAATCTTTGGGGACGGCCAGAACGGGGACGGCAGCTTTTTTCATGATTTTGGCCGTTACACTGCCAAATGAACGAAATCTTTCCAGTTCGCTGCCGCGGGTGCCCATGATGACAACCCCCGGTTTGTAAATTTTGATATACGACAAAATATTACTGACGGTGCTGCCTTTTACCAAATCGTAAAAAACGTTGACTCCTTTTACATGGTGTTGTTTTAAAATCTTTTGCAACTTTTGAGAGAAAGCCTCCAGCTTTTCTGCGGTTTCTTTTTCCATCTCTTTTTCGGTATCATCAGGAAACAAAGGGAGACTGAAACTTTCAAATTGTGAAAAAGGAATGATTCCGGGATCGAAATAAACGTGCAAAAGCTGGATGTCTGCTTTCATTTTGGCGGCAATTTTCAGCGCGTAAAATGCAGCGTTCTCTGCGTGGAGAGTAAAATCAAAAGGAACCAGGATGCGCCGGGCGATGCGCATGAAATTGATGGCCGGTTGTTTTTCACTGCCGTAGGCTTTCAGAAAATCATCCCGAATGGAAAATGCTTTTGCGGCATCTTTGGAGCGGATGATGATTTCCACACCGCCGGGGCCCTCTTTTATCCGGTTTACATGGGTCATGAAACAGGCAATTTTTTCTTCTTCCAGCCTGGCACAAAGCAACTGGGCCCGCATGTAAGTAAGAGTAGCCAGTGTAATGAATTCTTTATTCATGGGTAAACCGGTAAAAAATCAGGTAAATATACTGAATTCCGCCGGAATTATCAAGCCGGATGGCATGATTTTGTGTCTTACGTCGTTAAAAATGACTAATTTTGCAGGCTCATTTTAAGAAGGTTATGAAAAAACGTAAAGAACGGTATTCCAAAGAAAAACAAACCGGACCATCAAAAAAAAGAACTTTTCGCAAAGTGTCGAAAAAGAACTTTCCGGCGGCGGAAAAAACAACGGAAGGAATCCGTTTGAATAAATATCTGGCCAATGCCGGTGTGGCTTCGCGGCGGGCTGCTGATCAACTTATTGAAAGCGGTGCCGTAAAAATTAACGGAAAAGTGGTAACCCGTTTGGGAACCAAAGTGCTGCCCGGCGATAAGGTGGAATTTGGCGGTGAAACGCTCCGCGAAGAAAAACATCGTTACCTCTTATTGAACAAACCGAAAGGTTATCTGACCACCTCCGATGATCCTTTTAATCGCCGTACGGTGATGCACCTGGTAGAAAAGGCTTGTCCCGAACGGATTTATCCGGTAGGACGTCTCGACCGGAACACGATGGGGCTTTTGCTTTTTACCAACGATGGAGAGTTGGCTAAAAAACTGATGCATCCCAAACATAATGTCAAAAAAATCTATCACGTTTACCTGGATAAAAACCTGACCAAAAATGATATGCTCCGGATTGCCGAAGGATTGGAGCTGGAAGATGGAAAGATTATTCCCGATAGTATTGCTTACGTGGCCGGTGCCGACGACAAAAAACAGATTGGTATTGAATTACATTCGGGTAAAAACCGTATTGTCCGTCGTATTTTTGAACATCTCGGTTATCAGGTCATTAAACTCGACCGGGTTTTTCTGGCCGGTCTGACCAAAAAAGATTTGCCCCGCGGAAAATGGCGGTTTCTGACACAGAAAGAGATCAATATGCTGAAGCGGCTCGGATAAAATTCCGGAATTATACGGTTTGAATCGTAACCGCCGGATTGTCTTTTATTTCTTCGTAAAAATGGGCTTCCGTAACATTTACCCACGGAATAAACCAAAGGAAACCAATGCCCAATGTGAGCAAACATAAAATGGCACCGAGGAAAAATAACATCAGCAGCCCGAAATATTTCCACTTGTAGCCTTTCATCATTTGTTTGCTTTTATCCAAAGCATCTGTCGGTTTAATGTTCGGATCATCAGCCAGAACATAAAAGGTCATGGAGTAGGAAATGGCGGCAATAATTCCCGGAATGATCAAAAGCAGTGACCAGGCAAAAACAATGAGTATAAGTAAAAGATAGGTAACCAGAGAACGTTTAAAGTCTTTGAACCCTTCGAATACTTCTTCAAAGCGTGGTTCCCGGTCTCGTACGAATGACAGTGAAAAAATACTGGTTCCCAGTGAAAAAGGGCCGCCAACAGCCAAAGCGGCTAAATAAGGAATAAGTCCTGACAGGTTGCCGGCATCTTTGCCGATAGATTGCAGACCGCCCTGAATAATGGTGACGACCAAAAAGGCACCAATAGCCAATCCCCATCTGCCTTTGATCGACAGCCGGGCTTTTTCAATTAAATCCATGTTTGAAGAAATCATACCATGTAGGGTTTTAAAGGTTTGGTGTAAAATTACAGTTTTTTTTGAGAAAAACGATTTGATGATTTTTTTACATCTTTCCAAAAAAACGGGTCAGCCGGT